>JBEKDI010000005.1:0-92497 GCA_050014435.1 Verrucomicrobiota bacterium | reverse complement strand
TTCCATGCGGATGGCTTGCTCGCCGTTGCGGTGGATGCGAACCGTGACCTTGCGCTCCGGCTGGGTGCTCTGGCTGCAGGCGCGCTTGGCGTTTTGCAGTAAGTTGATGAGGATTTGCAGGATCTTGTGCTTGTCCACCAGGATGGGCGGCACCTCTTCGAATTCGCGGATGAGCTTGACGTTGTGGCGGTTATAGGCCGCCTCATTCATTTTGAGGGCGCTTTCCATCAAATCGGCCGCCTGGGCTGTTTCAGTGACGCCAAACCTGTGGGCGTTGGCCTGTTGCATGGCCACAATTTCCTTGATGTGTTCGATATTGGCGGTCAGGGAACGCAGTTCTTCGAGCACAGCAGTTCGTTCCGTGGCCAGATGGCCGTTGAGGCCACCGAGGAACGCGTGGAGCTGTTTGCCTTTGTCGTCGTGGGTGAGGAAATCGGCCAGGTCGGTTGGGTGTTTATCGAACAACTCGACCACTTTGGCGAGGCTGGAGGCACGGGAGGCCCGGACGGAATCAACGACGAGATTGGCGGAAACGTTGACGCTATTGAGCACGTTGCCGACGTTGTGCAGCACGCCAGTGGCCACTTCCGCCATGCCCGCCTGGCGGGAGGCAATCATTAGTTGCTGATGCGTGCTTTCCATCTCCGCGTTGGCAGCCGCCAGTTCGGCGGTTCGTTTGCGGACCTTCTCTTCCAATAGATCGTTGGCTCTCTTGAGCTTGCGTTGTTTGATTTCGGCCCGGTGGAGCATCCAGCGGTAAATCAAGCCCAGGCCCGCCAGCCCCAACAGCACGCAAAGGACCAAGAACCACGCGGTTTGATAAAAGGCGGGCGGCAATTCCACCGCAAAAGAGTCCCCGGCGGCGTTCCACACCCCGTCCGCGTTGCAACCCTCGACGCGGAACGAATACTTGCCGGGTTTCAAGTTGTTGTAGAGCACCGTCCGCCGCCCCTCGGCATCGACCCAGTCGCTGTCGAAGCCCTGCAACTGATAGCGCAGCTTCGCTTTCTGCGGCGCAATGTAGCTTAACACCGCGAACTGGAACTCCATCCGCCCTCCTCCCACGGGGAGAGTGACGGCCTTCCCATCTTGCACCTCGACGCCGTTGATGCGGATTTGTTCGATATACACCGGAGGAACGACGCCGTTGGTAAAGAAGTGTTCCGGGTCAATCATCGCCAGTCCTTGGGGATTGGGGAACCAAATCCGGCCGTCCGCCGTCTTGGCCGCCATCGGCTCCCGTTTGGCATGGCCGGTGAACTTCATCGATTCCAACCCGTCGAACATCTGGCACACGACGCGGTTCGTTTTGCCGTCCGCGAAATCGTTCAGGTTCTGACGGCTGGCCCGCTGGACGCCGGCGATGGAATCCATCCAGAAATTGCCCTGGTTGTCGGGGACGATCTCAAAGACGTTGTCATCGGCCAGGCCCTGCTTGGAGGTGATGCTTTTAAGCACGTTGTTCTTGATGCGCGCGATGCCGCTGTCCAATCCCGCCCAAATCGCCCCATCCGCGTCTTGGAAAATGTAAGAGACATTATTGTCGGACAGGCCCTCTCCAGTGGACCACTGCCGCGCGACTCCGTTTTTAATGCGGAATATGCCGTTGTTGCTCGCCACCCAGACGGCTCCATCGTCCGCCAGGCACAAATTGAAAATCCAATAGTAACTCGGCCCATGTCCGTCCGCATAAGCGTACGGAACCTTCTTGTCGTTCTGGATGCGAAAGAGCTTGTCGCCGACGGCCACCACCAAGCCTTGGGCGTCTTCCACCATCGCGGTGGGCCAGGCCTGGTTGGTGCATGTTATCACCACCTTTCCGCCGGAAACCTTCAACAGTTGCTTTTGGTCATCCGTCAGATACAGATCCCCGTTGCTGGTCTCATACACCCGCTTAAACCATTGCTGGCTCAACGCCGCATTGTTGGTGAACTCCGTCACCTTCCAGCCGTCAAAACCGGTCAGACCTTTTTCTGTTGTGACCCAAAGCCCTCCCGTTCGCCTCGCGGATACGGAAACGACTGAACTGGACGGAAGCCCTTCGCGCGCCGAGTAAATGGGAAACCTCACGTCCGTGATTTGGCTCAATCCATTCTGCGTGCCGACCCAGAGGCTGCCTTCGGTGTCTTCATAAAGGCTCGTGATCGCGTCGCTCACCAATCCGTCCGTTTTTCGCAGCCAGGTGAATTCCCCGTTCTTGTAGCGTGCCAGTCCGGCTCCGGGGGTTCCAACCCAGACCACGCCGTGGCTGTCCACCATGATGCTGTTGACTTCGTTGTAGAAG
Source organism: Verrucomicrobiota bacterium (assembly GCA_050014435.1). Classification (GTDB taxonomy): domain Bacteria; phylum Verrucomicrobiota; class Verrucomicrobiia; order Limisphaerales; family Palsa-1400; genus DASRLE01. Next base: position 90,213 of record JBEKDI010000005.1, on the reverse strand, counting down.
GCGGGAATGTGGACCGGCTGGAACTTGGAATCATAGCAATGCAAACCGTTTCCCGTGCCGACCCAAATCTGGCCGCCTGAATCCTCCGCCACCGCGAAAATATTGTCCTTTCTTAGCGATTCCTCGGGAAAAGCCCCCGTCTTGCCGCCTTGCCAATAAAGCAATCCCTGCTCGACTGTTCCTATCCACACTCGGCCTCCGGCGCCATCCGCCCAACAAAGCACATGGCTGACATTGTTGCTGTCAAAGAAGGTTTCCAGAGGCTTTCCCTTGACCCATCGCCCCGACCCTTGAGTCGAACCAGTCCACACTGCCCCATCCGACGCTTCGAAAACATACGTGGCCTCCGTGCTCGTCCCCGCCCATCTTTCGTCCTCGATTGGGGAGAACTTGTGGCCGTCGTACAAGCCAAATTTGTCGAGGCCTATGGACAACCACAGCCCGCCGTCCTTGGCCCTGTGCAGACATTTGACCGACTGGCTTTGACCGGGCGGCAGGGCAACGGTCACCAGCTTGTAGTCAACCCCATTGAAGCGGACCAGCCCCTTTTGCGTGCCGAGGCAGATGTAACCGTCCTTGGTCTGGGTGACGCCGGTGATGAGGTCGGCCGGCAGCCCGTTCTGGCGGGTCCAATTCTGGCAATTATATTGATAAACAGACTTGGCCGGATCCAATGCATACAAGGACCCGGCCGAGAGGAGGACAGCCCACATGGGTGCAGTTCTCCGCCACCACTGTTTCAACCAGTTCATTCCATTGACCTCATATGTTCCGATATATCAATTATTTATCGTCACAAATCAGCTCCAGCTTGAGACATTGCGGCCCTTCAAAACGGGGGTGGAAAGACTAATGAAACGCTAAAAGTCAGGTGGGTCAACCATTCTTTGACCATCAACCGGCAAAAAACATCGCTCTTTTTTAACCGTTTTGTCTCGACTCAACCCCGAAATTGTGGGACGCTTCCAAAGGAATGAAAGGCATTACCCTCGCTCTTTCAGGTTGGCTGCTCCTGGCCGCTCCAGTGTCGGTGCACGCCCAATCAGGATCTGGTGACAATTTCGCTTACACCATAAATTCCGGCAACACGAACACCATCACCGTCACTAACTATACCGGCCCCGCCGGTGCCGTGGTCGTTCCAACCAACATCAACAACCTGACCGTCACCGCCATCGGGGATGGTGAGGATTCTGTCTTCGCTGGAACCGGGGCGACCAGCGTGACGATTCCCGGCAGCGTTACCAGCATCGAGTATTTTGCGTTCTCTAGCTGCGGCAGCCTGACCAACGTCACGATGCCCGGGAGCGTCATCAACATCGAGAACGGGGCCTTCCAATTATGCACGAGCCTGACCAGCGTGACGATTCCGGGCAGCGTCACCAGCATCGGGGGCAGTGCGTTTTTGGACTGCACGAACCTTGTCAGCGTCACTATTCCCACCAGTGTTACCAACATCGGAGAGTTTGCGTTCGAATATTGCGGCCTGACCAACATCACCATCCCTGGCAGCGTCAGGAGCATCAATGTGGGTGTGTTCGCGTGGTGCATCGCGCTGACGAACGTTACGATCAACCAGGGCGTCAAGAGTATTGGGGGGTTTGACACTGGGGCTTTCGAAAGCTGCACCAGCCTGGCCAGCGTCACCTTTCCCAACAGCCTCACCAACATAGGGGACTATGCCTTCCGGACATGTACGAGCCTGACCAGCGTCCTCATTCCCGGCAGCGTCACCAGCATCGGGATTCTGACGTTCAGTGGCTGCACCAGCCTGACCAGCGTTTACTTCACTGGCAATGCTCCTGGCGTTGGTGCGGATGATGATGCGTTCTTTGAGGACAATAACGTGACAACATATTACCTGCCTGGGATGTCCGGCTGGAGTTTGACTTTTTGGGGTTATCCTTCGTCGGGTCCTCCGGCTGTGCCATGGGACCCGCAGATCCAAGCCAGCGGTGCCAACTTTGGAGTTCAGACCAACCAATTTGGGTTCAACCTCAACTGGGCCGCCGGCCAAGTCATCGTGGTGGAAGCCTGCACCAATCTGGCCAGCCCCGTCTGGGTTCCGCTCCAGACCAACACGCTCGTCAATGGCACGCTCCATTTCACAGATCCCGGGTGGACGAATTACTGCGCCCGCTTTTACCGTATTACTTCGCCCTGAGGCCGAAGCTTGCTTCGCGGCGCGAGCATTGCCGGGCGGTCTTAAACGTTTTTCACCCAAAGCCGCCGTTTTTCAGAAATAATTAAAATATCCTTTGACTATTGAATAAGTAACGCATATAAGTAGTCAAAGAAAGTGGGAATGATGAAGGATGAATCAAGAAGCCCCGCCTTTGCGGAAATGCGGCGCGGGAAGCCCGCCTTGACACAAGCCGCTGTGGCAACCGGCACGCCTTGCTTGTCGCGCCATGGCCTGGCGAAGGCGGAAGCCGCCCGGGGCGAAGCAAAATCCAACCCCACTCAAAGTGAATCGCACCGCGTCACACCTGGTCACACTGATTTTTAAAAGGATTCCACTTTGATCCCCCCGCTTATGACCGTATGTTCCAGCTTATTCCCGCATTCCCGGCAGGGAGCGGCAACACCACGAAACCCCAAAACTGCGTTTTGGGCCTTTTCCCCACGCTTTCAGCCAGAACCTACTGCCTGCCAATGTGTTCCAACGGAAATGCGTCCCCGTTGGTTCGCGCTGATTCGGGGCAATTCGCGCTAAAGCGTGCCAAAATATTAATGAAAAATGAGAGATTCTCAATGACCAATTCTCAATTCAGACTCAGCGCCTTGGTTGCGCCCCGGCGTCTTGCGCCCATTGCGTTGAAATTCCAGCCCAAATATCCCCGTTTGGAGGTCTTGACATGGAGCCACGGCACGGCGTAGAGTCCCGCCTCTCTTAGCGTTACCGAGCTGAATTTTAAAATGAACAAAGGTAAAATTGTCCAGGTCATCGGGCCTGTCGTGGATATCGAATTCCCCGCCGGCCTCCCCGCCATCTACAACGCCGTCACGGTCGATTTCGACGTCCCCGGCCACGGCAAAACCAAGCTCACCCTCGAAGTGCAGCAGCACTTGGGCGACCACTGGGTCCGCTCCGTCGCCATGTCCAGCACCGAAGGCCTCAAGCGCGGCCTCGAAGTCCTCGACACCGGCTCCCCCATTTCCATGCCCGTCGGCCCTGGCGTGATGGGCCGCGTCTTCGACGTCATCGGCAACCCGGTGGATGAACGCGGGCCTGTCACGGCCGAGAAGTATTATCCCATTCACCGCCCCGCCCCACCCTTGGTTGATCAATCCACTTCCCCGCAAGTATTCGCCACCGGCATCAAGGTCATCGACCTCATTTGCCCCTTCCTCAAGGGCGGCAAAGTCGGCGCGTTCGGCGGCGCGGGCGTGGGCAAGACAGTTGTCATCATGGAGTTGATCAACAATGTCGCCAAACTCCACGGCGGCGTCTCCGTTTTTGCCGGCGTGGGCGAGCGCACCCGTGAAGGCAACGATCTCTATCACGAAATGTCCGAGGCCGACGTCATCAAGCAGAAGAATTTGGGTGACTCCAAAATCGCGCTGGTCTATGGGCAGATGAACGAACCGCCCGGCGCCCGCTTGCGCGTGGCCCTTTCCGGCTTGGCCATCACTGAATATTTCCGCGATGAAAAGAACCAGGACGTGCTGCTGTTCATCGACAATATTTTCCGTTTCTCGCAGGCCGGCTCGGAAGTCTCGGCCTTGCTGGGCCGCACCCCCAGCGCCGTCGGTTATCAGCCGACCCTGGCCGCCGAAATGGGCGACTTGCAGGAACGCATCACCTCCACCAAAAAGGGGTCCATCACCTCCTTCCAGGCTGTGTATGTGCCGGCGGATGACCTGACTGACCCCGCCCCGGCCACCACTTTCGCGCACCTGGACGCCACCATCGTTTTGGAACGGTCCATTGCGGAATTGGGTATTTTCCCCGCCGTCGATCCGCTGGCCTCCAATTCCCGCGCCTTGACCCCGGAAATCGTCGGCCAGGAACATTACGACGTGGCCCGCGGCGTGCAAAAAGTCCTGCAACGCTACAAGGACCTCCAGGACATCATCGCCATCCTGGGCATGGACGAATTGTCGCCCGAGGACAAAACCACCGTGTTTCGCGCCCGCAAAATCCAGCGCTTCCTCAGCCAGCCTTTTACCGTGGCGCAAGTCTTCACCGGCCGCGAAGGCAAACAGGTGCCCGTGGCTGAGACCGTCCGCGGTTTCAAGGAAATCCTCGAGGGCAAACATGACGAAGTCGGCGAGCAGAGCTTCTACATGAAGGGCGGCATCGACGAAATCAAAGAAGCCTGAAATGCCCAACACGCTCAAACTTGAAATTGTCACCCCGGAGGCCAAGACCTTCTCCGACGACGTCGAAATGGTCACCTTGCCGGGCATCGAGGGCGAAATGGGTGTCTATCCCCAGCACGTCCCGCTCATGACGCAACTGGTCCCCGGCGAAATCACCGTGCGCAAGGACGGCCAGGACCTTTACCTCGCCGTAGGCGAGGGCTTTGTCGAAATCACGGCAGAAAAGGTCGCCATCCTGACGGACATGGCCGTCAGGTCTGAGCAAATTGACGAAGCCAAAGCCGAGGAAGTCCGGCAGAAAGCCGCGGCGCGACTGGCCGAGAATCTGGATGCCGAGGAATACGCCCGGGTCAGCGCCGCCCTGGCCGAGTCAATGGCGCAGCTTCACGTCAAGCGCCGCCATCGCAACAAGTAAAAAGCGCGCATGTGCCCGGGATGAATCGCATCGTCGAACGTTTTGCCCGATTGAAACAAACGGCGCGCAAGGGCTTCATTGTCTATATCGGCTCCGGCGACCCCAACCTCGAAGCCACCCGGCAACTGGCGCTGGCCTTCGACAATATCGGTGTCGATGTCCTGGAACTCGGCGTTCCATTCAGCGACCCGCTGGCGGACGGCCCGGTCAATCAACTGGCTGCCCAGCGCGGATTGGAATCCGGCACCACCCCTGGCAAAGTGCTGGAAACAGTCGCGAATATCCGCAAACAATCGCAAATCCCCCTCGTCCTTTACATTTACTTCAACCTCATGTACCGCCACGGCCTGGAGAAGTTCATCAACGATGCCGCCCGCGCCGGCGTGGACGGTCTCCTGGCGCTCGACCTCCCGCCGGAAGAATCGGAAAACTACGAGGCGCTCATGGCCAAAGCCGGACTTTGCGTGATTTACCTCGTCGCGCCGACCACACCGGACAATCGCATCGAGCTGATCGTCAAACGCGGAACGGGTTTTATATATTGCGTGTCGCGGGAGGGCGTCACCGGGATGCAAAAGAAAGTTTCCGAAGGCGTTGCCGGCATGACGGCCCGCATTCGCGCGCACACCGCCCTGCCCGTTGCGGTGGGTTTTGGCATATCCACGCCGGACCAAGCCAAAACCGTGGCAGCCAACGCCGAGGCGGTGGTGGTGGGCAGCGCCATTGTCAATCAGATCGCCCGGCACGGCAAAAACGCCGACATGGTGGACCAGGTGGCCAGGTTCACCGCTTCATTGTTGACTGCAGTCAAGAATTAACAGGATATGAAAACGCCTGCGCAAGATCGTTACGTCATCATCATGGCCGGAGGGCGCGGCGAACGCTTCTGGCCCGTCAGCCGCGAGCGCACCCCAAAACAACTCGTCACCCTGCTCGGCACGCGCTCCCTCCTCCAACAGGCCGTCGATCGCGTCCTGCCGCTGGTTCCCCTCAAAAACATTTTCATCATCACCAACGCCGTCCAGGCGCCGGAAGTCCGGCGACAATTGCCAAAATTGCCCCGCCAAAATATCGTCGCCGAACCCATCGGTCGCGACACATGCGCCGCAGTCACCTTGGGCGCGGCTGTCGTTGGGCAACGCTCCACCAGCGCCGTCATGGCTGTCCTGCCGGCCGACCACGTCATTGCGGAGGAGAGGAAATTCCAGCAGGTCCTGGCCGACGCTTTTGATCTGGCCGGGCGCGGGCAGCTCATTGTCACCATCGGCATCAAGCCCACCGAACCGGCCACAGGCTACGGCTACATTCGCCTCGGCAACAATCTGCCCCCGCCGCAGGGCCTCAAACCCTACAAAACCACTTTCTTCAAAGCCGAACAATTCGTCGAAAAACCGAACCTCGACCGCGCGCTGGAATACGTCAACAGCGGCCAATACCGTTGGAACGCTGGAATGTTTCTCTGGTCGTTTGTCACCATCACCCAGGGCCTGGAGAAGCATCAACCGGAATTGGCCGCCGCCTGCCAGCGCTGGTTCAAAGTCGCCGGCACGCCAAAACTCGACCGCGTCCTGGCCAAAGAATACCCGGCCCTGAAAAAAATCTCCATTGACTACGCCCTGATGGAACACGCCCAGAACGTGGTCGTGGCCGACGGTGTTTTTGACTGGGACGACCTCGGCTCGTGGACCGCGATGGCCCGGCATCTCGAACCCGACGCGGAAGGCAACTGCGCCGTGGGGGATTTTGTGCATGTCGATGGCGCGCGCAATATTATATTTGACGCAAGGACAAAGAACCGGACGCCCATCGCCGTGGTCGGCCTGCGCGACGCCATCCTCGTGCAAACCGACGACGCTGTTCTTCTGGCCCACAAAAGCCAGGCGCAAAAAGTCAGGGACCTGGTCCGGAAACTCGCCGAATCCAAGGAATACAAGAAACTGGTTTAATGCACATCGCGTTACAGCTACTGCTGTTCTGGGCAGTTTCTTTCGTGACCCTTTGCGCGGCGCTCGTGTTGCTTGGCATCTTTTACGGTTTGATCGAAAACGATCTGGAACTGCACAGCGTTGGCAAAGAAGCTTCTGTGGCCGGCATTGCCTCACTTATTGAGGGAGCGGGTGTTTGGCTGGTGGCAGACGTCATTCCCGCTGCACAGCGCCTCACGGGAATACGTGCGTTGATATTCCCCGCCCTCATCGTGGCCTTCATCTACAAAATCGCTCATCTTGAAGATTGGCGCTACGGCGACGTTGTCCTGCTGCTGACATTTCAATTCATTATTAGTTGTTCGGGCGCATTATTAGTCTTTGGCCGTTTCGGACCAGCGCTTCTTATTCTGGCTGGATTTGGGGCTCTTTTGGCTCTCATCGCTGCCTTCGCCAAGAACTTATGACATCGAGAGAACTGCTTTTTGAGCATGCCCTCTGAAGGGCGAAAAAACAGCTTGACCCGGTTCACTTTGTGATACAAAGTAAGCGCGGCTATCGTGGCAAACATAACGAATATGAAAACACAATGGTTTAGACGCTTCGGTTGGTTCTATGTGCCGGTATCAATTCCCGGCACAGTGGTCTGCGTGCTCGCCGCCCTGTTTTGCCTGACGGTATTCAGGGCTGTTGACAGGCATTCTCATTCCGTTAGTGACACCTTCTACGGAATATTCCCATTTTTCGTCTGCGTCTTTCTGCTGCTCGATTGGATTGGCGGAAAGACGAGCGATAAAACGGCCTGAAAATCAGCGAGACGAGACCTGATTTCAAATCGAGACTCGCCTCGCTCAACAACGTTCCTGTCAGTTAATTGGCTGCCCGGCCGCCGATGCCCTTTGTGCCGGCGGCGATGGCCCGCGCAGCTTCATGGGGGCGCAACGCGCGGACGGCTTTGCCGGCCTGCCACATTTCCGAGTTGCCGATTGTAGCGAGCTCTTTGCCCAACTGCTTCTGGTAATCAGGCTTGCCGCAACTGGAGAGCACACGGGCGCATTCCTTGCCAGTCTTGACGCGCTGATAAAGCTCCTTAAAGACCGGCAGCACGGCCTTCCTGAAGCGTGGCTTCCAGTCCAGGGCGCCGCGCTGGGCCGTGGCGGAGCAGTTCGAATACATCCAATCCATGCCGTTCTCGTCCACCAGCCGGATAAGGCTCTGCGTAAGTTCCTCGACCGTCTCGTTGAAGGCCTCGCTGGGACTGTGCTTGTTCGCGCGAAGCACGTCGTATTGCGCTTCCATGATGCCGGCCAGCGCGCCCATCAACACGCCGCGCTCGCCGGTCAGATCGCTGAACACTTCGTGCTGGAACGTGGTCGGGAACAAATAGCCCGAGCCAATGCCAATGCCCACCGCAAGGCAGCGGTCTTCGGCGCGGCCGGTCGCGTCCTGCTCCACCGCGAAGCTCGAATTAATGCCTGCGCCCGTGAGAAAATTGCGCCGCACCGAGGTGCCGGAGCCTTTGGGCGCCACCATGATCACATCGACGTTCTTGGGTGGCACCACCCCGGTCAATTTCTTGTAGGCAATGGAAAAGCCGTGCGAAAAATAGAGCGCGGCGCCAGCCTTCATATTCTTTTTGACCAGCGGCCAGATGGCCCGCTGGGCGGCGTCCGACACCAGCATCTGGATGATCGTGCCCCGGCGCACAGCCTCGTCGATCTCGAACAACGTCTTGCCCGGCACCCAGCCGTCCTTGACCGCCCGGTCCCAGTCGCGCTTGAACACGCTGGCCTGGCCAATAATGACGTTGAAGCCGTTGTCGCGCAGGTTCAGCGACTGGGCCGGCCCCTGCACGCCGTAGCCGATGACGGCGATTGTCTCGCCCTTGAGCACCCTGTGCGCCTTCGCCATCGGGAATTCCTTCCGCGTGACGACCTGTTCCTTTGTTCCGCCAAAATTAATTATTGCCATAAGATTGTAGTAACTTTTTTTATGTTCGTGTCATGCTAAACTGCTTTCGGGGCCGGTCAAGGCATCCTTTTGCAGGCATGGGAACGAGTTTGGGTTGAGTGTTATTTTCGCGCCAGCGCGATTTTTCCGGTGCGGGACAATTCCAGCACGCCAAAGGCCTTCATCAGGCCCAGAAATTTTTCGATCTTCCCTTCATCGCCCGTCATTTCGATGGTCAGGCTTTTGGATTGCACATCGACGATCTTGGCCCGGAAAATATCGGTCATTTGCATGATCTCGGCCCTGGATTTGGCATCCACCGCCACGCGCACCAGGATCAACTCGCGGTCGATGCAATCGGACTCGTGGAAGTCATGCACTTCCAGGACGTTGACCAGCTTGTTGAGCTGTTTGACGATTTGTTCCAGGGTCGCCTCGTCGCCGCGCGTGACAATGGTCATGCGGGACGTGTCCGGCTCCTGCGTCGGGGCGACATTGAGTGTGTCAATGTTGTAGCCGCGTCCGCTGAAGAGGGCCGCCACGCGCGTCAGCACGCCGAACTTGTTTTCCACCAGCACCGATATGGTATGTCGCATAAATTAAAACGCCCGCGTCCAGTGGGGACAGCGGGCGACCTGTGAGCCGGAACAATGCCTCAGGCCGCGTCAGTCAACAACGACCACGCGCACGAACTGTGGCAGACCAGCCAATAATTTCATCACGTGGAGAATATCGGGCGTCGCGCCGCGGGTCAACCATCATTTTTTGGCATTTTGCGAGGCGTTGTTTGCTCGAATGTCGTGACTTCTGCCTTCCATTTGGACTGGTTCGAGCCCGTTGCCATAGCCGGAAACAGGGCAAATTTGGCCGGGTTGCGCGGCGTGCGGGGGTCGTTTTTACCTATCCACCGGACCTATTCTGCGCTGAATTGCCGTGTTTGCGTTCAAAAACCCCGTGGCATGTGCCTTGCTGAGTCAAATCATGTTACAACAAATATGATGGCATGAATACACTGGAACTGATCGAACCTGAAAAGCCCGCACCCGAGCCAGCCACGCCCACCAACGGCAGCAAAGGCGTCGTGGTGCTTCCCTACGGATTGCTGGGATTCGAGCGCGTGAAAAACTACAGCCTTCTGACGAAACCCGATGAAGCGCCCTTCTTGTGGTTCCAGATGCTGCAAGATCCCAAGCACTCCTTCCTGGTCGTGCCTCCGGGAGCCGCGGTTCCGGATTACAAGCCCGAACTGGATAAACAGGACGTGGAATTCCTGGAACTGGAAGACCCTGCGGACGCTTTTGTCCTGAACATTGTCACATTGCGGAACGGCGGACAGGCCACCATTAATCTCAAAGGCCCCATCGTCATCAATCGCCGGACATGGATTGGCAAACAAGTCGTCCCGGTCAACGCCGCCCGTTATCCTGTGCGCCATCCTCTGCCCGTTTCCTGATTTTTACACCGCCACTGCGCCATGCTGATTCTCTCTCGCAAGCCCGGTGAAAGCATCGTGATCGACGGCCGTATAATCGTCAAGATCATGCGCTTGGAAGGCGACGTCGTGAAGGTCGGCATAGACGCTCCCATGGAAATTCCGGTCCACCGCCAGGAAGTCTATGACGAGATTCAAAAGAGCAACAAGGAATCCCTGACCGACAGCCGGACGAAGCTGCCCCAATTAGCCGCGCCCAGGCAGGAGAGGCCAGCCTCCTGGCCGAAAAGCAACGGATCCAAAAATGATCAGTACTAGGGATATCCACCTAATTGCCGGCTGAACCCGCAGCCCATGGATTTTATGTCCGCCCTCATCACCGCCGACAATCCCCTGTTCTTGCCCGAAGGCCAAAAAGACACGCTGCTCCCCAAACAACTGCTCGATTTTGCCAACGAGGCGTTTGTCTTTGCCGATCTTTCACGAACGGGTCTTGCCGCCAAAGCGGGGCGAGGACCCCAATGCCACCCGGCCCATCCGCAAGCTTGGTTCGCTGATGTGACGCCGCCACCGCTGGCCCCTTTGCATCTGAAGAACACCCGGGTTGTGCCAAGTCGCGAGCATATTCTCCCCTTCCTGCCCAAAGGCGGCGTTTGTGTGGAAACCAACGCCCGGACAGGCTGGTTTGGACGCGAAATCCTATCCGTGCTCAAGCCTTCCAAACTGCATTTGTGCGACCGCGATTTCAGCGCGTTTGACGATTCACCTTTCACTGCGGCGATGGAACAAGGCATCGTGGAACTGCATGAGGGAGATGCGGCCGAGCATCTGGCCGCCCAGCCAGACCGGCATTTCGACCTGATCCATCTTCATAGCGACCCGTCCTACACGGCCACGGCGCGGGCCCTGGAACAGGCGGGACGCAAAATCAAGGAAAACGGGTGCATTCTGTGCGCCAATTACACGACGTATTCGCCGTTGGAAGGCATCAAGTACGGCGTGGCACGGGCGGTTAATGAGTTTTGCCACGGAGAGGGCTTTGAAATTATTTATCTGGCGCTGAACTCGCTGGGTTATCAGGACGCGGCCCTCCGCAAGTGCGCCGTTCCGGTCGAAGACAGCCATTTGGGCGGCGCACCCATGAAGGCTCCGGACACCGCCACCTTCCTGCCCGACGTCTGGGATTATCTGATCGAGAAATACCAGGTGGAGAGCGTGCTGGACGTCGGCGCGGGAGCCGGGTGGAGCACAAAATGGTTCACCGATCGGGGCATATACACTCTTGGCGTGGAAGGCTGGAAGGAAGCCTTGGAAAAGAGCCAGTGCCGCGCGAACATCGTCGAACACGATTACAGTTCCGGCCCGTTTGTTCCCTCGATGCTGTTGGACCTGGCCTGGTGCGCCGGGTTTGTCGAGCATATCGAAGAGGAATTCATCCCGAATTTCATGGCCTCCTTTCGCGCCTGCCGTTACGTCTGCCTGACGCACGCTGAACCCGGCCAGCCGGGTTATCACCACGTCAATTGCCAGCCCACACAATACTGGATCCAAAAGATGAACGAATTTGGTTTTGACTTAGACGCGGGGGAAACCACCCATCTTCGTTCAACTGACAAGCATAAAGCGCCCCGGGGCCGAAGGACCCTCGCTTTCTTCAAAAGACGAGATTAGGTATATCTATGAATGCCAACGCTGCCTACATGCCTGAGGTTCAGCCCGCCGCCGCCGCCAAGCCGGTCAACGCCGCCGCGCGCGGGACACGGCAATTGAATATTTGCATTGCCAGCCCGGAATTCATTGGCCTCACCCGCCATTCCAGCACGGGCGTCGCCTACACTGCCTTGGGCCAGGCCCTGGTCGCGGCCGGACATCACGTCACCTGCCTCTTTCTCGGGGCCAAGGACTCCTCCCCCAATGCCTGGGAACAGTGGGTCGAAAAATACAAGCGCGACGGACTGACGCTGATCGCCGTGCCCCGACTCCATGATTCGAGGATGGTGGCGCCGCTCCATCTCATCAAATCCTACGAGACTTATCATTGGCTGAAACGGAACGACCGGTTCGACATCATTCATTTTCCCGACCGGCAGGGTCCCGGCTACCACACACTCACGGCCAAACATCATGGGTTGGCCTTCGGGCGCACGACCATTTGTGTGGGCCTCCACAGCATGAGCGCGTGGCTCAAGGCTGTCGATCAGGACTATGTGAAAGATTCGGCCGAGGCGGATACGGAATTCATGGAGCGGCGGACGGTGGCGTTGGCTGATGCGGTCGTCAGCCCGAGCCAGTATCTGCTCAACTGGGTTTCCCGCCAACAATGGGAGCTGCCCAGGCAATGTCATGTGCAGCCCAACATTCTGCCCCAATACGCCCGGTCCGCCGAACCACCGGCCACTGCGCACTGCCGCGAAATCGACGAGCTGGTTTATTTCGGCACGCTGGAAACGCGCAAGGGTGTTATCCTCTTCTGCGACGCGCTGGATGCGATTCCCACCGCCATCTCAAAAAGGATCCGGATCGTGACATTCCTCGGCACCGAGTCCATCGTGGATGGCGTCCCGGCTCGCACTTATGTGCAGAAACGCGCGCAACGCTGGCTGTTCCCTTCGCAGATCATCACCGGCCATGACACGAACAGGACGATGGAATATCTCCGGCAGAAAAACCGTCTCGCCGTCATCCCGTCGCTGCTCGAAAACTCCCCCTACCGCGTGCTGGAATGTCTGGTGGCGGGAACTGTCTTTGTCGCGAGCCGTGTGGGAGGCACCCCCGAACTCATTGCGCCCGACGACGTGGATAAAGTGTGCTTTGAGCCGACTGCCGGCGCTTTATGCGCCGTGCTTTGCACTGCGCTGACGGAAGGGCTTCGCCCGGCCCGCGCGTTGGTTGATACGCGCGACAATGAACAAGCCTGGATAGCCTTGCACGAGAACTCTTTCGCCCAGCCCAACCTGCCCGTGAAGGCACGCACAGCGGCACTTGACGCTGAACTGCCTTCCTCATTGCCCGACCTCTCTAACGAGGCCGAGCGGGCTGCCATTCATGCGCTCTCGATTGATCCCACCAATGTGGTGGCCCTCAAGGTCCTGGCGCGAATTCATCTCAGGGCTGGATTGCGCGAGGCGGCGGAGGAAGCGTGCCAATTGGTCCTCAAGCAGGATGCGGACGACGCAGAAGCCTTGGAAATGTTCGAAGAAGCCAGAATGCAGGAAACGCACACGGCGCAGGATCCGCCCGAGGCCAATGCCAGCGTTCCCGCTTTAGAACCTGGGCCGTCTCGTAGTTCGACCGGGAACTTGACCGCTCATTTAGCTTAGAAGAATCACCGGCGATTGGCCGCTAGCGCTTTTGCTTTCCGCAACGGGACCGAGCATTTGATCAGGGCCGGCCTGACCACAACCAATGCGCCGAATGTCAGAGTCAGCATGAGGAAAGTTTCTCCACCATCGGGAACCGCGGCATAGACAAAATCCTGGCCGGGACCGGTGACGGCGATGAGATCCGCGGGCTGTCCTTTATAGGTTGCCAGCGCAGCCAGATCGTTACCAGCCCCGTAATCAGAGCTGCTGACGTTGACGGAAAAGGCCTCGTTGCTTGGAAGGCCGTCGTTGGCAACGGCATTGGACGAAACAAGTTCCCATATCGCGATTTGCAACGCAGCGGCGCTGGGTGAACTCATCGTTGGAGAATAATACATGGCCCACAGATCTTCGATTTCCGTTGCCGTGAACGAATTCAATGGGGCCGGAGCCTTCGGCGCATCCTGCAGAGGGACAATAGTGTAGGGGGAAGTTGTTCCGCTCCAGTGGAACGGGTCGATGCAGAAGGCGTTCTCGAGGCTGCTGCTGGAGCCCTCAGTAATTGAAAGTGTATTTATCCCGGCATAGACGTTGATCCCGTTGGGCAGGCCCAAGTACGGAATATTGACATCGACAAGTTCCACGGGGGTGGTGCTCCAGTCCGTCACATCGGTAACGGTGACAGTATTGGCGTTCACACTGGCGGCTGAACCGGCCATGATGGCGCAACCGATGAATGCCGCCACGGTTGGTCTGATGAGTGGATTTTGTCTCATTTTCATACTTTTACTCTATTAATATTGCTCATCAATTCCAACTCGCGTGCTCCCTATTTCTTATCATCGCACCACTCTCTTAAGATTGCAACATGCTTTTAATCAGCACCTTCGGTGCCAGAGCGATTTACATCGTCCGCCAATATCCCGTTTAAATGCTTCCCATTGATTCTCAGCGCCTTACGATGGCCCAAAAGGCGTGTTCGCAATTGAGACACTTTTCTCATTTGTGGACATTTTAACATTTCGACGGCTCCTGCAAACGGTCGCAGGACAACCCGCCATTGCTTTTAGGGTCGTTTGGACAATATGCTGCTCTCAATGCAAAGGCACTATTTCATTTCTGTCAGGTGACCCGGCGGGCAATGTTGCTATGTCTCAGGAGCCGCCCAAACTTGAACCGCACCACTTGCTCAACCGCGAATTGAGCTGGCTGGAGTTCAATCAGCGCGTCCTGGAGGAAGCCTTGGATCCGACCACGCCCCTGCTCGACCGCCTCAAATTCTTCTGCGTGTTCAGTTCCAATCTCGATGAATTCTTCGAGGTCAGGGTGGCCGGGATGAAGCAACAAATAGAAAGCGCCGTGGTGGAGCGGAGCGCGGATGGATTGACGGCGACGGAAACGTTGCAGGCCGTCCACCGGCGGGTGCGCCGGCTGGTGGAACGCCAGTACGCCTGCTGGCGCAATGAACTTCGTCCGGAGCTGGCACGGCATGGCATTCGTTTTCTGCGGTTCGCGGAACTGTCGAAAGCGGACTTGAACTGGGTGGAGCATTTTTATCGCGCGCAGGTCCGGCCCGTGCTGACGCCGCTCGGGTTGGACACGGCCCACCCGTTTCCGCAGTTGCTCAACAAATCGCTCAACATGATTGTCCAGTTGGAAGTGAGCGTGTCGGGCGGCGAGGCGCAGCAGCGGCTGGCTGTCGTCCAGGTGCCGCGCGTCTTGCCGCGGCTGGTGCAACTACCCCACCCCGGCTCAAAGCAGCGGCAGTATCTGTTCCTGGGCGAAATCATCGGGCACTTTCTGGCGGATTTATTTCCGGGCGCAAAAATTCCCGGCTGCTGGAATTTCCGGGTGACGCGCAACAGCGAGCTCTACGCCAATGAGGAGGAGGCGGCCGGCTTGCTCAAAGCGGTGGAGAGCGAATTGCAAAGCCGCCGCCGCGGTGACGCGGTTCGCCTGGAAGTCGAGCAGGGTTGCCCGCCGGAAATCCGCGCCATGCTCCTGGAAAACCTGGGGCTGAAAAACGAGGACTTGTTCGTCATCAACGGCCCGATCAATCCCGTCCGCCTCATGGCCGTGGCCGAAGGAGATCATTCGCCGGAGTTGCGCGAGCCGCCGTGGGTCGCGCCACCGCCTGCCACCCTGCGCGAGGAAACGGATTTCTTCGGCGTCATTCGCCGGGGCGACATTTTGCTGCATCATCCGTATGAAAACTTCGGCAGCGTGGTGGATTTTCTGAAACAAGCCGCAGCGGACCCCAATGTGCTGGCCATCAAGCAGACCCTTTACCGGACGGGCGGCGACCCTCAAATCGTCGGCGCGCTGATGGATGCCGTGCAGAACGGCAAACAAGTGGCGGCAGTGGTGGAACTCAAGGCCCCGGATGAAGAACCGCATGGCGTCCTTTGGCCGCGCCGCCTGGAGGAAGCGGGGGTGCATGTCGTTTATGGGCTGGTGGGCTGCAAAATCCACGCCAAGATGTGCCTGGTGGTGCGCAAGGATAGTGACGCCATCCGCCGTTACCTGCATTTGAGCACCGGGAATTACAATCCCGCCACGGCCCGGTTTTACACCGACGTCGGCTTGCTCACCTGCCGTCCGTCCTTTGGCGAGGATGCGGCCAGTTTGTTCAATTTGTTGACCGGGATCTGTCAGTTTCAAGGCACGAAAAAACTGTTGGTTTCACCCTTCGAACTGCACGCCGGGATGCTGAAGTTAATCGAGCGCGAAACGGAACACGCCCGGAAGAAGCTGCCGGCGCGCATCATCGCCCGAATGAACACCCTGTCGGACCCGCAGATCATCGCGGCGCTTTACGACGCCTCGCGCGCCGGGGTCAGGATTGACTTGATCGTGCGCGGCATCTGTTGTTTGCGCCCGGGCATCAAAGGAGTGAGCGAACACATCACCGTGCGCAGTATCGTGGACCGTTTTGTGGAACACATCCGGGTCTTCTATTTCGAGAACGCCTGCCAGCCCGACATTTTTATTGGCAGCGCCGACTGGACGCGGCGAAGTTTCTTCCGGCGCATCGAAGTCGTTTTCCCGATCGACGACGGCAATTTGCGCGAGCGGGTCCAGGGCGAGTTGCTGGAAACAGCCTTGAAAGACAACGTCAAGGCGCGCTTGTTGACTTCGAGCGGCTCCTACAAGCGCCAGCGCCCCCGGCGGAGTGCGGTTCTCCACCGCAGTCAAAATGAACTTCTCAGGGCGGCCGCGGCCGCCTCCCCCAGCCAGGCCCCGGCGCGCAACAACAAGGCGCAATTCCCGCGTTTCAAACTGGCGCCGAGTCCGTTTACCACCCCACCCCACTAAAGCCATGCTCAACACCGAGTTCATTGCCGCAAACCAAGCCAGCAGCCAGCGCCTCATGATCGTGTTGCACGGACTGGGCGACAGCGTGGCGGGGTATCGTTGGTGGCCCGAAGCCATGGGGTTGCCGTGGCTGAATTACCTGTTGGTCGATGCCCCTGATCCCTATTACGGCGGATTCGCCTGGTACGACTTGGGGGACCCGGTGAGCGGGATCAAGCGCAGCCGTGATCTGCTCTTCCAATTACTGGACCAACTGGCGGGCAAAGGCTTTCCGCCTGGCGGGATCGTTTTCTCGGGATTCTCCCAAGGCTGTCTCATGTCGATTGAGATTGGCGCGCGTTACCGGCATCACCTGGCGGGGATCGTCGGCATCAGCGGCTACGTGTATGAGGCGGAAAAATTGGTCAAGGAACTCGCGCCGGAAGCCGCAGGCCAGCGATTTCTGCTGACGCACGGCACGCAAGACCCGCTCATCCCCATCGCGCAGGTCCGCCCGCAAATCGAGATCTTGCGGCGGGGCGGCCTGCACATTGAGTGGCACGAATTCGTCAAGGGCCACACCATTGCCGGCGAACAGGAGATGTCCGTTGTCCGGGAGTTTGTGGAGAAGTGTTACGAGTGACGCCGGCTAGGAACGGACGCTGGGCCAATCGGAGCTTCTGATTATTGTTTCTCGTATTCGCCCTTGCCGAGGCGCTTGAGGACGGTGAAGCCAGCCTTCTTCGCGTCGGAGATGGACAGCGGCTTGAGCTTGACCGGGGAATTAAAGGTCGAGATGATCTTGCGCACGGGCCGACGGCAGGCGGGGCAGACTTTCAATGGCTTGGCATCGAGGGGGCGGCGCAGGGTAAACTTCCCGCCGCAGACGACACAGTCGCCTTCGCACAACTCATATTCGTAAATGGGCATTCGATGCTTTCAGTTGCCTCTCCACTTTAGCATTGACGCACCCGCGATTCAACACTGGTATCCAGTCACGCGGCGGCGGCGCGAAAGTACTTGACGTAAACGGCGTGGATCGCGGCGCGGGTTGATTCCAGCGCCTGCATGAAATCGCCGGGGCCGGGGAAGCCGCACCGCACGGCGACACGGTACTGGGCGGGTTCATCATCGGGAAGGAGAATTTCGCCTTCGTAACTCCAGCGCCGCAGGATGCATTCGATGCGGCGCAATGTCGCGTAGTTGCGCAAAAGAGACTCGGCATCTGAGCTGTACAGGAGGCCCTCTTCGCCGCCCCGCCGCAACGCGCTCAGCGAGTTGGCTTCCTGCCAGCCGCGGGACAGGCAAAAGGCCTGCGCCAGGAATTCGGCGTCCATCAGACCACCCACGCCGGTCTTAATGGCCAGTCGGTCCTTGCCGGGTGGGGTCCGCTCCCGGATGGTGCGCTCGCGCATGGCGTCAATCTCCTTCATCCAGTCAGGCGTGTAGGCGGCCAGGCCGGTATGTCCGGATAATTTGCCAGCGCGCGCGGAAGGCACGGCGAATCCGGCCGCCACATTTTCCGGACTGAAGTCGGCCAGCGCGGCGGCCAGTTGCTGGAATTGCGCGCCGGTCTCGAGATCGCCGGCAATGGGCCGGACCCGGGTCAGGGCCTGAATCTCCCAAAGCCCGGCCCGCTTGCGGTAATATTCCTCGCAGGCTTCGACGGTGTTGACGAGAAGCCCTTTCTCGCCATCGGGACGCAGGCGCATGTCAAGATGAAATACTGCGCCCATCTCCGTCTGGCCGCCGAGCAGGTCCAGAAACGCCGCGGCCAGGCGCTGGAGCCGGGGCAGGCTCTTCGCTGCGCAGTTCGTCACAAAAATAATGTCCAGGTCCGAGCCGTAGTTGATTTCCCGGCCGCCCAATTTCCCCAAGCCGACCACACAGAGGGGCAGGCTCTTGAACCGGGCCTGGCGCGCGACGATTTCCAGGGCGTATTGCAGGCAGGCGTCGGCCAGGGCGGAGAGTTCGAGCAGGTTCTGTTCGAAATCGGCCAGGCCCAAAATGTCGCGCAACCCGATGCGCATCAATTCGGCCTGATGATAGCGCCGCAACCAGAGGCGCTGGTCGGCGTCGCCGGCGCCGCGGCGCAAATCCCGCAGCGTTTCGGCGGCGCTCTTTTGCCGGCGCACGCGCCCGCTGGTTTCCAGTTCATAGACGAGGTCGGGAGTGCGAATGGCCCTTTCGGCGAGGAATTCGGAGCGGTCAAACAGCAGCAGCAACATTTCGAAAAGGGACGGGGTCTGCGTCCACAGTTCGTACAACGTGGCCCGCGCGCCATAGGCGTCAATAAAACTGTCCAAGCGCACGAGGACACGATCCGGGTCGGACAATACGGGGCCTGTTTTTGGCGGGCGCGGCGCGCCGCCCGCCGTTTGTGGACAAAGGGCCAGAAAACGAGGCAACAACTCGCGCGCCAACTCGACGGTGCGCGGCGAAACATGGACATAGCCGGGGCCGTGCAGGAAGATTTGCACCATTTGCCAGGCGCGTGCGGGATCGCGAAAAGAATGACGGGAAAACAATTCCAGCCACGCCTTTTCGGAGTCTTCAGTGTCGTCGGGCAGCATGGAGGACGGCTCCGGTTCGTCGCCGGCCAGGAGGAGGTCGTAAATCCGGCGCACCTGGCCGGTGTGCGCGCGGCGGGCGGTTTCGAAGGCCGGCAACGAGGCAAAACCCATCAAACGGGCCAGGCGTTCGCAGGCCCTGCGGTCGGTGGGGATGGTGTGGGTCTGCTGGCCAGCCTCCATTTGCAGGCGATGCTCGACGTCGCGCAGGAAAATGTAGGCTTCCTCCAGTTGCTTCGCGTCCGGCCCGGAAAGCAGGGCGTATTCCGCCAGCTTGCGCAAGACCGGCACCGTGGAGGTGCCTTGCAGGAACGGGATGCGGCCTGCGTGCAGAATCTGAAGGGTCTGGACGATGAACTCGATCTCACGAATCCCTCCCCTGCCCAGCTTGACGTTGCGGTCCAACTCGCCGGCCTTGACGACTTCCTTTTCGATTCGTTTCTTTACCGCCGCGACTTCGCGCAGGGTGCGCTGGCTCAAGGAGCGCGGGTAGCGAAACGACTGCACCATCTCCACGAACTCGTTGCCCAGCGCCTTGTCGCCTGCCACCGGGCGGGCCTTGATCAACATCATGCGTTCCCAGGTCTGGCCCCATTGCGCGTAATAATTCTCATAGCTTTCGAGCGACCGCACGAGCGGGCCGGCCTTGCCTTCCGGGCGCAGGCGCGCATCGACGCGGAAGAGACTGCCGTCCGGTGTCATGGGCACGACTTCGGCGATCCATTTTTCGGCCAGGCGGGTGAAATACTGGTGATTGGACAATCCTTTTCCAGGTTGCTCGCCGGGCCGGGGCGGCGTTTTGAAAACGTTGCCCTCCTCGCTATAGACAAAAAGAACATCCACATCCGAACTGTAATTCAATTCATGCCCGCCGAGTTTTCCCAGGCCCAGCACGCAAAACTGGCTCACCTGCCAGCGCCCGTCCGCGTCCAGGTAAAAGGGCCGTCCCAAGCGCGCGGCCACGCTTTGGCGGCAGAGGCGGCAGACCACGTCCAGGCAAACATCGGCCACCTGGGAAATCTCGCGCGTGATCTCCAACGCGCCTGTGAGGCGGGCCAGGTCGCGGGCGGCGATGCGCAACATTTCGCGCTGTTTGAACTGACGCAACGAGGCGAAGGCCGCCTCATAATCGTGGCGCTCGAGAAGAGGCTCCAGCCAGCGCCCGATCTGGTGCCGCAGGCCCTCCTCGTGTCGCGGGAAGTTCAGAAAACCCGGCTCCAGAAGCGGGGGCAGCCAGTCGGGACGGCCCGCGAGCAATTCGCTCAAGGCCTGGGACCCGCCCAAAACGGCGGCCAGAATCCGCGCCTGCTCGGCGGAAAGCTTCTCCAGGATGCCGGCGGCCGCAGTCTGCCGCAGTTGGGCTACGCCGGCCTTCGCGCGGCGCGGGTCGGCGCAGGAGGCAATAGCCCGGGTTAGAGTTGGCGTTGGCATAATCCACTCGTAATCTTAATCCTGATCTTAATCGTAATCCTTTGGTTTTTCATGGGAAGAAGAAGATTAGGAATCGGATTAAGATTAAGAAAACACGACCCAAGGCCTGCCCTTGACAATTGAGCCGGGCGGGGGCAGAAGTACCCAAGAAAGGTTGAGGACTTTCCCTTGCAAGATTTGGGCCGGGTCCCCGTAAAGAGATATGATATGAAAAAGATAATTCCTGCATTAATGTTGTTGGTGTTCTGCGGCTGCGGCCCCAGTTACAATTTCTCCCCGTACTACGGTCAGCAGCAAAATTGGCAGACCAGTCCGGGCGGTTACACCAAAGTGGTTGACGGCGTCACGCTTTATCCGCCGGGCCAATTCCCGAACCGGCCTTATTTGATCATGGGCTCCGTCTCGACGGACAACCAGGAGAACGTGGCCAAGGCAGTCCATGAACAGCACGCTGACGCCGCCCTTATTTATACTGACGAGACCTATCGCACCGGCACGGTCGCGGTGGCAGGCCCCGGCGTTGTTTGGGGCGTGCCGCTGACCGGACGGAAAGTCAACGCCCAGCTCATCAAGTACAAGTGACGAAGGCTGGCAGGACGATCTGATTCGGGTGGTTAATTTAGTTATCACTAGTGTGACCCGGTTTGAGCCTGTATTTATTGCAAGTTGTTGAATTTGCGTGATATACACATGAACCAGCGTGGAAGCCTCGACTGGAAAATCACTTTGAGTCGCTTTGAGGTGGTATGATCCGCCTTCGCCGAGACGGCTTCGTCGCGGCAAGTCCACCATCGCCAGGCTGTGGTTCGCAGGCGCAAGCAAACCGCTGAGTCTGAATTGAGAATTGGTCAGCAAGAATCTCTCATTTCTCACCTTTTTTTGGCACGAATCAGCACGAACAGGGCCGGCGTTGGGGCTGTTTTGGGCCAGTCCGCGATCGCATCCTGCAAGGCTCTGTTTGGTGGAGGGACGGCGGAAGCTCCCGCCACCCCATTTTCCCCTGTTCTTCAGTTTCTTCATTTTCAACTGTTCATTAATCGAACCATATAGTTGACATATATATTTAGTCAACAGATTTCTGAAAGAATTTTTAAAAATATGGTGATTTTTGATGCAAACGGCGTTCAAAGGGTTGCGCGGCAAACAGTTAAGAACGAGTCGAGCCGGGATCGAATTCCACCACGAAGAACGCGAAGATCACGAAGAGAAGAATCCGGACTACGGTGATACTTTGTTGAACCCCAACTCGATCCAGTCACGGCTCGACAGAGGGCCCCACCGTGTTATTTTCCCAAACCACCCCTATCTTGAGGTTTCGCGATTGCTGTGAAGGAGCCGTCTTTTCCGCGGACGATGACCAACCCCGCTTGTTGTTGCAACACTTCTTCGAGAAGCTGCAGCGCCTCGGTCTTGGTCAAAGGTTGGGCCGTTCTCAAGCGTATCATTTGACTACCCGCTGGCGTCGCTGCCATCGACACTGTTTTCCCCGCCAGATTCTCATAAATGTTGAGAACCTGTTGCAGCGGCACACCTGGAAAGTTGTAGGTTATGCCTGCGTTTTCTGCCAGAGTGGAATGGGCAAGCGGCTGGCCAGTAATCGCGGCGGGCGCATTGGTGGCGGCTTCCTGATCTTCCAACGCTTGCAACAGGGTTGGCAGTATCGGTTTTACCAACTCAGTTTCGGGGCCGATCGCTTTTAGGGCGAAAAACGCCCGGATTTTGAGATGGCGGTTCTGGCTCGTCACGAGAGGCAAAATATCAGGCAGAGCGGGTTTGCCCACAGGCCCAAGACAGGCAAGGGCATCGAGCGCACGACCGCGACTCTCATCCGCTACGGGCTGAGGTTGGCGCAAAACCCGCATCAAATCGGGCAACGCATTAGTGCCCATTTCCTTGATGGCCGCTCTTGCGGCTGTGTCCGACCGGTTGTCGAGGCGGTCCATCCAGTAGCTCAAAGGCTTGCCGCCAGAAACTGGTTCCTGCTGTTGACAGTTGGCGGCCATTGGCGAGGCAACGGCAGATAACGCCAGAATCGAGAGGTGAAAGGTAGTTCTGCCAGTCATGCGATGGAACCGATGTAACCCTTTTCCTGGTGGTTGACAACAAAAATTCGCTAAAGACGACGGGTTGGAAATTCCAGAGCCGCGCGGACGCCTGGTTTTTGCCGGGTTTTCAACGGGGCGAGCTTGAACATGCCGATGGATCGGCCAGATGTTGCCCGGCGGAACTGGATTTTGTGTTTCAATATCCGAACCAGCGGTTGTATAATAGAAGTTGAACGAGTTCGCCATGTCGGTCAAGAGATCCATTATTTTTTTCGTCGCAATTGTGGTCGCCACCGTGGTTACTATGGCCGGGGTCGGTTTACATCAAGCGTGGCACAACTTTTCTATCGAGGATCAAATTCATGGCACCTTCTTTCCCGTGGCGAAGGCTTTGTTTGATTACGAGCATGACCACAGTTCGCCTGCCACCAATTTGGCACAGCTTGTCCCGGCGTATATTCCACAAATCCCGAGTTCACGTTTTGCTGACTCGGTGGACTATTCTGTTATAAAAGATGGCAAGGGCTGGCAGCTCAACATTCACAGTCGGGCTCTCTCGCAACCTCGACTTTACTGCTGCCGTTCTTCACAGCAGTTCACCGCTGAAGAAGCTCGGCGAATTGTCCTTAGATGTCACGGCATTTAGACTGTTTTGAGGGAGCGATTAGAAATTCGTGCTGACATTTTTGCTGAATCCGAATGGCCTTCACGCGCCCTGCTCGGGCGTAATAGGAGGGTGGCATTTTCCCCTGGGGCGGCGCTCAGAGCTTGCCCCAGGCTAATATGCTTTGCTCCTTCAGAGCGATTCAAAGTGAGTTTCTGACCCAACGAAAACAGAGAGGAGCCAGCGGCCAGATCGTAAAGGCTTTATTGACAACCAGTTGCAGCCACTTGTCAGCCGGCTCGGTCAAAATGCATAAAAGTGGCGTAAAATCAGGGTTTTTCGGAGGTTTCTGCCGGCCTCGATTCTTGCCGAATCTTATTGAGTTTTGGGCCAAAATGGCTTAAAAACAATGCGATGACACTGGTTGCCATTTGGCGGGCCAGCCTGGAGTGTAGGGTGTTCCGGGCAAAGATGGTGATGGGGTCGATGAAGAAATGGACGGCTTCTAGCCTCGTCATGGCCTGTTGCTGTGCAGAAACCATGGCGTCCCCCCCTTGCGAAAGCCTCCTGCCATGAGGACCGATTTTAACCAACGCCATGTCGTGATAATCGGGACGGAGGTCCGCCACTCCCGCCTGGTGCTGAAGACGGCTGAAAGCTGATGAACACCTTGGATGTCATCAAAGTGACCGCCCTCGCCGCGACGATTTTCAATATCCTGTTGACGCTGCTGGTGCTGCGGCGGGATTTTCGTTCGACCCTGCATCGCGTCTATATGTTGTGGGGGGCTTCCATCACGCTATGGAACTTTGGCATCTTTCAACTCAGCCATCAGAACATCACCCAGGAACAGGCCTTCTTTTGGGCCAAGGTGTTGCAGGTGGGGATGATTTTCACGCCCATCAGCCTTTTCCATTTGTCCCTGGTGATTTCCAGGACCAAAGTGGGCCGGGTGCTGCCGGTTTTGTATCTGGCCCATATCATTCTTGCGGCCAGCGTGTTCTTCAATTGGTTCATCATCGGCGTGCGGCAACTGGACGTGGGTTACTGGTCGATCCCCGGTCCGGGCTTTCTAATCTTCAGTTGCATTTACCCGGTGATTTCCGCGGCGATGCTCGTGCTTTTATATCGCAAGCAAAGGGAAGCGCCGCCGATCCAGCGCACGCGGCTGCGGGCCTTGCTTGTGGCCATCGTGGTCTTGTGGGTGTTCGGCAGCAACGACATGCTGCCGATTTGGGGGTTCGACACCTACCCATTCACGCATATCAAACTTTATCCCACCAGCAGCCTGGCGGCCATCCTTTACGGGATGATCGTCGGCTACGGCGTTTTGCAACATCAACTGCTGGACATTTATGTGGCCTTGAGCCGTTTCGCGGCCCAGTTCGTGCGCCTGGTGTTTATGCTGTTGGTGGGATTCTGCCTGCTTCTGCTCTTGTCGCGCCTTGAGCCGGGAAGTGTTTCGACGTTTTCATTTGTCGTCGCGATGGTGGTGCTGACGGCCAGCGCGGCGGCGGCGTCACTTTTCTTCCCGCAGTTTTTCGGCAAGGGCACAGACGCGCTGGAACGGCAGCTTCTGGGCGACCGTTTTGAATGCCAGACGCGCGTGCAGAATCTTCTCCAGACCATGAAATCCTTTCCCGAGCCGGAACAGTTGTTGCAGGAGTTGGACGCGCTTCTGGCCGGCACGATGGAGGTGCGAAGTTACCAAATCATCCTGCTGGACGACACGACGCGGGGTTTCGTGCTGCTGCATTCCCATCCCGCGCGGGCGGCGATTGATTTGTCGGAGTTGGGCGTCGATTCGCCGGTCTTCCGGTTTTTCCAGCAGACGCGCGCACAGTCGCTCCCCTGCAATCTGGTGTATGACGCGGAGCGGGAATCGCTTCTGCAACGGGACGCGCGCCAGCAATTGAAACCCTTTGAGCCGGAGTTCTGCTTCCCGTTTTTCGCCGGCAATGAGCTGGTCGGCCTGATGTTGCTGGGGCCGAAGGACAATGGCGACCTCTTCACCCCGCTCGATCTAAGATTGCTGACGGAGTTGTCCTCCAATCTGGGACTTTTGCTCAACCAAATCCGGCTGCGGCGCCAGTTGCAGGCCGTGCATGAGCAGGATTTGATGGGCCGCATGTCGCGCGGGCTGGCGCACGACCTGAACAATTTGCTCACTCCGGTGCAGACCTTGTTGCAACTATTGCAGGAGTCCAAATTGAATCAGGAGGCCATCGATGAATTGCTGCCCATGGGCCTGCGCAACCTGGAAACCGTCCGCACCTATGTCAACGAGGCGCTGTTTTTCTCGCGCGAGTCCAAGCTGCAAGGCAAACCGGGGTTGTTGGATGAAACGGTGCGCGAAGCCATCTCGCTGGTGCAGGCCAACGCGCAAGCCAAGGGCATTGCCGTCTCTTTCCAGCGCGAAAGTGAAGCGGTCATCGAAATGGACTCGGTCCTGATCAAGCGCCTGGTGTCCAACCTGCTTTCCAACGCCGTCGATGCCTCGCCCTGCGGATCGCAGATACAAGTCCAACTCGCCCCGCTGCCCAAGACGGAACTGAGTCGCGACTGGTACCGGCTCAAAATTGTCGATCACGGCGAGGGCATCAATCAGGAAAATCTGCGGCGGGTCTTCACGCCCTATTTTACGACCAAAAACACCGGGGACGGCAAGCGGGGTTTTGGCCTTGGCCTGGCCATTGCGCGCAAGATCGTCCAGTTGCACGGCGGCAATCTCAGCATCGCCAGCACGGAAAAGAAAGGGACCACCGTGCAGGTGGATTTGCCCAGCAAGCTGAACCCGCCGCAAAATCAGCCTTCGACAACCGCCGGCCCGCGGCGGGGGGCGGTGCCCGCATGAGAACAATCCTGGTCATCGCCCCCAACCCCGCCCTCGCGGCCGCGGTGCGCCAGGCGCTGGCGCCGGACCGCTACCGCGTCATCGAGCTTGCCGCCCTGCGCGAGGATGACTTGCGCCTGACTGCTTCCGCCCTGGACGCCTGTGTGCTGGACGCCGACTTGACGTCGACCGAGGCGGTCCGCCAACTGGAGCGGTTGCGCCGCGTCCTGCCGTTTTGCCCTGTCATTATTTACGCCTCGGAATTGCAACGGGACTGGGAGGAGGACGCCTTTCTCCTTGGCGTCAAGCATATCTTGAGCAAGCCCGTGCGGGGGCGTCTGCTTAACTCCTTGTTGGACGGCCTGTTGAGCGCGGACGCGCCGGATCAGCCGCGCCCCGCCGAACCGCCGAGCCCCGACACCAGGCTGGCGCCGGACCCGGACCGGATTTCAACCCGTACATTGGAGACATTGCGCAGTTATTCAGCCATCCTGTCCCATACCCTTTGCGCCGAGGCAATGCTGCGCGAGTTCTTGCTGCTGCTGCGTGAAATCCTCGGTGTCAATCGGGCCGCGATTTTCCTGCGCGATCCGCCGGCGGAGACCGGTGATCCGCTGGTTCCGCCTGCAGGGCGGCGGTTGCATTCGGCCTGCGCGATTGGATTGACCTCCGGGTTGCTGCAACATCTTGAATTGTCGTTGGAGAGCGGCATCGGCGGTTATCTCTTCCGCTCCGGGCGCCTCTTGCGACGGGAAAGCCCGGAGGCGGCGGCCGATCAGCAAACGCGCCGGGAATTTGAATTGCTGGGCGCGCAGGTGGCCATCCCCATTCTGGACCAGGAAACCCTGGTGGGCGTGACGGCGCTGGATGGACGCGTGACCGGCGAGCCGATCAGCAACGAGGAACTGGCCCTGATCTTCCATTTGCTCGAACCCCTGGGCCTTGCTGTCAAGAATATCTGGCTGCATGACAAGGTCGCCGCCGGCCACGAGATGATGTTTGACATCCTCCGCCAGTTGAAGAGCGGGTGCGTGGTGGTGGGGCCGGATTTGAAGGTGCTCCACGCCAACGAAATGGCGCGGCGCTGTTTCCCGCGACCCAACCGGCCGGCGGACACTTTCGATTTCAACGACCTGCCGCAGAGCATTGGCAGCAAGGTTTTTGAGGTGTTGAAAACGCGAAGGACCATCGCCGATTTCCATTACCAGCCCACGGGCGCGCCTGGACAGCATTATCAAATCACCATCACCCCGTTCCGCAGGGACGATGCCGACGCGCCGCCCGCGGTGCTGTTGGTGGTGGAGGATTGCGCGCCGGCCGACCGCATCCGCAATTTGGAAATTGAGACGGCCAATCTGCGGCTTGTCCAACAGATGGCCGAACGCCTCGCGCACGAGATCGGCAATGCCGTGGTGCCCATCTCCACCCATCAGCAACTGTTCAAGGAACGCGTTGGCGATGCGGAATTCCAGCAATCCCTGGCTGCGGCCATGGAGGAAGGGGTCAAACGCGTCAGCCGCCTGGTTGATCAAATGCGTTTCCTGGCCCGCGACCGCGCCGCCCAGATGGAATCTGTGCCGGTCAAACAATTGATCGAGGAAGCTTTCCGCGAAGCACGGGCCTATCATCCCTCCACCAAAGTCCGGCTGCAATTTGAGTCCTCCGGCGAACTGTTGAGCGTGTGGTGCGACCGGCAGGGCTTGCAGCACGCCTTCGCCGAGATCATTCTCAACGCCCTCCAGGCGAACACCCAGTCCTGTCAAGTGCATGTCCGCGCCAGCATCGAAACCGATTCCGCCGGTTCGCGCTGGGTGCAGATCGAAGTCCAGGACAGCGGGGCGGGCTTCAGCGCCGAAGCCGCCGGCAAAGCGTCCGAGCCTTTTTACACGACCCGCAACGTGGGCCTGGGACTTGGCCTGGCCGTAACCCACAAGATCATCCAGACCCATTCCGGCAAAATGGAAATCCCCCCGCCGCGCCTCGGTTCGCCCGGCTTGGTCCGCATCTCACTGCCGCTCGGCCCAGCGGACGCCCCCGCCCCACCCGCCCCCGCGAAACCGGCCGCCAACTGAGTCGGTTATTTGCATGAGGTGCTGGCGGTTTACGACCGCTTCGCTGTCATTGACGGCCACAGTTTCCGGAGGCAAACTCTCCGGCGTATGACAACGAGCCCCCGGTTGTGAACTTAAGAACCCTTCTCTTCAACTCCCTCGCCCTTGCCCTTTTGTTTTCCGCGCCGATCGTTGATGGAGAGTCGCTGCCGTGGGAGAAGGATTACGCCAGCGCACTGGCCAGGGCGAAGGCCGAAAAGCGGCCGCTATTCCTTATGTTGACAGCAACTTGGTGCGGCCCGTGCAAAATGCTGGAAAACGAGACGTTGCCTTGTCCCGCCGTCCTCTCCGCCCTGAAGGAATTCGTCTGGATCAAAGCTTACGAAGACAAGGCTCTCAACAACGAATTCCACCTGGGTGGTTACCCGACGCTGGTCTTCCTGGATTCGTCGAGCAGGCGCGTTTTGGAGCAGAGCAGCGGATACGAACCGCCGGAATCGTTTCTTCGGCATGTCATCGCCGCACGGCGCGCCGCCGGCCTGTCCTTGACCAAAGACATGGAGAAACTCCGGGTCTGGAGATTTGTTCCCGATCAGAACAAGCTCCAAGCCTTTATAGAAAAAGGAGACACGGACGGATTATTCGAATATCTGGCATTAGCCAAGCACGACGCGACTCGCGCCTGCAACTATTTCGTCGCCAGCTTGCAACTGCCTCAAGGAGTCAGGCCGGTTGATGTCCTGGCCATGGTGTACCAGGAATATGCAGTGCCGGATTCGGGCATTCTGATAATCCAAGTGCCGCGCGATGGGAAACCAGTCCGGTTACGAGTCATTGCCCCCGGATGCAAATGCATCGAAGATTGGATTGGTGGTGACAACAAATTCGCAGTGGCCGGACGCGAGTTCGTTCTGGAGCCGCTTTCCGCCCGGGACGCGGCCTCCTTTTCAGGAAGGGTCTTGTGGCCAAACGGACAGCCGGTATCGGATGCCATCGTGCGCATTTGCGACTGGGATACAACCCGCGCCGACACTCAGGGACGCTTTGTTTTCTCGAGGGTGACTCCCGGGACGTTTGTCGTGCGCGGCGAAGCGCCGGGCGGGGAATTTCAGGAGGAGATAACGTTTGTTGGCGGACACGAATTGAAGAAGGACCTGCCACTCAAGGCGGTGACGACCGTGGGCATTCGCTGGGTCTTGCAGCGACAGGAGGGCTCGCGTGAGTTGACCGGCGAGGACGCGCGCGCGGGCGAGGCCTACTTCAGCGTTGATCACAGCCGGTATCTTTTGTCGCGCGCGGCGCAGACGAGGAACTCCTACGGGAGTGATTTCATGTTAATGGATGATTGGCAACCGGTGCGCAAATTCTTAGCCAAAGAGCAGGTTGCCGCGCTGGAAGCCTCCAAGACCGGCGCGCCGATCTTCTGGCTATTCGACAAAATGAACGACAAAAAGACCGGGCTGCACGCGGAGAACAGGCGCTTCCAGGAAATTCGCGCGGTCAACGACGGGAAACCATACGACGAGGAAACCTTCTTCAAATTCCTGCGAGGCGAAGAGGTTCGCAAAGGGCAGGTCTTCACAGTCCGTTGCGTGCTCAAGGACTATTACGCGAAAATGGAGATTACGGATGTGACGGTGGTCCCCAAACTGTAAACGGGCCACAAGTTCCTCCGCAGCCGCGTTGGGTGCAGCCGTGTCGATATCCGACAAATGACGGATGCCTCTTTTATGCTTTTTGATTGCCGCGGCCTTTGCTTTGGGCTAGGAAGTGCGCAACATATGACAAAAGCATTTCCGGAAGTATCCAAAATCGGCTTCGAAGGGCCGAAATCAAAAAACCCGCTGGCCTTCAAATTTTATGACGCCAACGAATTGGTCGAGGGCAAAACGATGCGGGACCATCTCCGATTTTCCGTGGTTTATTGGCACACCTTTCGGGGGCGCGGCGTGGACATGTTTGGCGCGCCGACCGTCAACCGCCCTTGGGACGACAACAGCGAGTCGCTGGAAAATGCCAAAAAGAGGGTGCGCGCGGCCTTTGAGTTCATCGAGAAATTGGGCGCGCCGTTTTATGCCTTCCACGATCGCGACGTGGCGCCGGAGGGGGCGACCCTGGCCGAAACGGACAAGAACCTCGATGCCGTCGCCAAAGTCCTGAAGGAAGAGCAAGAGCGGACTGGCATCCGTCTGCTCTGGGGAACGGCAAATCTTTTTTCCCATCCTCGTTTCGCCCACGGAGCCTCGACCAGTTGCAATGCCGACGTGTTTGCCTACGCCGCCTCCCAGGTCAAGAAGGCGCTCGAAGTGACGCATGAACTCGGCGGTGCGGGTTATGTCTTTTGGGGCGGGCGCGAAGGTTATTCAACGTTGCTCAACACGGACCTCAAACGGGAACTGGACCATCTGGCCAAATTCCTGCACATGGCGGTGGATTACAAGAAGAAGATCGGATTCAAGGGGCAGTTTTACATCGAGCCAAAACCCAAGGAACCCACCAAGCACCAATATGATTCGGATGCGGCGGCCTGCCTGAACTTTTTGCGGGAGTACAAGCTGCTGGGCGATCTGAAATTGAACCTCGAAACCAATCACGCCACACTGGCCGGGCACACCATGCAGCATGAATTGGAAACCGCGGCGGCGGCGGGCGCCCTGGGTTCGGTGGATGCCAACACGGGCGATCTGCTGCTGGGCTGGGACACGGACCAGTTTCCGACGGACATCTACCTGACAACTCAATGCATGCTCACGATCCTGAAAATGGGCGGACTGACCACAGGCGGGCTGAATTTCGACGCCAAAGTACGGCGAGAGAGTTTTGAGGCGATCGATCTGTTTTATGCGCACATCGGCGGCATGGATGCGTTCGCGCGCGGGCTGAAAACGGCCTGCGCCATCCGGCGGGACGGACGCCTGGCGGAGTTTGTCAGGCAACGTTACGGTTCGTGGGACACCGGCATTGGGAAAGACATCGAATCGGGCAAGAGCGATTTCGCGGCGCTGGAGAAGTACATGTTGAAGAAGGGCAATCCGGCGGCCAATGCCAGTGGACGGCAGGAGTTCCTGGAAAACCTCATCAACGAGTTTATCTGACTCACACGGGCAGGGTGATGCTGAGGGTCGTGCCCTTGCCGGGGCGCGACCGGATTTTGACTTTGCCGCGGTGGATTTCGACGACCCGGCCAACAATGGCCAGCCCGAGGCCGGTTCCCTTCTGTTTGGTCGTGCTGAGCAGCGAGCTGAAGGCGCGCCTGCGTTGCTCCTCGGGCATGCCGGGGCCTGTGTCCCGGAATTCGATCAAGACATGGGTCGGACGAGGGCTGCTGCGCGGCAGACGAAAACTCTTCGTGCAAATGGTGAGCGAGCCGCCTTTGGGCATGGCCTCGACCGCATTGAGAGTGAGGTTGAGAAACGCCTGCGCCAACTGGGTGCCGTCAGCCATGACGGGGGGCAGATCGGGAGCCAGGCGGCGGATGAATTGAATCTGCTGGTTGCGCAATTTGTGGCGGGTGAGCAGGCCCAGATCGTCCAGCAACTGGTTGATGTTGACCTCGGTCAATTTGGGTTCCGCGCTGCGGGCGAAATCGAGGATTTGTTCGACGATTTTGTTAAGGTGCTCCATTTTCTCGCGCAGGATGGCGTCGTCCTTGATGCGGGGGTCCCCGGGCCGGAATTCGAGGCGGAGGGAGTGGTAGAGCATCTTCATGACGGTGAGCGGATTGCGAATCTCGTGGGCGACCTCGGCGGCGAGCAGGCCCAGGGCGGAAAGTTTTTCATTTTGACGCAATTGCTCCTCGACATCGACAATGCGCTCGTAAAGGCGGGCTTTCTCGATGGCCATGGCCGACAATTCGGCCAGGGCGGTCAGGACGCGGATTTCCTCGTTGGAAAAACTGCGGGGCTGCCCGGCATAGACGTTGAGAGTACCGATGGTTTGGCCGCCGAAGACGAGCGGCGCGCTCAATAACGAGACCAAACCTTCGCTCCGCGCCACCGAGACGTTCTGGTAAAGGGCCGAAGCCTGGACGTTCTCCAATTGCATCGGCTTTTTGCGTCGGACGACCACTCCCAGGAAACTTTCGTCCACGCTCAGCCTGGATTTTTTGAGATAAGCCTCGCCCGCGCCCGAGCTGGCGCGCAGATCGAGCCACTGGCCGGTTTCATCGAGCAAGCGCAGCGAACACATGCGCGCTTCCATTAAGGTGCAGGCTTCGCGAGTGATGACTTGCAAGGCCTCGTTGACATTAAGGGCGGAGTTGATGGTCTGGCTGACGCTGACCAGCGTTTCCAGGAGCCGGGCTTTCAATCGCGATTGCTCGTAAAGCCACGTATTTTGAATGACCTTGGCAGCCTGCACCGCCAGTTCCTCCAATAATTCCTGGTCCGCTTCGCTGAAGGCGTTTTCCCCCGGGGAATCGACATTGAGCACGCCGCGGATCGTGCCCAGGACTTCAAAAGGCACCGCCAATTCCGAACGGACGTCGTCGCGCAACATGATGTAGCGCCCATCCCGCTGCACGTCGCCCACCCGCGCCGGTTTTCCCGTCCGGGCCACCCAGCCGGTGATACCCTGACCCAAGCGCAGTTTAACGGCCGAGGCATCAGGCGGAAGGCCGGTCGAAGCGTGGATTTCCAGCAGGCCGTTATTGGGATTGATCAGAACCACGGAGCCGCTGGCAGCGCGCATGAGGCGGACGGCCTCCTGCAAGATGAGTTGCAGCGCCTGCTGGGGGTCCAGGGTGGAATGGATGACATTGCTGACCTGGTAGAGCAGCTTGAGCCGCTCATAGGCGGCTTGCAACTGGCTGACAGCATCGCTCATGCGCGTAGTCTAAACCTGAAACCTGAAATTTGAAATCTCAGATTTCAAAACCTCTCACCCTTGGCGCGGAATTTCTTGAGGGCTGCGTTTTGTCAAAAATCACGTCAGTTTCTCTGTCACATGTTGTCCCCATTTAACGACTTGTAAGTATGATGCAATTGGACACTACTATGAGCGGCGTGGTTTCGGATGATGCCATTCTTGTCGATGCTTGCCGCAACGGCGATCGTGATGCCTTTGCCCGCATCGTCGCCCGATACCAATCCCTCGTCGCTTCCATCGCATTCAGTGCCACGGGTAGCATCGCGCAGAGCGAAGACGTGGCGCAGGAAACGTTCATCGCCGCCTGGCAAAAGCTGGAGTCCTTGCATGAACCGGCTAAATTGCGCCCTTGGCTTTGCACCATTGCCCGTCACGCCACCGGGAACGCCCTCCGCCGCCAGCAACGCGAACCCGCGCAAAAGGCCGAAACCATCGATGCCATCTTAAACACCCCGGCCTGCGACGCCCTGCCGGCCGATGCCGCCATCAGCCGCGAAGAGGAAGCCATTCTGTGGCGCTCGCTCGCGCAGATTCCCGCAACGTATCGTGAGCCGTTGGTCTTGTTTTATCGCGAGGGCGAATCCGTCGAGCGCGTGGCGGAAGAACTCGATCTTTCCTCGGACGCAGTCCGGCAGCGGCTCTCGCGCGGTCGAAAACTCCTCGAAGAGCACGTCACGGGGTTCGTCGAAGGGGCCCTGCGCCGGTCTGTTCCCGGACATACGTTCACCGCCGGCGTGATCAGCGCATTGCCGGCGCAATTGGCCGGGGCAAGTTTGGCCTCCCTCGGCGCAACGGCCGCCAAGGGTGGCGCGGCCAAGTCCATCGGGGCGCTGACGGCTCTCACGAGCCTGGCCGGCTTTCTGCCGGGGTTGGTTTCCTCGTATCAAGCCTACCAAATCGACATGGCCCGGGCCGATTCTGGCGCCGCCCGCCACGCTGTCCAACGGTTCTATGCCATTCTCGCCGCTTCGGCCTTGACCCCAGTCGCGCTGATCTTGGTGGCGGTCTCACTGCATTCTCTGGCCGCGACGCATCCGGCGCTTTTCACCCTGATTGTGATCGGTGTGGCGATATCCTGGATTCCCGGCGCGGCCGTCTTGGTTGCGCTCATCAAGCAAAGAACCTCTTACGACAAGACACAGCCTGGCTTGGCTGAAAACGGGCCGATTTTTGAATGGCGCACGCGTGCGACGCTTTTTGGATTGCCGCTCGTCCATCTTCGCTTCGGCCGAAGCCTGACGCCGGGGGGTTGCCCTGTCAAGGCGTGGGTCGCTCTGGGCGCTGCCGCCGTGTTGCATGCTTCCTCCCGTCCTCTGTGGAAGCTGTCAACAGATCTGCAGCCAGCCTTCTGCAGCGCCCGTTTGTTTGCTTTATCCTGCTGGTATTGCTCTCCAGCATCGCCTATGTGCCGATGGCGCTTCTTTTCAGCCCACTGACTTGGAGCGCTTGGGGGCCTTTCACATTCCAGACCAGCCGAATTCTTCTTTACGCCCTCTATTTTGCCGCCGGGACGATTATTGGGGCAAGCGCTGGCGGCCGGCCCCTTCTTTCGCATGACGGGCCTCTTGCCCGGCACTGGATCTTATGGCTCAACGCAGCGATTATCGCCTTCATCATCGCTCTAATCCCGGCCACGCTCTCCGTCCAGCATCCGGTCCATCCCCGCTCCCTCGACATTGGCGCGGGGGTGGCATTGGCAACGAGCTGCGCCGCCTCTAATTTCGCATTTTTCTCGCTTTTTCTGCATTTTTTCCGCTCTCGCTGCCCAATTTGGCAGAGCCTTTCCTCCTCCTCCTACGGCATTTACTTGGTGCATTACCCGATTGTGAACTGGCTCCAGCATGCAGTGCTATCGTGGGATTTTTCAGGTCGCGCCAAAGGAATTGCCGTTACGCTTTGTGGGCTGGCTTTGAGCTGGAGTCTGGTCGCCATCCTC
The DNA here is from genome assembly GCA_050014435.1 of Verrucomicrobiota bacterium. Lineage (GTDB taxonomy): Bacteria > Verrucomicrobiota > Verrucomicrobiia > Limisphaerales > Palsa-1400 > DASRLE01. The sequence continues at coordinate 55,233 of JBEKDI010000005.1, read as the reverse complement.
CGCCAAACGCGGATTGTGGCGAGGATTATCTAATGAACCTGAGGAAGATTGCTCAGCCTTGACCGCGCAACTTCTTAAGTGCCGCGACGGCGGCTTCGCTTTCAGCGGCTTTTTTGCTTTTGCCCACGCCCCGCCCCAGTTCCACGCCGCCGTGCGTGACAACACATTCGAAGTCGCGATCGTGGTCCGGGCCGCTCGCGCCCGCCACAACGTATTGTGGCGCCTCGGGCGATTTGGATTGCAGGATTTCCTGAAGCTCGCCTTTGGGGTTTTCCAAAGTGGGGATGGAGGTCAACTCGCCAAAGGCTTCGCGGAAGGACCGCAAGACGAAGGCCGTGGCGGCCTCGAATCCGCCGTCCAGAAAAATGGCGCCGATCAATGCTTCGAAACCATCGGCCAAGGCCGAAGCTCGGTTGCGGCCCAGATTGGCCTCTTCGCCGCGGCTGAGGATCAGGTCATTCTGCAACTCGATGCGGCGCGCTTGTTCGGCCAGGGTGCGGCGATTGATCATCTGCGCGCGCGCCTTGGTCAAAGGCCCTTCGCTGACCGCGGGGAATTTGTCGTAAAGTTCCCGCGTGAGAATCAGGCCCAGCACCGCATCGCCCAAAAACTCCAGGCGCTGATTGTGTCGGATCAATCGGCCTTGTTCGTGCGCCACGGAGGGATGGGTCAGGGCCAGACGCAACATGCTGATGTCCCGAAACCGATACTCGATCCGTGACTGCAACGCGTCGAACTCACTCTCAGCAGACATACGATCTACACCTTTGCGCCGGGGCCTTCCGGCGATGCGGCCGGGGGTTGCGCTGGTTCAGGGGACGCAACATCCGCCGCCGGTTGCTGGACCGGCGGCGGCGGATTGACGCCATGAGCCAGAAGCTCGGCTGTGGCTCGCTGCACCTCTTCAAGTTGATTGAGCTGCAAGTTGGGGTCAGTGATGGTGAAGATGTCACCCGTCCTGGGCTGCTCATAGATGAAAACGCGCCGTCCCTCCCGCTGCACTTGCTCCTTGACCTTCAACAGGCGCTTGCGCTCCAGCATAACCGCCAAAATGTAACAAACGGGGCCGAATTGGGGATTGTTGGTTTCGATTAATTTGCGCAGCAGGCTTTCGGCAGATTCCTTCTGGATGGCATCGGGCGGCGCGGCAGGCGGAACTTGATAAACGCCCTGCCATTGCGAGATAAAACCTTTGCGGTCACTGGCGCCTTCGCGATATTGGGCGTCCCAACAACCCTGGCATATATCCAGGCGCCGGTACTCCTGCTTCTCCACGAGCAGCAGCGTGTGGTACGACTCCCTGTCGGCAAAGGGCTTGTGGCAGGCCTGACAAGCGTGCGCCCGGGATTGCAGATTCCATTCATTCATCGCAAACATGAGTCTTTCCATTATCGCGCAGGCCCGGATGACTGCAATGATTTTTGCGATTTCAGCGGACAGGGCCACGATATTTAATTTCCCATTGCGCAAGGCCGCGGCATGGGGCAGGTTTTACCGTTGGAAATTGCTTATGAGCACTATTACCCAAGCCCAGACGGCCACAAAAACTTCCGCCAGCCTCAATCAACTTGAGCAACTCAGGAAAGTCACCCGCATCGTCGCGGACACGGGCGACTTCGCCCTCATCAAGGAATACGCGCCCGAAGACGCCACCACCAACCCCACCTTGATCCTGAAAGCCGCCCAAAAACCGGAATATGAAGCGCTGGTCACGCGCGTCATCGCCGACGGCAAAAAGGCGTCGCTATCCGGGGACGACATATATCGGGCACTGCTCGTTGCCTTTGGCATCGAGATTCTGAAAATCGTTCCAGGCCGGGTTTCGACCGAAACCAGCCCAAAACTCTCTTTCGATGCGGAGGCGCTGGTTGCCGAATCGCGCGGGTTTATCGAGCGTTATGCCAGGGCCGGCATTGGGCGCGAGCGCGTGCTGATCAAGCTGGCCTCCTCTTGGGAGGGAATCCAGGCCGCCAAAGTCCTGCAAAAGGAGGGGATTAATTGCAATATGACACTCCTTTTCTCAATGGCCCAGGCCGTGGCGGCAGCGGATGCGGGCGCGAAATTGATTTCTCCCTTCGTGGGCCGGATCCTTGACTGGTACAAAAAAAAGACGGGGCAGGAATACGCCCCCGCCCAGGACCCCGGCGTCCTGTCGGTCAGGGATATTTACGCGTATTACAAGAAGTTCGGCCATCCGACGGAAGTCATGGGGGCCAGCTTCCGCAGCAAAGGAGAGGTGCTGGAACTGGCCGGATGCGATCTGTTGACCATCAGTCCGGAGCTTTTGGGCGAATTGAAACACAGCACCGATCCTGTGCAACGCAAGCTGTCTGTGGACATGGGCAGGAACTCCAATCTGGACAAGCTGACCCTGGACGAACGGGCTTTCCGCTGGATGCTCAATGAAAACGCCATGGCCACGGAAAAGCTCTCCGAAGGCATCAGAACGTTCGCATCCGATGCGGTCAAGCTGGAGACTTACATCGCCGCGAGATTGAACAAGCCGGCTTAAAGCCGGTTGTCGCGGAGGTGGTCATAATTTGATCCTCGCCGCCACTTGGGCCACGTCCTTGTCGCCCCGCCCCGAGAGATTGATGATTACAAGGTGGTCCTTGGGCATCTTCGAGGAACGCTCCAACACGGCGGCCACGGCGTGAGCTGATTCCAGCGCCGGAATAATCCCTTCCAACCGCGCGAGTTTGATGAAGGCTTCCACTGCCTGTACATCGGTCGCGTAGCCGTATTCGACGCGCTTTTGGTCGCGTAACCAAGCGTGCTCCGGCCCCACCGCCGCATAGTCCAGCCCGGCGGAAACGCTATGAGTCGATTGAATCTGGCCGTTCTCATCCTGCAAAATGAAGGAACGCGTTCCCTGCAACACGCCGAGCGAACCGCCTTGAAAACGCGCCGCGTGTTTTTCAGGGAAAATCCCCTCCCCGCCCGCCTCGATGCCCAGCATCTTGACCGAAGTGTCCTCCAAAAATGGATAAAACAGTCCGATGGCGTTTGAACCCCCGCCTACGCAGGCCACGAGCAGATCCGGCAACCGCTCCTCCTGTTCGAATATTTGCCGGCGCGCTTCGTCCCCGATGATCCGTTGGAAATTTCGCACCATCACCGGGTACGGGTGCGCCCCGTAAGCGGTGCCCAGGATGTAATGCGTGTCTCCCACGTTGCTCACCCAATCGCGCATCGCTTCGTTGACTGCTTCCTTCAAGGTCTTCTGGCCGGCTCTGACCGACACGACCTCGGCCCCCAGCATCTTCATGCGATACACATTCAGCGCCTGCCGTTCGCAATCCACCTCCCCCATGTAAACGACGCATTGGAGTCCGAACATGGCGGCAACGGTGGCCGTGGCGACCCCGTGCTGGCCGGCGCCTGTTTCCGCGATGACCCGCTTCTTGCCCATGCGGCGGGCCACGAGGATTTGGCCGATGGCATTGTTGATTTTGTGCGCGCCGGTGTGCAGCAGATCCTCCCGTTTGAGATAAATTTTTGGGCCGCCCAATTCGCGCGTCAATCGCTCCGCAAAATACAGCGGAGTCGGCCGGCCGCAAAATTGCCGAAGGTAATAAGTGAGTTCCCTCTGGAATTCCGGATCCTGCTGGGCGCGGAAGTACTCCTCCTCCAACTGCTGCAAGGGATACATCAGCGTCTCCGGCACATAACGGCCTCCGTATAAGCCGAAATGGCCGTGCGCATCGGGCATGGTGAAACTGGCAGCACTGCTCATCGCCTTAATCCTTCCCCAAACACAGGCCGGACGCAACTTTGGATTGGCTTGTTATGGCCTGAGTGCCTGGGCGGTTCCAGGGCGAGCATCGCCCCGCTTTAAAAGCGCCCATTGCAGATTCAGTTGCGGGGTGACTTCGCTAAGATGTTTCAAGTCCACCGGCTTGATGAGGAAGGCCGCGGCGCCAAGCCGTTTGCCGCTTTGCAGGTCGCCGTCCCGCACGGATGCTGTCAATACGATCACCGGAATGCCGGATGTGCGCGGGTCGGCTTTGACGCGCCGCAAAACTTCCAGGCCGTTCACTTTCGGCAAACCCAGATCAAGCAGGATGAGTTGAGGCAAGGGGAGGCCTTTGCGGCCCGCATACTCACCCAGGCCAAATAGAAAATTAAGCGCCGCCAAACCGTCACGCACCACGTGAATGCGGTTGGTGATGCTCTTAAGGCCTTCCGTGGCGAGCGCCACGTCCGTCGCATTGTCTTCCACGTATAAAATCTCGGCCAGTTTCTCCGGCACAAACTCGTCCGCATAAGTTCCCTCGGCAAGCGGTTCGCGGGGATAGGCCAGAAGGGTCGACACCGAAATCTCCAGCGCCTGCGCCAGCTTTTCGATGCTCTGCAGAGTCACGTTGCGCGCACCGCGTTCTACATCGCAAACGTAGGTGCGATGCAAACCCGCCCGTCCCGCCAGTTCCTCTTGCGAAATCCCCAGACGGCTTCTCCACGTTCGCACAGAAGTCCCAAAGGGCTTTTTGACATCAAAACTTTGCACAAGCGTTCTTTTCCCTAGTCATTTTAACAAGCGTCACAACAGACTATGAGTGACGCTGCATCAACCGACCCAAGCTTTGCGTTTTTGATGGAAGTTCCGATTTTTCCCGAAGCTCCCCAAAATGATAAGGCTCCCGACCCTTTCTGCCCTATCCGTCCCTGATCCTACACGAACGCCGCCGCAGCCTGCAAGCGAAAAAGCAAAAAAATCTCAAAAATTCAGAGGCTTGCTCTTTGGGGAAGATTCTGGCAGAGTGGCCCACGGTATGGGTCGCGCTTATGGTGGAATTGGCAGACACGCTACTTTGAGGTGGTAGTGGCGAAAGCCGTGCAGGTTCAAGTCCTGCTAAGCGCACCAATTTTGTCAAAATGAAGAATATTCCGTGGCTGTTGCTGGGGACGGTGCTCATGACCGGTTGCATGCATAACTATGACGTTACGCTGGTCAACGGGAATAGGATAACCCATGTGTCCAAGCCGAAACTTGACAAGGCCACCGGCGTCTACACGTTCAAAGACATTAAAGGGCGGACAAACTATATCAGCGCCTCGCGGGTCCTTGAAGTCGCGCCGCATTCGAACAAGCCTGAAGCCGGGACTCCTCAGTAACAAAACGTTCGATGTATTTGCCGACAAGGTCCGTTTCCAGGTTCACTGCGTCCCCGACTTTGCGTTCCTGTAACGCCGTGACCTCGAGGGTGTGCGGGATGATCCAGATCTCAAAGCTTTTCCGCCGCACCGCCGACACCGTCAGGCTGACGCCGTCCACCGCGACCGATCCCTTGAACACGATATACCGCATAATCTCCCGGGCCGCGCTGATTTCCAGGATATAGTCCTTGCCCGCCTTTTCCCATCGCGTGATTCTTCCCAAGCCATCGATGTGCCCGGAGACGAAGTGGCCCCCCAACCGGCCGCCCACGCGCAAGGCCCGTTCCAAATTGACGCCGGAGCCTGGCTTGGCGAATTGGAAATTGGTCCGCTTCCAACTTTCGGCCAGCAGCGCGAATCGCAGCAGCTTTTCCGGGGCGCGCGCGCTGATCTTCTCCACCGTCAGACAGCAGCCGTTGACCGCCACGCTGTCGCCTGCCTTCAATTGCGGCCCGCAAAGGCGCGAGCGGACGACCAGCTCAATCGCAGCCGGCTTTGGCTCAATGGCTTCGATCCGCCCCTTTTCCTCGACAATTCCGGTAAACATAATTCAATGCCGCGCTCATGCTGCCCGCACGGCCCGCGCTGTCAAGAGCAAATCCACCCCGAGCCTGCGCCATCGGACATCGTGCAACTCAATTCGATCCGTCAAATCGCCCAGGCCCTCGCCGGCCACGGCTTTTGGGGCGGCGCGTCCGCCCAGGACCATCGGCGCGTAAAAAAAGGCCGCGCGGTGGGCCCGACCCTGCAACAAAAACGGCGCATTAGTTTCCCCGCCGCCTTCGACCAAAAGGCTGGTGACTTCATCCCGGCCCAGTTTACGCAGCAGCCACCGCAAATCGATGCCGCCGCCCCGCACCGGCGCCTGGAGCACCCGGACCCGCCGCCGCAACGCGTTCAAGCGCCGGGCCGGGGCCGCCTTCGTCACCACCACCGTCGTCCAGGCGGCCAGTTTGTCGGCTGCCACTTTTGACCGCAAGGGAATCCGCCCCGTCGGATCCAGCACAATCCGGCGCAGTCGTTTGTCCTCGAAGCCGGGCAGGCGCACGGTCAGCCGCGGATCATCCGCTATAATGGTATTGACTCCAACCAATATGGCGTCCGCCCCGGCCCGCAAGGTCATCCCGTAAGCCCGCGCCTCCGGGCCGGTGATCCATTTGGATTGCCCCGCCCGGGTGGCGATCTTGCCGTCCAGCGACATGGCCGCCTTGACGGTGACCAGTGGGGTGCGATGCACAATCCAATGGCGGAAGGCCGCATTGAGGCAGGACTCCTGTTCCTGCAACAAGCCGTGGCTGGCGGAAATTCCAGCCTTCTGCAAAATCTTCAATCCCCTGCCGCAGTGGGCAGGATTGGGGTCCAGAGCCGCCACCACCACGCGCTTCACTCCGGCGGCGATGATCGCCGCGGTGCAAGGCGGCGTGCGGCCGTGCGTGCAACACGGTTCCAGCGTGACATACAGGGTTGCGCCCGCCGGGCTTTCCTTCGCCGCGCGGAGGGCTTCAATTTCCGCGTGAGGCTCCCCGGCGCGATGATGCCAGCCCCGCCCGATGATTTTCCTATTTTTGACAAGAACGGCGCCAACCATGGGATTGGGTGAGGTCCGCCCAAATCCGCGCCGCGCCAGGCGCAAGGCCAGCTTGAGGAAGCGCAGGTCTGGATTGCTCATGACGCCTCGAACAGCGCCTGGGCGAATTGCGACGCGTCGAACGGCTGCAAATCCTCGAGCTTTTCGCCCAAGCCGATGAATTTGACGGGCAGACCCAATTCCTTTTGGATGGCCACCACCATGCCGCCTTTGCTGGTGCCGTCGAGTTTGGTGATGACCAGGCCGGAGATTGGGACCGCTTTGTTGAATTCGCGCGCCTGGGTCAGCGCGTTCATTCCAGTGCTGGCGTCCAGCACGAGCAAAGTCTCGTGCGGCGCGCCCGGCAATTGCTTGTGCAGGATGCGATGCACCTTCTGCAATTCCTGCATCAGGTTGTGTTTGGTGTGCAGGCGGCCCGCGGTATCGATGAACAGGTAATCCGCCCGCCGCGCCAGGGCCGCGGCAACGGCGTCGTGCGCCACGGCGGCGGGGTCGGCCCCCTGCGCCCCGCAGATCACGGGAATTTTCAAGCGCTCGCCCCAAAGCTTGAGTTGCTCCACCGCGGCGGCGCGGAAGGTGTCGCAAGCGGCCAGCATGGCGGCCTGTCCCCTGCCCTGCGCCAAATGCGCCAGCTTGGCCGCCGTGGTCGTCTTGCCCGTGCCGTTGACGCCCACCAGCAAAACAACGCTCAATCCCTCCGGCTCCTTCTTCAGTTCAGCCTGCGCCGCGCCGAGATTCTTTTCCACTTCCGCGCGGGCGATGGCAAAAACGTCCAACCCGGCCCGCCCCTGTGTTTCATAATTCTTTTTGACAGCGGCGAGAATCTGGGCGGTCGTGGCCGGGCCAAGGTCGGCGGCAATCAAACTGGCTTCCAACTCCTCCAGCGTGTGCGCCGTCAGCCTGGGCGACGCCGTGATGATGCGCTTGATCTCATGGGCCAGCTTGGCTTGAGTTTTGTGCAGGCCTTCGCGGAATTTCTGGAACAGACCCATGCGTTACTTCGCCGCTCCCAAAGAGGCGTCTCCACGGCCTGCCCGGGCCTGATGCGCGGCCTTGAGTTTCTGCCAGTAAATGCCGGGCAATTTCACCCCGCCAATGACCGGTTTGCCCTTGCTGTGCCCGTGGCAATCAGAGCCGCCGGTGACCAGCAGATTGAGCCGGGCCGCCATTTTCAAATAATTGTTCGACATCTTCACGGTATGTTTCGTATGAAAACATTCGATCCCGTCCACGCCCTGCCCGGCCAGCACGGGAATAATCTCATCGCAATGATTCAACCCCGGATGGGCCATCACGGCCAGTCCCCCGGCTTGATGAACCAAGGCAATGGCGGCCAGGGCGGAGATTTTGCATTTGGGCACCCAGGCGCAGCGGCCTTTCTTCAGAAACCGTTCAAAGGCCTCGTCCATGCTGGCGCAAAGACCCTCCTGCACCAGGGCGCGCGCCACATGCGGGCGGCCCGGCGACCGGCAGTTCGCCAACTCAAAAACCGTCTCCGCGCGCAGGGGAATATCGGCCTTGTTGAGACGCGCAACCATTTCATAAATTCGGTTCTTGCGCACCGCTTGAAATTTTTCGATCTCGGCCAGCAATGGCGCGTTGTGCGGGTCGAAAAAATAGCCGAGCAAATGCACCTCCTTGTCCTGGAATTCGGCGGTCAACTCGGCCCCAACCACAAACTCGATTCCCAGCGCCTGGCAGGCTTGCGCCATGCGCGCGCACCCTTCCACCGTGTCGTGGTCGGTCAACGACATGACGCCCAATCCAGCCTCGCGGCCCCGCCCGGCCAGCTCCTCCGGCGTGAAGGTGCCGTCGGAAAAAAGCGAGTGCAGATGCAGATCGGCAAAGAAAGCGTCCGGAATGGAGGACCCGGCATCGCTCTGGGCTTTCCCGGCTGCGACAGGAGTATTCATTGTCTCCCAATTCTGGCGGAGCGCACCAGTTCGCCCTTGATCTTGTCCAGGATGCCATTGACAAATTTACCGCTGTCCTGTGTGGAGAATTTTTTGGCGATATCGACCGCTTCGTTGATGCTGACCACCGGTGGAATATCGTCCCGATGCAGCATTTCGTAAATGGCCAACCGTAAAATGTTCCGGTCCACCACGGCCATGCGATGCAGGTCCCAATTCTCCGCGTGGTGCGTGATCCGGGCATCCAGCTCGGGCCGATGCTCCAGCACGCCGCGGATCAGCTTGTCGGCGAAGATCCGGGTCGCCACTTCCTGCGAGGTGGGCGGGGGCAGCTCGACTTCCTGGCCCCAATTGGCTCCGCCTTTCTCCCCGGCGATGGCCGTGGCCTGCTGCGTAAGCCAAAAATGACTCAACGCCTCCTCCAGATTCTCCGGGGGATTCAGATCGTGCTGAAATAAAAACTGCACGGCGCGTTCGCGAGCTTCACGGCGTTGTCCCATAATTCGAGGATGCCTTCAAAAACGCGAATGCCAAAGGAAATTATTACGCTGGAATTGACCTGCCCCTGGAAAATCCCTCCAAAAACCCGGCCCCCCCACCCTGCCTTAGTTCGAGGAGGCCGGGCCATGCCAGGTTCCAATTAAAAAACGGAGCAAACGGTGAAATACCAGGACTCCCCAAACCAGACCTGCTTGACACTTAAAATTGACCCCATTGTCAGTCAAACACTTACGAAAGTGGACCCTGTCAAGTCGCCGGAATAATGGCGAAACGAATATTTATGAGTTGACATTGGCAGATAAATACATCAGTTTCCCAATCGTTCCTTAGGGAACAGGTCGTGTTGCCCAAATCGGTTCGTTCAATCAATAATAGGCTGCGAATTATGCATAAACAGATTCGTCCCTTGCTCGGCGTCTTGGCGCTATCCTTCTTCTTTGTTGAAGCGGGGCTTGAGGCGGAATCAATTTTAGTCAATACCACTTCAGCTTCGGCCAATAACACTGCCAATGCTACTACGAATGAGGCACATCAGTGGCAAATCGTTCAGAAGGGTTTGCAAGACACGAAACAATTGCGCAAAGAGGCCGGCCGGGAACTGGACAAAATCGAGAGCGATTTGCTTGAATGGGGCCACGCTTCCATATCCGGGTTTGTGTTGGTTCCAGATCGCTCGGATTTTTTTGACCTGGGTTATAATCTGCCCATGTCCAACTACGTGGCGTGGATGCTCACCAACGTTCAGGGTCAGGCGGCGTTTCTCTCCCAAACGGCGACTACAGCGCAACTCCAGGCTGCGGCTGCAAATTCCGTTCCCGGACTAAACGTGGCGGGACCTCCCCAGGCTTTGAGCGCTTCTCAACAGACAAATGCAGCTTATCAGGCCCAGCTCAATGCCTTGATACAACAAATCCAGATTGCCCAATTGCAAGCTCAGCTGAGGCAGATTACCAATTCCAGCAATGGGTTGCCGACAAATCAACTGGCTCTGCCGACAAACACAATCGCCCCTACGAACCCGCCGACAGGTCCGACCAATACTCTGCCGGCTGTGCCGGCTTTACCGACAAACTCCGCGTTCCAGGGCGTTATCACCAACGGCTTCAGCCCCTTGGGACAATTGGCCCAGCAAATGTCAGGCAACCAGCTTAGTCCCGCCCTTATCCTCCAAAACGCCGCCACGGCGAAGGAAACCGAACGGGTCCTCAATTATATGAGCCACCCCGTTGATCTCCCGCATAACAAGCAGGTTTACTTTGCCATTGGCCAGATTTCCGTTATGCCAGGATGGCGGACGAAGAAGGATTATGTCTGCGAAGTGAGCTCACATCTCGTCTATACGGGACTTGGAAAGGAACTTTTTAAAAGGTTCGATGCCATGGTTCAACACAATGCTTCGCTGCAGACGCTGACCAATGACTTATCGACCAAAAGCGGCACTGGGTCTGCTGACGGCAAAGGCTCGACAAACTCCGCGGAATCCAACGAGGATTACGCACGCGTTTACGCCAACAGCCGGCGGGCGAATGCGCTGCGCCGGGCGGGCACGGCCTCCAGCCTAGCCCTGGTGGCGGCCTTTCCCTTCACTGAATCCCAAGTCTTTGACATGCAAAGCAGCTATCGCAATCAGTTGAATTTATTGCTGAATCTGGCGGCGACCTACGTGCAGGCCGGCTACACGGTGGATGCGAATGTCCTGATAAACTTCGTAAAACAAACGCAGAAGGATTTGTCCACGCGAACGGCCTTTCCAACCGTCATTCCCGGTGTTGAGGCCGATATGCTGACTTACCGATTTGATCCGGAGGCCGTCGCGATGACAGACCCGACCGCGAAGGAGCCAGCGGGCGGACAGTTGCTTCTACCCACCAGCATCCCCGTCATGATTCTTATCGAGTGTGACAAGAAAGACTTGGAACTCTGGCCGGAATTGTCCTTCGACATTGAAACACGCTGGATCCCGCGCGACACCCGCAGCATCTGGGCGAACGTTTACTCTGGCATTGTTCACAACCGCATTTTGGACAGGCGCGAGCGCCCGAGCAAAGGTTTGGATATTGCGGCTCGAATTGACAATGTGGATTCCCAACTGCTTCAGTTCTACGATCTCTATAAGCCGGAGGAGCCTAATAATTACACCCTCCTGGTCTCATTCGACGAACTCCGAAGACGGGAGTCCGCTCTAAAGAACATTGCCATTGGCCGGTCCACAATTCTGCGCTTGCCCGTGCTTACGCCAGTAATTGAATCGGTCAGCCCAACCAGCCTCACAACTTACTCCCAAAGGAAACTTGTGCTTTATGGCGACTATCTTGGCCACGACAAAAGCAACATCGAGGTCAAACTGGGCGGAATCCGCCTGAACGTCAATTCAGCAACAGGAGACACGGTGGAAGTGGGCGTGGATGACTGGACGGGCATCCCACCGGGTCCTGCCGATCTTGAATTTAGGAACGAGGGCGGGGCGTGCATTCTTCCCCAGGCTGTTATTGTGACCTCCTTGTCCCCGACTCTTGCACAAGTCAGCCCAACCAACATCTCGTCGGATTTTGATGATGGTGAGGTTGTTCTGACTGTCTCCGGGCAAAACCTCGGGCATGACACGAACGAAAGCACGGTGACACTCGGAGGAGTTCAACTTAATACAGTCTCCGTTAATGAGAATTCGCTGAAAGCCGCTCTTCCTCTGCACAAACTGGTTAAAGCAGGCACAAACGATCTCGCGTTCAGGAGCCGCCGCGGCGCGTCTGTCCTGCCTCAGGCGATCGTTGTAACGAACGTTTTGCCCGTCGTAAATACAATCAGTCCGACCAATTTGCCGGTGGATTTCCCGGGAACCCTCGTCGTTTCCGGCCGCCATCTTGGGGTGGGGGATAAGGCAAAGATCAGAGTCCGAATAGGCGGCGTTCGATTGTCGGTGGAATCTGGCCGGAACAAACTGGAAGCGGAACTAAATGCGCCAGACCATCTTCTGCCGCCAGGGACCAATGACCTCGTGGTCGAAAACGATCTTGGAGCCACGGTCGTCGCAAATGCGATTGCCGTTGACAGGGGATTGCCCGTGATCAATGCAGTGACGCCAACCAATATTCCCAGGGACTTCACTGGAATTATAACCTTGTCCGGTCAAAATCTTGGCACCAGGAAAAACAACCCAAATGCCAGATTGGGAGGAACGACGTTGCATGTGGAATCTGCACGGGACAACGCGGTTGATGTGACGCTGGACAAGACGAGTCCCCCGATGGTCGCCACCAATGATTTGGTCTTTGAGAACGATCGTGGCTCCTTCCTTGTTTCCAAAGCGATCCTCATCAAGGAGCCGGCTCCCATTAATTGCGAGAACCGCCCTCCCCCGGCGGACATGGCGGTCACGCCCAAGCACGGATTTATAAATCATACCACGACATTTACCCTCACCGGAAGCCATTTTGATCCCCCGGGCCACAGTGACAAGATCAAGAATGTGATTCTAGGGGGATTGGCGGCCTCCAACGTTCAAGTTATCAGTGATTCCGTTGTCACATTCGACTTCCCCGGTTTGGATGGTGCCGGCGCAAATGCATCGATTGCCTCTGGAGGGGGTAAAACCACTGCGACGCTTCCGTATCCCGACAAAGACCATGCTGCGGACCTCATCGTATCTTCAGGGTGCAAAGCAGCCACGCTGTCCAATGCCGTCTATTTCGACATGACCCTGCCGAACGCATCTTCCACAAACGCGAGCACAAACGCCGCCGATCAGATCTTTGACAAACAGGCCGCCGCCTTAAAGGCCCTGGCAGCCGTGCAGACCAATAACCCTCCGCAACTGAGCGGCTCCCTTCGCCTTGAGGTTGGCGCGACTGCGACGAACGCCACCAATTCAAATTTCCCGGCATCGAGTTCTACTGTGATCATTCAGAATGGGCAAAACACCAATGCCAGCCATTGAGATGATTCGGCCTGAGAACCCAACGTGCATCCCTGTCCTGCACTTTGGGTTGTCCAAAGACCAGTTGAATCTGAAATCTCAAGTTCAAAATGGCTGGCACAGCCGTTTCTCAAATTCCTCCACAAAAAATCGTTTCCTTTTCTGAATCACCCGATGTCCCTCCCTTAACAACTTGCGCCTCAGTCCGGCAATGCCGCCAGGATACTTCGGATTCAACTCCCCCTTCGATTTGAGCGTGCGCCAATAGGGAGCCGTGTCCCTTTTGCCTTCCGCCGCGGCCTCGGCGGCGGCGTGGGCGGAAATCCACGCGAAAATCCCCGTCGTGATGGGACACGCAATGGTCGTGAGTTTGCCTTTCGGCACCTGGCGCATGAGTTCATTCACCTCCCTGGGTGCGGGAATGACAAACGTGCCCGTGCCCCCAACGTTTGCTTTTGCTCGAATCAATTTTGCGGACCTTGGGAAAGCCCTTGTCGTCCGCCAGTTTCTCCTGCCAGGTTGTCTTGCGCTGGTTCTTTTTCATCGGAGTTCTCACAGTCTTTTCAACCGCCAAAGGGCAGTTGGATTTCGGTCAGATAATTTTTCGGATTGCCTTTGAAGATAATGCCCGGCCCCTTGAAATAAACCTCGCGCGTCGGGAGGGTGATTTTCACTTTCCGCTCATCGGCCTGTTTGAGAATCATCGCATAGCTGCGCCCCAATTGATCGTAAGCCCCGCGGTGCATGAGAGCCAAACACCGCCCGCCTGGCAGCGTGCGGATCGAAATGCCATCCGCCGCAACCTCCTTGCGAATGGGCAGGCACGCCTCGAATTCTGCGTCGCCATCGCGATATTCGCCGTCGTAATAAAGGCAGAGCGCCTTGCCGCAGGTGTAACGGCCAACGGCCTTGCCCAGCCTGGAAAAGCCCATGCTGCATTCGCTGTATTTTCCTTTCATGCGGATGCCCGCGATCAACATCGGCGCAACGGTCTTTTCCTCGACCGCAAGGTTGCCAAGTTCCAAAAGTTGTTTCGCCGCCTGTTCAGTCGCGATGATTTCGTTGAGCGACCGTACGATGTCGCGGTCCTCCTGGATGCGTTGCTGGAGGGCATTTTTCCGCCGTTCCAGGTGATTGAGGATGTCCGCCTCGTCGGTGCATTCGTCCAGCACAGTGGCGATGTCCTCGATGGAAAACTCCATGGCGCGCAGCCGCATGATGACGCGCGCCTTCTCGACTTTGCCGGATTCATAGTGGCGATACCCCGTCGTCTCATCCACCGAACTCGGGACGAGAATCCCCTTCTCGTGATAAAACCGCAACGTCTTCACAGACAACCCCGTCACCTGCGAGAACTCGCCGATGCTGTATGAAGTATTCAGAATAGCCACTTGTTTGTTAAAGCAAATTGAGTGAAAGCCGTGAACTTATATCTCAAGGAAAGCGGATAAATGCTCTGGAACAAAACAAGCGTCAACCAAAGTCCGAAGCAACCAACCGTAAAAGTTAATGTGAAGAGAATATTAGTTAGCTTTTGCATGCTATGAAAGTGAAAGAGTCCCAGAAAAATGACATTCCGGATTCCTCATGAGGTCCACTCTTTCATGTTTAGAAGACATCGTTGCAATTTCTCCCAAGGTTCCTTCCCTGTTTTCGGCTCATCCGACTCGCCGCTCGGGGGGACGCGCGTATAATGCCCAATCGCCATCATTTGTCCACCCCAACAACACCACCCGTCAATCCCGTTTTGGCATTTTTCTAGTCCCCGTATGCGCCCGGAACCGCGATTATCTCCACCGTCGGCAGCAGAAAGAATATCGCAAAGCCAATTCCGATCGCTGCCCCTATCAGCCTCCAGCGCCAGCGCCGAATTTGCCCTTCATCTACTCTCCAGCCACCTCGACTCGCCCCCAGTGCCAGCCATCCCAGAACTCCGAGTGGCAGTGCCACGTTAAGGGCAATCATCACCGCTGCAGCTTCGCTGTAAACATAGGCCCGTTGGGTTCGAAAAAATGTTGCCCATTTGATTTTTGCATCTGTATCCATCTGCTGTGGAGTCAGCGTGCCCGATAACTTCGTGCCGACGGTCGAAGGGCCGATCAAATCCAAAACCTCCGGGTCTGTGACGCGCAGCCATGTTCCCAAATGCTTTTCCTTCGGCTGCCAGTTTATGGCCACCCGGTCGCATCGCGCCGCGTCAAAATGACGGGCGGTGGCCCGCCGACTGCCGAACACGTACAAATCCATGCGGCAAGGGCCGTTGTCTATCGCTGTCAAACGCGTCGGATAAACCGGTGATTTGGATTGGAAGGTGAAGGCCAGTGGATGAATGGCTGTGTGGCCGGATCCGCCTGGCTCACGCTGCACCTTGCTGGCGACAAACACCCAGCCGCGGCTGACATAGTCTCGAATTGCCTCCTCGGCATTCTTGGCGGGGTTGTAGCCGTTCTTCTCCAGCCACTCGATCACGCCGCGGGGATTTGTGCCCTGGATGGTTGTGGCGACAAATACGCCGGCGCGCTGGACCGAGACGACCCTCACTCCATCATCAGCTTGGACCTCGGACCCTGTGGAACTTTCACCCAATGTTTGGATCAAACCTTTTTGAATCAAAAGCCGCATTATTGTTCCCGGAGGAAACGTGAGGATGGCGCCGAACACGATTGACACCAGGGTCAACATCGCAAAAACTGCCGGGGTGCGGGCGAACAACCGGCTGCAAACCGCCAGCAAAAAGGCAAGCACTGCTAGAAAAATGCTGCTGGTTATAACCCCTGTCCCCACGCTTAACAACAGGCACAATGGCAAATCTTTCACCACCCTGCTTTCATCTTTACACGAGCGCCATCCGAGAAACGCCACACCCACAACGAACAAAATCCAAAGGAAATAGGGATGCACTGGATGAATCAGTTTGGGCCTAAACACAGTGTTCAAACCATCGAAAAAACCTTCGGAAACCGGCTTGATTTCGGGCGCTGATGGCAGCGGCACCACCCAGGCGAAATTCGTTCCATTGCCCTGAAATGAAGTTTCAATGACCAGCCGTTCCACTCCGCCGGCATGGCAAATCAATGCCTGTTGGTCCGGGATCTCAACCTTCTCAGAATAAACTTGTGGAACAACCATCCCATCCGCGAAAACGGACGCCGCCGAGGCAAAAAGCCACAGCACCAAAGCGCATGAGAATCGCCTTACCCACTGCATGATATTATTAGCGTGAATCATTTTTCTGGCGCTCGCAAGTAAGAAATAATGATTCGACGGCAAGGCTTCCGCCATCACACTTAACCAATTACTGCACAATGGGTTGCAAACAATTGCCTGCAAAAATCACAGTTTCCTGAGAGATTCTTAAAAAATGCATTGACTGAACAATATTTTAACTGTAGTATTCTCTTAATGAAATTCCCATGAATGCCATGCCGAGAATGAGGAAGAAAAAATGTCCGCGCCCCGGGCACGGCAGCCGCCGTGGTAAAACCGCCCGGCTGCCGCGCGAAATCCGCGACGAATTGAACCAACGATTGCTGGACGGCGAATGGGACGGAGGCCTCGTCAAGTGGACGAAAGTGGACCTCCAGGCACAACGGTCCAAGAACCCGTCGCAGCCGGCAAAGGCGATGCAGGACATGCAAAAAATGGGTGAAAAAATCGCGCTTAATCGCACTTGCTCGCGCTTAATCCGATTTAATCGCACCATTTTGGAACATTTTTTTATTTGCCCCGTTCAAGCCATTGCCCTTTGATTGCTGTCAGATACACCATCCCATATTGATGAATCTCAGAGATGCTCCAATCCGGGAAAAGCTGACGGTGGCCATCATGCTGACCAGCACGGTGGTTTTGTGCCTGACCGCCGCCGTGTTCATTGTCCACGAGGTAAGTGCCTTTCACCGGACCCTGGCCGGGTATTCCGGCACCATCGCGCGCATCACCGCCGCCGAGGGCAGCGGCGCGGTCGATTACGAAAATGAGGCCGATTGCCGGAAAATCCTCTCCAAACTCAACAGCGAACCTTCCATTTTGCTCGCTGCCTTCTATGGCCGGCTCGACAAATTGCTGGCGCGCTATCCGGAATCCGCCGACCCCCGCTCCTTTCCGGCCACGCCTCTGACCAATGAATATCGGATCGAGAATGGCGCGGTGAATATTTTCACGCCCGTCCGCCAGGATAACCGGATTGTCGGGTCCCTTTATCTAAAATGGGATCTCAGCGACGCCTATCGCCAAGCGCGGTGGGACGCCGGGATTCTGGGCCTGGTGTTGATTGGCTCCCTTGCCGTCGGGCGAGTCATCTCCGCCGTGTTGCAACGGCGCATTTCCGGGCCAATTCTCGAACTGGCCGACACGGCCAGGGCCGTGGCCGTCAACCGCGACTATTCGGTGCGGGCCAAAAAACATGGCAGCGACGAGCTGGGTCTTCTGACCGATGCCTTCAACCAGATGCTGGCCCGGATTCAGACGCAGGATGGATCGTTGCGCAAAGGCGAGGAACAACTGCGCCGCGCCTTGCAAACCGCGGAGACGGTGGCAGAAAAAGTGTGCATTTTGAACGTCGCGCTCGAGGATCGCGTCGCCAGCCGCACCGCCGAGCTGGCCGCCGCCAACCTGGAATTGGAGGCTTTCACTTATTCAGTCTCGCACGATTTGCGCGCACCCATCCGGCACATCGATGCTTATGCCCAAATCTTGGAGGAGGAAAAGGATCCGGCCGCTTTCCGTCAGTATCTCAGCCGCATCCGCGTGGGGGTGCAGGACATGGGCCGGCTGGTGGATGACTTGTTGAAACTTTCACGCGTCGGTCGCGCCCAACCCAAACCCGCGATGGTCCAGCTCCACACGATCGTGGAGGAAGTCCTGGCCGAGTTGAAACTGGAGCTGGCAAATCGCGACATTGAATGGCGCATTGCGGCATTGCCCTCCGCCACGGTCGATCCTGGTTTGATCAAACAGCTGTTCGCCAACTTGCTTTCCAACGCCGTCAAATTCACCCGTCCACGCGACCATGCCGTCATCGAGATTGGCACGGAACCGGGGGACGAGGGGGTGGCGATCTTCATCCGCGACAACGGCGTGGGATTCGATATGAAATGCGTGGACAAGCTGTTCCGCGTTTTTCAGCGGCTGCATCGGGCGGAAGAATTTGAAGGCAGCGGCATCGGCCTGCACACCGTCCAGCGCATTGTCCGGCTTCACGGCGGGGAAATCCGGGCCGAAGCCGAACTGGACAAAGGCGCCACTTTTCATTTCACTCTCCGGGGGCTTGAGGCCCGGCGGGACGATGAAGGCGGCGCCAGTGTGACGAAGGCCCAATAACATGTTTTCGATCCAAAAATTGTTTGCCAAGGACGACACGTTTCTTGAGTTGCTCGAACTAAGCGCCCAGGCCGGCCGTGACAGCGTCCGCGCCCTCAGGGAGGTCATGCAAAGCCGCGAGGTTGCGCAGCGCCTGGAGGCCTTCGCCGCCGCGCGCCGCCAGGACAAAGTCCTCACCACCCGCATTGCGGAACTGCTGGCGCGGGCTTCCATCACCTCCATGGACCGGGAAGACGTCGAGGCCATTTCCAAGGCTCTCTACAAGATTCCCAAAACGGTGGAGAAATTCGCCGAACGTTACACCGCATACTCCGCCCAATTGACCGCGTTTGATTTCTCCGCGCAACTCGCCCTGGCCGAACAGATCACCGACACGGTGGTCGGCATGATTCAGGCGCTGGAAAAATCCCATTTCACGCAGATCAAAACGTTCAACGACAGCCTTCAGGCGACGGAAGGCGAGGCCGACAAGCTGATGCTGAAGCTGCTGGCCGATCTTTACAACAGCCCGCATCCGCCGCAGACGATCATCATTGTCAAAGACTTGTATGAGCTGCTGGAGAAAGTCATGGACCGGTGCCGGAACGTGGGTGACGTCGTGGCCAATGTCGTGTTGAAACACTCCTGACTAATGTTTTCCCCGAGCCAGACGCGCCAGTTGCCGTGGCGTCATGAGCCACTCCAGGCAGGCGCAGCGGCCAAAGGAGAGCTTCTTGACGGACAACTTGCAAAAGCCCCCCTTGCGCAGCTCGATGGACAAGTCCTCCCTGCCCGACAGCAATACCGAAATCAAACGGGTCATAAAAGGCTCGTGCCCTACCAGCACGATGTCCGCCAGCTCGGAGAAATTCTCATTGATCTCGTCGATCACCTCCTTTGGCTCCGCCTCGGCAATCAGGTTCCGGGTCTCGAACAATTTCTTCGACTCGAACACTTCCCCCAGAATTTCCGCGGTGCGGAAAGCCCTCAGATAGGGGCTGGTCACGATCAGATCAATGGAAACGTCCAGCGATTGGATGCCGCGCGCCACGTTGAACATCTTCTTCTCGCCGTCGCGCGTCAGGGGCCGGGTGTCGTCGGGCTGCCACTTGGGGCCGCGCGCGCAAGCTTTGGCGTGCCGTAAAAGAAACAGGTTCATGCCTTGTGCGCCTCATGCCGGATGTCGCGCGCCTCGCACAAATAGACCACTTCCTGCGCGATGTTGGTGGCGTGATCGGCCACGCGCTCCAGGCTTTTGGAAACCGTCATCAAATTCAGGCATCGGGAAATGGCGCCGGGATCCTCCAACATATGACTGGAGAGTTCCCGGTAAAACTGGCGGTTGATCGCGTCCACCTCCTTGTCCTGCGGGATGATGGCCCGGGCTTTGTCCGGCTGCTCATTGACGAAGGAATCAAGCGACTCCTTGAGCATGCCCAGCGCGATCGTCACCATGCGCGGAATATCCAGATGCGCCTTCAGCCGGGCGTCCTGGTTCAATTCCACCGCCCGCCGGGAAATGGTGGTGGCTTCGTCGCCGATGCGTTCCAGGTTCTGCGAGATTTTCATCGCCACCGTGATGAGCCGCACATCCTGGGCCGGCGGCGCCTTGGACAACAATTGAATGGCCAGTTCGTCGATCTCGACCTCGTACTGATCCATGATGTCGTCGTTGGCCTGGACGAGCAGGGCCAGCTTGTCGTCGCGCTCGGTGACCGCCTGCACGGCCTGGCTGACCGCGCTTTCGGCGTAACTGCCCATGTAGAGCAGCTTTTCCTTGAGGCTGCCCACTTCCTCGTCAAAATATTTTGGCATACAATTGTGTCCCAGCCGCTTCAACTGAATCGGGCGGCAAGGCGCACCCCCTTCTGCTGACCGGACTGACCGGTGCAAAACCTACACCATCCAGATGACAAAAGAATGGAAATTGTGTGACGATTGTGTGACAGAAGCCCTGGCGCACGCCGTTCGTTCACGCCTCTCAATAGGTTCGTTTGCCGCTCAACATGCGCATCAGGCCCAGGGCGACAGCCACTCCCGCCGCCATTTGCGCCAAACTTGCCGATCCATAATAATGCGCCACCGCCAGTGCGCACCCCAAAAACAAACCCAGATTCACCAGCCTTGTCATATACGATTATTGCCCAGTTACACAGTCCACGTTGTGTGATGCACAACAACCCAACTTTGTTCCAAAGCGGGCTTCTTGTAAAAAATGCCTTTCGCCCGTTTTTGACAACTAAAATTTTCCCCCATTTTTGTAATGCGCAAGTTTCGGAGGGTTGGGGGGAAACGGCGGAGCGGACAACGACGAGCTTGGGCTGCCGATTCTGCAAAATGATTCGCCCTGCGCCGCACTCGGCGCAGGGCGATCGGGTTTTAGTATTGGCGAAGGCCCTCGCGCTTACGCCGGCGAATTCTTGACGCGGACTGCTTCCGCCAGCCTGGCCTTTCGTTCCGCTTCCACGGCTTCGGCCAGCTTCCGGCCCACGGCGAAGTAGTAAACCAGGCAAGCCGCGCCAATGCCGCTTGGAATCAGGGCGAACAGCCCCACATCCATTCCGCCAGTGTTCGCCGGCAAAACAGTGAAATGCAGCGCAAGGTACAGGGTCAGGCCCAGAAACAGCAGAATCAGTCCCGCCAATAGAGTCCCGTGCGACGAGCGCCGTGACGACCAACCGTCCTCCCGGAAGAAGTCATTCGGCAAAGGCGGCAACTCAATCCCCTTCTCGATGGCTGCCATCCGTTGCTGGTGGTAGAGCGAGAACATTTGCCTGCGCTTCTGATAATCCAAATAGAGTTTGAGCATCCCGGTTCCGAGGCTCAGGACGATGGCGGCGAGGGGGATCATCAGCCTTACGATATCAATTTTCATAAATGTTTGTTTTGCTTGCTTCGTTGTTGTGTTTGCGATGCCATTGTCTTGTTAACAAACGGCGTTGTTCCTTCGTCCAGACTTCGCCCGCCTGCCAATTGTTTCAAATAATCTTCTGCTTTCCCGGTCCCGCTTATATTTTTGAAACCTGACGACCCTGCGCTTAGTATAAATAATGCGCCCAAGGCCCGACGGCTGGCTTTGCCGGAGCAACACACTGACCGATGGAAGAAAAAGACATTCTGCCACTGCTCGAAGCCCGGCGATACACCGAGGCTTTTGAGCCATTGCTTGAGAGCTTCAAAGGCAGGGTGTTCCGCCTCGCGTTCAGCATCCTGCATAACGAAACTTATGCCGAAGATGCCGCTCAGGATGCTTTCTTGAAAATCTGGAAAGCGCTTCCGACCTTCCATGGCGGCAGCTCGCTCTCCACCTGGATTTATGCCATCACGCGCAACACCTGCCTCACCGAGCTCAAACGACGTGACAGACACCCCACCGTTTCCTTGCAAGAACCTGACGTCGAGGCCGCCTCCGGCCGGATTCCGGCCCTTCAATCCAACGACCCCGAACCTGGATCTGTGACGGACGTGGAAACACTCCTCGCCGAACTTCCCGCCAATTACCGGCAGGCGATCACACTATTCTATCTGGAACAGAAATCCTACGAGGAGGCGGCTCAAATGCTTGGCATTCCGATTGGCACGCTCAAAACACTCCTCTTCCGCGCAAAAAAAGAACTGTTGCGAATCAATTCCCGCAGGGCGCGAACTCTTTCAGCCGATGCAATCCCCTCGAGAGCAAACCCAGGGCGAAATCCGCCTGACCATTTTGCCCGGAATTCTTTTATGGTGACCTATGTCATGCCTGGAAATTGAAAGCAAAATCCTGGATTACCAGGAAAACCAGTTGCCTCCCGCTCAAAGGCGGGAGGTGGAAATCCACCTTGCCGGTTGTGCCCAGTGCCGGAGTTTCGCCCGGCAACTCCAACAACTCGACGCGGCGCTCACGGCCTGTGTCAAAGCGCCGGCTTTGTCGGTCAGCTTCGATCAGCGGCTTCGGCAGCGGATCCCAGCCATGCCCGCCATGCCGTCCGAGCCGCAGCGGGCCGAGCGCCAGCGCCGGCTGCAAGCCGAGTACGAAGAGGACATGGCGCGAATCAGGCGGAACGCGTTCGCGTTGCACAACCTGCTGCACCATCTGACTTGGCCCGGCTTGGCCGCCCTGGCAGTCTGGTTCCTGTGGCGCTTCACGCCGCAGATCACCTCCCATTTCAAGGCCCAAAGCCTGGGTGGCCTTGACCCAAACCTGCTTCCCTGGCTGGCGGCCAGTGTGATTTTTCTGATCGCCGGCCTGGGCCAAGCCTTCCCGCGACCATGGAGAATCCTCCGCGTTTGGTAAGCTTTGGTCCGATCTTCGCCCGGCCACGCTCAAATCGCTCATCGCAAAAAACCGGCGCTGAACGCATATTGCCGGCATGAATTTGTTGCCATTTGCCAAATTGCCCGTCTTTCGCCCGCGCCGCTTCGTGCCGGGAAAAATCGATTTGGGGGACTGGAGCCGGATCGCGCCGCTCTTCGACAAGCTCGAAGCCGCCGCTCCGCGGTGTCGAACGCGCGCCGCGTTCGAGCGCTGGCTGCTCGATGGCAGCGAACTCGCCGCCGCCCTGGATGAGGAATCTTCCCGGCGCTACATTGCCATGACGTGTCATACGGAAAACGCCGGCGCCGAAGCGGCCTACCTGCATTTTGTTGAGAAAATCGAACCGCAACTCAAACCGCGCCAATTCAAACTGGCTCAAATTTTCCTGGCGCATCCTATGCGCGCCCGGCTGCCCAAAAAGCGCTATTTTGTATTTGACCGCGCCACGCAACTGCACGTCGAGTTGTTTCGGCCTGAAAATGTCCCGCTGGAAACCGAGGAAGCGCGCCTTTCGCAGCAATATCAGAAATTGATTGGCTCGCTCACCGTGCCGTTTCGAGGGGAGGAACGCACCCTGGCGCAAATGGGCCGTTTCCTGGAAGAGCCGGACCGCGCCATGCGCCCGGAGGCGTGGGAGTTGGTGGCCAGCCGGCGATTGCGGGAGGCGGAAACCATCGAGACAATTTTCGAGCAGCTCCTGAAATTGCGCGAGCAAATCGCCGCCAACGCCGGTTTCCCCAATTATCTCCAGTATGCCTTCCGCGCCCATGGCCGCTTTGATTATACGCCGGAGGATTGCCGGAAATTCCATGAAGCCGTGGCAGGGGAAGTCGTGCCGGCCCTGCGCCGATTGCAGGCGCAACGGCGCAAGCAGCTTGGCTTGGCGGCGTTGCGGCCCTGGGATCTGGCGGTCGATCCGCTGAACCGTCCGCCCCTTCGTCCCTTCGAGCAAATCGACCAACTGATTTCCAACACGGGCGATATCTTTGCCCGGCTCGATTCCCAATTGGCCGCGCAATTCACTTTAATGCGCGACTTGCGCCTGCTCGATCTGGACAATCGCAAAGGCAAGGCCCCGGGCGGCTATCAATCGACCCTGGCCGAGGCGCGTCTGCCGTTCATTTTCATGAACGCCGTTGGCATGCAGCGCGACGTCCAAACCATCCTGCACGAAGCCGGCCACGCCTTTCATGCCCTGGCCGCGCGCGGCGAAGACCTGTACGCCTACCGCAGCGCCCCGATTGAATTTTGTGAAGTCGCCTCCATGAGCATGGAACTGCTCGGCAACGAATTTCTCGAAAAGTTTTATCAGCCGGGCGATGCGCGGAGGGCGCGGCGCGATCATCTGGCCGGCATCGTGGAAATTTTTCCCTGGATTGCGACCGTCGATGCCTTTCAACATTGGATCTACAGTCATCCGGGCCACAGCCGGGCCGCGCGGCAAAAAGCGTGGGTCGATTTAATGGACCGCTTCGGGGGCGATGTGGACTGGACCGGCCACTCAAAGGCGCGGACCAACCTATGGCACCGGCAGCTCCACATATTCCTCCACCCGTTTTACTACGTCGAATACGGCATTGCGCAACTCGGCGCCTTGCAAGTCTGGGCCAATTCAAAAAAGAACAAAACTCAAGCCCTCAAGAAATACCGCCGCGCGCTCTCCCTCGGTGGTTCGCGTCCCTTGCCCGAATTATTTCAAGCCGCTGGCTGCCGGTTCGATTTCAGCCGCAAGACCGTCAAACCTCTAATCAAACGGCTCAGCGCGGCGCTGGCCAAAGCACGCGCTTGAGATCCGTTCCCCCGGACTTGAATATTTGGATTTCTTTGCCAAATTAGGCCGGGAAGGAAAATTGCTTATGATTTTTACCTATTACGGACATGCTTGTTTTGCGGTGGAGATCGGGAACAAAACATTGCTCTTCGACCCGTTTATCAGCGGCAATCCCCTGGCCACTGCCATTGACCCGCAAAGCCTGAAAGCGGACTACATTCTCGTTTCACACGCACACGGGGACCACTTGGCCGATGCCGCGGCCATCGCCAAACGGACCGGCGCGACCGTCATTGCGCCGTACGAGGTTGCTCAATGGTTGGGCAAGCAAGGCGCGCCAAAAACCCATGGGATCAATCATGGCGGCGGCGGGCAATTTGATTTTGGCCGGGTCAAATTCGTCAACGCCATCCATTCCAGCAGCCTGCCCGACGGCTCCTATGGCGGCAACCCGGGCGGGTTTGTCGTGGAGAGCGACGCGGGGAACTTTTACTATTCCGGCGACACCGCGCTGACCTATGACATGAAATTAGTGGGCGAATCCGTGCGCTTGACCTTCGCCGTATTATGCATCGGCGGCAATTTCACCATGGATGTGGACGACGCGATCCGCGCGGCAAAATTCGTGGCCTGCAACGACATTGTTGGAGTCCACTACGACAGCTTCCCGCCCATCGTGATTGACCACGAGAAAGCCGTGGAAAAATTCCGCGCGGCCGGCTTGCGCCTGCACCTCCTCAAAATCGGATCCAGCCATAAATTTTAGGGCTTGGAATTTTTACATCCCGGTGGGGTGAGACAGCATCCGCGAGCGGTGCGTCAAGTCCTGTTGTTCCATCTCCGTCGAACCCTAACTCGATTTACCTTCGCCCGGAGGAACAGGCCTCCGGCCGGGTTGTAAGAGTCCCCTACTGTCAATTATCAATTGTCCATTATCAACTGTCAATTCCCCTGCTTTGTCGATGTTTCCGCACCAGGGCCGAAGTTTGGTGTTCTCTCTCGGCAGCCCGGCTGTTATGTTCCCCCGCATGGAAACCGCGCCGCCCGTCATAACCCAAAATGCCGCCCCGGCTCTCATCGAGGTCGAGGGCCTGACCAAGTTGTACAGCGATTTTCCCGCGGTGACGGATTTGTCCTTTGCCGTGCGGCCGGGCGAGGTCATCGGGCTGGTCGGGCCGAATGGCGCGGGCAAAACAACCACCTTGCGCTGTCTGGCGGGTATCATCCCGGCCACGCGCGGCTCAGTGCGAATTTGCGGCAGGGACCTGGCCACCCAGACCATTGAAGCCAAGCGCCGACTGGCTTTTTTCTCCGATGAACCGCGCTTGTTCGATTACTTGACTGTGGAGCAGCACCTGATTTTCACGGCGCGCATTTACGGCGTGGCCAATTACCGGGAGATCGCCCGCCCCTTGTTGGAGGAACTGGAAATGGCCGACAAGACGGACAAACTGCCGGGCGAATTGTCGCGCGGCATGAAGCAAAAGCTGGCCATTGCCTGCGGCCTGCTGCACTCCCCCGAAGTCATCTTTTTCGACGAACCATTGACCGGCCTGGATCCGATTGGCATACGGCGCATGAAGGATTCCATCCTCAAGCGCAGCCGGGCCGGCGCGGCGATACTCATCAGTTCCCATCTGTTGCATCTGCTGGAGGAAGTGTGCTCCCACGTCCTCATTTTGAAAAACGGCCGCAAGATCGTTGACGGCAGCCTGGGCGAGGTGCGCCAGAAATTCTCCGAACAATCCGGGGACACTTCCTTCGAGGAGGTGTTCTTTCGCGCCACAGGGGAAAACAAGGACGCCCCATGATTGCCGGCGCGCTGTTTTATTACCAGCGGCACTGGTGGTTCAACCGCTTGCTCACGCGCCTCCGGCGTTTGCGCCAGCCCAAATACCTCTTCGGGGCGATTGTGGGAGGGCTTTATTTCTACTGGTACTTCTTTCGCACCCTGGGCCGCGGCGGGCGGAGTGCCGGCATTCCTCTGGAATATCAAGACGTGGCTCAAAGCATCGCCTCGTTGCTCCTGTTGGTGGCGGTTCTATTCGCTTGGATTCTGCCCCAATCGCGGGCCGCGCTTTCCTTTACGGAGGCCGAAGTGGCATTTTTGTTCCCTGCTCCCATCGGACGAAAGACCTTGATCCATTTCAAACTGCTCAAATCCCAGACCGTCATATTCTTCAGCGCAATCTTTTTGACGCTGATCGGGCGGAGATGGAACGGAGAGGATTTTCTCCTGCGTGCGCTTGGATGGTGGCTCATCTTTGCCACCCTGAACTTGCATTCGCTCGGCAGTTCCTTTGCCCGGACCAAGCTGATGGATCGTGGCCTCTCCAACTGGTTGCGCCGCATTCTCATCTTGTGTGCCGTGGGTTTGGTGGTGACGGGAATCGTTCTTTGGGTGCGTTACACCTTGCCGCTGCCGCCCGCAATGGAGGGGAATCCAGATCTGGCCCAGCTTGGCCGTTATGCGAATGATGTCCTGCATTCCGGCCCAATCCCTTGGTTGCTCTTCCCATTCCGCTTGGTGGTCGCGCCCTCTTTTGCGGCTGGCGCCGGCCAGTTCCTTCTCGCTCTCGGCCCGGCCCTGGCCGTGATGGGATTGCTCTATTGGTGGGTCATTTCTTCCAACGTCGCCTTCGAGGAGGCTTCCGTCGAACTTTCGCGGAAAACGGCGGAGCGCGTGGCGGCGGTCCGTTCCGGCAATTGGCAGGCCGCGCGCAAAACGAAGAAGCCGGGGCGCAGTCCGTTCCAATTGCGCCCCACCGGCCTGCCGGCGGTCGCCTTGTTTTGGAAAAACCTGACCAGTGCGGGCCGCCTGGTCACGACAAGGGCCTGGCTTTTTTTGATTTGGATCGTTGTTTTCGCCGGCTTCGCGTTGCACTCACAAACCAGGCAGGCCGGGGGTGTGGGGGCTGGGCTGGCCTTCTTCGCGCTCATGCTGGCGGGTTTTTCGCTCTTTTGGGGTCCACAGATGTTGCGCAACGATCTGCGGCAGGACCTGCCTGCCACCGACGTCCTCAAGATGTTTCCCATGCCCGGCTGGCAGGTGGTGTTGGGCGAAGTGCTCGCTCCGGCCGCCATCCTGGCCGCGGCGCAATGGCTCCTGCTCCTCGCAGGTTTGATTCTGTTCCCGGACCAATTCAACGGCCATTCAATCACGCTGGCCCAGCGCACCTGCTATGCCATGGCAGCGGCCATCGTGCTGCCATGCGTGGATTTAATCGCCCTGCTCATTCCGAACGCGGCCGTTTTATTTTTGCCGGCCTGGTTCCAATTGGGCAAGGACGGGCCGCGCGGTTTTGAAACAACCGGACAACAGTTGATCCTGATGTTCGGGCAATTGCTGGTGCTGGCCCTGTCGCTGCTGCCCGCCGCCGCTGTATTCGCCATCATTTTCTTATTGACATCGCACCTGGTCCCCATTGCGCTCGGCGTGCTGCTGGGCGGCGTCCCCGCCGCCGCGCTTCTCTTGGTCGAAGCGGGCTTTGGCATCCGATTGTTGGGCCTTATCTTCGAACGTTTCGACTTGTCCGCGGAAATTTTAATTCAGGGCTGATCCGCCACGAGTTTTCCCCCGGCCAACACCCGGTAACGTTCGCCCTGCCATTCAATGTCATTGCCCCGAAACGCCGCCGCCCAGAGCAACACGTCCAATAGATCCTTGACCGGCGGCAGCCACCACCAGGCCGGATGAACGCTGGATTGCGTCAGGCGTTTTTGCTGCCGCGCCGCGCTGGCCATGCGAAAGAGCAGCGCCGCCAGACAGAAGGGAAGGGCGGCAGGGTGCTTCCCCAGCAGCAGCCAGAGCAACGGCCAGACTGTGGCATTGCCCAGCACACTCATAAAATAAGGCAGGGGCCGGCAAACGCGAATGGTCCGCGCCCAGCGCAGTTGATGTTTCCAAACCTCTTTCCAGCCGGCGGGCGCTTCCCGGCAGTCCACCACCGCGCTCGAAAACTCGATCCGTCCGCCCGCCCGCGCGATGCTCCGTCCCAATTCATAATCATCCGCCAGGTGGTCCGCCAGCGGCGCGAACCCGCCGATCTGCCGCAGCCTCGCGGCGGGCAGGGACATGACCGCGCCCAGCGCAAAATCCACCGGGGCAATACTGCGGGCTTGCAGCACCTGGCTCCAAAAATCCGCGTTGATGGCGACGGCCTCCCAGCGCATGGCGGCGGTGGCCGGATTGGCCAGGCGATAAAAGCAATTGACAAGCCCGGCGCCTGGCGCGGCCAAAAGCGGAGCGACCGTGGCTGCGAAATCCCCGCTCACCTCGACATCGGCGTCGCTCACCATGATCAGCGGGTGGCGGATGTGCGCCTCCAATTGCCGCAATGTGGAGACCTTGCCATTGACGCCCAGGTTCTCCCCGCAAACGACCAGACGCGCGTCCGCGCCCGGAAATTCCGCGAGCAACTCCCGCACCACCCCGCAAACCGGATCATCCGGCGAAGCCACGCCGAACAGGATTTGCACCGGGCCCGGATACTGTTGCGTGAACCAGCTTCGCAAACACCGCTTGGTCTCTGCGTTGCAGCCCTTGAGCGGTTTGAGGAGCGTCAAGCCCGGCAACGCATCCGGCCCGCTCGCCCGGCGATGCAAGGGGAAACGTTCCGACGCGACCCAGCGCCAGAGCGTGAGGAGAAAACTCAAGACCGCGAGTATGGCAAGAACCCTGTCCGGCACGATTAGAGTTCATCCACGGAAATCACGCGCATGATTTCCTCCAGGGTGGTCTGTCCTTTGTAAGCCCGCCGCAATCCCCGCTGCCACATGGTTTGCATGCCTTGCGCCACCGCCACTTCCTGCAACGCCTTGGTCGGCATCTTTTGCATCACCGCATCGCGAAAGACCTGGTCCACCGTGAGCAATTCGACGACCGCTGTGCGCCCGGCAAAGCCCGTGTTCTGGCACTGGTCGCAGCCAGTGCCGCGGCGAAACGTGGCGGTTTCCCGGTCTTCCAACGGCACCAGGCGCATTAAGGACGCCTCCGGCACATAAGGTTGCGCGCAGAAATGGCAATTGTTCCGGATGAGCCGCACTCCCAGGACGCCGGTTATGCTGGAAGACAGCAGGAATGGCTCAATCTCCATGTTCATCAATCGGGCAAACACGCCTGCGGTGCTGCCGCTGTGAATGGTGCTGAACACCAAATGCCCCGTCAAACCCGCCTGCACCGCGATGTTCGCCGTATCCGGATCGCGGATTTCCCCCACCATGATGACCTGCGGATCCTGCCGCATCAGCGAGCGCAGCGCTTTGGGGTAGGTAAAATCCTGCGCCAGATTGACCTGCGCCTGGGCGATCATCGGCAGATTGAATTCCACCGGATCCTCCACCGTGGCGATACTGATGGCCGGCCCGTGACGCTGCACCAGAGTATATAAGGCCGAGTAGATCGTGGTGGTTTTTCCCGAACCGGTTGGACCAGTCAGCAATATCAGCCCGCTCGGTTTGGTGATCAATTTGAGAAACTTTTGCAATACATCGTCATCGAAGCCGAGCGAAGCCAGGTCAAAACTGCGGTTGCTGGGATCAAAAATTCGCACCACAATTTTTTCCCCGCGCGTCGTCGGAAAAGTCGAAATGCGCTGTTCGACCCCACCCAGCTCGGGATCCGCCGGCGCGTGGCCTTCCTGCGGCAGGGTGGTTTGGTAGGTGATGAGATTGGCCAGCACTTTGAAGCGGCCGGATATTTTTTCCATCAAATCCAGCGGCAGATGCACCAATTCCGTCAGGACCCCATCGAGGCGGATCCGCACCACCAGGGTACTCTCCCACGGCTCGATATGAATATCGCTGGCCCCCGCCTTGATGGCGTCGAGCAGCAGGTATTTGACCAGCGTGCCAACCTCAATCCCCCCCTCGGCGGATTCGGACTGCAAATATCGAAGCGCTTCGCTCACAAAATGGCTGAGTTCTATTGCCGCCTTCTATTACGGTCTTCCGGCGTCTTTGTCAGCAAGAAAACGCCGTCCCGCGCCTTTCGCACCGGGAAAGTTCTCAAAACTCAGGCGGTTTGCGCCTGGGAAATGGTGAGAAAGTTTTCGATCTGGTCGATGACGGTGGTGTCGTTGAATTTGGCCAGAACTTCGGCTTGGGCCAATTCGGCCATTTGACAGCGGAGCGCGGGGGAGATGTGCAATTCCTGCATGCGCGCGGCGAGCTGTTCGGCGTCGCCCGCGGGGTGGGTCAGCGCGTTTTCCCCGTGGCGGAGCAGCTCCTCCATCCCTCCCGAGCGCGCGCCAATGACCGGAAGGCCGCAGCCCATCGCTTCCAGGGGGGTGAATGGAAACGGCTCGGCCCATTCGGGAGTGTGGAGGAGAACATCGTGCCGCTTGTAAACCTCCGCCAGGTCAGTGTTTTGATTGGAGACATTGAGGAACTCCGCCGGCAATTCGTTGGTCACAACAAAGGTACGCAACTTCGCCACGTATTTGGTGTCGCCCCGCCCGTAAATACTGAGCGTGAAGTCCAGGCCGGCGTCGCGGGCGATCTTCAGCGCCTTGAGCGCCGTCAGCACGCCACTCTCCTTCGTCAGGCGCGTGATGATCAGGAATTTCTTCATCGGCACGCCAGCCGGTTTGATGTCGCCGATATAGGCCGCCGTGATGCCGGGGTAAATGACCTCGGCATGATGGACGCAAAAACCGACCTGTTCAGTGAGGCGCTTCAGGGCCTGGCTGCAAAAGTAGATGCGGTCAAAGCGAAAGCCGGGAATGGAATTGGGGGCAACCGCGGCGCGGTCCTTGCCTTCCCCAAAGACGCCGGGCGCACGGTCATAACCCTTCATCAAGCGGGTGGGAGCGGCGGAATCCAGCCGAATTCGTTCCCCGCTCATCTC
The DNA here is from genome assembly GCA_050014435.1 of Verrucomicrobiota bacterium. Taxonomy (GTDB): domain Bacteria; phylum Verrucomicrobiota; class Verrucomicrobiia; order Limisphaerales; family Palsa-1400; genus DASRLE01. Next base: position 23,948 of record JBEKDI010000005.1, on the reverse strand, counting down.
CAGGGCCTTGCGCGTGGATTGAGCCAGGAACGGCAGGCTGGGAGAGTTCCAAAAATGCAACCACGGATCCTCCCGCACATTGGCCGAAAGCCAATGGTCGAAGACATCATACACCACGGGCCGTTTCGAATTGTAGAGCGTGAAAATGAGTGATTTGGAAAGTCCGAACAGACTGAAAACATGGACGACATCCGGCTGGAATTCATCCAATGCTTCGCGAAGCACGTCGTTGTTATGGATCTCCACCGGCCTGAGTTCCAGGAACCCGGTCAACTGCGGATGGCCAAAGACACCATTGAGTTGAAGCCTCCGCTCGATCTCGGCATCACGTTGCTCGCTGCTCAGGCCATGGCTGGAGGTCAGGATCAAGATAGTATGCCCCCGCAGGCGCAAGGATTCAGTCACAGTCTGGCAATGATTCTCGAAGGTGCCGGCATGGTGCGGTGGATACAAATTGGTTAGAACCAGAATCTTCATTTGCTCGGTCGGAAGAATACAGGCTGGAGGCGGGTTTGGCGAGTACGCGATTGACAGACATTAAGATGCAAGGGCGGCCGGGCGCAAATACCGGCTTGCACCGCCGAACCTTTATACGACAATTGATAACCAGTGCAACCGCTGACCAGCCATACTTGCCAGTTGACCGACCGCCAGGCCGACGCCTTGGAGAAATACCTGCGCGGCCATGATTTTGAGTTTCGAGAGGTGCCGTACGCGCGTTTCGCCGCCTCCAGGGAAAAAACCAATGTGGTCTTTTACCAAAGCGGCAAACTGGTTGTGCAAGGCAAGGGCACACAGGACTTCATCGAGTTTGTGCTCGAGCCGGATATTTTGCAGGAGGTCAAGCTCGGATATGAAGCCGTTCTCAACCCGGAGTTGCTCGCTCCGCGCATCGGGGTGGATGAAAGCGGCAAGGGCGATTTTTTCGGGCCGTTATGCATCGCGGGCGTCTATATCAACCAAGGCGCCATCACGGCTTGGAAGGGAGCGGGCATAAAGGATTCAAAGAATATTTCCGGGGACCGCCGGATTGCCGAACTGGCTCAACTGATTCGCTCCACCCCTGGCTGTGTCTATAGCGTTGTCCCGATTGGCAACGAAGCCTACAACCGGCTTTATTCGAAGATGAAGAGCGTCAACATCCTGCTCGCCTGGGGCCACGCCCGCGTCATCGAAAACTTGATGGGCGTGTCCTATCAGATGAATCCGCCGCCGGTGCGCGCCATCAGCGATCAATTTGCGCACGACAAAGGCGTGATCAGCAAGGCCCTGATGAAGCTCGGGCGCGGTATCGAACTGGTGCAGCGCCACAAAGCCGAGGAAGACCTGGCCGTCGCCGCCGCTTCCATCCTGGCCCGCAATGAATTTGTCACCCGTCTGCGGGACATGGGAAAGCAATACGACATGACGTTTCCCAAGGGAGCCTCCACCGCGGTGGACGCAGCCGCCAAAGAATTTGTGGCCAGGCGTGGCGCGGAGGAGCTAGGCAAGGTGGCCAAGATGCATTTTCGCACCGCCCTGCGCGCCCAAGGGCTGCCCGAACCGCCGAAAGTGCCGTGGAAACGCCGCTGACAGGTCAGCGTGGCGGCCACACCGCGATATAAACTTCTTTGACAACCGGGCCTCCGAGCGCCCGGTCAATATCGGCCAAAAGGAGGCCGCGCGTGGCGTCCAGCACGCCGGCCTGGCACAGATCCGAGGCCGTTTTGCCTTTCAGGTCGTTGCATGCCAGAGTCGTAATTCTGGCCTTGTTTTGTTCGACCTTCTCTTTGCACGCGTTGTCCGCGCAGATCAGACCCAGGCTCCTGAAGCCGGAGGACATGCCTTTCACGCCAGGGATGTTTAACGGGATTTTCGCCAACAAGGGCGCTGCCTCCTGGCCTGCGGCCATTTCTTGCGCGTAAATCTGTTTCATCTTTGGCACCAGGACATACTTGCTGGTGCCCAAGGCCAGTAATGGCATGCCGATCAGGATGACCAGCGCGGGCAGCCATGCCAGGAAGCCTTCCAGGCTCGGCGCTTGGCAATTAGTTATCTCCGCCGTCGGCGCGGTTTCCGTCCTGCCTTGCGGCGGGGTTCTCGTTGGATCTGTCAGTGTATTTGTCATAAAAAAGTCCCGGATTATTCCGGTCAGGCTATTGCCCCGGTATTTCCCAATTCCAAGGCTCCCGCCTCAATCTCGCCCAGGCCGTTACTGCCGGGTGCCGACAGGGCGGGCAGGGGGCCGGCGGCGGATAGATTGGCGTAGAGACCGTTGCCTTCATGGATTAAAGCCCGCGGGTCTTGGAAGTTTTGCAATTTGACCTGGCCGCACAAAAAATAGGAGCCGTCGGAGAGTTGCACGGTGATTTTGCCTCCGTCGTCGATGGTGTAGCAGATCGTGGTGCAACTGGGAATGGAGCCGGGCGGCAGGCCGGCGGCGCTGATTTGCAGATCGCCCTCGCTACTCAGCCGGCTTCCAATGCTTCCTTGGAGGCGCGCGCCGTTGACGGTCAAAAGATAACCGTTGCTATCGACAGTAAAATGGCCCGTCTGCGTCGCGTATAGCTCCTCACTCAGTAAATCGCGCACCACGAAATAGCCGTTGCCCAGAATCGTCAGGTCCACAACCGCGCCGGCGACAAGCCGGCTGGTGTTGCCATGACCGGCCACGTCTTTCTCATTCTGACGGGTGGCTTCTTCGCGATCCGTGGCAGGGGAGAAAACCGTCATAGGCAATTCATATCTTGCAGCGTGGAATGGCCGGGGATCACCGCGGCAAGTCCGAGCCTGCCCGCCTGGTCAGTCAAATCTAAAATGGCCACGGTTTGCGCCGGGGCGACATGCCAGGAAATCTTAAGGGCCGCCGGGGTTTGCGCCGCGGAATGGGACACCCTCGTGCCATTCGGGACAGTGCTGGAAGACGCCGTTGCTTCCAAACCTTCGTTCTCATTGACGCTATATTTCATGCGATTCCAATAATAGCATCGGCTATGCCAGCCGGACGCTTAACAGCGTTCTGTCGAGGCATTCCCAAGTTTGCGGCGCGTGCTGCGGCAAGTCGGGCGGCGGCTGCGTTGTGCTCTGCAGGACGCGGCCGGCTCGCGTGTCTTGCCCGGGGGCGCGGTGGCGCGGACGGCCAGCATGGCGTGCAAGGCGGCGTTGGCGCGGCGCTCGGCTTGATGCAGCGCGGCAATGCACTCCTCGCGCCGTTTCTCGAGCGAATGATAAGACTTTTGGGCCTGGGCGGACAAGGCGGCCCGGGCGACGCGAACAGCCTGGGCGGCTCGGCCCGCGGCGCCAGTGCCGTCCAACAGTTTGCGCATGACCGTCCATATTTGTTGGATCTGCTGATGGAGCATGTCAAGCAAATCGAGGTTCTGTTGCCGGGCCAGCAGTGCGCGGACATATTCCTGGAGGGCCTCTTGCTCCGGTTCCGCAACCGTGTAATCGGATTGGCTGTAGTGTGTATCAATCATAAAAGCGTGTCTTCTACAACTGCTTAGCATCTCATGTGCCACAATGCTAAAGAGGCTGACACCAGGGCCAATGACACTTGTCCGCCCGTCCGGGCCGGAATTAATTGCCAGCCCCGTTCGGGGAGAGGAAAGAATGTTCAGGCCGCGCAATTGCCGGATTGGCGGTTTTCTGCTGTTCCCCGGGTCATTTTCATCGTAGTGTCTGTGCGTTGCCTGAGTGAAGGCCCCTCATTGCGTCCTGGGTTGTTGAGGGCTTCATAAGTGCATTGAGTCAAACATGAAAACCAGGTCCATCCTCCTTTTGTCCTTGCTGGGGCTTTGCACCCTGCCTGCTGCGCCATCCACTGCGGAGGCCCAGGGCACGGCTTTCACGTACCAGGGCCAGTTGAGCGCGGGTGGCGCTCCGGCCAACGGCGGTTACGACTTCACTTTCGCGCTCTTCAACAACAGCAGCGCCAATACCGGTCAAATCGGCGGCGCGCTGACCAATCTCGATGTCCCCGTAAGCAACGGCCTCTTCACTGTCCAACTGGATTTTGGCCCGGTCTTTGCCGGCAACGCCGCCTGGCTGGCCATCGGTGTGCGTTCCAATGGCGGCGTCGGCTTCACCGCGCTTGGTCCGTTGCAGGAACTAACCCCCACCCCTTATGCGCTCTACGCTCCCAGCGCCGGTTCTGTGGCCGCGTCCAACATCATCGGTGTCATCGCACAGGCGCAATTGCCTGCCGTGGCGGCGTCAAATATTACGGGTACGATTTCGCTGGCGCAATTGCCTGGCGTCCTATTCACCAACGGAGCCACCGGCGTGAGCTTGAGCGGCAATCTCACCAACACCTCACCTCAATCGGTCCAGCGTGGCGTCAGCTCATTCGTCACCGGCTTGCACAACCTCGGCCTCTGGACCAACTTGATCGAAGCAGCCTGGTTCTCTCCCGGCCAGAATTACATGTCTCCTGGACAGCTCAATCCTTCCGGCAACCTCATCGGCATCGTTCAGAATCCCCTGGCCACCGGCCCAAACGGCCTCCCGCAAAACGTCGGTCTGGCCTCCAATTGCACCCAAGTTGCCAGCGGGCTTCTTTTCAGCGGAGCCAACTCCTTTATCCTCTTCTCCAACATCCCCCCGCAATCGGGCCCAATGACCTTGATCGTGTTTTTCACTCAGGAAGGATGGCTTCAGCCAGCCTATCAGCAGAACAATGTGGCTTTTTACACTGCGGGCGCATTTGCCAGCACGACCAATGTTCTTGATTATCTTCGGCTTCAAGTTTTCGCGGGCTGGGAATGTGCCGTTTGCTATGACGGCATTAATGGATACACAGTCATTCCTTCCTATGCCGGCGGCTGGAGCTTCAATGATTCCCTGCCCCATTGTGTCGCCTTCTCCACGGATCGCACCAACTTGACCATGGCCCAATGGGGTTCGCTCAATCTTGGCGCAACCGCCTGGAACTCCAGCAACGTTGTGATGAATCCGTCCACCCGCGCCATCGTCAACGAAATCGTTCTCGGCGCCAATGGCAACTACTCGGAAAATCTCTTCGGCGTCATCCACGGCTTCGTCGCCGTTAGTAACTATCTTTCCCTGGCCCAAATCCAGCAGGTCTTTTATCTGGCCGCCAACACCGTCCTGCCCTGGCGGCGCGTCATCTTCGAAGGCGATTCCCTCGCTTTCAATCTTTACCAGGACTTGAACCTCACCACTAATAACGATTTGTGGGGAAACTGCGACTACTGCGCCACCGCCGTCGGCGGCACAACCATCGAGCAAATCGTCAACCGGTTCTATCCCGCCCTCGCCACCAACATGCCCAATGGCTTGGACATTATTTACCCCTCCACCGTCATCTTTTGGGGCGGACAAAACAGCCTGGCCAGCGACACTGCCGCGCAAATCGAGGCGGACATCCAGTGGGAGGTCAATGCCGTCCACGCTTGTGGAAGCCAGATTTACATCTCCACCCCCACCGAATCGCAAAGTATAACGACGGTCCCCGCCTGCGAAGCCACGCGCGTTGCTCTGAAAGCATGGGAACTGTCCGGCGCGTCGGGGGCGGACGGCGTGGTGGACAATGACACCATGTTCTTCAATTTTTTTGGAACAAACTACTACACAAACCTGTCATATTTTGACGGGGTGGTTCATCCCAATGCCGCGGGGAACGCCCTCGTGGCATCCAATTTCGCCGCTGTCATCGGCACAAACATCCTGACCCCGAACAATTTGTTTGTAGGCTGGCCATTGCAATCGATTCTCAACAGCGCAGTTCCATAATTGCCAGGACTATTAAAATTTATCTGCTGGTCCTGCTGCTGCTTGCCGCCTGGGGAGACCGCGGGCAATCCTGTATTGGAGGAAGTTGCTCCCACCAACTTGGTTGTTGTCGAAACCACCGGCAACACACCTGTTGAGACGAACGATTTCACCATCTCGATTGCCAATATTTGTTCGTTTGACACCTGAACATCAGTTGGGTGGGTCCGGGCGCGGAAAAAAAAGTGCGAAATGAATATTTGCCTCTTTTTTACATTGCAACCCGTTGCCAGCCAACATATTCCGATCAAAATGGGCGCAAATATTTTTATGGTTCTTCAAGGATTTTCGGGGTTTGGCATCCTGGACCTGCCCAATGGTCATTCCAGATAATTATCGGTTATTACGGGATCATCATTCGCCATTTTCCGCATGCATTGTCGTTTGGGCTCCATCGATGTGCACCGGGGGCTAAAAACAAAACTCCGCCCCGCCCTCCCGCTTCCAGTGAAACCACTTGCCAATCGGCACAACTCAAGGGAAACTGATCAATTGACGAAACCTATATGTCGTGAAGCCATCCGTTACATTCACGGAAACCGATGATGCCGCAAGTCTGCTGAACGCGGCGGGCGGCGCCAAAGGTTTTCCCAAACCCTCATCGTCATCCGGCGCGCCATTGGATTCCACTTTGGCCGACGCGCGGATGATTTACCAAAAGATCTCCGCCAACATCGGCTCGGTCATGCATGGCCAGACCGTTTCAACGCGGCGTTTGCTGGCTGCGCTGGCCAGCGGAGGGCATGTGCTGCTGGAGGATTATCCGGGGACGGGCAAGACGACGCTGGCCAAGGCGCTGGCCCGCTCCGTTGACGCCGGGTTCAAACGCATTCAATTCACGCCGGACCTGCTTCCGTCAGACATCCTGGGGGTCTCGGTCTTCAATCAGCGCGACCAGACGTTCTCTTTTCACGAAGGGCCGGTCTTCAGCAACATTTTGCTGGCGGATGAAATCAACCGCGCCTCGCCGCGAACACAATCGGCGCTGTTGGAAGCGATGGCGGAGAACCAGGTGAGTGTGGATGGAGAGAGACGGACTCTGACACATCTGTTCTTTGTGATTGCGACGCAGAACCCGATTGAATTCCGCGGAACGTATCCATTGCCGGAGGCGCAGATGGACCGGTTCGCCATGCAGTTTGACCTGGGTTACATCAGTCCGCTGGACGAAGTGGCGGTGTTGACGGCGCAGGCCAGCCGGCATCCGGTCGAAGCAGTGCAGGCGTGCGCGACGATGATGGACGTGATGCGATTGCGGGCCGGGGCGCAGAGCATCCGCATGAGCGAGGAACTGAAGCATTACGTGGTGAAGCTGGTTGGGGCAACGCGCACGGCGCCGGCCGTGGTGCTGGGGGCCAGCCCGCGGGCCTCGATTGCGCTGATGAAAACGGCGCAGGCGTTGGCGCTGTTCGACGGCCAGGAATTTGTCAGCCCGGAGCACGTGCAGGAGATCGCGACGCCGGTCATGGCGCACCGGCTGGTGCTGGAACCGCAAGCGAAGTTCTCCGGCATCACGGCGCGGCAGGTGGTGGAGGAAGTTGTCAAAAAAGTGCCGGTGCCGGTGTGAGCCGCGGAGCCAGACTGTATGGTGGTGCCATTGCGACAGTGGATCAAAGCATGGAATCACTGGCCGTTTGCCTCCAGACGTTTGCTGACGCACCGCGAAACTTTTTTCAAACACTACCTCTACCGCAATTACCACACCTTTGCCTCCATCACGCATCGTTTTAACCGGCGGGTGACGCCGGCGGGTTGGCTGGTGTTGGGCGGGACGGTAGCGGCGGCCACGCTCGGGGCGGACATCAACGCCTCTCAATGTTACAAAACCTTCGCCCTGCTCTGCTGCGTGCTGCTGGTCAGCGTGGCTTGCACGCCTTTCGGACGGCCCAAATTATCGCTGCAACGGACCCTGCCTAAATTCGGCGCGGCGGGCGAGCGGTTGCGTTACCGGATTGTGGCGCGGAACCTTTCCAAGCGGGCGGCGCGCGCCTTGCGCCTCATCGAGGAATTGCCGGACCCGCGCCCGACCTTTCACGAATTTGCCTCGACTCCCGAGCCGGGGGAGGAGACGCGCAACTGGTGGGACCGCACTTACGGCATTTACCGATGGCGGTGGTTGATAGGACGCAACCGGCGCGCGCAAACCCCGGAGCAGACCCTGCCGGACTTGCCGGGTGGGACGGAATGCTCGCTGGAGATGGAGTTGACGCCGTTGCGGCGCGGTCCGTTGCGCCTGACCGGAACGACCGTGGCTTGCCCGGACCCTTTTGGACTTTTTCGCACCCTGCGCAAGATACCGGGACGGCAATCGGTGCTGATTCTGCCCAAGCGCTATCCGATGCCGGCCTTCGACCTGCCCGGTTCGATGAAATATCAATTGGGAGGAGTGTCCATGGCGTCATCAGTCGGAGAATCCGAGGAGTTTGTGGCATTGCGGGAATACCGGCCGGGCGATCCATTGCGCCGGATGCATTGGAAAAGTTTTGCCAAGCTGGGCAAGCCGATTGTCAAAGAATATCAGGACGAGTTTTTCGTGCGGCATGCGCTGGTCCTGGATACCTTCGGGGGACCGGCAGAGGAGGTGCTTTTTGAAGAAGCGGTCTCGATCGCTGCGTCGCTGGCCTACACCATCCAGAACCAGGATTCGTTGCTCGATTTAATGTTCGTCGGCCCGCAAGCCTATTGCTTTACCAGCGGACGCGGCGTGGGTCATACCGACCAGGTGCTGGAGGTGCTGGCCTCGGTGCAGGTATGCGAGGAGAAAGATTTTTGCGCCCTGGAGGGACTGGTCCTCACTCACGCGCCGGATTTGAGCGGATGCCTTTGCGTATTCCTGCGTTGGGACGCGCCGCGCCAGCATTTGGTCAGCGCGATGATGTCGCGCGGCGTCCCATTGCGCGTCTTTGTCGTGACTTCTGACGACCAGGAGCTGCCCCCGGGGCCGATGGCGGCGCAGCAGCAGAATTTTTACACACTGCCGGCGGGGCGCATCGCGGAGAAATTGGCGGCAATATGAGAACTCCTCCCTTGCTCATGGGCGGCGCGCTGCTCTTCTGGGGCTGGGAAAACGGCCATCTGCTTTGGGGCGCCTTGCTGGCAGTGGCGATGGAGGCCGCCCGCCTGACTCGCGCCCGGTGGGAGCTTTCCGATGCCGACCTGAATCGCATCTCCGACTTGTGCTGGGCCTTGGTTGTGGGGGCGGCGCTGCTGCTTTACTCGACGGTGGAGAACCGGGGGCTTTTGCTTTTCGAGCTGGCACAGTGGCTGCCGGTTTGCTTCTGCCCGATCATGCTGGCCCAAGCTTATGGGAACCGCGCCACAATGCCCTTGAGTGTTTTCTGGTGGCTGCTGCGCCGCGCCTCGGCGGACCGGGCCACGCCCAAATCCTATAATGTGTCTTACTGTTACTTCGCCTTGTGCCTTCTGGGTACGAGCGCCGCAAAGCAGCCGAACAGCTTCTTTTATCCTGGCTTGGCCCTGCTGGTCGCTCTGGCCCTGACCAGCAACCGTCCCCGGCGCGTGTCGCTGACCACCTGGGTGGTGCTGTTGGCGCTGGCCGCGTCCGCCGGGGAATTCAGCCACAGGGAACTGAAGTCCATGCAGAACGCCATGGAGACCGCGTTGGGCACCTGGCTGGCGGACCTTTTCCGGACCGCGCCGGATGCCCAGGAATGCCAGACGAGAATCTTCTCCCCCGGACGGATTGCGCAGTCGGGCAAAATTGTTCTGCGCTTGCGTCCTGCATCCGGGGGTTTCATCCCGTCGCTTCTGCGCGAAGCAACTTGGGATGCCTACAGGCGGGGCACCTGGACGGCCACCAACAACGCATTTTTTAGGCCCGGTCTTGGAAGCAATGACACCTATGCCTTGCTGCCGACCAACAAGTTCTCCAGCGAAGTGCAGATCGCCTGTTATTACCAGAACGGCAAAGGAATGATGCCCCTTCCCCATGGGACTTTTGACATCGCGCTTGACAACGGGCCTGCGAACGTGACCACCAATCGCCTGGGCGTGACGTGGATGGAAAACGGACCCGGATTGCTGGAAATGCGGGCTCTTTATGGCCCGGGGCGATCCATTGATTCGCCGCCATCCGAGCGAGACAAGATGGTGCCGGAGGTGGAGAGGCGGACGCTGGAACACGTGGCGGCGGACCTAAAGCTGGGGGGCATGGCAACGGACCGGCAAAAAATCCGGGCCATAGAACGCTTTTTTGAGAATGATTTCAGCTATTCATTGTATGTCCCGCGGTATCGCGACCCACTGGGTTTTTTCCTGACCCAATCACATGCGGGTCATTGCGAATACTTTGCCACAGCTACGGTGCTTTTGTTGCGCCAGGCCGGGGTGCCGGCGCGCTACGCGACCGGATACCTGGTGAGGGAATCTGCACGGCACGGGGACACCTACTTGGTGCGGGCGCGGGATGCGCACGCCTGGGCGCTGGCCTACGTCACCAACAGCACCGGCAAGGGCATGTGGGAGCAGTTCGATACCACCCCTGGAGCACGGGACAGGACGCTGGCGTCACGGCAATCTTGGTGGGAGCCTGCTTCTGACGCTTTATCGAATCTGTACTTTCAATTCTCAAAGTGGCGCTGGAACAAAACTTCCTATGCTCATTATACGACGTGGTTTTTGGTGCCCATGATCTTGTATTTGATCGGCCGGATTGTGTTCACACGCCGCCGCCAGCCTTCGGCTGCCGCAACGGGAAAAGCTAGTCAGGGGCCAACCTGGCCCGGGCTCGATTCGGAGTTATACCTGATAGACCGGCAATTGGAGGCCAGCCAGTTGTCCCGCCTCTTCAACGAGCCTTTACTTTCCTGGCAGCAGCGATTGGAACTGGCTTTCCCGGACTCGGTTCGGCTGCGCCGGATTTTTCATCTGCACCGCAGCCTGCGTTTCGATCCGCGCGGGCTGAAAAAAGAGGAACGCGAATCGTTGCGCAACGAGTCGCAACAATGGCTGGCTGACTTTGCCGCGCGGGCGGCGGAGCAGAAGCCGGGAGACAAGGGAAAACAACAATCTGCCGCCTGATGGCGCGGGGTGGAATTGACATGCCACGCGTTTTGCGGAAAATCACAGATATGGATGAAGTCAAAGTTGCCCACCAATGACAATTGTGGTACCTTATGACCGATGAAACTGCGATTGGACCTGCTGGAGCACCTGACGGCGGAGGACATCCGCCAGGCGGCGGCGGAATCGGCTCATCGCTTCAAACCAGAGCCGCTTTTATCAAAAACTGGGGTTGGCAGTCTGTCGTCAGCATCAACCGAGGAGCGTGCGAAAGAGGTCGAGCACAGCATGGACTTAACTCAGAAACTCATCAGGCGTGCGCGGAAAGCTGGGAAACTCAAAGAACGCTCGCCTTGACTCTTCTCGAAACGCTCGACTACCTGAAACAACAGCATCGCCGCGCCCCATTTCTTTTCTTCAATGGCAATACGTTTGCCACCATCGGGCGCGAGCTTGCGCTGGCCATATACAGCGATCTTCCGCCGGCGCGCAAACGGGAAATTTCTTCGGCTTTCGCGCATTACATTGCCGGAGTGCTTGACCGGGGAGCAATGGCAGGCATAGTTGACTCGCTTTCCGAAGCCGCTGATTGGAAGTGTGGCGACCGTGTGAAAACTTTGCGGGGGTCATTGCGCGGAGTGATTGTCCGGCTCCGGAAGGACGGCCGCGTGGTCTGGAAACCCGACGGCGCGGAGAACGAGTTGCCCGCCTTGCCGGAAAGCCTTTGCCGGGACGGCTCCGGGTAGGACGGGCATGCCGCTTTGGGATGGCTTAAACTTGTTAAGGCGGCGGGGATTTGGTTAACTGGGCTGATGCGAATTTTATCCGGAATTCAACCTTCAGGGATGCTGCACCTTGGAAACTACTTCGGCATGATGAAGCCGGCCGTCGAGTTGCAGGAGCAGGGCGAAGCCCTTTATTTCATCGCCAATTACCATTCCATGACGTCGCTCTTTGACGCGGCGCAGCGGCGGCGCAATTCCTGGGACGTGGCGCTGGATTTCCTGGCCTGCGGGCTGGACCCGAAGAAGGCGCTTTTGTTCCGGCAATCCGATGTGCCGGAGGTGACGGAGCTTTCCTGGATTCTGACCACCGTCACGCCGATGGGACTGCTGGAACGATGCCACAGCTACAAGGACAAAATAGCGCGCGGCCTTTCCCCCAATCACGGCTTGCTGGCTTATCCGGTGCTGATGGCGGCCGATATTCTCATTTACGATTCGAATATCGTGCCCGTCGGCCGCGACCAAAAGCAGCACGTCGAGGTCACGCGCGATATTGCCATCAAATTCAACGAAGCCTACGGGCAGACTTTTGTTTTGCCCGAGCCGAAGATACGGGAGGAGACGGCTGTGGTGCCGGGCCTGGACGGCCAGAAGATGAGCAAGAGCTACGGGAATACGATTGAAATATTCGGCGAGGAAAAGCCATTGCGCAAAAAAATCATGGGTCTGGTCATGGACAGCCGCACGCCGCAGGAACCAAAACCGGATGCGGACAAGAATCTGGCCATCCAGTTGCTGAAACTGGTGGCGGACGCCGGAACGGCGAGGGATTATGAGGAGCGCCTGCGGGCCGGTGGCCTGGGCTATGGCGATCTGAAAAAAACACTCTTCGAACATTATTGGAATTACTTCGCTACGGCCCGGGCCAAGCGGGCGGAGTTGGCGGCCACCAGGGATTACGTCGAACAGGTGCTCAAGGACAGCGCGGTCAAGGCCAGAACGCTGGCCGCAAAGGTCCTGGCCCGCGCGCGGCTGGCTTGCGGACTGGATTAAGCGGTGAGCGGGCGGTCCCTTATCGACCGAACCAAAAGAAATGCTGTCACCTTTTCCCTGCCAGCGGCATTCATATGCAGATGCAGGAATTGGATGACATCGCCTTGTTGCGCGCATACGTGGAGCACAACTCCGAGGAAGCCTTTGGTGAGATAATCACACGGCATGTCAACAAGGTTTATTCGGTCGCGTTGCGCCACACGCGCAATCCCCTTCAGGCTGAGGAAATCACGCAGGCCGTGTTTGTCATTTTGGCGCAAAAAGCCCGGCATTTGGGCCGGCGCGTCATCCTCTCTGGCTGGCTCTATCAAACAGCGCGGCTGACATCGGTGACTTTTATCCGCAGCGAAATCCGCCGCGCCCACCGAGAACAAGAGGCTCATATGCAAAACATCGCGAACGAAAACGAGGCCGATGCCTGGAGGGCAATTGCGCCGTTGTTGGACACAGCGATGACGGAATTGAACGAAACGGACCGCCACGCCGTCGTGCTGCGATATTTCGACGGCAAAAGCATGAGGGAAGTCGGCGGAGCTCTCGGCACCAGCGAGGACGCCGCCAAGAAACGCGTGAACCGCGCGGTGGAAAAGTTGCAGAAATTCTTTCTCAAGCGGGGCATTGATTCCACGGCGGAGGCCATTAGCGGCGCCATTTCCACCAATGCCGTTCAAGCCGCGCCCGTGGCGCTGGCAAAATCCGTCGCCATCGCGGCGCTGGCAAAAGGGACGGCGGCCAGCGGTTCAACCTTAACCCTTATCAAAGGAACATTGAAAACCATGACATGGATAAAAATCAAATTTGCGGCCGTGGCGAGCGCGGGCGTGTTGCTCGCCGCCGGCGGCGTGACGGCAGTCTACGAAACTCAAAAAGAAGCGAACGCCTCCACCGCGGCTTCCACCCCGCCGAATGGAGCGGCGGAAATGAGGATAAACTGGATCGTCGGGAAAGAATATGTGATGCGGGTGGAATTCACGCAGAGCACGGAAACACCATTGCCCGACCAACGGCAGCCGATGAAATCGGACGTGAATTTCACGATGAATTACAACGTTTCAGCCCTCAAAGCACTCGCCAACGGGGGGAAGCAGTTGGAACTGGAATTTGTAAGTGAGACGCTGAATGTCATGCAGGGGGGAGTCAATGTATTGAACTTCGATTCTGAGCAGGCTCCGGGGATGACTCCAAATCCGGCGCGGGCCATGGTCGGCGCCCGACTCGTGTATTACACCGGCGCTAACGGCGAGGTGGAAAAAGTTGAGGGGGTGACTGAACTCATTCAGCGCATTGACACGACCGGAAAATCGCAGATGCTGGCGGCGTTCAAAGACATCTTCACCGAAGAGAACTTAAAAAAATACGTTTCGTTTAGCGACCTGATGCCAAACCGGATGATCAGCCCCGGCCAGAGTTGGACGATAAGAAAGGATGTCCCCACCTCCGTAGGGAATGTGGCTGCGGATGTGAAATACACTTTCAAAAGCTGGATGCAGCATGACGATCACAGGTGCGCCCATGTTGAAGCGACGGGTGAGTTTGCATCAAAAAACGCCTCCACGATTTCCGGCGCACTGATGGCAGTCAAGCATGGAAAAGTTTCGGGAGACCTGTGGTTTGCCCCTGATTTGGGAATCATCGTGGACTCCGGCACCCAAGAAACCATGACAGTGAAGGTCACCACTCCGGCGCAAACGCTGACGCCGCAAGTCACGCAGAGAATCCACATGAGGCTTTTGGACGCGCAGTGAACGTCAGACGATGACAACGCCCGTCAAAACATGAAGCCACTTGAAAACAGCCGCCTGTCGGGAACGAATTCGCGCCGCGCCTTCACGCTGATTGAATTGCTGGTGGCTATCGCCGTCATTGGGATTCTTGGGGCACTGATGTTTCCGGCCCTGGCGCGGTCGAAGGAGAAGGCGAATCGCGTCGCCTGCATGAACAACCAAAAGCAACTCGCTCTGGCCTGGCAGATGTATGCCGATCAATCGGGCGGCAACCTGGCATCGAACGACTGGGTTTTTCGTTCGGGGAGTGTGGTGGAAAGCCCGCCGGGTTCGTGGGTGACAGGCAACGCCGCCCTGGACACAAACCCGGCGAACATCACCGGCGGATCAATTTATCCCTTGGTCAAGAGCGTGCAGATATACCGATGTCCGGTTGATCACAGTGTGGTTTTGGGCACGGCCGTTCCTGCTTTGCGCAGTTATTCGCTGAGTTGTTACATGGGCGGCCCGGAGGAGGACATCGAGTACGACGTCGAACCCCTGACCCGCGCCGGTCAAATCCAAAGACCGTCGACCACGCTGACTTTTCTGGAGGAAGATATTTCGACCATAGACGATGGACATTTTCTCTATTCGACCAGGATCACCAATTGGATCAATGTTCCGGCGTGGCGGCATGAGAACGGAGACGTGCTCGCCTTCGCCGACGGACATTTGGAATACTGGAAATGGCGGAGTGCGCTTCCAACTTCAACTTATGTCGAAGGCGCCGTGGTAACAAATCCCGACGCGCAGGAGGACATAACGCGATTGCAAAAGACGGCAGCGGCAGCCAATTGACGATCTTAATCGTCAGGCGCCGAACTTGTCAAACATCCGCGCGTTGGCCTGCATGAGGCGGATCAAATACTTCGCCTCAAAAACGCCGAGCGAGCCGAGGTTGGCGCCGGTCTCGGTGAGCCGCTCCAATTTGTCCGAGCCGCTGCAAACCGACCAGAGCAGGACCGGCTGCGGATGCCACGAATGGCCTTTGAGCGCGCATGGCGTGGAATGGTCGCCGGTGATGGCGATCACGTCGGGGCGCTTCTGCAGCAGGATGGGCAGCGCGGCATCGAACTCTTCAATCGCCTTCTTCTTCGATTCAAAGTTGCCGTCCTCGCCGTACATGTCGGTGTATTTGTGGTGGACGAAGAAATAATTATAATTGTCGTATTCGGCGAGGTAGCGCTGGAATTGCTCGGCAATTGTTTGCGGCCCCTCTATCTTTTTCATGCCCACGAGCTGGGCCAGCCCTTTATACATCGGATAAATGGCCAGGCAGGCGGGCTTGAGGCCGTAACGCTCCTCGAAGGTCGGGATCTCCGGCTGATGGGCGATGCCGCGCAACAGGAAGCCGTTGGCGGGCTTTTTGCCGGCCAGCGCAGCCAGGGCCTGGCGGAAAAAGTCGGCGATGACGGCGGCGGTTTTCTTTTGCGCGGCTGATTTTGGGTCCGTCGGCTCCACCTCAGGCACGGGCAATCCCTCCCGGTTGGGATCGGCGTCGGTCAACGGGCCTTCCAGCCCCTTGCCGCGAAAAATGACGACAAAACGGTGGCCTTTGCCCGGCTTGATGATCACTTGCGCATCCTCGGCTTTTTTTATCTTGCGCGAAAGCAACGCGCACAGTTCCTCGGTGAGTTTCGTTTCGATGCGGCCAGCGCGGCGGTCGGTGACGATGCCCTTTTCGTTGAGCGAGCAAAAATTGGCCCGCGCGGCGATGTCGCCCGCCTTGAGTTCAAGGCCCAGCCCGAGGGCTTCGATCACACCGCGGCCGACTTGATACTCCAGCGGATCATAGCCAAACAACCCGAGATGGCCGGGGCCGCTGCCCGGAGCGATGCCGGGCGCGACGGGGATCATGCGTCCCTGCGCGCCGTCCCTGGCCAGGCGGTCGAGGTTGGGCGTGACAGCGGCTTCGAGCGGCGTGAGATAATTCCGTTCCTTGGTGGCGATGTCGCCCAATCCATCCAGGACGAGCAAGGCCAGCTTGGCGTTTGTTTTAATGGTCAGATGAGAATAAAGATGATCCAAGTTCATATAATCGGGGCGTCTGCCCGGTTGGATATTGGGGACAAACCGCCCGCCGCGTCAAGCGGGGTTTAGGTCGGTAGTGCCCTAATTTGGTTTCTTTCGGCTCTTTCCGTAATAGAAGCCGAGCAGGAATCCTGTAACAGCAACCAAGCCCAATACAATTATTACCACAATGTAAAGCATCCGAGGCGTCCCGTGGTAACTTTGGGCGTTTACCTGGAAATCGTAGGTGCGTGGGTCACTCGCAGTTCCGCTTCCGGTAACAATAGCGTTTGTATCGTTTGTACCATTCATTTCTTGCCTTTCAACGTTGGGAAAGTTTCCGCAGCACTTGCTCGGCGCTGAGGCCGCCGATCCAGATCGTTTTATGGCGCGAGGTGGCGCCGCGGATGATTTGGACCGTGCCGCGAGCGCAATCGAGTTTATTTGCCAGCAGATCAACCAAAGCCTGATTGGCGGCTGCATCCACCGGGGGCGCGGTCACCTTGATTTTCAATTCCGGCCCCAGCGCGCTTCCGATTTCGTTTTTCGCCGCGCGCGGCTGGAGTTTCACCGCCAGAAGCACTCCGTCGGGCCGGACCTTTAGAAAATCGGCGTTCATAAATGTCATTCGCGTCCCAATCTTGGTCTTGCCCAATATACAGGAAGCAACCGATGATGTGCGAATATGAAACTTCAAGATTTGATCGTCGGGATGAAGGTCGTTCATCCGCAATACGGGGAGGGCGTCGTGGAAAAGATCACCAATGTCGATGCCGCAATTCGATTTGACAATGTGCTGCGCACGGTGGACCCGGAGCTGGCGGAGGTGGCGCCGGCGGAGGCAACCGCCAGGGTGGAAGGGCTGACCGTGCCGCTGAAACAATTCATCGACACGGCTGTTGAATCCACGCTTCATCGTTTGGGGTTCGAGTCTCCCAACGCGGTGGTGGGCGAACTGGGTTCGCGCTGGCAGAAGGGTAAAATGGTCCTGCACCCCTCCGATCCGGCTTTGCAGACCAAGGAGATTCCGCTGGAAATCTTTTTCCACAAGCTGGTCGGCGTTCGCAACCAGTTGCGCGTCCTTGAACAAAAAATCAACGGCCATCCCGTGCTTGGCGACGGCGAAAAGGTTGAGATGCAACAATATGTGACCCGCTGTTATGGTTCGCTGACAACGTTCAACATCCTGTTTAAGGAGAAGGAAGGCCAGTTTTCCTCCAAAGCAGAATGATTTCTCCCTTTTACACGAAAAATGACGCCGCCAAATCATTTCAAAACCCGGTTGACGGCATGTCAATTCTGACATATTCTTAATTGCCAGCATGAATGGAAAGCCACTGCGTTGGTTGCATGGTGAAGTGAAAACACCGCCAATGAGCGTTGAGGCGAGAAGGGAAATGGGTGTGCTGTTGCGAGAATTGCAGGAAGGCGAGCAACTCTCAATGCCGCACTCGCGGCCAATGCCGGGCATCGGTTTTCGGTGCCATGAATTGCGTGTGAACGACCAGAACAAAACGTGGCGGCTGGTTTATCGGATAGATTCGGAAGCCATCGTGATTTTGGAAGTGTTTGAAAAGAAGACGAACAAGACGCCGCCGCAAGTCGTGGAAGCCTGTCGGCGGCGGCTTAAGCTTTATCAAGCGAGCAATTTATGAAGAGATTAAAAGATGGATGGGTGGAAGGCTCGGTCAAAGATTTTCTTGATCTGTCGGACGCCGACGTCGAATACATCGAGTTGCGCCGTGCGCTAAGCCGGTTGCTGAGAGAGGCGCGGCAGAAGCTCCACCTTACCCAAGTGCAAGTGGCGGCGCGTCTCCGGACCAGCCAATCCCGCCTGGCAAAGATGGAGAAGGGCGATCCCACGGTTTCATCCGACCTATTGCTTCGGTCGCTTTTCCAACTCGGCTTGACGCGGAAGGAACTTGCCAGGTCCATTTAATCCAGATTCAGCCATTTATTTCTTTCCCTTCGCCCCGCGCGCGCAGGGGTTTTGCTCGGTTTTGAAGAAAAGTAAGGATTAAGAAGGCCTCCGCCGGCACCAAGTCCATGGCGGATAAGGAGTTAAGGAGCGAGGAACCCGGGGAAATGGGCATCCCAGCCTGCCCTGCCAGTGCGTCAATTCGCAGGCATGGCCAGGCAAAAACCATACACTTGTGAGGCTAGGCAAATCCCTGGTTTTTGTCATAATCGACGCCACAAACAGCCATAAAATTGATTAAAACTATGAAAACCAGCCATTACATTATTCCTGTGTTAATTCTGTTACCCCTGGCCACCCTGCCCGTAACGGCCCAAGACATATATTCCCAGTCTTATATTGGCACCGGCACCGCTGACGGTGGCGGGTCGGGTGGGACCGGCATTAGCAGCGTTGTTGTCGGCAACGACGCGAGTGGTGACATCAGTTTCACCATCAATTCAAGCCAGCCGGAGAGTGCGTACGTAAATTACATGATCGAAATTCAGCAGGTTGGCGTGGGCGCCAGTGGATATACCGGATTCGCCAACCCCTGGGGCCCGTCCGTTGGCATCAGCAGCGGCATGAACGCCTTAATCAACACATGGACGGGAGGCACCGGCGCTACTGCATTTGCATATAGCGGTGGCTGGTCGGGGGGCGTAGGGACGGCCTTTGCTGGTGGTGTTGGCACCACTTCCGCCACAATCACGACAACATTAGCCAACCTCGGTTTGGCTCCTGGTGGCAGTTTCTATTTCGACGTTGTGTCATCGTTCGATACTCCAGGCGGCCAATCTGCTTATGGCGCATTGGACAATCCCGGTGGCTATCCGGCGGAGTCAGATAATAATTACACACCTTGGAATGGAACCTCGTATTATGACTCTGTTCCAGGACCATCAAACGGCGGAAATTCGATCTTCGGGACGGCTGCAAGCGAGTACACTGTGGCGGTTCCCGAACCGGCAACCTGCGTGTTGATGGGAATGGGCGCGCTAGCCATGATCCGCCGGTCGCTGAAGAAAATTAAGAATTAAGAAGGCAGAATTAAGAAGGCATCCGCCATAGCCGCTTCGGCGACGGCGGATGCCTTTTACTTTTTAATTTCCCTCAGTCGCGGCTTGCCCGCGCTCAGAACGCGGAGTGAAAAGCCCCGTCCGTTCTCGAACGGTTCGACGCGCGCCTTCACTTCCAATACCGGATAGCGCACGGTCGCCAGGCCATAACTTTTGTAGGTCTGTGCGAAAAGCTCCGTTTCGACCATGCCGGTCCAATCGGCCAGCGTAAGAAACTTCATCGGTTCACCCGTGATCTGGTGATGGGTGCGCTGCTCCACCACGAGGCCGCAGACGGTGACTGTTTCACCGGCGAATTCCCCGAGGCGATTGACGGGGCAATAGGTGTCCCACGCCACGTCGTCAAACAATTCGAGCGGATGTCCGCTGACGGCAAAGCCGAACAGCTCCGTTTCCGCTTGCAAGCGTTCGCGGCGGGACGGCTCGTGAAAGAAGGAGGGATTTTGCAGGAAGAAGGATGAAACAGGATCGGCGGCGCGGCCGAAATTGAATTCCGTATTCTGATTTCTGCATTCCGACTTTTGCAGCCGTTGCGCTTCCCAGAACTGGCGGGTGCGGCTTTCGCCGAACTCATCGAAGGCCCCGGCGCGCAGCATCGCTTCCAGTTCTCCTCCCGCAGGGGCGGCGCGGTGAAAGAAATCCTCCAGGGAAATAAACGGCCCGCGCCCGCGCGCCGCGAGAATCGCGTCCACAGTGCGGCTGGAGAGACCTTTCACGCGTGTCAAGGGCGCGCGGATGCAATTGCCGTGCGGCACAAAGGCGGGGCCGGGTTCGTTGAGGGACGGGGGCAGCAGTTTCAATCCGAGCCGGTGGCATTCGAGCACATAGACGATGGGATGGTAGAAGCCCTTGCCATTGGTCAGCACGGCGGCCATGAATTCGGCGGGAAAATGGCGCTTGAGCCACGCGGATTGATAAGCCTCGACCCCGTAAGCCGTGCTGTGCGCCTTGCAAAAGGCGTAACCGGCAAAGCCGGCGGCCAGTTCCCACACTTCGGCGGTTTTTTCGGGCGAATGGCCGCGCGCCAGGGCCGACTTGAAGAATTCGCCGCGAATTTCCCCAATGACGTTGCGCTTTTGTTTGTTGAGCGCGCGCCGGAGCAGGTCGGCGCGGCCCGGGTCCAGGCCGGCAAACGCCTCGCACAGTTGCAGGATGTGTTCCTCATAGACCACCAGCCCGTAAGTGCTCCGCAAACACGCTTCCAGCGACGGGTGCGGATAAGTCACCGGCTCCAGCCCTTGATAACGCCGGGTGAAGGCCCGCTTTTTCCCTTCGTTGGCCGCGCCGGGCCGGATGACGCTGACGATGGCGATCAAGCCGTCGATCTCGCGCACGTTGCTCATGCGGCAGAGGCCGGTCATGGCCGGCGATTCGATGTGATGCACCGCCCGCGCCCCGCCGGCGGCGATCATCTCCCACACCTGCGCGTCGTGCCACGGCTCGGGCGCTTGCGGGTCGCCGAGCAGCAGCCGGCTGTCGGATTTGTCCCGCGCCACGCAATGGTCCAGGTCCAGTTCGATCCCGCGTTTGTCCAGCATGGCCTTCGCGTCGCGCAGGGCCGCCAGGCCGCCTTGGGCGAGAATGTCCATCTTCACCAAACCGACGGCTTCCACGGCGTCCATGTCAAAATGCGTTGTGGCGCAACCCTTGTTGGCGATGAAAGTCGGCGTCAGTTCGTGCATCGGCTGGCGCGACAGGACAAGGCCGCACGGGTGCATCTTGGGATAACGCGGCGCGCCATCGAGATGCTCGGCCATGAGCAACGCCGTCCGGTAAGGTTCCTCGTCCAGCGGCAAATCGCGGTTCTCGGGACTGGCCCGCAGCAGTTCAATCAAACCCGCGCCGCCGCCGGGCGCCGGTTCATCCGGCACCCAGCCGCCGCCGAAACTCCACGGAAAATGGCTGGTGAATTTCCTCACTTCCCGTTCCGCCACGCCCAGAACTTTCGCCGCCTCCGCAAAAGCGCTGCGGGCTTGGAAGGTCGAAAAACCGCCAACCGCCGCGCAATGATCGGGGCCGTATTTCTCGAAGAGGATCTTCACCACGTCGTCCTTGAGGTCGTGCGCGAAATCAATGTCGATGTCGGGCAGTTTATGCAGCGCCATCCGCTCCTGGTTGAGAAAGCGGCGAAAATAAAGGTCGAAGCGAACCGGGCAAACGCCGCTGATGCCCAGGCAATAACAGACCAGCGAATCCGCCGCGCTGCCGCGCGTGATCCAGTCGATGCCGCGCCGGCGGCATTCCTGGAGAAAATCCCAGGTGATGAGGAAATATTCCTCGTAACCGACTTCATTGATCATGCCCAGTTCCTCCATCACTTGCGGCTGGAACCGGCCCGCGCGGGGGCCGTAGCGTTTCCCCAGACCTTCCAGGACCAGCCGCCGCAGGAAATCGCCGGACGACGAACCGTCGGGCGGCGTGAAGGCTGGGAATTGCGGTTTGCCAAAGGGAAGGTCGAAGTTGCAGCGGTCGGCGATTTCCTGGGAATGCCGCAGCCAGTCGGAATGCTCGCGGCAGGCCGCCGCCATTTCAGCGGGGACCGGGAAATGCCATTGGCCGCCGCGCTGTTTTTCGGGATGTTCCTGTTGCAACAGGGTCAGCGTGCGAATGCTCTGGACGATGTCGTATTTCCGGCGGTCATCCGGTGTCGCGTAATGAATGGCGGGACAGGCCGCGGCCGGCCATTTCCCAGGCGTCTGCCGCTCATGGGCAACGCTGTAGAATCGCTGTGGAAACAACGCCGCCAGCCGCGCATCCTCGCTGACGGCGATCAGCCCCTCAAGGAAGGCAGAATGATGAAGCAAGAAGGCGAAAGGAACGGGAGCGCGTTGTTGTCCCGCAACGCTGCCTTCATCATTCTGCCTTCCGCCTTCCGCCTTCTTTGAAAGCAGCCGGCAAAGGTTGCGCCAGCCGCGGGCCGACTCGACGTAGAGCAGCAGCAACTTGCCGTCCACGCGCAGTTCCGTGCCGAGGACCGGCTTGAGGCCCGCCTGCTTTGCCGCCTGCACGAACTCAACCGCGCCGTGCAAGTTGCCCGTGTCCGTGAGCGCGACGGCGGGCAGGCCGTGCTGCTTTGCCAGCGCGACGATGGCCGCGGGCGACAGCGTGGAATCGAGAAACGAATAATGACTGTGCGCGCGCAACGGAACGTAAGCCAAGGCAGAAGGCTGAAGGCTGAATGAAGAAGCAAGACCAGCGCGTCGTATGGTAGTTTCTTCATTCTGCCTTCTGCCTTCATCCTTCAGCACAAAGTCGTGTCCTCGCAAAATCACCGAATGGCCCCTGGCTTTGCGGAGTTCATCAATCGCGACCGCCAGCCGGGCGCGGGCTTCCCGCCGTTGCGCCGTGGCTTCGAGCGGCAGTTCGCCGCAAAAGCGGCTGTCATAGACATTGGACAGCTTGAGCAACACCAGACGCAAACTAACCCGCCGCTTCCAGGCCGCGCGCAACATGGCGCGCAACCGGCCATATACGCCGGTCTCCAGATCGGTTGGCTCCCGGAGGCTTTCGCTCACCTGATCTTCCGTCATGTCGTTGTAGCGCACGCGGACCTGGAGGGTCCGGATGCTGCGGCCTTCCTCGCGCACCTTTGCAAAAAGATGGTCCGCCATGCGGCGCAAGGTGGCTTCGGCATATTCCTCGTCGGTGATGTCGCTGGCGAAAGTCTCCTGCCGGCTGAATGACTTTTGCGGTTCCTGCGCGGGAATCAGCGGGCGCTCGTCGATCCCTTGCGCGAACTGCCGGATGCCGAAGGCCTGGTTGCCCAGCAGCAATTCCAGCATGTCCAACGGCGTCGCCGCCACGTGGCCGATGCGCGCCAGACCGGCCGCATTGAGGCGCGCGCTCGTCTTTGGCCCCACGCCCGGAAGCCATTGGTTGGGCAGCGGACGAAGAAACGCCGCCTCCCCGCCGGGCGGGATTTTATTGAACGCGGCGGGCTTGGTCAGCTTCGATCCAACCGCGCTGACCAGCTTGTTCGTCCCGATGCCTTCGCTGACGGTGATTTTGAGCTTTTGGCCGATGGCCTTGCGCACCGCCAGGGCAATTTCCACCGGCGATTTTTGCGCCGCGGACAGATCGAAGTAGCCTTCATCAATCGACGTCTGCTCCACGTCGGGCGTGAAATCGTAACAATAGCCGAACATCCAGTTCGAAAACTGCTCGTAACGCTCGAAATCGCCCGGCAGAATAATCAGCCCCGGGCAAAGCTTGCGCGCCCGCGCTGTCGGCATCGGAGTATAAATGCCGAATTGCCGCGCCTCATAGGAAGCCGACGCAATAATGCCGCGCTTTTCCCCGCCCACCGCCACCGGTTTGCCGCGCAACTTCACATCGGATGCCTGCTCGACCGCCGCGAAGAAAGCATCTGCGTCGAGATGAACAATAGACCTCATAATTCATTCACGCGGCCTTTCGGATGAGTGATCGGAATACTCCCTGAATCCACTGCTGTCCAAATTAGCCGGTTTTAAGAGGGGTTTCCCTCGGAGATGTTCCTCGAAATGGCATTTTTGGAAAACAGGTTGGTCATGGCGACGCCGGTGTGCTGTCCAAATGAAACTCC
>JBEKDI010000004.1:0-97990 GCA_050014435.1 Verrucomicrobiota bacterium | reverse complement strand
GTTGTCCCGTCAGGGGCAGCGCTGCGTAGCCATGTGCGGAAGAGATAAGCGCTGAAAGCATCTAAGTGCCAAGCTCCTCCCAAGATAATGTTTCCCGGACGCAAGTCCCTAAAGACCCCCGGTAGACCACCGGGTTGATAGGTTAGGCGTGCAAGCGAAGTAATTCGTTCAGCGGACTAATACTAATCGGTCGTGCGGCTTGATCGCTTTTTTCCCGAGTGGGAAATTGCGATTTCAACTCGCGAATTGGAATGGAATGCACTTCTTCTATATGCAGTTTTCAGCGAATATTCCTGGAGCCTGCTTCCAGAATGTTCTTTTGTGATTTTTGACTTTTGGTGGCCATAAAGCTGTGGTCCGACCCGTTCCCATCCCGAACACGGCCGTCAAACGCAGCCTTGCCGATGGTAGTGGTTGTATAGCCTCCGCGAGAGTAGGTTGCCGCCAGATCTTTCCAAAAAGCCGGAACGAAAGTTCCGGCTTTTTTTCTTGCCCGGATGTTTGTGCTGGAACATCCCGGGCCTGCTGGTTACTGTCCTGGAAAGCAAGCTCATCGAAACGATGATCCCGACCAGCCCATCTCCTCAGCCGTCACGGTGCGGGCCGGCGTTGTGGATTTCTCTCGTTCTGGCTGCGGGCACTCTTCTTGTTTATTGGCCCGTGACCAAATTCCAGTTCGTCAGCTACGATGACACCGATTTTGTCACGGCCAACCCACATGTGCAGGCGGGTCTGACGTTCGAAGGCTTCAAATGGGTCTGGCACAGCGAAGTGGCCCGGAACTGGCATCCCATGACGATGTTGACGCACATGCTGGATTGCCAAATGTTCGGGCTTAATGCGGGAGGGCATCATTTGGTCAATGTGCTGTTTCACATTGCCAACGCAGTTCTGCTTTTTCATCTTCTCAGGCTGATGACCGCGGTCGTCTGGCGGAGTGCTTTCGTGGCCGCGCTTTTTGCCTGGCACCCGCTGCATGTGGAATCGGTCGCCTGGATCGCCGAGCGCAAGGATGTGCTCAGCGCCTTTTTCTGGTTCCTGACAATGTGGACCTATGTTCGCTATGTCCGCGAGCTGGGCGCGCAAAATTCGAAGTTTAAACTTTATTACGCGCTGGCTCTTCTCTTTTTCGCGCTGGGTTTGATGTCCAAGCCCATGCTGGTGACGGTGCCATTCGTGCTCCTACTCCTGGATTTTTGGCCGTTGGCCCGGCTGAAACCTTTGCAAACCGCGGCGAAAGCCCCGCCTGAGAGCAGGAAGCGGAAGGCACAGGCTATTCCGGCGGTTGCCGCGGGGAAAAAAATATTTCCGGGGCGGCTGCTTTGGGAAAAAGTCCCGTTCCTGGTGATGAGCGCGGGTCTTTGCGTTGTGACGTATTCCATTCAGAAGCACGGGGGCGCGATGCTCACCGGGCGCGATCTGCCCGTTGCCTCGCGGATCGAAAACGCCCTCATTTCCTACCTGCGCTACATCGAAAAAATGTTCTGGCCGGATCATTTGGCCGGACTTTATTTGCGGTCGGGTGGCTGGCCGTTGTGGCTGGCGGTACTGGCCGCTGTGGCGTTGCTGATCGTAACGATTTTCGTGGTGAGGCAGAGGCGCGAACGGCCTTGGCTGGCCATGGGGTGGCTTTGGTACTTGGGAACTTTGGTCCCGGTGCTTGGACTTGTGCAGGTCGGGATGCAGTCCATGGCGGATCGTTTCACCTATGTTCCGCTGGTGGGGCTTTTCATCATAGTCAGTTGGGGCGGCTGCGAATTGGCGCGGTCCATGCGCCTGCCGGATTTTGCGCTTTGGGCGGCGGCCATACTGGCATTGACTGTGTGCATGGGGCTCAGCGCGCGCCAGATTGGCTATTGGAAAGACAGCGAAACGCTTTTCAACCGGATGATTGCCGCGACGCCGAATAATTACATGGCGCATTATAACATCGCCAACATCTATTCCCGCGCGGGAAAAGTCGATGAGGCGGCGGCGCATTACAAGGCGGCCCTGCAGGAGGAGCCGAAGTACGCCGACGCCCATAATAATTTCGCCGGCTTGCTGTTGGAGCAAAAGCGCTACGATGAGGCGATTGAGCATTATTCCGCCGCCATCCGCATCAATCCTCAATACATCTATTATTTCAACCTTGCCAACGCCCTGGCCGACGCCGCCAGCGCGCGCCACGACACCAACGAGTTTGCCGAGGCAGTGCGCACTTACGGCCAGGCGCTGCAGCTTGATCCCGGCGCGTGCGATGCCCACAATAATCTTGGCATGACATGGGACGCGCAGGGCAGGGAGCACGAGGCCGCCGCTGAATTCTCCGAGGCGGTGCGGTTGAAGCCCGGCTTCGAGCTGGCCCATTTCAACCTAGCCAATGCTTTTTCCCGCCTGGGGAAACTTGAGGAGGCCATTGCGGAATATCGCGTCGCCGCGCAGTTGAATCCGGACCGGGCGGAGACCCACAACGGACTCGGCATCGCCTACGCCATGCAGAACAAAATGAACGCCGCCGCGCAGGAGTTCAAGGAGGTGGTGCGATTGCAGCCGGACAACGCCGCCGCCAGCGGCAATCTGGGCAATGCCCTTGCCTCGGAAAATAGGATTGACGAATCAATTCCATATTACCTGGCCGCCCTCCGGCTCAACCCGGCAGATTATCAGACGGAATTCAACCTCGGCCTTTCCCTGTCCCGCCGGGGCGACCGCGCCGGGGCGGAGAGCCATTACCGGCAGGCTCTGCGCTTGAAGCCTGATTATGGTGAGGCGCAACGGGCTTTGCGGGAACTGGAGAAAGCTGTCAATAATAAACAGTAACGCCCCGGCGCCCCTTACGGCGATTCAGCGGCGGACGCTTTGGTCAAGGAGAGTCCAAAATTATGGGAGACCGTGCGGTTGAGATACGCGGCCAGGGAGGCGATTTGCTCCTCGGTCAACGGGCCGCCTTGGGCGCGGGCGAAGCCCGGCATCATGGTGTGCGGCTTGCCGAAATTGATCATGGCTTTCCAATATTCCAGGCTGGTCTGCTGTTTCAAGGCGTGCAGGTCCGGCACGGCACTGTCCCGGTGGGGGGATTCATGGCAGATGCCGCAATCCGCCGCGTAGAGGTCCTGGCCCAAAGCTCTCACCCCATTGTCAACATGGCATCTGGCGCAGTCCCCTTTGAAAATGGCCTGGGGTTCGACCGCGGCCCTGGCCATCGCCGCCTTGCGCTCCTCTGCCGTCATGACGGCCAGATCCGATCCCGTCGGCGGCATTCTGACTTTGAGCGAGACGATGCGATTGCCCACAGAAGTAAAAAAAGTGAGGGATTTGGTGAACAATCCCATCTTGCCGGCGAGGTTGACCTGCGCCTTGACCGCGCCGGAGCCGCCGGGCGGAATACGCCACGGCGTGGCCGGGAGTTTGGCCGTTGTGCAACCGCAGGAGGCGTGGACAGAATCAATCCTGATTTCGTTCGTCCAAACATTGGTCAGGTTGAAGGTAAAGGGCGCAACCATTTCGCCTGGTTTGGCATTATATTGTTTGGCTTCGGCATCGAAAACGAGCGTGCGAACATTTGGCCTCACGGGAGGGGGAGGGTAGAGTACGCGGCCCGGCAGGTTGGCGCGGGGAGCCGGCATCGGAACCGGGGCGCTTTGGCCCGAAACAAGAGGCGCGGCCAGAGACAAGCCGACGCATCCGCAGATGAGAACAGCATAATCGGCAACACGCATATCCATTTAGAATAACATCGCCGGCAGGCGATTCCAGAGTTTCTTTCGCGTTTTCAGGGCAGATACGGAATGGTTAAAGGACCCTGCGGCAGGACTGCCACGCGGGCCGCCGACCCCAACGCTTCCAGCCGCTTGCTGACTGCGGCTTCGATGTCGCGGCATGGCTCGAGGAAGGCGCTGCGCACGACCGCCTCCGGCAGGCTGCTGTAAAGCAGAACGTTGGCCCGCCGCTGGATGAGCGCCTGGATTTGCGCCTGCCATTGCTCGGGCCGGACAAATCCCGGCGCGCCCAACATGGCCAGGATTTCCTCCGGGCCTGACGCGCTGTGGAGCAGCGCTTCCAGCGGGCTGCCCGGTGGAATGCCCTCCCGGCATTCGCAGGCCAGAATCAGAAGACCGCCTTTTTCCAGAATTCTCGCCCCGGTGCTCATTCCTTTCACGCCTTGATACAGATTCAGGTCCAGCGGGTAGCCGCTGTTGGTCGTCACCACGATTTGGAAGGGATGATTGACTTTCTGCATGGCCGAGCGGCGCACGAATTCGCAGCCTGTTCGATGCGCCTCGATGATGTCGCCTGCGAAAACCCCGGTGATTTCCCGCTGCTCATTCAAGCTGACGTTCAATAAAAAGCTGCGACCCACCCGCAAAGCCACCTCGCGCAGTTCTTCCCAGAGTGGATTGCCCGTGGTCACGCCGAAGACGGCGTTCGGATCGCCGATGTTTTTGAAGCCGTGATTGCTCATGATGCTGCGCAAACCGCCGCAACCGGGGAAGATTCCCTTGATGCCGCCACTGAACCCGGCAAAAAAGTGCGGTTCAATAAACCCGGTGATGATGCGGACATCCGCCTCCGCCAGGTGCCGGTTGATCAGGGCGGGGGTTCCGTCCCGCATCGTTCCGAATTGCTCCAGGGCCGCGGCGTTATCCGATTGATGATTGACCACCCGATAATGGCGGACCACATCCGCAGTTAACAATTGTTCCAACTCGCTTTGGGTGTTGGGGCGGTGGGTGCCGGTTTGATTCAGGAGGAGAATCTGCTTGCGCGGCACTTGGGCCAGATAGTCCAGCAGCCAGGGAATGAGCCTTTCATTCGGCGTGGCGCGCGTCAAATCCGTGAAAGCAATGCAAACTCGGTCACGCGGCTTGATCCATTCGCGCAAGGGCCTGGCACCGATGGGGGAATCCAACGCCGCCCGGACGGCAGTTCTCTCATCCGCCAAACCGGGGTGATGGGTCGGCTCAATGACCGTCGTGCGGTCGTCCGGCAGATTAACCGGCAAATGCCCCTGGCCGTAGGCTAAATTGATTTTCATGGCAACGTTGGCTTGTCCATGGTCGCAAAAAATCGAGGTCAATGAAATGCCATTGTTTCACCGTTTGAACGCTGCGGCTGCACCGTCGAAAACGCGTGACCTGGTCTTTGCACCGGATGCCGTCGGAGTCATCCGGGTCTCACAACTGCGGAATTTGCAGCCGGAAGAATCTTTGCGGAACATTCGTTTGCACCAGATTCGTAAAGATGAAATTACCACCAACGTCAAATTGATTGGTGGCAACGGGTGTCCACTGGTTCAATGGCAACGCAACATTGGTTGAAGTCATTACATTGTAAGTGGCGCCGGCCGTCCCACCGGCGCCGCTCAAAATGAGGTTGCCGCTGCTGCTGACAAAACTGGCGGCGCCAAAAATGGGCGACGCCGGCAATGGCGGTGAAACCACAAGCACGACCTCTCCGGCCGCATTGGTGTTGAGTTCGTAAGTCAAGCCGGCGAAACCGGGCGGCGTGGTGCCCAGAACCGGCTGCCCGCTCAAACTGCCGGTGTAAGTAAACAGGGTATAGTCGCCGGCCCCGAATCCGCCGCCGGCGGTGATGTTCAGTGTGCTGTCAAGGCTCAGATTGCCGGTGACGGCAATGGTGCTGCCGTTGGCGCCAAGAAAAAAATTCTGCATGGTTGAAGCCGGAAACGTGTTTGTGGTTGTCAGCACGCCGCCGTTGAGGGTGATGGGGTTGGCGGTGAACAGATTGGTGCTGCTCATGGATGCGGAGGCGTTGTAAAGGGCCAGGGAGTTGGCGCTGCCCGCCCCGGTAATGGTCTCCACTCCGCCGCCAGGAACGGTGTTGCTGATGGTCAGCCCGGCGTTGCACAGGGTAAACGTGCCGCCGCTGTTGAAATTGAATTGGGAATTAATGATTTGGACGCCATAGACATTGTAAAGGTCGAACGTCTTCGGAGCGTTGTTGGTGATGCAGACAAGGGTGAGATTCGAGATGGGCCATTCCACGGGCCCCCAAATGATGCCGCCAATGTCGCTGCTGCCACCTGATACAATGTTCACATTGCTGATGGTGATGCCGCTCCACTTCGGAGTGGTGGAATTGATCGACTGCCTGGGTTGGGCCAGAACTTCAGCGGTGGTGATTTTATCCGGCGTTCCCGTGACGCTGTAATAGGAATAAATAACTATCGGCAACTGGATGTTGGTCATCGAAATGTTCAAATAATTCAGGTTGGTTACAAAGGAACTTGCGTCCGGATCGCACTTCATGCGGATGCCATTGACCGTGCCGTTGAAGCTGCAGTTGATCACGGTTACGTTCGTTATCCCATCGGTCACCGTGCTGCCGACGGAAACGCCGTGCCCGCTGCCAAAGGCGCAATTGCTGATGACCAGGTTGATGAGCGGGCCGGTCGAACCCAGGGCGATGTCGTCATCGCCGTCGCTGATGTGGCAATTCTCAATCAGGCCATTGGTGCCGACGAAATCGATTCCGTCGGTATTGGGTGAGGTCGAAGGCGCGCTCACCGTGAGATTGCTGATGGTGATGTTGCCCCCGCTGTTTCTGATTCCGCAGTGATGATAGGGCGCATTCTGGAAAGTGATGTCGTGAATGAAAAGCCGGGTGCAGGACAAAAGGTCAAGCAACATAGGGGGGCTGGACTGCTTGTTATAGGGGGCGGGAAGATTGCCGTTGTTAGAGGCAAGAGCGTTCCACCAACCCAGGCCCTGGCCGTCAATCGTGCCGCCGCCGCTGATTTCCAAGTCGTGAACGCTTTTGCAGTAGATGAATGTATAAACGTTGTTGTCTGAGTTGGTGACGGCGACAGGAAAAGTTCCATAGGGCAGCATCTGCAGCTCCGCACCGGCGTCCACTTGCAAATGGATGCTGTTGGACAAATTGATCGGCCCGCTCAAATACGTGCCCGCCGCGGCGGGAAACTCGACCGTGCCGCCGCCCGCTTTGGAGGCCGCGCTGATGGTGTTTGCAATGGCGGTGGTGTTGACCGTTTTCCCATCGCCGACGGCGCCGTAACTGGTGACAAGGAAATTATTGGCAGGGATGATTGGCAAGGGCGGCGGTCCGGCCGCCAGGAAGATATTATCGACATAAAAGGTAGGGATGGTCGTATCAGTGTCGTTCCAGATCCAAATGCCATCGAAGTCCGGCTGGTTGGCCACGCCCAAGGCGGAAAGGGGGATGGAAAACTCCTGCCAGGTGTTTGAGGCCAGGGCTGGCAGCGTGTAAAGGGTCTGATCGACTTGATCGAGCGTTCCTGTCACCGTCAGCACTTGTCCGCCGGAGGTCCCGCCATTGAGCCAGAAGGTCAGATTCGTATAGAGGGCTGAAGAAGACGGCGTGCGCGACAGGTAGAGCGCGCCGTACTCGGTGCAGAAGACACTGATCGAATTGGAAAGGCCTGAAAGCACGGGATTGGTGCTGGCCAGATTGTCGGTTGCCCAGCTATCGTCCATCCACCCATTTTGCAGGGTGTTGGAATAAATAATCTGGTTTGGTATTTGCCCGCAAAGGCATGCTGCCGAAATTTGCAGCAAACATGCGGCCAGGGTCATGGCGCGGCGCCAGGGTGGTTTCATACGCGCCACTGTGTTCCATTTTGAAAATTTAAAAAGACTTTTCGTTATCCGGGAATGGCACTGGATGCAGAAAAAAGCGCACTGAAAAGCAGCAGTTCCAACCACTGGCCTTGGCCATCCACCACCACTTAATACAACTGCTCGCCCACCGCTTTGAGACCGAAAGCGCTGGTGGTCCTTTGGCTGGGGCATCAAAGGGACTCGAACTTCATCCAGCAGAGATTGCCCGGATGCCCTCGCCTTTGCCTGCATTTTATTGCTCGCCGTTGAAAGAGGCGCGATAAAAGCGGGAGGGAAAAGAAACGGCGGCAGTATCGTCAAATTCCACAAATCCATTCACGGCGACATTCGTGGCCAATGGAATCCACTGGGATGGAGAGAGATTCGTCGCAGCTTCGATGACATAGCTGCGACCTGTGGTGCCGCCGAGCTGGAGGAAAATGCCCCCGTTGTTGGTCGCAAGAATGGAGGTGAACTGAGGCGGCACGGCGATGGACAACACACCATTGGAGGTGCCCGCCGGAATCTCAGTGCCAAGCGGGCTGGATGCGATGACATTCGTTAACACCAGCGTTTCGTCCTGATCGGGCGCGTTGGTCGAGATGATAAATGGCACGTAAACCAGCACGCCGTTGGTCATCGGGGAGTTCGAAAACGAGAGCAGCAGGACCCTCAGTATTCCCGGAGATATTTCGTTGTAGTAAATCTGTTGATCCGCGAGGGC
Source organism: Verrucomicrobiota bacterium (assembly GCA_050014435.1). Taxonomy (GTDB): domain Bacteria; phylum Verrucomicrobiota; class Verrucomicrobiia; order Limisphaerales; family Palsa-1400; genus DASRLE01. Next base: position 89,686 of record JBEKDI010000004.1, on the reverse strand, counting down.
ACTTCCGCCCACGGGTGCGCCGTTGGTCAGGTAATTCGTCTCATACATGAGATCGAACTGCAGGGACGGGGCGTTGGTGTCGGTGGTGTAATTGATTGCCACCTGCACGGTCGTTCCGGGGGCGCCGGCTGCCGAACCGACTGACAACATCGGTTCAGCCGGCAGCAGTCCGGCGCCAAGCACCAGCGCGAGCAACGCCGTCACCCAACGCCCATGAACAGTAAATCGCACTGAACAGTTTACCTCAACCCACCCACTCTGCAACTCGCCCTAAACGCTAGAGCAACTGCCGTGCGCGATATGTCATCCGGTTATGCGCACGATGGTGTCGCGTGTGGTCCAGGCGGGATCGGGGGCGGGATAGTCCAGGTTGTAGTGCAGGCCGCGGCTCTCGGTGCGGAGCAGGGCGGATTGAATGATCAAGCCGGCCACGGTGGCGATGTTGCGCAATTCCAGGAGATCGCTGTTGACGGTGAAGTCCCAGTAGTAGTCCTGAATTTCCTCCTGCAAGTTGGCGATGCGGGCGTGGGCGCGTTGCAGCCGTTTGTTGGTGCGCACGATGCCGACGTAATCCCACATCATGCGCCGGATTTCATCCCAATTATGGTTGATCACCACCAATTCATCGACGTCGTGCGCACTGCCGGATTGCCAGGGAGGAATGGTCTCGGTGGAATCGGGGTCGGGAGACCGGCTGAGAAGTTCGGCGGCGCGATGGGCGCAGACCAGGGCTTCGAGAAGGGAGTTGCTTGCGAGGCGGTTGGCCCCGTGCAAGCCAGTGCAGGCCACTTCCCCCACGGCGTAAAGACCCGGAATGTCCGTCTGGCCGTCCACATTGGTCATCACTCCGCCGCATTGATAATGCGCCGCGGGCACAACCGGTATCGGTTCCTTCGTGATGTCCACGCCAAGTCCCAGGCAGGTCGAGTAAATGTTTGGAAACCTTTCCTTGATGAACTCAGCGGGCTTGTGCGTGATGTCCAGGAAGACATGGTCCGCGCCGCTCTTCTTCATTTCGGTATCGATGGCCCGGGCCACGATGTCGCGCGGGGCCAGCGATTTGAGCGGATGATATTTGTCCATGAAGGCGACTCCCGCGCCGTCTTTCAACACGCCTCCTTCGCCCCGGACGGCTTCGCTGATGAGAAACGATTTCGACTTGGGATGGAACAGGCAGGTGGGATGAAACTGGACAAATTCCATGTTGGCGATGGCCGCGCCCGCGCGGTAGGACATGGCCACGCCGTCGCCTGTCGCGATGTCGGGATTGGTGGTGTAAAGATAAACTTTGCCGCTGCCGCCGGTGGCCAGGAGCACGGAGCGCGCGGCGAAGGTCTCGACCGTGTTCCTGGTTTTGTCCAGGACATAGGCGCCGAGGCAGCGATTGGCCGAAGGAGCGGTTCCGGACTGGCCTTGAATTTTGCGGCTGGTGATGAGGTCGATGGCGAAATGATTCTCGAATATTTCGATGTTGGGCTGGGCGGCGATGGCATTGAGCAAGGCCCGTTCGATCTCGCGCCCCGTTACGTCCTGGTGGTGGAGGATGCGCCGCTTGGTATGGCCGCCTTCTCGGCCCAGGTCCAATTCGCGCACGCCATTGACCACCCGCTCAGAGAACTTCATGCCGACTTCGATCAGCTCGGCAACGCAGGCGGGGCCTTCCTTCACAATGGCGCGCACCACGTCCTCGTGGCAAAGCCCGGCCCCGGCAGTCAGCGTGTCGCGCACGTGGATCTCAACCGCGTCCTCCTTGCTCATGACGGCGGCAATGCCGCCCTGGGCGTAATTGGTGTTGGATTCCGCGCTGGTTTTCTTGGTGACAATGGCCACGCGCCCGAGCGGCGCGACCTTCAAGGCAAAGGAAAGTCCCGCAATGCCGCTGCCCAGGACCAAAAAATCAAAACGTTTCATAGACGGGCGTTGTCGATCAATCGTGTTTTGCCAACGAAGACGGCCAGGGCCATCTGAGTTCCCTTTCTGACTTCGCGCGCTTTTTGCAGACTGTCCGGTTCATAAAACGCAATGTAATCAGGGCGCGCCTCCGGCTCCAAGGCGATGAGGCGGCGCAGTTGTCGTTCCACTTCGCTGGCGGAGGCCGGACCTCCGGCGGCGCGCTTCCGGGCCGCTTGAATGGAACGCCAGAGCACTGTGGCCTGCCGGCGTTGCGCGGGGGAAAGGTATTTGTTGCGCGAACTCATCGCCACCCCGTCCGCTTCACGCACGGTCGGGGCCACGATGATTTTCACCGGGAAATTCAGATCGCGCACCATGCGCCGGATGATGGCGCTTTGTTGAAAATCCTTTGCGCCAAAAATGGCGACGCCGGGGCGGACGATCTGGAACAACTTGGCCACCACGGTTGCCACACCGCGAAAGTGGATCGGGCGCGAAGCCCCTTCCATGCCTTTGGAGAGCGTTTCTTCCGTCACCCATGTGCTGAAGCCCGCGGGGTACATCTCCCGGGTCGCCGGCGCGAAGACGACGTCCGCTCCCGCCTCGCGGCATAGCTTTTTGTCCCGATTGAGGTCGCGCGGATACTTGGAGAAATCTTCGCCGGGGCCGAATTGGGTGGGGTTGACGTAAATGCTGACCACGATGAAGCCCTTGGGGCCGGCGCATTTCCTGGCTTTCCGAACCAGGCTCAGATGGCCGCGATGCAAAAAGCCCATCGTGGGCACGAAGGCGACCGGCGCGCCAGTGCGCTGCCAATGCCGGGCGAGCCGCTGCATGGCGGCAATTGTCTTGACGATCCGCATGTTGAACCCTTGGGGAAAATCCGCGCGCTGGCAATGCAATTCTTCGTTTGCGCCGCGTCGTCGTCACTCCATTTTGATTCTCCAGACCCGGTGCGGGGCATCAAACCCGCGATGGCGAATTTCCATGGGCTGGGGGTTGTATCCGCCTTGTTGGATAAAGCGAACGGTTTCAGGACGATCATGAATTTCATCCGAGAAGGCCAAATCGCCTCCCTGGCAGCATTCGACCATCCGCGCCGCCAAGTTTACCGTGGTGCCAAAGAAATCAAGTTTGTCATTCGCATTGACAGCCAGGCAAGGGCCGACATGCAAGCTGCATTTGAGCAGCAAATGGTCCGCCGAACCTGATTGAGCGGCGGAAAGCTGCTGGAAGCCCTCCCGGACCGCAGCCAACGCCTCATCGACCCGGCTGAAAACCGCCATCACGGCATCGCCGATTGTTTTGACGACAGTGCCGTGATGCGAACTGATCGCCCCGGTCAGGACTGAAAAGTGGTCCCGCACCAAGGCGTAGGCGGGACCGTCCCCCCGGCCATGATAGAGCGCGGTCGATCCCCGCAAATCGGTGAACAGAATCACTTGCGAACCGATGGTGACTTGTTCGCTGGGAGATATGACCTCTCGAGCGAACAGTTCGCGGAACTCCTGCCAGTTTGTGGCGCGGGCCGCCGTCAATATATCGTCGCTCCACTCCGTCTGTTGCCAGCTTAACAGCACTGGAAATGAATTGGGATTGGCCATCAGGGCCATGCGGGGTTGTCCGCCTGGGGGGCCGGCAGTGAGTCGAAAACCCGCCGGCTCGCATGAAAAGCTTGCGGTCGAGTTCAGCGCCACATCAACTCCTGACTGCAAGGTCAAGGGTTCCCTGACTTGGGGAGAGAAGAGGCGCAAGGGCTGCGTCGAGTCAGGCATCTGGCAAAGCCGCTCCTCGCGCGGCTCGAGCCAGGTCTGGCATACCACGTGCGGTTTGCCGCCCGGACCGACCAGGCAAAAAGTTTGTTCCTGGCACGGACGCACGGCCCGATTGACCGCGAACTTCAGTTCAACCGACTTGTCAAATTCCGCATCGAATTTGATCTGGCAAACGTCACAGTGGCTCGTCCGCTTCAGTTGCGCCAGCGAAGTGGCCGGGGTATCGCGGGTGGATCGGCAATTCGGGCAAAGCACTTCCCATCGGAAGTCCAGCAAGCCGCAACGTGTCGCATACAAGAACAGCCTCAAGACATCCCATGGGTCCTCATTCCAATTCCTGGCGATGACGAAAGGGCGGATATGCGTCATTTCGACGTCGGGCGCTGCGCGGAGGAACGCTTCTAATTTTTGGATCAACCCAGCCGGTTGACTTCTTTTCATCTCCGCCAAGCCGACGTTCAGAGTTGCTTCGTTCACGGGCTGAATGGGCAGATTTGGAAAGACAACTCGCGTTCCGCCACGCAAGAAATCCGCGGCATGAGCCATCGCTTGTCCCATGCCTCGTTTCAACTTTGGCCCCAGTATGTATTTTGCCAGAAATTCGCCGATGGCGCCTCGCGGGAAAAATTCGGCGTAGCCGACCGCGCGGGTCCGGCCTCCTGGCTCGGGAATTAATTCCGTTCCCGCCCGTGTTTCAGTGAAAGGTCCGCCCTCGAAGACGCGGCGGACGCGATAGAACCTGGGTTCCAGCCATTCAAAGGGCCATTCGCGCCAGCGGAGATTCCCCAGGGGAAATCTGGCCCGCGCCATAACCCAACTACCCCCTTCCGGCCGCGCTTCGATTTGATACTTGACTGGGGGAAGTCCGAGTGAGCGATTTAGCCAGTCCGTTTTGCCCAGGCAAGGCCAGACTTGTTCAGGGGGAAAGGCGAACTCGTGCTGGGTTTCGAATCGAATCACCCTCCAATGTTGCGGTTTTTCGACCACAGTCAACCGACTTTTTTCGCCGATGCCGGGGTTGGCTTTGAATTGAGGCGATTCGGGCTTAAGCTTTTGGCGATGAAGATCTCGGTCATTGTTCCGGCCTATAACGAGAAGAAGCTGATCGCCGCCACCTTGCGCGGCATCCGGTCGGCCTTGGACAGTTTTTTCCAACGCGGCTGGACGGCTGAAATGATCGTGTGCGACAATAATTCCAGCGATGGGACGGCGGCCCTGGCCCGTGACGCCGGCGCGCAAGTAGTCTTCGAGCCAGTCAATCAAATCGCCCGCGCCCGCAACACCGGGGCGGCTGCCGCCACGGGGGACTGGCTTGTGTTTGTCGATGCGGATTCGCATCCCACGCCAGAACTGTTCGATGAGGTTGCCCATCAGATCGAGGCGGGCCGATGTCTGGCCGGAGGATGCACCGTGCGTTATGATGAGGGCAGTTTTGTGACCGATTGCGCCACGGGAGGATGGAACATCCTCAGCCGGATTGTAAAATGGGCCGCAGGCTCGTTTATTTTTTGCGAGACCGCGGCCTTCCGCGCGGTGGGGGGATTTAGTCAGGAACTGTATGCCTCCGAGGAAATCGATTTGAGCAGGAAACTGAAAAAGCTTGCCAGGAAGCGGGGCAGGGAAGTGGTCATACTGCATCGCCATCCTTTGCTCACCTCTGCTCGCAAAATGAGGCTCTATTCGAGCGGCGAACTGCTGAGTTTTCTGTGCAGAGCAGTTTTCAGCCCAAGGAAGACAACCACCAGCCGTGAAGCCTGCAGCCCGTGGTACGACGGACGGCGTTGAAAAATCGGATTCAGGCTTGAATTGGACGGATTTTGACATTTTTTAATTTGAGACGGAGCATTTTATATGAATCAGAAAGCACAATTGCATTTGGACGGCACGATTTACGAGTTGCCGATAGTGACGGGGAGCGAAGGGGGAGAAGGCGGTGGATATTTCCACCCTGCGGGACATGACCGGATACATCACGCTGGACGATGGCTTCGGGAACACCGGTTCGTGCAGCAGCGCGGTGACTTTTATTGACGGAGACAAGGGGATTTTGAGGTATCGCGGCATCCCGATTGAGGAGTTGGCGGCGAAATCATCGTTCATTGAGGCGGCCTATTTGCTGATTTATGGGAAGGTGCCGACTCACCAGCAGAAGACGCGGTTTTCGAATTTGTTGACAGAGAACGAGAATTTGCACGAGGGAATGAAGCATCATTTCGAGGGGTTTCCCCCGTCTTCCCACCCCATGGCCATGCTCTCGGCCATGATCAATGCGAGCAGTTGTTTTTATCCGGGATTGATGGAGGCTCCGGACTTGGAGCATTTCGAGGTTCAGGCGGCGCGACTGATTTCCCAGGTGCGGACCATCGCGGCCTTTTCGCACCGGAAGTCGCGCGGGTTGCCCTTTATCTATCCGAAGCCGACCTACAAGTACACGGCGAACTTTCTCCATATGATGTTTTCGGACCCGTATGAGAGTTATGAGTTGAAACCGGAAGTGGTGAGGGCGCTGGATTTGATTTTTCTGCTGCACGCCGACCACGAGCAGAATTGCTCGACCTCGACCGTGCGGATGGTGGCGTTGAGCGAGGCGAATCTGTTCGCCAGCGCGGCGGCGGGGGTTTGCGCGCTGTGGGGGCCGCTGCATGGAGGGGCCAACCAGGCGGTGATCAAGATGCTGGAGCAAATTCACCGGGAAGGCGATGACGGCCGGAAATTTATCGCGGCGGCAAAGGACAAGAACAGCGGAAGCCGGTTGATGGGATTCGGACACCGGGTTTACAAGAATTACGATCCGCGGGCCAAGATAATCAAAGCGGCGTCCGACTTGCTGATGCAGACGCTGAACCAGGAGGATCCGTTGCTGGACATCGCGCGGAGGCTGGAGGAGGCGGCGCTGCACGATTCGTATTTTGTGGAGCGCAAGTTATATCCCAATGTGGATTTTTACAGCGGGATCATGATGCGGGCAATTGGGATACCAACCGAGATGTTCACGGTGGTTTTTGCGATTGGGCGGATGCCGGGATGGATTGCCAATTTCAAGGAGATACTGGACGGACGTCGGAAGCGGATTTGCCGGCCCCGCCAGGTCTATATCGGTCCGACGGAAAATCATTATGTTCCGGCGGAGGACACACGATAGGTCGGAGGCACAATAATACAGTATGAACCTGGCCAAGTTGCAAAAAACCAAGTCAACAATTTGCTTCAATGCCAGGCTGATTCAGCCGAAGGCCGCCGCAAAGATTGAATCGTGGACCGTTCTAACTTTGCCCAAGAACGCGAGTGAGAAGCTTCCGTCAGGAGGCATGACGATGGTTGAGGGAACGATCAATGGCTTCCCTTTTCGGGCCGCTCTCGAAGCAAATGGCAGAGGAAGTCACTGGATCAGGGTAAACAAAGCCTTGCAGGAAGCGGCAGGCGCAGACGCCGGAGATACGGTAACGGTGGAGATTACGCGGGCCGAAGAAGAACCGGAACTCAGGGTGCCAATGGATCTACGCAAAGCCCTCGCCGCCGCCCCGCTGGCGCAGGCATTGTGGGCGGATATCACACCCATGGCTCGCCGGGACTGGATTCTCTGGATAAGCTCAGCCAAGCAACTGGAAACGCGCAGGGGCCGGATCGAGAAAGCTTGCGACATGCTTGCCTCTGGAAGGCGGCGAGTATGCTGTTTCGGCGGTCTGAATTGGCTTAGGAAAGATCACGCAACAGCAGGCGAAACATGGCTGCCGTTGCCGAACCCAAAAAAATCGTTTTTCGCGCTAAACCGAACAGGCGGCTAAAATGGCCGTGCTCATGCCGTGGATGATCTTTTTGTCAGCCGGACATATCGTGGCCAGAACTCCGGACAGATGGGCCCTGGCGGCGTCGCCTTCGCCGACAACAAAATAGTATGGACACAATCGGACACGACCGGGCATCGGCGTAAGCTGGTTCTTCGCGAAATTGTACCACTCGGCCTGGACCAGCGCGGGTCGGTGGTAACGTTGCAGGACGTAAGGGGACGCAGGAAACGCGGCCAGGGCCTCATCCACAGCCGCGGACCAGTCGGCGGTGGAAAGGTCGCTGCCCAAATGCACGCCGCGCGCGCCCCAGGCTTTGTCAGAGAAACCGGACACTTTCAGGATTAACTCGCGTTCGCGCTGTGAAAGGGCTTTGAGTTGCTGCCAGTCGGTCAGATTCAACTCCGGCAGGGCACCCTGCGGCGGCAGTGGGGCAGGGTCCACCATCCAAGTGTAGGGGACGAGGCGGCGCATCCGCTCGAAGAAGCGTTCGCCCAATTCCTGGCGCCAAAAGCCGCGCAAATTCCGGTTCCACAGCAGGGCGAACAGCATTTTTTCCTCGAACATTGGCTTGGGCGGCGCGGTCAGGCGGATGTCCCCGGCCAGGGCCTTGTCAAATATTGTTTTGGCGTTGGGCGTCTGGGCCAGGTCGAACAGCTCGAAAAAGCGATAAACCGCATCCCCTTTTTTGAACTGGTCGAAGCGCGTGTCGCGCACCTGGAACCTTTCCCCGAGCTGGCCGGCCAGCCAGGCCATTTCAGGCTGATAGGTTTGCGCCTCCTCGGCAATGACGATGTGGATGGAGGTCGCATCTGCAAAAATGGCGGAAAAGCCCCTGGCCATGCCGTCGGCGCCGCCGATGACGGGGGCGGGGCCGTCAGGCAGGGCGGAATAGGTCTGGTTCAGCCACGCTGTCAAACCTATTCCTCCGGGAACGCTGTCCAGTTCGGCGAGGATGGGGCCGGATTCAGCCAGAATGATATCAGGGCGGATGACGCGGGGGAGTTCATTCTTGAAGGCGGCGGAGCGTTGCATCTCGAGGAGCTCCGGTGGTTTGCCCTGGTCGAGCCATTGCGCCACCCAAGCCGGTTGTTTTCCGGCCAGGCTTTGGCGATGGAGCAGGTTCACGCTGCGATTGAACTGAAGCAGGAGACGGCCCAAGCCTTCCAACTCCTTCGCCAGTTCCTGGCCGAGACGGAAAGGGAAAGGGGAAACGCGCCACTCCTGGCCTGCAAACAGGCCGTCTTTGGGAAGACGCGCGCGGATGAAGCGCGCCCGTTCTTCAGGGGTCGTCAGGGGCGGGTGATCGCTCATTTATTTCACACTCGCAGTTGCCCGTTACCGGTGCCGACCCATTTATAAGTGGTCAATTCCTCCAAGCCCATCGGCCCGCGCGCGCCGATGCGGTCGGTGCTGATGCCGATTTCGGCGCCCATGCCAAATTCCGCTCCATCAGTGAAGCGGGTCGAGGCGTTCCAGTAAACCGCCGCCGAATCCACCTGCGCCAAAAACTCCCGCGCCCGATCCGCGTCGCGTGTCACGATGCTGTCGGAATGGGCCGATCCATATTGATTGATGTGGTCGATGGCCTGCTGGAGGTTATCGACGACGCGGATGTTTAAAATGTAGTCGTTGTATTCGGTGTAAAAGTCCTGCTCGGTGACGGGCTTGATGAGTGGACTGGGCTTGGGCGGGTTGGAGTCCAGGATGGTTCGCGCGGTTTCATCGACGCGCAACTCCACCTTTTTTTCATTCAGCTGCCGGGCCATTGAAGGCAGAAACTGCGCGGCGATGGCGCGATCGACCAGCAACGTCTCCATGGCGTTGCAGACAGCGGGGCGCTGGCATTTGGCGTTGAAGGCGATGTCCTCGGCCATTTTCAGGTCCGCCTGGGCATCGACATAGACATGACACACGCCCTTGTAATGTTTGATGACGGGCACTTTGGAACAATCGGCCACGACTCGAATCAATTGCTCTCCGCCGCGCGGCATGCACAAATCCACGTATTGCGTCAAGGAGAGCAATTCCCGGATGGCATCGCGATTGGTCGTTTCCACCACCTGAATGGCGTGGCGGGGAAATTCGGGCAGGTGCGCGGCGGCGGCGTCGGTCATTGTCTGCGCGATGATTTGATTGGACTGGATCGCTTCCCGCCCACCGCGCAGGATGCAGGCGTTGCCGGCTTTGAAACAAAGACCCGCCGCGTCCGCCGTGACGTTGGGGCGCGATTCGTAAATGATGACGACCACGCCGATGGGAGTGGCAATTTTCTGCAAACGCAATCCATTGGGGCGCGTCCGGTCATCCAGCACGCGGCCGACAGGGTCGGGCAACGCGGCCACTTCGCGCAATCCCCGGGCCATGGAATCGATCCGTTTATCGTCCAACTTGAGGCGGTCGAGCATGGCGTTGGAAAGGCCGCTTTTGGCGGCGGCTTCCATGTCGCTGGCGTTGGCCTCCTGGATCGCTTCGCGGCCCTGTTCGAGCGCGGCGGCCATGGCCAGGAGACAAACGTTCTTCTGCCCGGTGGACAGCCGGGCCAGTTGACGCGAGGCGGCCCTGCCTTGGCGGCCCAACTGCGTCATCTGCTCTTTTAAATCCATGACGGCTATTGTAAGCCAAATTGGGCAATTGCGAAAGGATAGTATTGGCTCATTGGGCCGGGCTTTCGCTCGTCTTGGCGCGCGGCGACCTGCGGAAGCCGGACTGGATCCAGAGCCGCCACACCATGATGAGCGCTTCCCGCACAATTCCGCCCGACATTTTTGAGTGTCCTTGCAAACGTTCGGTAAAAACAATCGGGACTTCGACAATCCTCATGCCCTGCTGCCAGATTTTGTGCGTCATTTCGATTTGGAAGCTGTAGCCATTGGAGCGAATGGCTTCCAGGTTGATCGATTCGAGCGCCCGCCGCCGAAAACATTTGAACCCGCCTGTTGGATCGGTGAAGGGCATGCCGGTGATGGTTCGCACGTACAGCCCGGCGCTGGTGCTGAGCAAAAGGCGGCGCATGGGCCAGTTGATGACGCGAATGCCGCCGCAATAGCGTGAACCCAAAACCAGATCCGCTTCCCTGGCTGCCTCGATGAAGCGTGGAATGTCTTCGGGATTGTGGGAAAAATCGCCGTCCATTTCCATGATAAACTCGTAAGGCTGCCGCAATGCCCAGGCGAAACCGGAGCAATAAGCCCGGCCCAAACCATTCTTCCCGGCCTCATGCAACACGTGAATGGCAGTATTCTGTGCCGCCAATTCATCAGCGATCCTGGCCGTGCCATCGGAAGAATTACCATCGACCACCAGCAAGTCCACCGGGATGGGAAGTTCGGCCAGACGACTTGCCATGGCGGGCAGATTCTCCCGCTCATTGTACGTCGGAACAACGACCAGCGTATTATTCATTGCTCAAAGATGCGTGCCGCAACTGTTTCGTTCTGCGCGGCGGCTTGGGCCTGCCCGTCCGCACGTCAAGCAGAACCAATTTGCCGCCAAAGTTCAAGACGCATTTCTGAAAATCCATTGATAATACCGGGGAGTGCGCAGTGGCAAACGTTCTGGTTTTATTGCGGCTCTATCAGAACTTGCATGAAGTGCATCGGCGTCGAGTTGAGCGGCGCGAGGTCCGTCACGGTGACTGTTTCGGTGCCGTCGCCGTTGTTGGTGACGGCTTGTGCTGTGAAGGCCGGGCCGGAACTCCAGGTGCCGGACGCCAGATTGCTCGTGACTTCGGGGACGTAATTGATGTCGGTCGGCGCAGGATGCGGACGTTTGAAAATGATTTCCAGGTAATCACCGGCCGATTTTGCGGAAATCGGATCCGGATTGGACACGAGCGGATCAAGGCCAAAGGCGTAAGCAAAAATATTTGCAATGCCGTCGTTGGCCGGGTCGGCGGTATTGGCCGCATTGCCGGAGTTTTGTGCCGTCCCGAACCACGTTTGGCGCCAGGTTGCAATGGGGGCAATGTCGAGCGAAGCCGGCAACGTAAATATCGGGTGGTTTGAATCGAGAGTTTGAACCAAAATCGTGGCGGCGTAATTGCCATACGAAAGTCCGGCCGGGTTGAATGAAACGTTCACGACATTGGAGTTGTAACCGGGCACGTAACCCGCGTTGCCATCGAAACGAAGCCAGGGTGTCGGTGTCAAAAGGATGGCAAAACTCGATTGCAAGTAGCTTTGGTTGAAGGCCACGGTGGTTCCTTGAGTGCCGTTGGAATTCTGCACGCCGACGGTGCATGTATTTGAAGAGGACATGGACTGATACGCCATCAGGATTTCGCCGGTTGTTTTGAGGACAAGCTCGCAATTGACGGTGGCTGTCTTCCCCTTGAAAAGCACGTTCTGGAATTGCAACGTGAAGGTGCCATTGATGGCGTCGGTGAAAGTGTAAACCTGGCCGGTTGTGTTGATGTCCAAATCTTTCCAGAAAAAGGCAATGGAATTAAGGGGAGCGGAGGGGTTCGGCAGGGAAGTATTGGTTGAGGTGTCCCCGTGGAATGGACTGAACCCGACAAAGCCATTCGGGGATACGTAAAGCTGCGTGTAGGAATTGGTGAAAAACGGGAAGGCAAACCCAATGTTGATGGGGCCGGCGATGCCTTCGTCCTGCGCGGTTTTCGGCGGGGCCAGCGCGGTGAAATTCGAACTGATGTCCTGTCCGATGGCGGAATAATCCTTCCAAGTGTAAGCCGGGCCGCCGGGCTGGGAGGAATTAATCGCGCTATAGGCCACCGGGCTGGCGTTGGTGACACAAAGAGAATAACCTAACGGCAGGCCCCCGCTATTAGTAATCGTCCATGGCACGGTCAACAGGGGCGAATTGGTGCCCAAGGTTTGGGCCAGAACGGGCGCGATGACATTGGCCTGCGGAGGAAGTCCGACGTAGAGCGCCGCCGAACGCAAAATGGCCGGGGTATTCAACGTCACTGGGTTGGTGCTGCTGACTGTGAAGTTGGTGTTGCTGATGGGCCCGCCCGCGAACGTGTCCCACCAAGCCGCGGAATAAGTTCCGTTGCCCAGCCCGGCGACCTGCACCGTGCCCGCCACAGCGCAATTGGCATTCGTATTGAATATATTCGTGATATTCCACACCCAAGTCGCGTTGAAACTGGAATTGCCCACCGCGTAAGCCGCGAGCGTGGGCGCGTAAGGGCTAAGCGTGATGTTGCCGAGAAGAATCCAATCCAACCCGGGATTGAAAATGTTGATGCTGTGCGAGCCTGCGGCCACCGGAATCGATGCGGTAAAATTGGTGGAAGTGTCGCTGCCGTAGGAGGGGAATGCGATATTGGTTTTCAAGCTGCCATCGAGGAAGATTTCAAGACCCGCGCCGGAAGCGGCGATTTGAAGCACCTGCACGGAAAATGTTCCGGCCTGTGGATAATCCACGTCAAAGGTGTAACCGTTGGGCGTCATGGAGAGATGATATTCGCCCTGCAAATAACTGGGCGCGGATGCGATTCCGTCCGGCGCGGTGTCTCCAACAGTGAAGATATCCTGTGTTTCCGTTGCCCATCCGCCGACAGGCGCAAATATCAGCGGGCCGTTCGCGCCGCCTGTCGTCAGCGGGGCGGATGTGTTCATGACGTTCTGGCCACCCAACCCGGACAAAGTGACAAAATCGCTCGTGGCTCGAAAATAGATGTAATCATTCTCCGCGTCCATGCTGTCCCACCACCAGGGATTTTCGCTGCCGGATTGCCCGTCCATCAGACCGGCCCACAACGGCGCGTCCACGCCGAGTTGGGGGACGCCGTTGGTGGCGCATTCAGAGCCGAAATCCGGCCTGACCGGCTGGTTGGAACTGATGTCCGGCGGATCTTCCAGTCCGCTGATGACATCGCTGGGATAATCGTGATGCGTGTAATAGTCGCAATCGTCCCAAATCGGTTCGGACAGCGCCGAACTGGTGGTGATGAGATGTTGATAAAAATCTTGCGAACGGAGGAAAGGCGCCATCAGATCGTGCCACTGCTGAATAATGTCCCAATCGCCGAACTGCGCCGCATCCGTGTTTTCGACCTCATTGAAAAGCTCCCACGCCATGATGGAGGTTGAATAACCCCAGCGCGCCGCCGCATAACGCATTTTCCGTTCGGTCAGCGAGATGGCTGTGGCGTTGGTGAAGAATTGCACCGGGCTGGTCATGAAGCCGTTGGTGCTGCCGATGTCATTGGTCGCGTCATAAGGATTCTCCGCCCAATTCGGATCGATCATGGTGGAATATTGGCCATGATGCTGCAGTGTCATTTGAAAATGAATGCCGGCCTGCTCTGCGGCGGCGACAATGGCATCCCACTTTTGGGCCACGGTCAAATTCAGTTGACCCAGCGGCAGGGTTGGGCCATACGGCGGCCAATCGAGATTCTTTCCATCCCAGTGGTCCATCCAGACCCGCGACCAGTTTTCATGAGCGGCGCCCATCTTCCAAAAAATATTCGTCACGTTGTGCGTGATTTGGCCGTCCGTGACGTCCCAAGCCACGTCTTCGCCCCGGGGAAAGAAACGCTTGCCGTTGCTGGTGATGAGGCGTCGCGGATTGGACGGGTCAACACGAATGAAACCAGCGCCGGTCGGGGGACCGGCCACAATCCAGGAGCCTGGTTGCAGATTGACGACGGAAAGCGCCGAACCATTCAAGGTGATACTGCTAATCGAATAAGAGCCGGCCATGGTCGGCGTGTGGCGCACCCGCCAGGTTGTGCCGCCATCAAAAAATGCGGGCAGCGAGACGGTGGAATTGTCCGGCTGCAAAACATGCGCACGCACATCCGTCACCGTGTAATCAAACGGATCGGTGGCCAGGTTCGTTATGTTGAATGACGCTTCGATTTTGGAATAAGTCCCTTGCGCAGAAATGTTGAGGGGGACCAAGGCCAAAAAGAGCGCACAAACCGCTCCGCTAAAAGTCAAACGCATGCCAGTAAAAATGCCATATTCCAAGCAGTTCTGCAAACCTTCCGAAGCCAGCTGATTTTTTTTGAATTTTAGATGCGTTGCACGGTCAATTCTGACACAATGGTTTTGTGACGAATATTTTGGAGGTTCAAATAAACAGACTAATTGAGAATGTGACACGTGTCTTGCGCCGGGGAAAAATTCCGCTGGGCGCGGCGGTGATTGCGGCGGCTTTGCTGGCGGGCGGGGGTTGCACGCAGACGATATTGACCGCGCCGCAACGTTCCGCCACGGAGCAACTCCTGTTGAGCACGGCGGCGGATCGCGCGATTACCTCCACCAATTTGTCGAGGTTCAGCGGCAAGAAGGTGTTTGTGGACGTGAGCAATTTCGACAGCTACGACTCGAAATACGCCATCGGGACCATCCGCGAAGCCCTCAACCGAGCGGGAGCATTGTTGGTCAGGAACGAAACCAACAGCGACATCATCATCGAGGCGCGGAGCGGGGCGCTTTCGATAGACGCCTCGTCCACATTGGTGGGAATGCCGAGCGCCGGGGTGCCGGTGCCCCTGGCCGGGGCGGTCTCCATTCCGGAATTGGCGTTTTATAAATCTGAGAAACAATTCTCGTTCGCCAAGCTGTCGTTGCTGGCTTACGAGACGCACGGAGGCAAGTACGTTTATGCCAGCGGGCCGATGGTCGGGAAGGCCTATAACCATCACTACAGCTTTATTGGGTTCATCACCTTCTCCACGAGCGATATTCCGGTGAAACAAAAGGTAACAATCGTGAAATAGCCGGTTCCGCAACCACCGGCGCGCGAGCCTCGCTCCATCGGGTAAAACGACGCATCAGGAAATCCTAATGATCCGAGTGGTTGCTTTGCATTCCAGCATTGACCTGTTACATTGTCGTGCCTTCACTGAGCAACTTTATGACCGAACAAACGACAGCCAATCATCCTTCTTCCGCCGCGGCTCCGGACGCTTCCGCGCTGTCGCATGGCGATGTCGCGGCCATTGATGAATTGCGCGAGGATTATGAGAAGCTGCGCCGCGAACTGGCCCGGGTGATCATCGGGCAGGACAATGTCATTGAACAATTGCTGATCTGTGTTTTGGCACGCGGCCACGGACTGCTCATGGGTGTGCCGGGGCTGGCCAAGACCACCATCGTCAATTCCCTGGCCCAGGCGATGTCGCTTCAATTCAACCGCATCCAATTCACGCCGGATTTGATGCCCTCGGACATCACCGGCACCGATATTCTTCAGGAGACGGACCAGCCGGGTCGCCGGGCTTTTGTTTTTGTCAAAGGACCGATTTTTGCCAACATCATTTTGGCGGATGAAATCAATCGCACGCCGCCCAAGACGCAATCGGCGCTGTTGGAAGCCATGCAGGAGCATCGGGTCACAGTGGCCGGGCGGTTCTTCCCATTGCCCGCGCCGTTTTTTGTCCTGGCCACGCAGAATCCCATCGAACAGGAGGGGACCTATCCGCTGCCCGAGGCGCAACTGGATCGTTTCATGTTTTTCATCCACGTGGATTATCCGAATCGGGATGAAGAACGGCGCATTGCCCGCGAGACGACGGGCGCGCCGCCGCCCACTTTGACCAAACTGATCGATGGCAATCAGATCGGGGCCTATCAAGAAATCGTGCAACGCGTGCCGGTGCCCGATCATATTTATAATTTGGCCGTCGATCTGGTGCGCCGAACGCGCCCGCGCTCGGAACAGTCGCCGGAATGGATCAAGAAATGGGTGACGTGGGGAGCGGGACCGCGCGCGGTGCAATACCTGGTGCGTGGGGCCAAGGCGCGGGCGGTGTTGCGCGGCAGTTATTTGGTGCGCATGGAGGATTTGACCGCCGTGGCCGCGCCGGTCCTGACGCACCGCATCCTGACCAATTTCCAGGCGCAGTCAGAAGGGGTGGGCAGCCCGGAGATCATCACCCGGTTGCTCAAGGAGATTGGCGGAGAAGAAGGCCGTGGCTGAGGGAACCCAATTGCTCGACTCGGCGGTGCTCAACCGCCTGATGCATCTCACGCTTCTGGCCCGCTCGCCCATGGAGGGCACTGTCTCCGGGCTCCATAAAAGCCCGCATCGCGGCTCCAGCGTCGAGTTCGCCGAATACCGCAATTATGTGCCGGGTGACGACATTCGCCGGCTGGATTGGCGCGTCTTTGCGCGGACGGACCGCTTTTACATGAAGGAGTATGAGGCGGAAACCAACTTGCGCTGCCACTTCGTGCTGGATTGCAGCGGCTCGATGAGGTTTGGCGGGGCGGCCGGGACGAAGCTGGATTATGCCCGGCGCCTGGCGGCCACGGTTGCTTACATCCTTGTTCACCAGGGCGACGCGGTGGGTTTGGTCTGCTCCGGCGGGAAGACCTTTGCTGAAGTCCCGCCGCGCCGCAATCCCGCCCACTTGAAATTGATTTTTGAAACCCTGGAAAAGGCCCAGCCGCGCGGCCCGACCGGCCTGGTCGCGGCCCTCCACGATTTGGCGGAGAAAGCGCGCCGCCGCGCGCTGGTCATTGTCGTCTCGGATTTTTTTTGCGGCCTGGAACCGCTGCTGAATTGCTTTCAACATCTCCGCTTCCAAAAGCACGATCTGGCGCTCTTTCATCTTTTGGACCGCGCGGAAATGAATTTTCAATTCGACCGCCCGGTGCGGTTCGTCGATCTGGAAAGCTCGCTGAACATTGTGACCGAGCCTTCCAGCATCCGGGACGAATACCTGCAACAACTGCATACATTCCTGGACCAATTGCGCGAAGGCTGCCACGAATTCGGGGCCGATTACCGGCAAGTCATCACCGATCAAAGTTATGAGCGGGTGGTGGCGGATTTCCTGGTCGAGCGCGCGCCGGGGACTGGAAAATGATTGATGCCGGAGCATGACTTTCCTCCAGCCAATGGTTTTGTTCGGGCTGCCGCTGATCCTGGCGCCGGTGATTATTCATCTGCTCAATCGCATGCGGCATCGGCCCAAACCGTGGGCGGCCATGCAGTTCCTGGTTTCGGCCACGCGGAATTCGGTCAGCCATGCCCGGTTGCGCCAGTTTTTAATCCTGCTCTGCCGCGTGCTGGTCGTGGCCACACTCATTCTTTTTGTGGCCCGCCCCCTGGCAGGCGGCTGGCTGGGTTGGGCCTTCTCCCCCGCGCCGGGAACGATTCTGATTCTGCTGGACCGCTCCGCCAGCATGGAAACCCGGGCCGGCGCAACCACCAAACGCCAGCAGGCCATCCAGTTGCTGGCCCAGGCGGCCCGGGAATATGAGGAGACAAGCCACCTTGTTTTGATTGACAGCGCCACGCGCGCCCCGCAGGAAATCACCCGCGGCTCCAGCCTGAACCAGTTGCCGTTGACCCAGCCGACCGATACCGCCGCGGACATTCCGGCCATGTTGCGGACGGCCTTCGACTGGCTGATCGAGAACCGGGCCGGCACGGCTGAGATCTGGCTGGCGTCCGACGGTCAGCGCAGCAACTGGCTGCCGGAGGACTCACGTTGGAAGGATATCATCGCCCGGCTGAGCGGGCTTTCCCAGAGCGTCCGCGTTCGGCTGCTGGCCATGAACCAGCCGTCCGAGGCCAACGCCTCGATCTCGATCAAGGAAATGTTGCGGCGTCCGCGCGGAGATAAATCGGAGCTGCAGTTTGTCCTCGATTTCCAGCGTAACCGCAATTCTGCCGCCTCCATCCCCGTCACATTGACCCTGAATGGCGAAAGATCGGAGAGCGAGGTGGCCATGGAGGGGCAAAGCCTGCGCTGGAGGCACACTATTGACCTCGGCGCGCGTCGCGAGGGCGGATGGGGCAGTTTCAGCCTGCCGGCCGACGCCAACGAGCGTGATAACACGGCCTACTTTATATATGGCGCAGACATGCCGTTGCTGGCCACCGTGGTCAGTGGCGATGCCGCGCCGGCCCGTTGTCTGGAGTTCGCTGCCGCAGGGCGCAATGGGCGGCCAGCCCCGTTAATTTCACCCGGCGCCTTTGCCGAGACCGACCTCCAGAGCCAGTCGCTGCTGGTCTGGCAGGCGCCGTTTCCCACTGGAGCGGTGGCCGATCAGGTGCAAACTTTCGCGGCGTCCGGAGGCGTGGTGATTTTCTTTCCGCCCGGCCAACCGGACGCGGGACGATTCAACGGCATAGGCTGGGGTGTCGTTGAACAGGCTGGGACTGTGGAAGGGTTTCAGATTTTGCGTTGGGCCGAGGACGAAGGACCGCTGGCCAAAAGCGATGAGCGCATTAGCCTCCCGCTCGGCCAGACCGAATTCCAGCGCCGCCAGCCCCTGACCGGCCATAAGGACATCCTCGCCTCCTTTGAGGACGGCACGGCTTTTCTGGTCCGGCAAAGCCTGGGCAAAGGCGAAATCTATTTCTGCTCCTCCCTGCCGGATCCGGCATGGTCGAGTTTGGGCGACGGTCCCGTGCTGGTGCCGATGCTGCAACGGTTGCTGCAGGCGGGTGCGCGCAGGATGCAGCAGGTCTCGTCCGCCACCTGCGGTGAATTAAGCCTGACCGAGCAAAGTCTGCCTTGGGTTTCAGTTGATTCTGTTGGGACTAAAGACATTCGCACCCAAGCGGGCGTTTATCGCGCCGGCAACCGATTCCTGGCGGTGAATCGTTCCCCGGCTGAGGATGATCCAGATCTGGTTGAAGCGGACGAAGCGCGGAAACTTTTCGGCAATCTGCCCGTGCAAACGTTGCAGGAGCGCCACATTGAAACAGGCCAATTACAGGGAGAAATATGGCGGTTCTTCCTCTTCGCCATGCTGCTGTTTCTGATTGTCGAAGGCATTTTGATTTTGCCGGCGCGCCCAACGGCCCTGCGTGCGGGATTACCACAACGGAAAATTCCGCAGCCTGAGGAGCATGCGGCATGAACTGGCTTTCTGTTGCCGCTCCCCTTTCGGTGATCGTGCCGGCCCTGGCCGTTTGGCTAGGTGCGGCCTGGCTTTGTTATGCCAACTGGCGTCGTAGCGGCAACCGCCGCATGGCCGGAAAACTGGAATCGTTACGCTTTATTCTGGTTACTTTGCTCGTACTGACATTGCTCCGGCCGGAATACGTCGAACACTTGCGGCGCACCGCCACTCCGGAAATCGCCATCCTCACCGACGGCTCCGACAGTATGAAAACGCGGGACCTGATGGTCTCGAACACCGTGATGAGCCGCGGGGCATGGCTCAACCAACAACTCCAACGCGCGTTCTGGGCGCCCTTGCGGAACAGGGCGAAGGTCACGGTCGAACCTTTCGCCGTTCCTTCCACCAATCAAAACGCCATCAACGGCACCGACCTCGATCAGGCGCTGGAGGACGCCTTTCACCGCTTTAAAAATCTCAAAGCCGTTCTGCTGTTGACCGATGGCGATTGGAACATGGGCAAATCACCCTTGGGCGCGGCGACGCAGTATCGGGAGCAGAACATACCCGTGTTCACAGTGGCGGTGGGCCGTGAGACGCCGCTGCCGGATTTGGCGCTCGAGAATGTGTCGGCTCCGGCTTACGGGCTCTTGGGCGAGGAAATCGCCATCCCCTTCAAGGTCACGAGCCATTTGCCGCGCGAGGTCAAAACCAGCGTCTCGATCGTGGACGAAGGCGGCGCCGCAGCGTCGAAACAAATCACCATCCCGCCCAACGGCGAGGTGGAGGATGCCATCCTCTGGTCGCCGCGCGCGGTGGGGGAGATGACGGAGACCCTTCAGTTGCCCGTGGAGCCCGACGAAGCCATCGCCGACAATAATGAACAGACGTTTCATATTTCGATCCGTGTGGAAAAGCTCAAGGTCTTGGTGGTGGATTCGCTGCCGCGATGGGAATATCGGTATTTGCGCAACGCGCTGGCCCGAGATCCGGGCGTTGACTTGCACTGCCTTTTGCTCCGGCCGGACCTCGGTCCCACTGTGGGTGGCAATTACATCATGACTTTTCCCGGCAGCAAAGAGGAACTCTCGCCCTACGACGTCGTGTTCCTGGGCGACGTCGGCATCGGCCAGGACGAATTGACCGACCATGATGCGGAACTACTCAAGGGGCTGGTCGAGCAGCAGGGCAGCGGTTTGGTCTTTGTCCCCGGCCGCCGTGGTCGCGAACTGACTTTTCTCAACAGCCCGCTCAAGGATTTGTATCCCGTTGAATTGGACACAACCAAACCGGGCGGCGTCGGATTGCAAAACGAATCCCAACTCATTCTGACCAGCACCGGCAAACGGCATTGGCTGACGCGCTTCGATTCGGACGAGGACCGGAATGACGAACTTTGGAAGCAATTGCCAGGTTTCTTCTGGTCGGCCTCGGTGGAAAAAAGCCGTCCCGGCTCGGAGGTTCTGGCGGTGCATTCGGACTTGCGCAATTCATGGGGGCGCATGCCGTTGCTGGTCACGCGCCCGGCGGGAAGCGGCAAGGTCCTCTTTCTCGGCACGGACAGCGCTTGGCGCTGGCGGCGGGGCGTGGAGGACAAATTTCATTACCGTTTTTGGGGGCAGGTGGTGCGGTGGATGGCTCACCAGCGCCATCTTTCGGAGAAGGACGGCATGCGCTTGAGCTACAGCCCTGAGACGCCGCAAGCCGGCGACACTGTCTTCCTGCAAAGCACGGTCCTGGACCCATCCGGATTCCCCATCGACAAGGGACCTGTCATCGGCAAAGTGACCTCGCCCGGCGGACGCGCGGAGCGATTGGAGTTCACCCAACTCGAAGGAGGGTGGGGGGTGTTCAAATCCAGTTTTACCGCGCAAGAGGCCGGGAAATACAAAGTGGAAATTGCCGCAGGGCCGCAGGGCCGCCGATTGGACACGGAACTGCTCGTGGCCCGGCCGCAGCTTGAGAAGCAGGGGCAGCCGGTCAACGCCCAGGTCCTGCGGGAAATTGCCGCCATGACGCGCGGCGCGAGCGTCTCCGCAGAGGACTTGGACCAGGTCATCAACCAAATTTCGCTCCTGCCCGAACCGCAACCCGTGGAACGTCGGGTGCGCCTGTGGAGCGAGCCAGCCTGGGGCGGCATCATTTTGTTATTATTAACTATTTATTGGATCGGCCGGAAATGGGCCGGGCTGATTTGAGCGCTTGAGCAGCATCTCCACATAAGGCACGTCTTCGGGAATTGTCACCTTGGGATTTGGCGCTGTTCCCGGGACGAGCCGGACCGGTTGGCCGATTAATTCGCACGCGGCGGTGTCGTCGGTCACTTGCAATCCTTTCTCACGCACTTTGGCCAAGGCACGGCGAATGACTTCGACGCGAAATGTTTGCGGCGTCTGAACTGCCCAGAGAAGCGAACGGTCCAAATGGCGCGAAATGAATTCTCCGTCATCGGAAAGTTTGATGGTATCGGTCACTGGTTGCGCGGCGGCGGCGGCGCCGTCCTGGCGGGCGGCCTCAATCGTGGCTTGAATCAGCGCCAGACTGGTGCAGGGGCGGGCCGCGTCCTGGATGGCCACAATCTCCGCTTCCGGCGCCAGATGTTGCAGACCGTGCCAGACAGAATCCTGCCGTTCCTTGCCGCCGCCCACAATGCGCAACGGCTTGGCAAAATGATATTGTGCAGCCAGGGTGGCGAACTCGCCCTGCCGGCCATCGCGGACAACGAGGACGATTTCGTCGATAAACGGCGCGCCATCAAAACGCCGCCAAGTGTGGGCCACGAGAGGTTGTCCGGCGATGGTCAGGAACAGCTTGTCCATTTCCCGTCCCATTCGCGCGCTTTTGCCCGCGGCTACGATAAGAGCTGAAATCACCGAAAGGTTAATAGCTCAACGGGCGGCATTCCTCAACATCTTTGAGCGAGGGAGCTTTTCCCAGCTCTGGTTGAGGGCAATGGAGCTGGATTGTGATCCCAATTTGTAAACCCGCACCACCACTCCCGGCTCTTTTGCTGCGGGCTGCACACGCGCCACTTGGGTCCAGATAAGCGTCATCGGCGTCCCAAACTGCTCTTCAAACCCCTCGAATGAATCGGAATCCAAACCGCCGGGCTTTGTGGTGGTGGCCAGCACGACAAGGTTTGACCCTGGACGAACTTGCGACGGGCTGATCTCCCCGCGCCGCCATATCGTTTGCGTGACGTATCGCTTCATGTAATAAGCCAGAATCTGTGAAGTCTCGCCCGGCAACACCACAAATTGGCTTCCCGTACCCGCAATCCGGCCCGCCGCAACCAATGTGCTCCGTAGATCCGGACCATTTATTTCCCGAAATCGGAGCACCCCATCACGCGTCACGCCCCCGAGGGAAATGAACAATAACAACAAGGCTCCAACACGATAACACAGTCGCCTCCGCCCACCCCCCAGTCGGCCCAACAACCACTGCACTGCGGCTCCCATAAACAAGCAGATGCCAGGCCCCAAAAACATGCAAATGCGGGGATTGGCGCCGTACGGGTACTTATGCAGAAAGGCCGCAATCAACAACAAGACGTGAGGCACTACGAATAAAGCCCACACCCATCTGTTCCCGCGACGCCAATACATCACCAGCCCGGTCAGCCACAACGCAGTGGTCAGTGTCGATCCGAAATGGTTCTCGCCCAAAGGCCAGGCAAATCCACGCCCCGTATGCACGTCCAAAAGCCAAAAGGGAATCAGCCAGGGATGATTCATCGGCGGATAACCCAAATGCCAGAAGGCCTGAAGCCCGGAGGCCTGGCTGACATCGAGCGACGAACGAATGTTGGCTTCGTACAACCCCGTGGCGCTGCAGGCCGTCAGCGCCATAAAAAGAATTCCTGCAAGCAAATTACGCCAATCCGTCCGCCCACGATCCATGAAACAATGCGCCATGAACACCAAGCTTATCGCGCCGATCACGAATGCGGACGTGTATGAAAACCACACCATCACGGGCGCGCACAATGCCAGCCATGCCAGCTCCCGCGCGCGCTGGCCGCCATGCAGCCAGCGCAACATCAGCCATAACAACAGCATGGCTGCCAACAGATCAATCGTATAACCCTTGACACATGCGCCCTCGGCCACCGGCACGTAAGAAACACTGAAAATGGCCCACGCCACCCAGCGCGCCACCCCCCGCAACACTTGGACGCATAACTCCCAAAAGACCGCCATTCCCCCCAACCCCGCCAACAGCGGAAGCAATCTTACCCCCCACTCATTCCGAAACAGGACGTCGAACAATTTTGTCGCCCATAAAAAAGCCGGCGGCGAAACTTGGGAGTAATCCAAGGGATGCAATAGTTCGCCATACGTGCGCGCCAGCACATTGTTCATTATGTTTGATTCGTCTCCTGACAAATCAAAATTCCAGAAGTACCGCAGAAGCCGCCAAACCAACCCGCTGAACACCACTATCATGCAGCAACGCGCAATCGTAAAGTGATCGAGAACACTCTTTCTGTCTTGCTTCGCTTCGAGGGACAGCATGGTCAGCGGCAATGATTGGCAATAATTGCCAAAATGCAACCGGTTTTTAGAAGTCCTTATAAAATTTTGATATGGGGAAAGATATTATTTCCTCATTCGTCTTCGTCATGGGTCGCCTATTTCCGGTTCCGGGCCAGTTGCTTGGCCAATCGGATGGCGGCGCACATGCTGGATGCGTTCGCTTTTCCCTGTCCTGCAATGTCATAAGCCGTCCCATGGTCCGGCGAGGTTCGGACAAAAGGCAGCCCCAAAGTCCAGTTTACCCCAGTCTCGAACGCCACCATTTTCAACGGACCCAATCCCTGGTCGTGATACATGGCCACCACGGCATCATAATCGCCGCGATAAGCATAATAGAACAAGGCGTCGGCCGCCAGCGGGCCGGCGACATCAATCCCTTTCTGTCGCACCGCTTCCACGGCGGGCGCAATGGTTGTTATCTCCTCGTCGCCAAACTCTCCGCCTTCGCCCGCATGAGGGTTGAGGCCGCAAACGGCGATGCGGCTTCGAGGCAGGCCCAAATCACGGCAGGCTGCGGCAGCCAGTTCGATGGCCAGTTGGATTTTATCTCCGCGCATCTGCGCGGCCAGCAGTTTGATCGGCACATGAGTCGTGGCCAGGGCGACGCGCAACCAGCGGCCGCGTTCGTCCTGCCCCAGCAGCATCATCGCAGTCTGGCTGGTCCCGGCCAACTCGGACAGGAATTCAGTCTGGCCAATGAAGGGCTGGCCGGAGCGAATAATGGCGTGCTTGTTCAAAGGCGCCGTCACCAGCGCGTCCGCCTCCTGGCTCAAACACCGTTGCGCGCCATCGGTCAGCCAGGCCAGCGCGGCCCGCGCCGCGGCCGGCGACCCGGCCTCCAAACCGGCCGGCAAGGGGTCGCGCAAAGGATTGTGCAGGAAAACGCGGCCCTTTCCGTCGAATTCTGAATAAGGCCGCAGCGGAAATTTCAACCCAAGCTTTTGATGCAGCGCCGTGGCATAGCCGCTGTCGCCGATTAGCAGGTAACGCATGTCGTCCGTTTCTGCTTCCACCGCCAGCGCCTTCAGTGTTACTTCCGGCCCGATGCCGGTGACGTCCCCGAGCGAGATGGCAATCCAGCCCTTCATGGGGTCAGTAGTACTGGACAAAGGACTTGATCCTGAGCCGCTCGATCCATTGCTTGTGCAAACGGTCCCTCTCCCGGGTCTTCAGCGTCCGTTCAATTTCCGCCCGCGATTCCGCCAAAGATTTGATATGGGAAGGTCGCACGTCTTCCACCAACAGGATGTAGCACGCCTCCGGCAACTCGATGACGCCGCTGTGCTGCCCGGCTTTCAGCGAGAAAGCGACTTGGGCCAGTTCCGATTTGAAAAAGCTGCGCTCGACCCACCCGCGTTCGCCCCCCTCGGACCGTTTCGATCCTGAAGTATAAACCGCCGCCATTTCCTCGAAAGGAACGCCGCTGTTGATTTTGGCCAGAACCTCGTCGGCTGTCTTCTTGGCCTCGCCCGGAGAGCCGTCCGACGGCTGGTTGATGACGATAATGCGCACTTTGACCTGGTCATCGACTTTAAAGGCGTCCTGATGGTCCTTGTAAAACTGTTCAATTTTCAGCGGCGAAATAAGGATCTTCTTAGGCGCATCCACGTTCTGGTAACCCATGTAATTGACAATAAAGTTCTCGCGCTCCTGGCGCCGGTACATCTCGTAGGTCATGCCCTGGGCCTGGAGAGTTTTGATCAGGCGCGCCCGGTCCCCGTAATATTCCCTTTGAATGTTCTTCTTGATCTGATCGTCGATGAACGATTCCAGCACGTTGGTCATGTAGCCGCCTGTGGTGAATTCGTGCATGATCAGCTTGCGCTCCACCAACTCCTCGACTTGCTGGTCATACACCTTCCTTTTCTCCTCCTCGAACCGCGCCTCATCGTTGGCATACATCGAGTAGAGCATCTGCAGTTTGGGCGCCACCTTGTCCATGATTTCACCGCGGGTGATAACGTCGTTATTGACCACGATGCTCACGCCGCTGACCACTGTTGCGCGGGCCGCAAGGCCGAAAGCCATGCAGGCTCCGATGGCAATGAAACAGATTTTTTTCACAATGCGGGCCATCCTAAAGTGGGCTTGGACCGAGTTCAAGGCGCAAAGTTCGATAGAATTTCTGCGGCGCGGCCCGGTGGAGAAAGGGCGGCATTCGGGTGGGGGAGGGGATTTCTGCGCCGTTGCCAGAAGAGGCCCACTTGCAATTTTCTCATTTTGCGTCAGGTTGCGTCTGGTCGTTCGAGTCGTCCCTGGTTTTGGATTTATCGACAACTGGTCATGATTTAAAATGCAACTCGACTTTGGCCCAATTTTCCGTCCGATGTCGCCGCAGGCTGCCGCGATCACCGGGTTGTTCTTGGTGGTTTTGGTTATTTGCGCGATCATTCTGGCCATCGTGTCCGGCTTGGTGGGGTACTGCGTGTGGCGTGGCCGGGCTAAGCCGGATGCGCCGGAGCCGAGACAAATCTTTGGCCATCGCCGCCTCGAGATCACTTGGACGGCCATTCCGTTTGCCATCGTCGTTTTTATTCTTGGCCTGACCGCGCGCGTGATGAGCAGTTCGGATCCACCCAAGAACCGGGAACCGGATTTGATTGTGACCGCCCGCCAATGGTGGTGGGATGCGCGCTACCCGGCAGAAGGCGTCCGTGCCGCAAATGAGATTCATATTCCGACGGGCAAACCCCTGTTGGTTCGCCTCGAATCGGCGGATGTCATCCATGATTTTTGGGTGCCGCAATTGTCGCGTAAAATTCATGCCGTGCCGGGCCATCCGAATGAAATCTGGCTGGAGGCCGATCAAGCGGGAACCTACCCTGGAGCCTGCGCGGAATTCTGCGGGATACAACACGCTTGGATGCGATTCTTGGTCATCGCGGAAGCGCCGGCCGAATTTGAGTCCTGGACACGGCAACAACTCCAGCCGCTGGCAGAGAACGACGATGGCGGAGGGGCCGCCGTGCGCGCCCGAAAGTTACTTCAACAATTCACCTGCATGAATTGCCATGCCATCTCCGGCCTCTCGACCAATGCAACGGCTGCGCCCGATCTGACGCACCTGGGCGGCCGCCAAACACTGGGCGCCGGCGTGCTGGGCAACACGCCGGACAATCTGGCGCTCTGGTTGAAGAATCCCCAGGCGATCAAGCCCGGTTGTTTGATGCCTGATTTTAAACTCACCGGCCAGCAGGCGCATGATCTGGCCGATTATTTCGAAGCCGCAAGATGAAAGCGACACTTCCTGCTCCCTTGCTTGTTGACACTCTGGCGCACGAAGCCGCCGGGCGGGGATGGTTCAGTTGGGTGGCGACGGTGGACCACAAGCGCATCGGCATCCTTTACCTGCTGACGGCGCTCTTCTTTTTTGCGGTGGGCGGGGTGGAGGCGCTCTTGATCCGCATTCAACTGGCTTTGCCGGGCAATACGTTCCTTTCCCCCGACATGTTCAACCAGCTTTTCACCATGCACGGCACCACGATGATATTTTTGGTCGTAATGCCGACGCTGTTTGGATTTGCGAATTATTTGGTGCCGCTGATGATTGGGGCGCGCGACATGGCGTTTCCGCGGCTCAACGCCATGAGCTACTGGATGCTGCCTTTCGGCGGGCTGCTGCTGCATTTCAGCGTGGTGGCGGGCGGCGCGCCGGCGGCAGGATGGTTCAGCGCCGCGCCGTTGACTGAAACGCCCTTCAATTCCACCCAGGGCTTGGACTACTGGGTGCTGGCGCTGTTGGTGCTGGGGATCGGATCGGTCGCGGCCTCGATCAATCTCATTGCCACCATCCTGACTCAGCGCGCGCCGGGCCTGTCGATCCGCCGGCTGCCCTTGTTCGTCTGGATGAATCTGATCAATTCGTTCCTGGTCATTCTGTCATTTCCGGCCTTGAATGCCGCCATCGTCATGCTGCTGATCGACCGCCAGTTGAACGCGGCATTTTTCTTTCCGGCCAACGGCGGTTCCGCGGTGCTCTGGCAGCATTTCTTTTGGGCATTCGGCCACCCGGAGGTTTACATCATGGCGCTGCCGGCCTTTGGCATGATATCCGAAGTCATCCCGGTTTTTTCGCGCAAGCCGATATTCGGATACGAGTTCGTGGCGGCTTCGACTGTCGCCATCGGGCTGCTGAGTTTTGGGGTGTGGGCGCACCACATGTTTGCCGTCGGGCTGGGAGATGTCTCCGATTTATTTTTCGCCGGCAGCAGCATGCTGATCGCCATTCCCACCGGGGTGAAAATCTTCAACTGGACGGCCACCATGTGGGGCGGCGCGATTCGCTTCACCACCTCCATGATGTTCGCCACGGCCTTTCTCATCCAATTCGTTATTGGCGGCTTGAGCGGCATCACTTTTGCCGCCGCGCCGATTGACTGGCAGGTGACCGATTCGTATTACCTGGTGGCGCACTTCCATTATGTCCTCTTTGGCGGATCAATGTTTGGAGTTTTTGCCGGTCTTTATTATTGGTTTCCCAAAATGAGCGGGCGGATGCTTTCCGAGAAATGGGGCCGCGTTCATTTTTGGCTGACGGTCATTGGATTCAATCTGACGTTTTTTGTGCAGCATTTTCTGGGTTTGCTGGGAATGCCGCGGCGGGTCTACACCTACCCGAACCTGCCCTACTGGACGCTCTGGAACATGCTGTCAACCATCGGAGCGTTTATCATGGGAATTTCCGTGCTCGTTCTGCTCTGGAACATGTTTGCCAGCCGCCGCTGGGGACGCCTGGCGGGGAATAATCCCTGGAACGCCTGGACGTTGGAATGGGCCACCACCTCGCCGCCACCCGCTGAAGATTTTAAGTGGCTTCCTCCCGTTCGCGGTCGGCGTCCGTTGTGGGATCTGGCGCATCCGGAAAACCGGGATGAGAAAAACGCCGCGCCGGCCCCGCTGTCGGAAACGACCATCGGGAAACACGAAGCGGGCATGCTTTCCTTTATCGCGTCAGAATCGATTTTCTTTGTCATGCTCATTCTGGCCTATTTGTATTACAACGTCATATCCCCTCCCTCGGGCGGCCCTCCCCTTGCGCTGGATGCGCGCAAAACAGGCATTTTCACACTGTGCCTGCTGGCCAGCAGCGCGACGTTCTGGCGCGCGGAGAAATCTCTCCATCGCGGTCAACATGATTCATTTCATCGCTGGCTTCTGGCCACCGTGCTGCTGGGCGGCGTATTTATGATTGGCCAGGGATCGGAATACGCACATCTCTTGCATGCCGGATACGCCGTGAATTCCAGCCTGTTCGCGACCGCCTTTTTTACGCTGACCGGTTTTCATGGCTTGCACGTTTGCGTGGGATTGGCCGCGTTACTGATTCTGCTGAGACTGGCGGCATTGGGAGATTTTCGAACCTCGGCGCCAGCGGTCAAATCCGTCGGCTGGTATTGGCATTTTGTGGACATGGTCTGGGTTGCTGTATTTTTCGTGATTTA
Source organism: Verrucomicrobiota bacterium (assembly GCA_050014435.1). Taxonomy (GTDB): domain Bacteria; phylum Verrucomicrobiota; class Verrucomicrobiia; order Limisphaerales; family Palsa-1400; genus DASRLE01. The sequence goes on along the minus strand of JBEKDI010000004.1, from coordinate 60,468 downwards.
TTTGAGGCCCCTCTTATGAATGAATTCTCCCGAACTCCGAAGGTTGCATTTTTTTTGATTGCGCTGGTTTTTCTCGGCTTGGCTGTCCCTTCGCCGGCGGTCGGGCTGGTCGGGAATTATTCTTTCAGCGTGCGCATGGCGCAGCATTTGTTGCTCCAGCTTGTCGTCCCGCCGCTTGTGCTCCTGAGCCTTCCGGATTCGGCCCTGACGGGCCTGGAGGATCGCCGCACCTTGCGTCCCATTGGCTGGCTGTTGAAACAACCGGTGATAACATGGCTCCTCGGCTTGGGCGCGATGTGGGCCTGGCACGCCCCAGCTTTGTGCAATGCCGCCATTCGCAATCCGGTCCTCCATGATTGTCAAACTTTGTCACTCCTCCTTGTTGGAACCGCTTTTTGGTGGCCGATTGCCGGGCCCTGCAGCCGGCAGCGATTGCCGCCCTTGCTGGGGATCGTCTATCTGTTTACGGCCTGTCTGGGCTGCACTATTTTGGGCATCATCATCACCTTTGCACCGCCAGGCCTCTACCTCGCCTCGACGCTGCCTGGCGTGTTCAATGACTGGCGGTTCGCTGCGCCGGACGACCAGCGCATCGGGGGGCTTTTGATGTGGGTGCCCGGCTGCCTGATCTATATTTGCGGCATCCTCGGGCTGTTGGCGCGCTGGTATGGAATGTCCGAAGCGGAAGCATTTCCCACCAGCGCGCCGGAAAGGATTTCATGATGGAAGACATGATGGAAGAAGATTTCCCTGCGCCGTCCAACGAATGGCAAAAACCCCCCGCGCATCCTTTGCCAAAGCCAACGGCCTGGCCGGCGACCCTGGCGCTATCCATTACATTTTTGCTCTGGGGCCTGGCCAGCTCGCTCATTATCAGCGGAGTTGGGGCGGTGGTGTTTGCCGTGGGACTGACCGGCTGGATCGGAGACATTCGCCATGAACGCCGACCCTGAAAAAACACCCAGCGCCGGCGCGGCATCACCCGAAGAGCTGACGCGCCGGCAATTCTTCGCGCGCCTCAGCATGGCCCTTTTCGCGTTCGGGTCATTGATTCTCCTTGTGCCGATGGTTGGATTTATCGTGGCGCCTCTCTTCAAACGACGGCCCGAAGTCTGGCGCAAGGTCGGAGCAGTGGACAACTTCAAGGACGGCACGACAACAGCGGTGGTGTTTGAAGATGCCGCGGCGTTGCCGTGGGCGGGCGTGGCCTCCAGGACGGGGGCTTGGTTGCGGCGGGTGGATCAGTCAACATTCATCGCATTTTCCGTCAATTGCACGCATTTGGGTTGTCCGGTTCGTTGGCTGCAGCAAGCGGAGCTTTTCATGTGTCCCTGCCATGGCGGCGTCTATTACCAGGACGGCGCGGTGGCTGCCGGACCTCCGCCCCTGCCGTTGCCCCGCTACCGGGTGCGCGTCAGAAACGGCCAGGTGGAAATCCTAACCAACCCCACGCCCATCACCCGATGAGTTAATACCCCATGGTCAAAAGAATCGTAAAACGCCTCTGGATTTGGATGGATGACCGCACCGGATTGGCCGAAATGATCGGGCCAATGTTGCGTCATTTGGCCCCGCGCGACGCGCGATGGTGGTATGTGTTCGGCAGCGCGACGATGTGCGCTTTCATGATCCAGGTCATCAGTGGAATAGCCCTCGCCCTTGCCTACATTCCATCCACCAACGACGCCTACGCGACCCTTAACTTCATCACGGACCAGGCGCCGTTTGGGCGTTTTCTGCGCGGACTCCATTATTATGGAGCATCGGCCATGGTTCTGATGGTGGGACTGCACATGGCCCAGGTGTTTCTGTTTGGTTCATACAAATTTCCGCGGGAACTGAATTGGGCCACTGGCGTTCTGTTGTTGGGATTCACCCTGGTCATGGGTTTTACCGGACAACTTCTGCGCTGGGACCAGACGGCTGTCTGGTCGGTGGTCGTCGCGGCGGAACAGGCGGGGCGGGTGCCATTGATAGGCGATTGGCTGGCGCGCTTCACACTGGGGGGCGACACCGTGGGCGGCGCGACGCTCAACCGGTTTTTTGTCATTCATGTTTTTATCATGCCTGCGCTGATCTTTGCCTTCGTTGGTTTGCACCTCTGGCTGGTGTTGCGCCATGGGATTTCCGAGCCGCCTACCCCGGGCAAGCCGGTCGATCCCAAGACTTACCGTCAAGAATACAAAGAGCTGCTCGACAAAACCGGGGTCCCCTTCTGGCCTGACGCAGCCTGGCGGGACGTGATGGCTGCCGTAGGCATGATTGTGGCCATGGCCTTGTTCGCGCTGGTCCTTGGCCCGCCCGCGTTGGGCAAGCCTCCGGACCCGAGCATCGTTGCGGCCAACCCCCGTCCCGACTGGTATTTGCTCTGGTACTTCGCGGTTTTGGCCTTGTTGCCGCACGGCACCGAACAATACTTCATGGTTTTTGGACCGCTGCTGGCGGGAATCCTCTTAATCATCCTGCCTTTTGTCTTTGATCGGGGCGAGCGCAGCGCGCGCCGCCGCCCGTGGTCCATTGCCGCCGTGGTCCTGACCGTCATTATGATCGGAACTCTTTGGGTGGCTGGCGCAAAATCCAACTGGTCGCCCAATTTCAATGCCGAGCCCCTGCCGGAAAATGTCGTCGGGACGGCCAGCGGCCCGGTTTTTGAAGGGGCGTATTTATTCTATGCCAAGGGTTGTTTGAATTGTCATTTGATCGGTAAGTATGGCGGGCGGCGCGGACCGGAGCTGACCGCCATTGGCAGTCTGCTGTCGAAGAATCAAATCGTCCTGCGCATTGCCAACGGCGGGGTGAACATGCCTGCCTACGCCTCGAGTTTGAAGCCAGAACAAATGGAGGAATTGGCGGCCTTCCTTCAATCGCGCAAACGCCCAAGCCAGCCATGATTGACGCCGCGTCCGCCGCCGCTAATATAGGCCCAGGTGTTTACTTTGCTTCTTACGGATTCGACCTCGAAAGGCCGCCTTGGCCGCCTTACCACCACTCGGGGAGTGATTGAGACGCCCGCTTTCATGCCGGTCGGCACGCAGGGCAGCGTCAAAGCGCTCGATCCCCGCGAACTGCGCGAGATGGGCACGCAAATCCTCTTGGGCAACACTTACCACCTCAACATTCGCCCTGGCCTGGAGATCATCAAGGCGGCGGGCGGGCTCCATCGCTTTATGAACTGGCCGGGGCCGATTTTGACCGACAGCGGCGGATTTCAAGTATTCAGCCTGGCAAAAATTCGCAAAATCAAGCCGCACGGTGTCGAGTTTCGTTCGCATCTGGATGGGTCCGCGCTATTTCTGGGGCCCAAGGAGGCGATGGAGATTCAGCGCATTCTGGGCTCGGACATTGCGATGGCGTTTGATGAATGTCCCGCCCATGATTGCGCCCCCAAAGCCGCGCAAGAGGCCGTGCAACGCACCCTGCAGTGGGCCCGTGAATGCCGGGAGCAACCTCGGGCGGAGGGGCAGCTCGTCTTCGGAATCGTCCAAGGCGGGATCAACGCCGCGTTGCGTGAGCGCTGCGCCAGAGAGTTGACCGCCATGGAATTTGACGGTTACGCCATCGGCGGCGTGAGCGTGGGCGAACCGGAGCACGAGATGATGCAGGCGGTGGAGCTGACCGAGCCTTTTCTGCCGCCCAGCCAACCGCGCTACGCCATGGGCCTGGGCACTCCGGCGCAGATGGTGGAATTGGTGGCGCGCGGGGTGGACATGTTCGATTGCGTCCTGCCAACGCGCGTGGCGCGCAACGGCACGGCCTTCACTCGGCGCGGCACCATCAGCATCAAGGGCGGTGCTGTCAAGTCGGATTTTACGCCGATTGAAAAGGATTGCGCCTGTTTTGCCTGCCGCAATTTCAGCCGGGCCTATTTGCGGCATTTGCTCAACGTCAACGAGATTCTTGGGTTGCGCATGGTCAGCGTGCACAACTCCTATTTTTACCTCGAGGTGATGCGGGAGATTCGGGCGCATTTGGCCGCAGGCACTTTTGGGGAATACTGCCGCCAATTCGCCGCAACCTACGTGCCCACCCAAAGAATCCTCTCCTCCCGGCTCCGGCGCGCTCTGGCGGAAGATTGAAGCCGCCCGAGGGCGCCCCCGTCGTTTTCGCAAAGCTGCAAAAAATCCGCCGCCGCGGCCTCCCGAATTATTGTCCATAAAAATAGGGGCGACGTACTGAAATCATCCAATCCGCCGCGCGCGGCATGGCTTCCTGAAATGATCCTGCCGGGAACCGCTGTCAGCGCAGCAGTCGGAGGATTGTGTAAAGCATTGCAGGCAAACTACTTGCAAAGGCAGCGCGCCACTTCAGTATAAATATAATTGACTCATCATTGCGTCCTCATAAGCTGGTGGCAGGCCTGCTGCTAAGGAGGGGATGAGCAACAAAATACAGGGGTTGATACGAGCGTTTCCGTGCCGGGAAATTCTCATCTTTGTGATGAGTTTGGGGCTGGCCCTCTGTCCGTTGCGGCTGGCCGCCCAAAGCGTGATGCTCGCCTGGGACCCCAGCACCAGCGCCAATGCCGCCGGTTACATGCTGTATTCCAGCACGGACGGCACTAATTTCCAGAGCCTGTTGGATGCGGGCAGCAACACTTTCTGCACCGTGAGCGGACTTGTGGCGGGATCCACCAATTATTTTCAGGTTGTGGCTTATGACATAAATGATGACCAAAGCGCACCTTCCAGCCAGATCGAGTACACGGTGCCGAACGCGACGCAGACGCTGGTCGTGCAGGTCAGCCCGGCAGGCGCGGGCAGCGTGACAGGCGGCGGCAGCTTTGCCGCAGCCTCTGTTGTGACGGTGACGGCGGCGGCCAACAGCGGTTACACGTTCGCCAGTTGGACGGAAAATGGCACGGTGTTGAGCACGTCGCCGAATTACAGCTTTACCTTGACCACCAATATCAACCTGGTGGCCAACTTCACCGCGAATCCAGTCTTTTACACCGTGGCGACGCAGGTCAATCCAGCCAACGCGGGCAGCGCCACAGGTGCCGGCAATTTTGTCGCGGGCAAGGTTGTGACGGTGACGGCGGCGGCCAGCAGCGGTTACACCTTCACCAATTGGACGGTAACTGGAATCGTGCGAAGCGCGTCGCCCAATTACAGCTTTACCCCGACTACCAATATTAACCTGGTGGCCAATTTCACCGCGAATCCGGTCACTTGCATTGTGGCGACGGAGATCAATCCAGCCAGTGCCGGCAGCGCCACGGGCGGCGGCAGCTTTGTCGCTGGCACGGCTGTGACGGTGATGGCGACACCCAACAGTCCAACCAATGCGGGGAACGCCCTGACCAACGGGCTTGTGGCGTATTATCCCCTGGCGGGGGATGCCAACGATTATTCCGGCAATGGCAACAATGGCGCAGCGCAAGGCAGCCCTGCCTACACCGCAGGAGTGACGGGCGCGACGAACACGGCCATCAGCCTCAATGGGGCCAATCAGTATATCTCACTTGGGCATCCAAGTATTTACAATTTTGGCGCCAATGATTTCACGATCTCGGTCTGGTTCAAGACCGATTCGACTTCAAGCCCGCAGCAATTGATGGCTTGCGACGACATATCCGGCCGCCAATTTGTTTTCGACATAAACGATTCATCGGAGGGGACCATCTCCGCCTACCTGTTTAGCAGTGATTCCTCTTATCTTGGCTATCACAGTGGAAACATACTAGCGCCGAACACATGGTACATGGCCGTCTTTGTCAAATCCGGCAACGCTCCCGGGGCGCTGACCTTGTACCTGAATAATTCCCCTGTGCCCTCGTTCGCGGCCTTTGCCAATGATTTTCCGCTCACCATGCAGGCGACCGGGTCGGAGGTGGATATTGGACGACGGACGTATTCGGGCTACAACGATTATTTTTCAGGTGCCATGTCCGGGATTCTTGTCTATGATCGCGGTTTGTCTGTCAGTGAAATCGGCGCGCTCTATGCCGATGGAGTAGGCGGTGTTTCGCCGCTTTCTTCCCCGGCAACGTCCCAGGGCATTGCCAGTTACACCTTCGCCAACTGGACCGTTAACGGCGTCGAGGTCAGCGCGTCGTCCAATTATAGCTTTACCCTGTCCACCAATGTCAATCTGGTGGCCAACTTCACCGCCAACCCGGTCACTTACACTGTGGCGGCACAGATCAATCCAGCCAGTGCCGGCAGCGCCACGGGCGGCGGCAGCTTTACGGCGGGCACTCCAGTAACAGTGACAGCGACGGCCAACAGTGGATACACTTTCGCCAATTGGACGGTGAACGGCGTCGAGGTCAGCGCGTCGTCCAATTACAGCTTTACCCTGTCCACCAATATTAACTTGGTGGCCAACTTCACCGCGAATCCAGTCTTTTACACCGTGGCAACGCAGATCAATCCCGCCAATGCCGGCAGCGCCACAGGCGGCGGCAGCTTTGTCGCGGGCACGGCTGTGACAGTAACGGCGACGGCCAACGATGGTTATACTTTCGCCAATTGGACGGTGGACGGCGTCGAGGTCAGCGCGTCGCCTAGTTATAGTTTTACCTTGTCCACCAATATTAGCCTGGTGGCCAACTTCACCGCGAATCCAGTCTTTTACGCGGTGGCGACGCAGATCAGTCCAAGCAATGCTGGCAGCGTGACGGGCGGCGGCAGTTTTGTCGCAGGCACTATTGTGACGGTGACAGCGGCGGCCAACAGCGGTTACACCTTCGCCAATTGGACGGTGAACGGAATCGTACAAAGCGCGTCGCCCAGTTATAGTTTTACCTTGTCCACCAATATTAACCTGGTGGCCAACTTCACCGCGAATCCAGTCTTTTACACCGTGGCCACGCAGATCAATCCCGCCAATGCCGGCAGCGCCACAGGCGGCGGCAGTTTTGTCGCAGGCACTGTTGTGACGGTGACGGCGGCGGCCAACAGCGGTTACACCTTCACCAATTGGACGGTGAACGGAATGGTGCAAAGCGCCTCCCCCAGTTATAGTTTTACTTTGTCCACCAATATTAATTTGGTGGCCAACTTCACCGCGAATCCAGTCTTTTACACCGTGGCGACGCAGATCAATCCCGCCAATGCCGGTAGCGCCACAGGCGGGGGCAGTTTTGTTACAGGCACGGTTGTGACGGTGACGGCAACGGCCAACAGCGGTTACACCTTCACCAATTGGATGGTGAACGGCATCGTACAAAGCGCGTCGCCCAGTTATAGTTTTACCTTGTCCACCAACATCAACCTCGTGGCCAACTTCGCGACAACTGTGGCCGCGACCAACGCGCCTACAAACTCCGTCACTTACACCGTCTCTTCGAGCGCCGGGCAGGACGGGAGCATCAGTCCGAGTGGTTCACAAACCGTCACCCTGGGCGCCAATCTGACGTTTGCCGCCACGCCGGCCCAAGGGTTTCAGGTGAATCAATGGCTGGTGAATGGCGCGGTGGCGCAAACCAGCGGCGGCGCTTATCTTCTGCAGAAGATTACCGCCAATACCACCGTGTCCGTGACCTTCAGCGCCATCCCAACCGTCACCACCAACAGCGTCGGTCCGACAACGACCCGGACCAATGCCAATACTAGTTTCAGCCTGCTCATTAGCGGCAATGGAACCCTGGCGCCGGGTCGCACCGCCAAGGCCCTGCAAGCCGGCAGAAAATACACTCTGACCGCCGTGGCCGCCAAAGGGTCGGTGTTCGCCGGTTGGACCAGCAACGGCATTCTGGTGGCATCCTCGCCAATGTACACTTTCATGGTGGAGTCCAATGTAATGTTGCAAGTCAATTTCATACCCAACCCGTTCATCCCCGTTGCGGGCAACTACCACGGCCTGTTCTATGTCACCAACGACGCCGCTGAAGAAAGCTCGGGATCCTTTGTCGCCACCGTGACGGGCGCCGGGGCTTATAGCGCGAAACTGCGCCTCGGGGCCGGAAGCTACTCGTTATCCGGCGCATTCTCAGTCACCGGCGCGGCCTCCAAGTCCATCGCGCGTTCCGGGTCGACTCCCATCACGGTGGAACTTCAGTTGGGTCTGACCAACGGCCCGCTGACCGGGACGATCAGCGACGGCGCTTGGTCGGCGGATTTGGTGGCTGATGCGGCTGTTTATTCAAGAAAAAATCCCGCTCCCCAGGCCGGCAAGTATACGTTGCTCATTCCGGGCAGTGAGAATGCTTCCACTCAGCCCGGCGGCAACGGTTACGGCGCTGTGATCGTGAGCGAGTCGGGGAACGTCACTTTTAGCGGAACACTGGGCGACGGCACGCCTGTCAGCTCCACGAGCATCATATCCAGCGAAGGCCAGTGGCCGTTGTATGTTTCACTTTATGGCGGCAACGGCTCCATACTTGGCTGGCTCACCTTCACCAACGATGGCGCCATCAGCGGCCAGACCGGCTGGTTCAAGCTGCCCGAAGCCGCGGCCAAACTCTATCCCGGCGGTTTCACCAACAGCTCCGATGCCATGGGATCGGCTTACCAGTACACCAACGGCCTGCCGCTGCTGGGCTTCAGTCAGGGCCAGCTTGTGTTGACCAACGGAGACCTTTCGACCGGCCTCGTCGATCCAATCGGTCTCGGGCCGGAAATGGAGGCGACCAGCCAATCTGCCGCCAATCAGCCCGCCGCCACACTGGACTTCAAGACTTCCTCCGGTCTCTTCAAAGGAAGTGTCATGAACCCGGCGACGGGCAAACCGATCGCGGTAAATGGTGTGGTTTTGCAGAACCAGAACCTTGGCGCGGGATGCTTCCTAGGTGTGAACGAGAGCGGCAGCGTCATCCTTTCCTCGGCGCAATGATCCGCCGTTTTTTCCTCATCGGCTTCAATGGGCCCGGGTGGAGGGGATTGATTCAGCCGCTATGGACCAATATGTTCTTGATATTTCCGCGCCCACTCCTTTCAATGCTCGGACAGCGATTTTGTCTAAATGAAAAAAATAATTCCACTATTCATGGCAGCCCTGTTCGCAGCGAGTTGCTCGACTTCTTCCAGAACAACCTCCACCGCCGCCGGCCCCGCGCCGTCCAAGATTCATTCGACCGCGCTGGAAGGGGCATGGCGTGGGAATGAAGTGACCCCCGGCCAGCAGGGACCGGCTTCAATGACCTTTTCAGGCCAAACCGTCGTGTTCCATGGCTCCGATGCCAACGACTGGTGCAAAGGAACATTCATTCTTCGGGAAAGCACTGACCCCAAACAATTGCTAGGCACCATCACCGAATGTCCTTCGGCGGATGCTGTGGGCAAAAACGTGTACGCGATTTATAAGATAGAAAGCGGCTCATTGACGATTTGCGGAAACGCGCCGGGCGATTCAAATATTCCTGCGGCGTTCGACACCTCTGGCACCCGCCAGTTTGTCCTCAAGCACGATTGACGAGTGGTTTTACGTCGGGATGGGGTTGAAGCTTTCACCCCAGGGCTGGGATCTAGCGACCACCCATCCGGCTCTCATTGACACCGCGGCCTGCTGCAGCGCCTCTTGCAAATACCCCGGCTCCCCTGTCAGCCTTCGGTTTTGACACCCGCGAATGATGAAATCCACCCCGTGCCGCTGGCAACGCTCGATCGGTTCGTAAAAATCCCCTTCCCGGTCCGCAATAAAAATCCACTGGCTGCCCGGAGGAGGTCCACCGGTCTGTTCAAACACCGCTGCCCACCGCTCCGACTCCCGGTGCCGGCGCAACAGTTGAGCCCGCGTCTCCTCCTTGCGCCCGGGCACGGCCCGGCGATTCCAGCACTGCTGGGCGAATAAACCCCTCACCATCCCTTCGGGCCGTTGTTCCAGGGTCCAGGCCTCCACTCCCACCGCCAGCGTGGTATGGAGCATTAAACCTCTGCCCCGCCCGTCTCCAATCACACCCACGTCCTCCCGCCCGGCTCCGCCGGTAAAGTCCAAGTGTGTCGTGTCCTCGATCAACAGATATTCTCCAGGCACTCGACAACGGCTGCGGGTTTGTTCCCAGTGCGACCCCGCAATTTCTTCCCACCCTACTCTGGGTTGAGCGAAGAACCGATAGGCAGCCTTGAGTTCGGCCCAACTCGGAAAGGCTTGCGGCAGGGTGCCGCCCGGATTTTGAGCCAGACGAGTGGCGATGTTCACAAGGCGATCGGTGCGGCGTTGGTCGCCCAGTACGGCCAACGCAAATTCTTCCTGCGCCCACTGGGAGGGCGTTAGCAGGCTCGTGCTCATAAATTGGTCGGCCTGGAGGATCGCCGACCAACTTGCCTAAGCTCGTTCCTTCCCCAGATTACAGATTAGACATACTAAAACAAGTCAGTAAAAGATGTGGGTAATGACAAGGGCTTCAGCCCGGTGTCAAAGAGGCGTAAGGAGAGTCCAGCCGTTTTAACGGCTTACAATCGCTCGTGGCAAACCGCTGGGAACGGTTGAGAATGTCGCCTTTTTGCAAATTCTTTCAAAAATCAGTTGACGAAAAAGTATAATAACTATACTATTTGTTTAATGAATTACCGATTAACGCCATGATTGAAGGAAAAGAGATGAAGGAAGAGTTTGGAATTATGTGTCGCATTTTAAGGACATCGGACTTGGACCAAAAGGCGCCTCTAAAACACGAAAATCGTGTCTTGGGCTGTTTTTCTCCCTATTCCAGCCGCAACAGGCTTTTGCCCAACGTGCTCCGACGGTAATGTGTTCATTTGTGGCGAAGGTCTCCTTGGAATGCAACTCGCAAATCAAATCCGGCTCAAACCCGCTTTCCAAGCCAACAAATCGTATGCAAACCATTAAATATAATGCGCTTACAACACAATCGATGCTCTGACCGTCACACCCGGTCAAACCGAATCATAGCGATTTTTGAATCAAACCGCTTTGATAATCAAGCCGGTTTGACGTTATTTTTGCGGGCCAATCCATTATACTTCTTCACTTACATATGTGTGCGAACCTGACTCCTGTGTCATGATCAGCGAGGCTCCTCTTGAGCGAATCAAGGCCGATGAGCTAAAAAACGAGTTCCGCGCAAAAGCGGTCTTGCGCCTTTGCGTCCGTTGGCGCAACCTTGTGCTTGCATTACGGGGGATTCCCCATAGACTACGAGGCTCAATTTGAAAATTATGACTTCACACGGCTTAAACGCTCTGCTGGCGCAGCAGGCGCAGCAAGACCCCAACGCCGCCATTAAGATGATCGGGATGATGGTGATTTTTGCCGTCATCATGTGGGTTTTGATGATCGCCCCCCAGCGCAAGAAGGCCAAGGAACAGGATCTCATGCTCAAGGCGTTGCGCACCGGGGATAAAATCATCACCGCCAGCGGCATTATCGGGGTGGTCCTTTCCATCAAGGACAAAAGCGTTTCCATTCGCTCAGCCGACACCAAGCTCGAAATCCTCAAGTCCGCCGTTGCGGACGTGACGGAGCGCGGCGGCGAGTCCAGCGAAGCAAAAAACTGATTTTTCATGAAAAACCATAAATTTTGGTGGTCGTTTATCGCTTTTCTCGTCGCCTGGTCGTTTTGGGAAATCTATCCGCCGACCAACCGTGATCTGGTCCAGTACTTCAAGGACCAGGCCGACCCGGCCAAGGTGGACACCAATTTCAATCGCATCGTGGCCGACGCGCAAGCGATGGAAAAGGCCAATCCCGAGCCGCAACGGCAATTTGGCGACTTGCTGACGGCGATTGGCACCAACGACATCCGTCCCTATTTCCCCTACATCGACGCGCGCAGCGATGAGCATCCCACTTACGCCGTCCTGAACGCCTTGCAGAAGAAAGCAGCGGGTAAAATCAAGCTGGGGCTGGACCTTCAGGGAGGCACCCAGTTCCTGGTCAGCCTTGACACTAATCACATGGTCGATGTTGATACCAATGGCAATAAGACCGCCATGAAGTCCGATGAGCGGCTGCGCCTGGTTTCGCAAGCCGCCGAAGTGCTGCGGCATCGGGTGGACAACCTCGGCGTGGCCGAGCCGGTCATCCAACCGGTTGGCTTCGACCACATCATGATTCAATTGCCGGGCCTTTCGCAGGCGGCGCAGGACGAGGCGCGCAAGAACATTCAGAAGGCGGCTTACCTCGAATTCCGCATGGTCCATCCGGACAGCGATGCCTTGATCAAGGAGGGGGTCATCGAGCCGGGCTACGCGGTGCTGACCATGAAAAGGAAGAACCTGGACGGTACTACCACGCTGGAGAAGTACATGGTGCAAAAAAAACTGGCCAACGGCCTGACCGGCAAATACATCAAGCGCGCCTATCCCAGCCGCGACCAGATGGGCGCGCCGGAGATTGATTTTGAGTTCGACAGCGTCGGCGCCGAGAAGTTTGCCCAAGTGACGACCGACCATGTCGGCGAGCTTCTGGCCATTGTGCTGGACGGCGAGCTTTACACCGCGCCGCGCATCAACGGGCCTATTCGCGGCGGACGCGGCCAGATCACCGGCGGACAAATGGACATCAACGAAGCGATAACCATCGCCAACGTTCTGGAAAATCCGCTGGAAACGCCGGTCCATATCGATGAAGTGCGGCAGGTGGACCCGACCCTGGGCAAAGACTCCATCAGCAGCGGCATTCGCGCGGCCATTTACGGCACCCTGTTCGTGGTGGTTTTCATGGCCCTCTATTATCATCGTTGCGGCGTCATCGCCGACCTGGCCATGCTGCTGAACCTGATCATTTTGCTGGGGGTGATGTGCTCCATCGGCACGACACTGACCCTGCCGGGCATCGCAGGCGTAGTATTGACAGTTGGCATGGCCGTCGATGCGAACGTGCTGATTTATGAGCGGTTGCGCGAAGAGATGGGGCAGGGCAAATCCATGCGCGGCGCCATTTCCGCCGCCTACAGCCGGGCTTTCACCACCATTTTCGATTCGCACTCCACCACCCTGATCTCGGCCATCATCATGATTTACCTCGGCACCGGCCCCGTCAAAGGGTTCGGCGTGACCCTGACCATCGGCGTGGCCTTGAGCTTGTTTACCAGCTTGGTCATGACCCGCCTGATTTTTGACGCCCTTCTTTCTCGCGGCTGGCTGACTCGCATCGGCATGCTGCACATCATCAAGACTCCCAATTGGGATTTTATGAAGTGGGCCAGGTACGCTTTTGTCGCGTCATGGACTTTTACTTTGATTGGCCTGTCTTACGGAATTTTTGTGCGGGGCGGCAACGTCCTGGGCATTGATTTCGCCGGGGGCGATTCGGTGACCATGTCGTTCAAGGAAAAGATCGATGTGGACAAATTGCGCACCGCGCTGGCCAAAGTCGGCGACACACAGATTCAATATCAAAAGGGCGTCGAGCAGGACATGTTGGAAGTGGTCGCGCCCTACGGCCAGGGGGGAGCCGTGACTAATGCCCTGTTGAGCACCTTCCCCTCCGCCGGCTTTCATGTCGTCGGCAGTGCGGCCGTGGGAGCGACGGTCGGGACGGAGATCACGAAGTCGGCCATTATCGCCTCATTTCTTTCCCTGTTCGGGATTCTCCTTTACGTGGCGTTGCGCTACGAATTCTCCTTCTCCTGCGGGGCGGTCCTGGCGGTGATCCACGATGTCATGATGACCATGGCCATCTTTTTCATTTCGGGCCGGCAATTGAGCGCGCCCATTGTGGCCGCCGTTTTGACCATCATCGGATTCTCCATCAACGATAAAATCGTGATCTTTGACCGTATCCGCGAGGACCTTAAACTGGGCGTGCGCGGCAGCTTCAAAGACGTGATGAACATCGCGCTCAGCCAGACCTTGAGCCGGACGATCATTACCTCCGGCACCGTGTTCCTGGCCACCCTGTCTCTTTATTGCTTTGGCGGGGGCGCGATCAACGGGTTCGCTTTCACCTTCCTGGTGGGTATCGTGACCGGCACCTACTCCAGTATTTACATCGCCAGCGCGGTGGTGCTGTGGTGGCATAAAGGCGAACGGCCCAAGAGCGGAACGCAAGTGACCATGGAAGGGGCTGCCGGCGCGCCTGCGCGCGTCTAACGCCCGCCATGCCGTTGCCGGTCCCGATCACTCTCTGGCATTGGACGGGATTTATTCTCGTCATCCTGCTTTTCCTGGCGCTGGATCTGGGCTTTTTCCACCGCTCAAACCGGGCTGACACCTCCAGGCAAGCGGTGCTCTGGAGTGTGGGCTGGTTCTTTCTCGCCGTTCTCTTCGCGCGCGGCCTGCGCGTTTGGCGCGGACCGGAAGAATCGCTCGAATTCCTCACCGCCTACTTCGTTGAATTCTCACTGTCGATGGACAACGTTGCTGCCATTGCGCTTATCTTCACTTTTTTCGCAGTCCCCGCGCGCTATCAGCACCGCCTCCTGTTCCAGGGCATTTTTGGCGCGCTCGTCCTGCGCGGAGTGATGATCGGCCTGGGCGTCACGTTGATCCACGCTTTTCAGTGGACACTCTATTTGCTCGGTGCATTTCTCATCTTTACAGGCCTCAAATGGGGCTGTTCAAAACAACCATCCGTCCGTCCGGAAAACAATCTTGTGCTTCGCCTGGCGCGGAGAATTTTGCCGGTGTCCAGCGATTACGACGGGGACAAATTACTGACCCGGGTCGGCGGTCGCCGCGCCTTGACGCCCCTGGCCCTGGTGTTGCTGATGGTCGAGACGGCCGATTTAATTTTCGCGGTGGATTCCATTCCGGCGGTCCTTGCAGTAACACAGAAGCCCTTCATCGTGTTCACCTCGAACGTTTTTGCGATCCTGGGATTGCGCTCCCTTTATTTTGCGGTGGCGGGCGCAATCCGCTATTTCCGCTTTTTGAAAACCGGCGTGGCCGGCGTGCTGATTTTTGTGGGAGTGAAAATGCTCGCCTCCCCGTGGGTGAACATGCCGACTGCTCTCTCCCTTGCCGTCGTGGCCGCGATGATTGCGCTATCGATTGGATTTTCGATTTGGTATTCGTGGCAGATCGGTGGGAAGGAAAAGGGAAACTGACCCCTCACCATTTGGGCATTGTTTCGCCAATCATTCTTCGTTATTCGTGATGGACCAACCGCTATGAAATTTCATTGGACAGCGGCCGAGCCTCAGGCCGCCTTGTGCGCGCGATTGTCAGAAGGATCGAAGATCTCCCTTCTGCTGGCCCAGTGCCTTGTCAATCGCGGGTTGTCCGAGCCGGAAAGCATTTCCCGGTTCCTGCAACCGCGCCTCAAGCAACTGGCCGATCCTTTTCTGCTGCCGAACATGGCGGCGGCCGTGGATCGTTTGCTCGCCGCGCGCGAACGCGGGGAATTGCTGGTTATTTTTGGCGATTACGACGTTGATGGAGTCACCGCCACCGCCCTGCTGGTCGAAATGCTGGGGGCGTCAGGATGGAAACTGGCCCATTATTTGCCGCATCGGTTTGAGGAAGGTTACGGCTTCAGCCAGGAGGCGGTGAAAACTTGCCTCGAACATTTCCCCGCGAAACTGCTGCTGGCCGTCGATTGCGGTTCGACCGCTTGCGAAACCATCGCCGCCCTCGCGCAAAAGGGCATTGATGTCATCGTGCTCGATCATCATCAAGTCTCGTCACCGCCGCCCGCCGCCGTTGCGCTCGTTGATCCGCAACTCGGCCCCGCTTTCCATGAACTGTGCTCGGTGGGCCTGGCTTTCAAACTCGTCCACGCGCTGTTCAAACGAATGCGCGAACGGGGCCTGGCCAGCGCGGCTGAGCCGGACCTGCGGGACCACCTGGATTTGGTGGCGCTGGGGACGCTGGCCGATATGGTCCCTCTGCAAGGCGAGAACCGCATTTTCGTCACAGCCGGTTTGGAGCGGTTGAATGCCACGCGCCGGCCCGGCCTTCTGGCGTTGAAAGCGGTGGCAAAATGTCCGCCCATGTTGGGCAGCTACGAGGTGGCCTTCCAACTGGCGCCGCGCCTGAATGCCGCCGGGCGGATGGAGAATGCGGAGCAAGCCCTGCGGTTGCTGCTGGCCCGTTCCGCGGAGGAAGCGGAACCAATTGCGCGCGGTCTCGACGAGAGTAATCGCCAACGCCAGGAGGTGGAGCGCGGAATTTGCGAGGAAGTCGTCACCTCCCTGCGCAAGCGGTTTGACGGCGCAAAAGATTTTGCCATCGTCGAGGGCCGGGCGGGGTGGCATATCGGCGTGGTCGGGATAGTGGCGGCACGGGTCTTGCAGGAATTTTACCGTCCCACCGTTATTTTGGGCGGCGATGGCGCGCTGTGGCGCGGCTCGGGCCGCAGCATCAGCGGCTTTGACCTGGCGGCGGCCTTGCGCGGTTGCGACGACTTGCTGGTGCGGCATGGCGGTCATGTCATGGCGGCAGGCCTGACGCTGGCGGCGGATAAGGTCGATCTCTTTCGGGCGCGCTTGAATGAATTGGCCCGCCAAGCCTTGAAGCCGGACCAATTGCGGCCTTCCCTGCTCATTGACGCCGAGGTGGAGATGGCTGATTTGACTGTGGCCCGCGTCGAAGAATTGGGGCAGTTGGAGCCGGCGGGGCAGGGGAATCCGGCGGTCCGGCTGGCCGTATGCGGCTTGAGCCATCAAGAAGCCCCGCGACGCATCGGCAAAGAAAGCCAGCACGTCAAATTCCGGGTCACGGATGGCAGGCAAACCTTGGAGGCCGTCTGGTGGCGTGCCGGCCGGGCGTCCTGGCCTGATGGCACATTCGATCTGGCGGTGACCGCGGAGATCAACGAGTACAAAGGCCGGCGCTCCGTGCGGTTGAAAGTGCTGGACTGGCGGCAGAGCGAGTGAGGAGCCGCGTTATTCGCCGCTTGCCGTCGCTTGTGCCGTTTCTATAATGCGCCGATGCTCGATATTAAATTGATTCGGGAGAAAACGGAATTCGTCCGGGAGCGCCTGGTGGCGCGCGGCGGCAATGACGAGGCCAAGATTGACCAACTCCTCGGCTTGGACGAGCAACGGCGAAAAATCCTGGCCGAATCCGAAAATCTCAAAGCCGACCGCAAACGCACTTCCAAGGAAATCGGCGCGTTGATGGCGCAGAAAAAGGCCGCCGAAGCCGAAGCCAGGAAGGCGGAGACGCGCCAAACGGGCGAGCGCATCACCGACTTGGACAAACAGATCGCGGAGATCGAGCAGCAACGCGACACCTTGATGTTGCAATTGCCCAATCTGCCCCACGCCAGCGTCGCGCTCGGCAAATCGGGGGCGGAGAATGTGGAGAAGCGCCTCTGGGGCGAAAAGGCGCGGTTTGATTTCAAGCCGAAGACGCACGTCGAACTATGCGAGCATCTCAAGCTGGTCGATTTCGCGCGTGCCGCCAAATTGTCCGGCAGCGGTTTTCTTCTCTACACCGGCTGGGGGGCGAAACTGGAACGCGCGCTCATCCAATTCCTCCTCGAACTGCACACCGGGCACGGCTACACGGAAGTCTCGCCGCCTTTTTTGGTCAATCGCGATTGCATGGTGGGAGTGGGCCAGTTCCCCAAGTTCGCCGATCAATACTACGCCGTGCAGGAAGGGGTCGATGCCTCCACGCTCGGCAAACTGTTTCTCATTCCGACGGCGGAGACGCCGGTGGCCAACATCCATCGCGACGAGATTTTGCCGGAAAGCCGGCTGCCCATTTATTATTGCGCCTACACACCCTGCTTTCGCGGCGAGGCGGGCGCGGCCGGCGTCGGCACCCGCGGCATGATCCGGGTGCATCAATTCGACAAGGTCGAGTTGATCAAGATCACGCAACCGGAGCAGGGTTATGCGGAACTGGAGAAACTGGTTGCCGACGCCGAAAGCGTCCTGCAATTGCTCGGCTTGCATCACCGCGTGGTGCAGCTTTGCACCGGGGACATGGGATTTTCCAGCGCCATGACCTACGACATCGAAGTCTGGGCGCCGGGGCAGGGGCAGTACCTGGAAGTGTCCAGTTGCTCCAATTGCGAGGACTTCCAGGCACGCCGCATGAACCTCCGCTTCAAAACCGCCAACGGCGACAATAAGTTCCCGCACATCCTCAACGGCAGCGGCACCGCGCTGGCCCGGCTTTTCGTCGCCTTGGTCGAAACGTATCAGCAATCCGATGGCAGCCTGCTCATTCCTCCGCCGCTGCAGCCATTTATGAAGTGCGACAGAATAGCCGTTCCCTAGTGATGAATATTTTGCTCGCGGGCAGCGAGGCCCTTCCTTACTCCAAGACCGGCGGTTTGGCGGACATGGTCGGGGCTCTGGCCAAATTCCTGGCGCGCGCCGGCCACGAGGTGCGCCTGGTCACTCCACTATATCGCGGCCTGCGCGTGCAGTTTCCCGATATTCAACCCTTTGACTGGCACTTGGATTTGCCTCTCGGTTCCCACCGTGTTCAAGGCCGGGTCTGGATCCGCACGGTGGACGAACGGCTCGCCGTTTATTTCATCGAACAGCCGCAGTTTTTCGAAAGAAGCGATATCTATCAGGAACGCGGCATGGATTACCCCGACAACGCGGAGCGTTTCATTTTCTTCAGCAAAGCCGTGGCCCATCTGGCGCGATATTTGCCGTGGCGGCCTGACTTGGTGCATGTGCACGACTGGCAGGCCGCCCTCGTGCCCGTCTTCATGCTGGAACAGAAGCTTCGCGACGGCTGGTCCGCGCCTCCGCCCACCTGCCTGACCATTCACAACCTGGCTTACCAGGGCAATTTCCCCGCGGCCAAATTCGCCCTCACCAATTTGCCCGACATTTATTTCCAGCCGGACGGACTGGAATTTTATGGCTGGATGAATTGCCTCAAGGGCGGCATTTCCTCCGCCGATCTTCTCACCACCGTGAGTCCACGATACGCGCGCGAAATCACCACTGAGCTGTACGGCTGCGGGCTGGATGGCGCATTGCGCCGCCGTCAGAATTCACTGGTCGGCATCCTTAACGGCGTCGATTACGACGAATGGAAGACCAAGGGAAACCCCTATCTGGAACACCCCTATTCCGCCGCGAACTTGCGCGGCAAGCAAGCCGGCAAGATCGATTTGCAGCGGGAAATGGGGCTGCCCCCCGCGCCGGACGTTCCGCTTTTCGGCGCGGTCTCCCGCCTGGCCGGCCAAAAAGGAATGGATATTCAATTGACCGCCCTGCAAGAAATGCTGGCCGCCGGGATGCAGTTTGTTTTCTTGGGCAGCGGCGACCGCGAGTTGGAGCGGGCCTGGCGCAGACTCGCTGAACGCCATCCCGACAAATGCGCCGTCAAAATTGGTTTCGACACCGGCCTGTCCCATCGCATTGAGGCCGGATGCGATTTTTATTCGATGCCTTCGCGCTTTGAGCCGTGCGGGCTGAACCAGATGTACAGCCTGCGCTATGGCACGGTGCCGATTGTGCGTGTGACGGGCGGCCTGGATGATTCAGTTACTGACATTGCCGAGGATCCGGAAAAGGCCGACGGAATCAAATTCGCCGAGTATTCCGTCCGGGCGCTGTCCAAGGCCATTCGTAAGGCGTTGGTCCTCTACGGCAACAAAGAGCTGCTGGCACATTATCGCCTTAACGGCATGGCGCGGGACTTTTCCTGGGAACGCACCGCCGCCGGCTACGGCCAGCTTTACCAAAAAATTCCCGCCATCAACGCAAAAACCGTGAATATTTGACAGCCGCGCGCGTCAAATCCCCTGACAATTAAATGTTGTAACGCCAGGGACTCGCGGGGCGTCTCTCATACTATGATGAAAAACGGGAATCGACTGATTAACAAGCCGGCGGCTGCCGGCGCTTTCACTCTGATTGAACTGCTGGTGGTCATTGCCATCATCGCCATCCTGGCCGCCATGTTGCTGCCTGCGCTAGCCAGGGCCAAACAAAACGCCCAACGCATCAAATGCGCCAACAACGTCCATCAATTGAGCCTCGCCAATCTGATGTACGCCAGTGATTACGCCGGCCAGTATCCTCCCCGCGCCAATGGATATCCCGGCACCATGACCAATCGCTGGCCCTTCCTATTCTTTCCCTATTACAAGACGACCAATCTTTTGATTTGTCCCAGCGAAACCAACAGCTCACCCGCTTCCGCAGGCACAAACCCGCAGGACAATGCCCCGCGTTCCTACCTCATCAACGGCTTTAATGATGGTTACGCCGCCAAATACGGCGATACGAACGCATACGCAGATGTCTGCAATCCATTTCTCACCGAAAATGAAATCCCCCTGCCGTCGCAGACCGTGCTCTTTGGCGAAAAAGTCTATTCTTCCACCGATTTTTACATGGATTATTTTGAGAACGATGACGCCTACAAGGTGGACCAGGTCAAGCACGACCACTCTGTCAACACCAGCACCAATCTGGGCGGGTCCAACAACGGCTTCATCGACGGCAGTGTGCAATTTGTGAAGTGGGGCTGCGGCTTCGACCCGGTTGACTTGTGGTGCGTCACCCCATTCTGGCGCACTAACAATCCGTCCCCTGCGCCATCCTGAGCGAGTTATTCCTCAACCGCCTTCGCCTGGAAATCCTTGCTCCCGGTCAATTTGCCTGCCGTCAGGATCAGCCGGTACGCCGTTCCTGGCGTGAGCGGATCCGGACGAATCCCTTTAAGCGCGGGTTTCATTCCCCGAATTCCCTGCCCGTAGCGGAAGGCCCTTGTCGGAATTGAATTGCTGTCCGACACAAGATGCCAGACCGGTGTCGCCTGCGGACTGAATTTGCCATCAGCCAGCGGGATCACCTTCAAGCTGGTCAGCCTGTAATCGCCAGTCAGCGTAAAGAAAACCGGGAAAGCAGCCTCCCCCGCCCGCAGGCTGGGGCGGATCGAAGCCGCGATGCCAATCGCCGGCCTGTCGAACCAATGCGAGAAATAACGAATATAAATGCCGCCCGCGACGAGCAGCGCGCCGATCCAAATCAACTCTTTTTTTCTCATGACACCCCAAATCCTGGCCGCCGACCGCGAACCAGCATTTCCAGATAACCGAATAGATGCGCCCTGGCGAGCATTTGTTACAGGTGATTGTGAACAGTCGCATCCTGGAGATGAAACGAATTGCAACGTATATTTGTCTGATGCAATTTCCAAACGGATCGTTCATTGAATAACGGTTGTTTGCCGCCATGTCATACGCGATGGTTCGTCGTGGCAGTTCGCGTCACACAGCGGCCATGGTTCAGCGTTTGTCGTTAGGAATCTTTTATGAAGCCAATAGATGGATATTTTCTCATCAAACCGGAAGACCTCTTTTGGAGGCCGTCGAATCTCATGAGAATCCCCAATGCGGATTTTCTCGAGCGAACCAAGAGCGAGATTTTGGGAGCCAGACTGTGGCGGTTTCCGCCCAAGACCGCCACCACGCTCCACCGGCATCCCAAAATGGAAGAGTTCTATTTTGTGGTCGAAGGAGTCGGGCGCATTCGTATCAGAGACCAGACCCTGACGGTCCCAAAGCATGGAGGCGTGCTGGTGGGGCCGGCACAACTGCGCCAGGTGTTTAATGACACGGAAACTGAGGCGCTCTGGCTTGTCGTCTGCGCGCCGGAGAAGGAGTTGGAGGAAGGCGAAACACTCGACCCGAAGCTGCTATATCCTGAGGACCCAAAGCAGTTGCCCAAAGAGTTGGACGGGGTCGCCTGGCCGCCGAATTAAGCGCACATACTCTGACGTCATGGCCACCATCGGCAAACGCAATACTCTCTCCATCGTGAGAGCCGCCCCTCCCGGCCTCTATCTTGACGGCGGCGAGTTGGGCGAGATTCTGTTGCCGGGCCGTTATGTTCCGGCTGACCTCAAACAGAAGGACAAACTGAATGTGTTTATTTATCGCGATTCCGAGGACCGGCTCGTGGCCACCACCGAAACACCCTTGGCGATGGTCGGCGAATTCGCCTATTGGAAAGTCATCAGCGTGAACCGGAACATCGGCGCCTTCCTCGACTGGGGGCTGGCCAAGGATTTATTGTTGCCTTTCCGGGAGCAGGATTCCCCGCTGCGCGTTGGAGATTGGGCCATCGTCTGTGTCTGTCTCGACGAAAAGACAAACCGCATCCTGGCCAGTACGCGATTGACCCGGCATCTAAGCCGGGACACGCCGATGTATTCCAAAGGCCAGCCGGTCAACATCCTCATCACGGGAAGAACCCCGCTCGGTTACAACGCCATCGTGCAGAATGCCCACCGTGGTTTGCTTTACCATGACAACCTGGCTGCCCCGCTCCTGCCCGGACAGAAACTGAAAGCCTTTGTTCGCGCCGTCCGCCCCGATGGCAAAATCGATCTTCGCCTCGACGCCTCGGGATACAAGCGTGTGGCAGCCCTGACCGATCAAATCATCCAAGTGCTTGAACAAAATGGCGGCCGCCTCGCTTTCGACGACGACAGCTCGCCCGAAGCGATTCGCCAGAAATTTGGCGTCAGCAAAAAGGCCTTCAAACAGGCCCTCGGCAAGCTCTACAAAGCCCGTCGCATCAGTTTCCTGAAACCGGAACATGGAATTCAATTGCTCGACAACTGATTAGACCCCCAAGCATGACACCGCCCAGATCCCATCCCCGCGACCCATTACACGGCATAACGCTGGAAAAAATCATCAACCACCTGGTTCAACGCCATGGCTGGAGTGAAATGGGCCGTCGTATTCCTGTCCGCTGTTTTCAGTTCAATCCAACAGTAAAGTCGAGCCTCACCTTCCTGCGTAAAACACCCTGGGCCCGCAAGAAGGTGGAAGATTGGTACATCAGCGAGCTTTAATGGGTTCAGTTCTGAAAAAGTGACAATCCAATTATTGTCTTGAATGGAAACGCTCATTTTGGCGGGCCCACTGTTATCGTTTTAAGACTTACCGTTCCATGACAATTTTTCCGACCTGCCGGCAACTGACGGTGGACGTGCTTATCAGTTCCTCTCCTTAACCCCTCGTTTTAACGAGGGGATGGGTGCAGCCAGCCACCTTTCCAACCGTTTCAACGGTTTGCGGCTTGGCTGGTCCAACGCCGAAACTGTTTGGCTTTACGCATTTGCAGCGACTTGATTTCGGCTCAGTTCGCTTCTTTCGGTGCTTGCTGTGCGCAAAGAAGGTCGAATTGGTCGGCATCAGCCCCAAGCAGGTCCTCCTCAATGAGGCCTTTGAAGTCCCGAAAGAATCCGTCCACGTCAAATGAAGCAAAAGAATACTTGCTCAAAACTATACGAACGTCATGACAGAGTTGCCTCGCTATCAAGGCGCGCCGCTCGGAGTGCGTGCTCCTTACCATCAAATCTAAAGGGAGCATAACATCCATGCTCAACTGCGCTTTGCCGGGAGAAAACCGGACTCGCTGCTTATGGCCGAGCTCTGGGCTCCGGCAGTTCAAGACAATGATTATCTCCTGAATCGATGAGCCGTAATCACGTTCTTCGAACACCTCCCTTATGCAGAGCGGACGTTTGGCGTGAGCAACCTTTGCTTCCCAATTGGAATCTGCGAGAATACTGATCCTCATAGCACGTATCCTGTTACCGGACTACGATGATGCTACAGTCGGTTCGCTCATTGAAACATAAAAAACCAGCCCCTCGGCCCCCCCCGGCACGCATTCTCTTGGTCTATTTTCTCTCGATCCATCATTGCCAAATCCCTGCTACCTCGGCGACGGATGAAAAGCATCGCAGGGCGTTCTTTTGCCCTCGGCAAGCGTGCCGCCAAGGCCAGTTTTCGCCAGGGTTAATTAATGTAACATTTTAAATTGACATCCATCTATGCGTTATGTAGTCTGATTACGCATGAGAGCAGAAGTGCCAATAAGTGTCGGCTGGCCGATGACGGGCGAGGGGACCAGCCGCGTCATCTTTTCCGTCCGTCTTGTCGCGCCAAAGCCTGGCGACGGCGGAAGCGCCATGGCGAAGGAGGACTTGTCCGCCAAAGTCCCGCCACGAGCGGGACGATGGGGGAAGCCCCTCATCTGTCAACCGAATTGAAGAAATAATTCAAAAATGCCAAAAACGCCAAAATCCGTGCGCTCCAAACGGGGGATGGTTCTACTTAATCCTAATCCCACGGCCCGCCTTCGTTTGCTTCGTTTCCTCGGTGTTTATTCAGAACTTCAGCCTTCAGCCCTTCGCATTCCTGCAAGGCGGAGTCAAACAATGATTAGTTTAGTTACAATGGAATCAAACCAGTGCTCTGGCCGCCAAATTGTGCGCAAAGACCTATACATAAACGTCTTACAAATCAACCAAGGACTAAACCGGTCATATTACTAAAAGCGACTCATAGTGATTTTGTGTCCAAGTGGCCGACTGCTGAGGATGTAAAGAATCTCGACAAAAGCCACGCGCCACTGTCAATTGTCAATTATCAATTATCCATTGTCAATTGATCCTCGTTCTTTGACATTTTACTTTCTGGGCAGATTGGGAATCATATCCGCCGATGATTGCATTGATCGACATCGGTAATACCCACACCCACATCGGCCTGGCCAATTCCAAACGGGTCGGCCGCCATATCGACATCCCGACGAAGGGGTGGGGGACGGGCGCCGCCCAGCGCGCCGCCGCTGGATTCCTCAAGAAACAGCCGCTGGCCGGCGTGGCTCTTTGCAGCGTCGTGCCCGTTGTGACGCCGCTCGTGGTCAAGTTCATTCAGGCGAAGCTTGGCCTGTCCTGCCTCCAACTGACCACCGACACCGTTCGGGGAGTGGGCATCGATTATCCCGCGCCCCGAACCATTGGTCCGGACCGCCTGGCCAATGCCGTCGCCGCCAGGGCGCATTTTGGCGCGCCGTCCGTTGTCGTCGATTTCGGCACGGCGGTGTCGTTCGATGTGGTGGATCGAAAGGGCAACTATGTCGGCGGCATCATTGCGCCGGGGCTGGCGGTGATGACTGATTATCTGCATGAAAAAACGGCCTTGCTGCCCCGCATTCGAATGCGGGAAGTCACGGCGGTGGTGGGCAGGAACACCGCGGAGGCGATGCTCATCGGGGCCGTGCACGGCTACCGCGGCCTGATCCGCCAATTGGTGGTTGAATTGAAACGCGCTTTGCGCTGCCCACGCCTGGCGGTCGTGGCCACGGGCGGCTACGGAAAGTTGATTGCCGCCAAATTGCCGGAGATCACCGCCGTTGAGCCGCTCTTGACCCTGGAAGGATTGCGGTTGGTTTGGGAAGCGCACCAACGGGAACCCGGGGCTAAGAGCGGCGAGAGACCCTGTTCCCAGTGCGATGCGGACTTTTAGCCGCGATTGCAGCCGGCGCTTTTTCGCGCTACATTTTTTGCCATGCCAAAAGTCACACTTTCCGTGCCGCATCAACTGGGGCAGAACGAGGCCAAAAGCCGGATCTCAAAACTTCTCGCCGACACCCGCACCCAATTCGGCGACAAGATCACCGACGTGGAGGAGGCGTGGACGGGCAACACGGATGCTTTCCGTTTTCGCGCCATGGGTTTTGCCGTGGACGGGCAATTGGAAGTGCAGCCGGCCGAGCTGCGGATCAACATCAATTTGCCGTGGGCGGCCCTGCCTTTCAAAAGCCGCGTGGAAAGCGAAATCCTCAAGCACGCCCGGGCGCTGCTGGCGTGAGTGGGGGTTCACTTGACCTCGATGGACCGCAGCAAATCCACGGCGCGTTTTTCCAGCCACTCATCGCGCGCCACCTCGGATGCGTCATCGTTATTGGACAGCAATTGCATGCCCGGCAGAAAGTCCGTCTCCACCAGATAGACCCGTTGCTGGCTGATAAAAGTCGCCACGCCGGTTTTAGGACTCACCGGCTTTAAATAAATGAACGAGACCGCCCCATCCAAAGCGTCCGGATGATAATGCGCCACAATCATATCCCCGTAAATGTCCTTCATGAACATTGCCAGCGCTTTTCCCCGCGCTTCCGATTGCGGCGCAGTCATCAGCGGGCTTTGCGCATTGAAGGGCTTGGAATAAAAGCTGATCTTGCTGCCCCAATTGTCATAAAAGGTCACGCTTTGCGCGTCATCGTGGATGATGCGGCCGCCAACTTCGTGGCTGACGGGAAAGGGCACGCTGAAATGTCCCTGCGACGACGTGTAGGAATTCCCGGCAATTTTGCCGGCTAGGTGCGACGCGGCCGGGTGCAGGTCGGCCTTGTGCTGGCTGGCGCACCCGCCCCAAAGCAGCGGCAACGCGGACAAAACTATGAATGACAAAGCACGGAGCGCGACGCCCCATCCACAACTGTCAACGGGAACACGGGAATCTTGCCGCCGCCGGTCGTTCGAACGGTTTGTAGTCATCCAGATGCAATTGCTCATTATTTATTCCTCATCTTCAACCCCGGCCACGCGGCAAAGTTGCGCGCCGTCGCCGATGGAGGGCAGGGCTTGTTCCACCCTTCGTTCCTTGGCTGGCTTGCGCCGTCTTTGCGTTGCGTTTTCATCGTTCTCTCTCACAGCAGACTTGGATTGTGCCGGAATCCACTCTTCTCGTAAACCCCCATTCTCGTCGAGCGGGACCACAAAAAAACGCCTTCCCAACTCGTCAAAAATGGGATAGAATAATGGTATGAATCAAGGAGCATGGACATGAACCAACACCAATGCCATCGCCGCAAGCGCAGCGCCAATGGCCGGACGAGACTTTGCGAAGAGGCCATCTGGATCTTTTGCTCCGATCACGTCAAGACGGGCACCTGACTTCCAGCCGGGCAACCCACAACCAACATGAAAACTAATAGATTCCTTACATCAGCAACCGTCGCCGCCGCCTCTTTGTTTCTGGCCTGTTCCGCTCCTCGAATCCAGGCGCAGAACATGATCATCTATTCCAATACGCTGGCTAATGGGTGGGCAAACTGGGGCTGGGCCACGATAAACTACGCCAATACTTCTCCGGTATATACCGGCTGCGAGTATTCCATCAGCGTGACGATGTCCAACGGATGGCAGGGGATTCAAATCGTCAATACGGAAATGTCGGATGCGCCTTATGCCAACATCAGTTTCTGGCTAAACGGCGGCACGAGCGGCGGGCAACATCTCCAAATGTATGGCTTGGAGCAAGTCGGTTCCACTCAGAATGAGGACGTGGGTGTCAACTATTCTTTGAGCACACCGCAGGCCAATACCTGGCTGCAGTACACAGTGCCATTGTCAGGCATTGGGGTTTCGAACGTGGCGAACTTCACCGGCTTCGTCATTCAGGATTCCGCCGGAACGGGTGAGTCCACGTTTTACCTGGATAATATCCAACTCAACACCAACAATGTGGCAACGTCAGGGACGAATGCGACAGCCTATATTGGTATTGACGCCGGGACAAATCGGCTGGCGATCAGCCCCATGATCTACGGCGTGGCCTGGGCCGCGGCCAATGATCTGGAGGCTATGGGCTGCACCATGAATCGCGGGGGGGGCAACGCCGAGACCAGCTATAACTGGCAAATCAACGCCCACAATCACGCCTCGGATTGGTATTTTGAAAGCCTTGCCGATGACCCCGCCACGCCAGGAGCATCGACGGATTCGCTTGTGGCTGACAGCAAGGCGGCGGGCGCACAGGCTTTGGTTACCATTCCGATGATTGGTTGGGCTCCGATATTGGGGCCCAGCCGGGGAAAACTCGCCAGTTACTCCATCGCCAAGTACGGTCCACAGACGGGAAGCGATTCCTCCTACATGCCCGATGCTGGTAACGGCATCTCCACCTCCAATGGGATCAGTTGGCAAAACCGAATCACTTGGAACAATCCAAACGATGCCAACACTCCAGTCGGTACGAATTTCCAAATGGGGTACGTGAAGCATTTGATCACCAACTGGGGCGTCTCCACCAACGGCGGTGTGGGCTACTACATTATGGACAACGAACACAGTCTCTGGTCTTCGACACATCAGGACGTCCACCCGGTGGGGCCGACCATGCAGGAGATCCTCGACGACATCGAGGCTTATGCCTCGATGGTCAAAAGCGTCGATTCCAACGCGCTAGTGCTCGGGCCGGAAGAGTGGGGCTGGCCCGGCTATCTTTACAGCGGTTACGACCAGCAATGGTCAGGGTCGAACAACAATTACAACGTGAGTGAATATCCCGATCGCCAGACCAATGGGGGCTGGGATTATTACCCCTGGCTCTTGAACCAATTGCATCAATACCAGCAAACCAACGGCCAGCGCCTGCTCGACTATTGCACGGCCCACTGTTACCCGCAGGAAGGCAATGTGAGCTCTGACGACGCCGACACCGCCACGGAACTGCTTCGCAACGAATCGACGCGAGTCTTCTGGGACACCAATTACGTGGACCCCAGTTGGATCGACAGCATCATCATGCTGATTCCCCGCATGTCCAATTGGGTTGCCACTTATTATCCGGGGACCAAGATTGGCATCACTGAATACAATTGGGGCGGCGAAACCTCCATGAACGGCGCCACCGCCCAGGCCGACATCCTGGGCATCTTTGGCCGGCAAGGGTTGAACCTGGCCACACGCTGGACGGTCCCTGAAATGCCCACCTATCTGGCCTTCGAGATGTACCGTAACTACGACGGAAACCACTCCACCTTCGGCGACACCAGCGTCCTAGCTGGGGGGCCAGATCCGGACAACGTGTCGGTGTTTGCGGCGGAGCGGAGCAGCGATGGCGCGCTCACCATCATGGCGATCAACAAATATTTGAACGGCAACACGCCGCTCGCGCTCAACCTTACCAACTACACCGGCTCCGGCACTGCGCAAGTCTGGCAACTCAATAACGGCGCGATTTCACAATTAAGTAATTTGCCTTACAGTTCCGGCTTGCTTCAAACCACAGTACCGCCCCAAAGCGTGACTTTACTGGTCATCCCGCCCAGCCCTGTCCTGACCTTGCTGGCCGGCACACGGCCCACTAATGGGAATTTTCCATTCTGGGTCCAGGGCGAGATTGGCGGGAAGTTTGTGCTGCAATCGTCCACCAACCTTTTCACCTGGACGCCGGTCAGCACCAATACATTAAGCGGTCAGAGGATGCAGTTCCTGCCGGCTACGAACAGCGCCCGGATATTCTATCGCGCCGTGTCGATCTCGCTTTAAACGCCGGCAAGAAAACTCAGTAGGCGCCGGAGTCGGGCGCTGCCCTCTTTGCGGCTGCAGGCTGGCCTGCTTCGCGCCGGCGATACTCGTCCAGCATGTCGGCAGTGGCCGTCGCTCCGCAGCGGCTGACGCCGAGATCCCGCACATTGATCAAGGCATCAAGGCTGCGCACGCCGCCGGCCGCCTTGACCTGCACCTTTTGCGACACACTATTGCGCATCAACCGCAGGTCGTGTTCCGTCGCGCCGTGCGTTTGATATGTGCCATCCGCCTGTTTAACAAAACCAAACCCGGTGGACGTCTTCACCCAGTCGGCCTCGGCGCGCTCGCACACCTGGCACAACCGGCGTTTGAAATCATCGCCGTTCAAGCCCGCTCCGCCTTTTCCCAAGTAATCGTTCTCGAAAATCACCTTGACCTTTGCGCCCCGTTTGTGGGCCTCGACGCACACCGTCTTCACGTCCCGCTCCACGTAATCCCACTCGCCGCTCAGCGCCTTGCCGACGTTGATGACCATGTCAATTTCCGCCGCTCCATCTTCGCACGCCAATTGCGTCTCATAGCGTTTCGACTCTGTGGTGCTGCTGCCATGCGGGAATCCCACCACGCCTCCCACAATGACGCCTGTGCCTTTAAGCAACTCCGCCGCGCGCCTTACGAAATAGGGTTTGATGCAGACAGAGGCGGTGCCGTATTGGGCGGCCAGCCGGCAGCCCGCCTCCAGCTCCTGATCGGTCAAGGTCGGGTGCAGCAGCGAATGGTCGATCATTTTCGCCAATTCTTCGCAGGTATATTTTAAGGGTTGATTCGACATGAATGCATTCTAGCACCTAGCCGCGCCGTTTTGAAGCACGATAATAGGAAAAGAGGGGTGTGGTGAAATTTAGCGGTTGCCTTTCACTCCACCTGTGGCAATATGAACACTAATAAAGGCTATGGAGACACCTAAAATTATCGCATATTTGAAGCCCACCTGTGGCTGGAGTCAGGGCGTGCGCGCCGTGCTGCGCAAATACGACCTGCCTTTCCAGGATCGCGACATCATCAACGATCCGGTGCAACGGCAGGAAATGATCGAGAAAAGCGGCCAGATGCTCAGCCCTTGTGTCGAGGTCAACGGCAAAATGCTGCCGGATGTCAGCGGCGAAGAGGTGGAGGCTTATCTGCTGGCCAACCATTTGGTCTCCGCCAACGATCGCACGCCCGAGGCGCCCATCAACCAGGCTTGCCCCAACGAAATGCCGCAAGCCAGTCCGCTTAATTTTCGCTGACCCGGGTCACAATGAATAAATTCCATCTCGCCGCCGTCGCCATGCTGGCCGTGGCGCTGGCCGGAAGCGCCTCCACCCCCTCTTCCTCTTGCGATTCTTGTTGTTCGGATGCCTGCGGCTCCGCCTGTGGAGCCTGTTGCCCCGAAGCTCTTCCCTGCAAGATTACCCAGGCGCCTTTCGGCAAAACGCACGATGGCCAGAGCGTCGATATTTTCACCTTGCGCAATCTCAACGGCGTCGAGGCGAGGATTTGCAATTATGGCGGCATCATCGTTTCGCTCAAAGGCCCCGACCGAGATGGCCATATCGGCGATGTGGTGCTCGGGTATGACAATCTGGACGGTTATCTGACCAACAGCCCGTTTTTCGGCGCGTTGATTGGACGTTACGGAAACCGTATCGCAAAAGGGAGGTTTACCCTGGACGGCGTCACCTATAAGCTGGCGACCAATAATTATCCGAACGCCTTGCACGGCGGCCTCAAGGGTTTCGACAAAGTGGTTTGGCACGCCCAAATCATCCGGAGCGACGCAGGGCCGGCGCTGGAATTGACCTACCTCAGCAAAGATGGCGAGGAAGGCTATCCAGGCAACCTCAAGGTCAGGGCCGTTTACACCCTGATGTCTGACAATGGCTTGCGCTTGGAATATACCGCCACCACCGACAAAGACACCGTAATCAATTTGACCCAGCATTCATATTTCAACCTCGCCGGCTCCGGCGATATTCTCCGACAGATCGTCTTCATCGACGCCGACAGATTCACCCCCGTGGACGCGACGTTGATTCCGACCGGCGAGTTGAGGTTGGTGGAAGGCACACCCTTTGATTTTCTCGAGCCGGCCGCCATCGGCGACCGCATTCACCAAAATGACCGCCAGCTCAAATTCGGCGGCGGCTACGACCATAACTTTGTGCTCAACCATCCCATGGGGCAATTGGACGTGATCGCCCAAATCAGCGACCCGGCTTCGGGCCGGGTGTTGGAAGTGCTGTCCACCGAGCCGGGCCTGCAGTTTTACTCCGGCAACTTTTTGGACGGATCGATTACGGGCAAATATGGCCAGGTCTATGAAGCCCGCGCCGCCTTTGTCGTGGAGCCGCAGCATTTTCCGAACTCGCCCAACCAGTGGGATTTCCCCTCGGCCACCCTCAGGCCGGGCCGGGTTTATCACAACACGATCATTTTCCGGCTTTCCGCGAGCAAATAAATCCGTACACTGGGGAGAATGAAAACGCGGTTCGTTGTCATTCTGTGTGTGTTCAACGCGGCAGTGTTGGCGGCCGGATACGTTTATTTCAGCGACTACTGGGGACGGCAAGTGGAGCAAGATCGCGAGTCGGCCCAGGTCGAATTGGCGGCATGGAAGGCCAAGGCAGTGGAGGCTGCTGCCCGCCCGCAGCCCGCGATTGTCTACCAGAGCAACACCTTCAATTGGAACCAGCTTGAATCCACGGATTACCGTCAGTACATCGCCAACCTCCGCGCCATCGGCTGCCCGGAAATCACGCTCAGGGACATAATCATGACCGACGTCATGCGCCTTTATGCGCAACGGCGAGGGCAATATTACCAAAATGGGCGCCCGTTCCGCTTCTGGGAAACGGACGAGAAACGAAAACTCAAGCAAACCCAGCTCGAAGAGCGCGAAAAACAACTCGCCCAAATCGACAAGGAACTTCCCGCCGTGCTGCGGGAATTGCTCGGCGTCAATTACGAGCGGGAGATGAACAAATACTTTGTCGATACCGACGAAGACAATCGCCGCCTGGCTTTTTTATCCGAGGACAAGCGCTCCCAGCTTCTGGCGTTGCGCGACAAGTTCGAAGGGGAGCGCGAGAGCATTACCTTTGGCCTCCAGGCGGGCGCGCTTTCTCCAGGCGATATCGAAAAACTGAGGAAGATTGATGAGGAGCAGAACACGGCATTGTCCGGCCTGCTCAGCCCGGAGGAAAAGGACGAATACCAGCTCAGCATGTCGCCGACCGCCGATCATTTGCGCAAGGAACTCGTCGGCTTTAACCCGACCGAGGAGGAATTTCGCGACTTGTTTCGGCGGCAGCAGGCCATTGATGCCGCTTATGCCTACGAAGACATGAGCGACCCGAGTGTGCGCGACGCCAAAGCCGCCGCTGAACAAAGCATGATGAGCGACGTCAAAGCCCAGCTCAGCCCGGACCGCGCCGCAGCTCTGGACCGGAGCAAGGATCCAGAATATCAGAACCTGAGCATATTGGCGGAACGTTTCGACCTGCCGGTCGAGACCTCGCAAGCCATTGTCGATATGCGCCAGGTGGCCGAGGACCAGAAGCAGCAACTTCTGGCCAACAAGGAAATTCCGCCGGAGCGGATTGAAGAGGCTCTCAAGGCCATCGAGGCCGAGACGGAACGGGCGGCCCGTGAAACTCTCGGCGACAAGGCCTACGCTCAATATTCGCAAAGCGCCGGCTGGATCCATAACCTCGGCGGCAACTGACTGCGAGTCTTATCATCGATTCATAACTTCCAGTTCCAGTCATCCCTCGAGTATTTTTCCACGATCAGATGCTGGTAATCTGGCAAAACGTCCAGCACAGCCCCGGCGGACCATGTTTGGCGCAACACGTCTTTCACGGCGCTGGCGGGCGCGGGCAGGTTCGTCAGAAACAACCGGTGCGGACGATCTTCGCGGTAGTCCGGTTGGCGGGAGGGCATGGGCAGAAATTTTTCCATCAGGCTCAGATCGAACCCCAGAAGGAAAGTGCCGTGAAAGATCAGCGCATGGCGTTTACGTCGCTGGGCGTTGCCGGAGAACTTCAGTCCGCCCAGCGAAAGGTCCGTATGCCCTTGCATCCGGATCGGCCGGCCCAAAATCGCGCTCAAGGCGTCACGGTGCCGGCCCATAATGAAGTGGTTAGTTGCACTGATGTTTTGCAGAGGGTTGTGTCCTTCGATCTTGAGGATGAGTGAATAATTGAGACATCCCGGCCCCTGCAAAACGGTTCCGCCGCCGCTGCAACGCCGATACACCCCCACTTGTTCACGCCTGCAAGTGCGGATGTCGACTTCCAGCGCGACATGGTTGGAATAGCCGACAACGACAAAGTAATCACGAGGCTCCCAAAACCTCAGCACTTCGCCCCCGGTTTGCTCTTCGCAGGCGTCGAGCAAGGCTTCGTCGCAGGCCAGGTTGGCTGCGGGCGTGGGCAAGGTCTGGTCCAGGCAATTCATTTGGGGCGGCCGCCGGATCAAGCTTAAGATTTGAAACGGGAAAGGCCATCCAAAAACAAAAAGGCCAGCGCGGTTTTATCCGCGCCGACTTTTGCTATTGGCTAATCCGGGGGTCGCCAGCCTTTCAGGGAAAGGCCGCGGGGCTCTGTCTTGTCTACGGCGTAACAATCGCCCGATACAACCCGTATAATACTATTCCTTCGACGGCCAAAAAGAGGCCAAAGGAAACCGGTGGAATCACTTGAATCCGTATGTAATCGATCATTCTCATACCAACACTAACAACATGATTAGGAGTGAGCAGGGAGCGTGCCATGGAATGAATAGGGGCGAAGGGAACCGGGATTGCGCCGCCTCCCCCCCCACTTTGTGTCTCAATAGTGGGCAGGTTCCCTCAATTCCGGACAGTTTCAGCGGCGCCATTTGGCAGCATTCCGTGGCGCCGACTCCAGACGGTTGCAATCAGCCATCCGATGCAAATTGTGCCACAGCTGAACGGAAACCAATCACCATGTCTGTTGTAGAAGGTTCGGCGGTGATCGTCGACGGCGCGCAGGGGGATTTGAGCGATGATATACCCCGGCCCATAGACATTGCCTGAGTCGTTCTGAATCTGGCGCACACGGCCTTGGGAATCAGCCCAGCAAGTCAACCCATCATTGGTGCAGCGCAGGAGGGGGACGCCATTTTCGACCGCGCGGAATATGGCGCTGGCAGCTTGCTGCCATTGTTCGGCGGCGTGGCCAAACCAGCCGTCGTCGGTCAGATTGACCAGGAAATCGGTATCCGGGCCGACGTGCTGCCGCGCTTCCTGGGCGAACATGTCTTCAAAGCAAATGAGCACGGATATTTTGGCGGAAGGATTCTTGATCTCGAAATTGACCACGTGGTCTCCCGGCGTAATCTCGCCGCCGATGGGCGTAAGCCATTTCAGAAAGGGGAGCCAGCGGACTAGCGGAATGTATTCGCCAAAAATGACGAGGCGGCGTTTGTGGTAAATGGATTCCAGCCCGCCATCCGGGTTGCAGAGGAGCGCGCTGTTGAAGTAGCTCGTGGTTGCGTCGGACGCTGGCTCGGATGTGCCGGCGCAGAACACAAGCCATGTCTGGCTTCGTCGGACCAGTTGGGCGATTGCCTGCTGGACTTCGGGATTCAGGTCAGGCACCGCCGATTCCGGCCAAAGCACCAGGCGGGGGTTGGAGGCCAGGGCCTTTTCTGAAAGGTCGAGCACAGTTTGGAAACGCGCTTTGTCGCCCGCGGGGTCCCAAATGAGCGTTTGCGGAATATCGGGCTGGATCAAGGCCACTTTCAACTCGCGTTGCGGGGTTGGAATTGAACCCACTTTGCAGGCTCCAAAACTCACCACGCCGGCCACCACGAGGAGAGGGAGGCCCGCGCCGGTCCAAAAGCTTTGTGCTGCGGGGCGCCGCGCCAGGGTCAGGGCCGCGGCGTACAACGAGACAGAGGTCCAGACAACCAGAAATGAAACGCCGTATATGCCAGTCATGGCCGCGATTTGGATCAGGGGGAGCAATTTGTATTGCGACGCGCCGACGAAATTCCACGGGAAGCCGGTCATAATAGTCCCGCGGCCGAATTCTAGTGCTGTCCAAAATGCTCCCGCTACAAAGGCCCAAGCGAGGCGTCGCAAACAGCCGGTGGCGGCGAATTGATCGGCCGTTGCGCAAGGCCCCGGGAAAAACTTCCAACACAACCAGACCCAAATGGCAGGATAAAGCGCGCAATAGGCGCTCAACGCCAGCCAGCCGGCTGCCGGCGCGATGGGAATGCCGTGCCAGGCGAAAGGCATGTTCAGCAACCAGTAGAGCGAGCTGAGGAAATGAACCAGCCCCGCCACGAAACCCATTCCAAACGCCCGAGCGCTCTTTCCTCCGAAACTGCTGAAGAGGATCACCCCCGGAGCGATCCAAGCCGCCCACGCCATCCCGAGCGGCGCAAAGGACGCGCTGAGCAGGACTCCTCCTAAAACCGCGGCGAAGAACCGGACAGCCGGACTCGAATTCAGCCAGAATTTAGTCAAGGCCATAGGTTGCGAAATAGTTTGCCACTGCGCAACGTTCAGTTTTCCCAACATGGCGCATCAGCTTTATAAAGTTAAGGTGCGGGATTGTTTTATTCTTCGGCACGATTTAACACGAATTACCGCGAATGAGCACGAACCAGCGGGGACGCATTTCCGTCGGAACCTATTGGATGGCAGGCTGTTCCGGTTGAAACAGGGGAAAATTGGCCCAAAACGCAGTTTTCGTGTTTCATGGCGTCGTCATTCCTGTCCGGGGATGCGGAAATAAGCGTGAACATCCGGTTATAAGCGACAGGGCTCAAAGTGGAATCCTTTTTAAAATCACGGCGATTTGCTACGACCCTGTGCGACCCGCTTTGAGTGAGGTTTGATTCTCCTTCGTCCCGGAAGCTTTCGAGGCTTCTGGCGTCGCTGGTGTCAGCGCGGGCTGTGGCCCCGCTTGTTGGCGGTGCTGGCTCTGCACGCTCAGGGCAAGCTGCGCTATCTGGACTCCAGCCATGTCAAAGTGCCTCGGGGTCATTACAGCCGGCGCCAGAGTTCGCGGATTGGTTCGAGGTCGCACTGGGGCGGCAGTTTCTTTCCGTAGGCGGCATGGGAGTAGAGCCGGGCCAATGTGTCCAAATCCAATTCCGGACGTTGCTCGCCCAGGCGCCCGCAAAATTCGCGGGCGGTTTCTTCGGGTCGCGACGCAATCCCCAATTCTTTCGCCCAGGCTTGGACCGCTTCGTAACTGTAAAGAATAATCTGTTCCGGGGGCCAGGCGCGGTCTTTTGCAGTGAAGAAGGGATTTGTATATTCGGCAAAAGAATTGAACCTGGCGGTGACAGGTGCGGCTTCGGCGTTGCTGGCAGGTTTGCGGGACGGCATCAGATCGAAAAGATTTCTGATGAACTGGGCGAGGGCGGCAAGGATTGACCGGGCCATTTCCAGCAACAAATGGCGTCGGCGGACGATCCATGCGCCGATGACCAATGCAGCGGCAATCAGCAGTGCGATTCGGAGAAAACTGTAAATATTTCCCGCCTGAGGGCTGGAAAGCGCCGGGGCGGACTTAGGCTGCGGCAATTGTTGTGTCTCTCCGGGTTTCTCCTGGTTGGGGGTCTGTTTGCTCCCCTGTGTCTGATCAGTTTGTTGGGCGCTGCCTTGTTTGCCGCCGGTCTGATTCCCAGCCCGGCCCTGGCCCTGACCGGGGGGGTTGGCCCCGGCGGCGTAATCGCTGGCGCGGCGCAGTTGATAATCGATTTGGTAACGCAATGTGGCCCAAGCCGCGTTCGCGCCGGGACGGGGCAGAAAGACCGCCCCGATCAAAACGAGGCAAGCCACGCCGGCCCCAAACTTGAGCCAGGCCACGGCGATGGCGCCCGGCATGGTGAGGTAACGCTGCCGCAAATAACGCCGCAACCCGAGGAAACTGGTGGTGACCAGCAATCCCAATGCGGCCGCCAGATAGAGCGCCAGAAGACCAAACCCAGCGCGTCGGGCCGCCGCGGCGTCTCCAGGCAGAAGCATTTGACCAACGCCGAACAACGGCAAGGCAGCCAATGAAAAATAAACCACCCAACGCCCCGGCGGATGCGGCGCGGAGCCTTTGCGCACCGGTTTCGGCTCCGGCACGTCTGCTTTGTGCAGCAAGCCGCGTCCTGAAGAATCCTGCTCGTCGTCGATCAAGGTGCAGTCCCAGACGAGTTTATGGGCGCAGAACCAGACGACGGCCAGTAAGATCATTCCGAGGAGAGAGGAAGATTGTGTCCGATGCATGTAGAGCAAGGTGGCGGCGGCGAGGCCAAGCCCATAGCCTATCGCGTGCTCCGTGCTTTTTTCGATGGCGATCCGCGAGACGAGCACTATGCCAATGATGAACCAAAACATGACCCAGCAGACGCCGGCGATCATCTGGCCGCGATAGAATACTTCGATCAGAAAAAAACAGAGGCTCCCCACCAGCGCCATGATCAAAACAGGGCTGAGCGCGATCACCATGTAGTCGGCAACGGTTTTTCGCGGTTTGCTCATTTCACCTCACAATCGCCTCGGCGCACAGGTCGGTGATCGACTCCTCGCTGTTGACGACACGGAAATCGATGCCTTGCGCCAGCAGCATTTCGGCCCAACTCGGCGGTTTGGCCCAATCCGGCACCGCTTCCATACCGAATGATACCACCACCGCCGTGACCAGCAGTCCGCGCCGCGCCAGATCGCCCAAGGCAACGGCGATGCCGGGCGTCACGCCGCCCAGGACCGCCACCACCGTGGCGTCGCGGGATATTCTGGAAGTGGCTTCCGTCACCATTGCGGAAAAATCCAGCCCGTCGCTCTGCTCCAAGCGACCCAGCGCGGCCAGGATGCTCGTGAACTGGTCTTCGCCTTTGCCTGTTTCCACCACGACTGGCCGAAGGCGGGTGTTGGCCGGAGTTTCGGACGCCCGCCGCCGCGCGTCGTCGCGGGTCAGGAATTCCGCCCGCCAGTCTTCTTCCCGGATGCGGTCGGCTGCGTCGCGTCCGTTGCTGACGAAGCCGATTTGCCCGCCGGTCAGATACACCGCGTTGGCCAGCGAGGCGACGGTGACAACGGCCAGTTCCGCCGAATTGACGGCGGACGCCCCTGAGAAACTGCCTGTGTGGAAATCCAGGAGGAAAGTTGCGCCCGACACGCAGGAGCTTTCATAGGTGCGTGTTTGCAACTCTCCGGCCCGCGCCGTGGCCCGCCAATGAATCCGGTTCAGCGGATCGCCTTGTTGATAAGGGCGAATGCTGGACGAGCGTGTCGGGTCTTCGAACAGCCGATGGGTCAGCCGGATTTCTCCGACCGGACGGCGCGAGGCCAGGCTGTAACCTTTCAGCGGCAGAACTTTTGGCAGCGCCAGCACGTAGTGCGGCTCGGTCAGAATTCGAAAACGGCGGTGCAAACCAAACACATCGCCCGTTTCCGCCAGCAGGGGGCCGATTTGGTAATAGCCGCGCATAAGAAACTTGAGCCGCTGGCTCAAGACTTTGGTTTCGCCCGCGGGCAGCCGGGCCAGGGCCAGTCTCGCGCCCTCCGTCTTGAGGCGCGGCGGCATTTGCGTGAGCGCATCGCGAGACAGGGAATCCTCCAAAATCACCCATGGGATCGAGAGATTGCCGGTGTTTCGCACGGCAACTTTGCTCTCCACGCCGGCACCGATTTCCACAACTTCCCCGTCGCAGAAACGCTGCGCCTCCATTTG
Source organism: Verrucomicrobiota bacterium (assembly GCA_050014435.1). Classification (GTDB taxonomy): domain Bacteria; phylum Verrucomicrobiota; class Verrucomicrobiia; order Limisphaerales; family Palsa-1400; genus DASRLE01. Next base: position 21,881 of record JBEKDI010000004.1, on the reverse strand, counting down.
ATCCGTCCAGGTTCGCGTGAAGAAACGGCTCAGCAACAGGACCCCGAGGAGAACATACATCGCGTAAATCAACAGGCTGAGGTTCAGGATCAATCCCAGGACAAGCAGGCCCGCCGTGGCGAGAATCCATTTCATCGGGTTGGAGGCGTGGCCGGCATTTGCGGCACGGGCACTGTTTTCAGGATCTCATCGAGCACGCCGGCCACGGTCTTTTTGCGCAGGCGGCTTTCCGGACGGAGTATCAAACGATGGCCCAACACGTGGCGCGCCGCTTGTTTGACATCATCCGGGAGCACGAATTCATAGCTGTTCATGGCCGCGAAGGACTGCGCGAAACGCAACAGGGCCATCGAGGCGCGCGGACTGCCGCCCAGGGAAAGATCGGGATGCTCGCGGGTTGCCTGGATGATTTCCACGATGTAACGGCTGACTTTTTCATCCACATGCACCTTGCAAACGGCTTTCTGGCAGTCGATGACCTCCTGCGCGGTGGCAACTGTTGCCAGGGTGTCGATGGGATGTTGCGCTTGCAGGCGATGCAGCATGGATATTTCCTCCTCTTTTTGCGGATAACCCAGGCGGAGGCGCACCAGGAAACGGTCCAGCTGCGCTTCCGGCAGCGGGAACGTGCCTTCGTGGTCAATCGGATTCTGCGTGGCGATGAGCAAGAAGGGCGGGGCCAGATCGTAATTGATGCCGTCGGCTGTGATCTTCCGTTCCGCCATCGCTTCCAGAAGCGCCGATTGCGCCCGCGGCGTGGCACGATTGATTTCATCCGCCAAAACAATCTGGGCAAAGAGCGGCCCCGGCCGGAACTCGAAATTCGTCGTCTTGGGGTTGAACACCGAACTGCCGGTGATATCGCCCGGCAAAAGGTCGGGGGTGCATTGGATGCGTTTGAACGAACAGCCGATACTGCGGGCCAGGGCGCGGGCCAGCATGGTCTTGGCCACTCCCGGCACATCCTCCAGCAGCACATGTCCTTCCGCGAAATAAGCCGCCAGCGTAAAAACAATCTCCGCCCGCTTCCCGACAATCACCTTCTCGATGTTGTCGATGATCCGGCTGGCGACGGGGGCGACCGGCGACCCGCCCGGTTCGCGTACGGAGGGGTCCTTGAATTTCGGGATGCGGATGGCAGACGGGGAAGGGGAGTTGAGCCGGGTTTTTGCCCCGCAATTCGGGCAGACGATCTGTTCGCCGACCAATTCATCCGGATGCTCGATATGCTGTCCACAAGAAAGGCAAGTGCTTTTGGCCATGGGCGAAGCTTAACCGATTTGTATCAAAGTTGGAAGTGTGCAGAAGCCCCCACCGACATCTGCACTGCGGCGCGAATCAACTTTTTGTTGAACTATTTGCATATCTCAATCTCCGAACCGCATCACCAGGGCATGCAATTCGATCTTTGCGCTGCCGATGCCTTGCGATGCGGCTTTGCCCAGCCACTCCCGCGCCTTGGCCAAGTCCTTGGGAACTCCCAAGCCATCCCGATAGCGCGCTCCCAAGGAATAGGCCCTGTAAGCATGGCCTTGTTCGGCTAACTCTGTTTCGTGTTGGACTTCCTGGGCTTCGGATTCTTCGGGGGAGATGGGAAGCATGGGAAGCATGGGAGGAATGGGATTTATGGGGGGCACATCATCTGCGGGGGTGGGAAGACCCGCCGTCGCTGAAGCTATGGCGGGCAAGTTAGGATTAGGAGAGGAAGCAGTCGGGGCAGGTTCGGGTGGGGGCATTGCCTCGTCGTCGGAATCAGGGTCCGGGTTGAACGGATTTCTCTTCTGGTTCATGGGGTGTGTGTCCGGATTGGTTCCGAATATCTCGTCCCACCGCTGCTGCTGTTCCTCTTCGCTCAACACCTCAAGGGGAGGGTTTTCCTTGAGGATTTCCTGCTTGAGCTTCTCGCGGTCGGCTTGTTGCTTCTTGCGCTGCAATTTCAACTTTTCACGCTCGATGCGCAACCATTCCGCGCCGTGATCGCCCCGGCGCAACGCCACGACGTCGTGACACAGTTCGCGCAACATTTTCCACGCCGCCGGGTCGTCGGCATTCTCCATCAGCTTGCGCGTGGCCACGACATACCGGCCCGTCAGCCAGACGGCCAGATTGTCCGCCATGGCCTTGTTCCCGGTCTTGGCCAATTGCCCGCCCTCGGACATGACGCGGCGGGCTTCGTCCAGGGTGATTTGCTGGGTCTCCCAATCCCGGTACCCTCCCAGCCGCCAGTCGGAGAGATTGCTGGCGGTGATTTTGCGGCCCCCGAACTGTTGGGCCAGGACGATTTTCGCCTCCTTTGTGGAATTCAACCAGGAGAGGATGGCGGGGCCGGCTTCACCATCCTGAAGGCGGCAATTGAGTTGTTCACGAATTTGTTCCGGCAGGCGGGCGGTTTTTCCTATGCGGCTCATAAGTTTTATAGTGTTAAGGTGTGAGGTTTATTTTTGCACGATTTAGCACGAATCACCACGAATCGGCGCGAATAGACAAGGCCGGGGTTTGAGTGTAAGATATTCACCATAAAGTAGATACATACGATTCGCCAGGTGGTGTGGCCAAAAACGCCGGTTTGACGTTTTCGCGGCAGTCTTTTGTATGGGGATGTGCAACGCTTGTCGCCTCTCAATCCATGGTGCCTTCACACGGTTTGCTTATGGAAGACCGGCGCGAAGACGCCCGCCGCAAGCTCGCTGGTGATGTTTCTGTGCTGGAACTGGCGTGAAACGCCGCGAACTTATCCGGCCACCGGGCGAGGTGAGCTTGTCCCCGACCACAAGGTGTACCATTTCCAGTTCGCAATTGCACTATACCGCTCCTACGGAGCTTTGGAATTATAGGCGCTTTTCTACAAATATGGCGCTCCAACGGAGCTTGGCCCTGCGAAATAGTGCAGTTCCATACTGCAAATAGTATAAATTCCCGATTTGTTGGTTCGAAAAATCTGCCGCGCTCTCGGCATACTGGAACCGGGTTAAGGGTGGTGTGCTGTCACGCCCGGGCAGACGCATCAGAACTTGGGGGCCATGTGTCCGACTCTCATTCACACCGTGGCTTTAGCTCTGTGTCGAGGAGGCGTAAGGTGGACCCGAAGCCGATTTAACGGCTTACCGTCGTTTGGGAAACCGTTGAAACGGTTAAGGATGTCGCAGGGAGCCATCCCACCGGGCTAAAGCCGCAGTGTTAATGAGAAACGCCAGGATTTAGATGCGTCTGACTTGGGTTTCCCGCGAAGAAACCTTGAATTTTGACCCGTCAACGCGTACTTAACTGCCTCATGCGATTTATCGCTCATATTATTGAAAAGTTGCAGCGGCACCCCAAACGGGTCGTTTTCCCGGAAGGGACCGAGCCGCGCGTGCTCCAGGCCGCCCGGCAGTTTTATTCCCTGCGGCTCGGTGCGCCCGTCTTGCTGGGGGACCGGACCAAGGTCAAACAGGCCGCCGCTGAATTGAATGTCTCGCTGGAAGGCGTCCGCATCATTAACCCCGCTGAAAGCGAGGACCTGCCTGCATTCGTCAAGCGCTACGAATTGCTGCGCCGCTACAAGGGCGTGGAGGAAAAGGAAGCGCACGAAACGATGCTCAACCCCAATTATTACGGCGCGATGATGCTGGCCATGCATCAGGTGGACGGGTTTATTTCCGGGGCCAATGAGAGTTCCGGCAGCGTTCTTCGCCCCTTGTTTCAGATTGTTAAAGTCGCGCCGAAAGCCACCACGGCCTCCAGTTGCATGGTGATGGAAGTGGAGGACACGCGCTTCGGCGATGAAGGCACGCTCTTTATGGCGGACTGCGGGGTCATTCCCGAGCCGACGGTGCAGCAGTTGGCCGACATCGCTGTTTCCACGGCCGATTTGTGCCACCAACTCATGGCCATCCGTCCGCGGGTGGCGCTGTTGTCGTTTTCGACCAAGGGCAGCGCGACTCATGCCTCCATCGGCAAAGTGCAGGCGGCGACCGCCCTGGCCCAAAAACTGGCGCATGAAAAAGGAATGGAGGCGGATTTTGACGGCGAACTCCAGGTCGATGCGGCCTTGATCCCGGAAATTGCTTCGCGCAAGACTTTCGACAGCCAGGTCGCCGGCCGCGCCAACGTCTTGATCTTTCCCGACCTCAACGCGGGCAACATCGGCAGCAAGCTCATTCAACACGTGGCCAAGGCACATGCCTACGGCCAAATCCTGCTGGGCCTGGGCCGCCCGGCCGCGGACGTGTCGCGCGGTTCCAACGCCCACGATGTCCTCGGCGTCGCGGCCATCGTCGGGGTGCAAGCCGTGGCCTTCAAGGACCTTTATCCGCCCAAGGATTCCGCAGTTGTGCCTGAGCCGGCGGACCAACCATGAACACTGTCACGCCGCGCGTTTTTATTGCCGCGACCCGTCAGAACGAGGGCAAAACCACCACGTCGATCGGGCTGCTCGCCGCTTTGCAAAGCTTCTATCCGCGCATCGGCTATATCAAGCCCGTCGGGCAGCGCTTTGTGGAAATCGAGGAGCAAAAAATCGATGAAGACACCGTGTTGATGGACCAGGTTTACCAGTTGAATTGCCCGCTGGTCGATATGAGCCCGATTGCGGTTGAGCCGGATTTTACGCGCAAATACCTGCAATCATCCAACAACGAGGCGCTGATCAGAAAAATCAGCAAGGCTTTTGACCGAGTCGCCTGGGAAAAGGATTTTGTCCTGTGCGAAGGCTCGGGCCATGCCGGCGTCGGCTCGGTTTTTGATTTGTCCAACGCGCAGGTGGCCAAAATCCTGGGCACAAAGGTCATCCTTATCAGCCAGGGCGGCATCGGCAAACCGATTGACGAACTTTACCTCAATCAGGCCGTCTTCGAACGGGAGGGAGTCGAGATCATCGGTGTCATTCTCAACAAAGTCACCCCCGACAAATTGGATTACATCACCGAATTCGCCCGGCGCGGCCTGAAACGCAAGGGTCTGGATCTGCTGGGGGTGCTGCCTCATCACCACTTGTTGTCGAGCCCGACGATTGAGTCCATCCAGGAAGACCTGAAGGCGGAGCGGCTCAACCAGAGCGGACGGGCCAATACACCGGTGGATAGCGTCGTGATCGGGGCCATGGGGGCGCAGAACGCCATCAGCCTTTTCAAGCGCGGCTGCCTCGTCATCACCCCCGGCGACCGGGAGGACATCGTCATGGCCGCCTCCGTCGTGGCCTCGGATCCCAACCAACTGCTGGCCGGCATAGTATTGACAGATAATCTCCGTCCCAATCCCGCCATCCTCCGCATTATCGAAAAGGCGGCCTTTCCCGTGCTGCTTGCCGCGGAGGACAGTTACGTCGTCGCCTCCCGCGTCCACAACCTCACCGTCAAGACGCGTCCTGGCGACACGGAGAAAATTTCCGTCATCCGCGACATCATCGCCGCGCACGTCGATGTCAACAAAATATTGCGCGCCCTCTGAAAGTAAAATTATGTTTCTGCCCTTTACCCTCAACCCCGTCCTGCTGAATCTGCCGGTTTATCAGCCGGGACGGCCCATCGCCGAGGTGGCCCGCGAAATGGGCCTGCCTGATCGCCGCATCATCAAGCTGGCCTCCAACGAGAATCCGCTCGGCCCTTCCCTCGCCGCCCTGGCCGCCTTGCGGCAGGCAGCCCGGCAGGTGCATCTCTACCCGGATGGCAATGCCTTTTATTTCAAACAAAAACTGGCGGCGAACCTAAAGGTCGATCCCGCCCATTTGATCCTGGGCAATGGCTCCAATGAAATCATTGAATTCCTTGGGCACGCCTTGCTCGGGCCGAATGACGACGTCGTGGTCTCCGAATCTTGTTTTGCCGTTTATCCGATTGTGGCGCGGTTGTTCGGGGCCAATCTCATCACCGTCCCGACAAAAAATCATGCCCACGATCTGACGGCCATGGCCAACGCCATCACGGAGCGGACCAAGGTCATTTTCATGGCCAACCCCAACAATCCCACTGGCACGCTCGCTTCGCCCTACGAGGTGCGGCGTCTCATTCAAGCGATCCCCCCCGAGGTGGTGCTGATCATGGACGAGGCCTACATCGAATTCCTCGAGCAATCTTTGGATCTGATCCCGATGATTCGCTCCGGAGAGAAGCCGAACTTGATCCTCATGCGGACGTTTTCCAAAATCCACGGATTGGCCGGGTTGCGCCTGGGCTATGGCATTGGGCATCCGGAATTTATTGCCGCGTTGGAAAAAATCCGGCAGCCCTTCAATATCAATTCTCTCGCCCAAGCGGCGGGGCTGGCCGCTTTGGATGACGTGGAGCACATGCGCAAGACGCGCGAGAACAATTTCGCCGGCTTGAAGTTTCTCCACGATGCCTTCACCCGCATGGGACTGCCTTTTGTGCCTTCGTTTGCGAATTTTGTCCTGGTGCAAGTGGGGCAGGGGCAGCGTGTCTTCGAGGAAATGCAAAAGCAGGGAGTGATTGCGCGGCCCATGGGCGGCTATAAATTGCCGGAATGGATACGTCTTTCCGTGGGCACGCCCCGCGAAAACAGCCGGGCCGTCAAGACGTTGAAAAGCGTGCTCAAAGCCATCGCCAAAGCGCAACCCCCGGTTTAGGAATAAATTGCGCTAGACAGACCGGATGAAAGGAAGTAGAACCAGCGGAAACTCTCAACAGCCATGATCAAAATGCTGCAAAAATCACGATGCTTTCTTGCCTTGGCGATCCTCGGCGGGGTGGCGTTCACTACCACCATTGCATCGGGCGCGGATACCCCGGTATTGGCCACCCGCAAGTCGCCCGACTGGCTCCGCAGCGCGGTCGTCTATGAAATCTTCCCGCGCAACTTCTCCAAGGAAGGCGATCTCAATGCGATTACCGCGCGGTTGGATGAACTGAAGGATCTTGGCGTGGATGTTCTCTGGCTGATGCCGATCCATCCCATCGGCGAAAAAATGAAAAAGGGCTCCATAGGCAGTCCCTTCGCCGTGCGCGATTTTTACGCCGTCAATCCCGACTACGGCAGCACGAACGACTTCCAGCGCCTCATCGATGAAGCGCACAAGCGCGGCATGAAAGTGGTCATGGACATCGTGGCCGGTCAAACTTCCTGGGACAGCGTCCTCATGGAGCATCCGGATTTTTACATGAAGGGCACCAACGGAGAAATCATCCCGCCCGTTCCCGACTGGACGGACGTGGCTGGACTGGATTACGCGAAACCGGAAGTGCGCCGCTACATGATAGACATGATGAAACACTGGTTGCGGGACTTCGGCGTGGACGGTTTTCGTTGCGACGTCGCTCCCAACGTGCCGGTTGATTTTTGGGAATCAGCCCGGGATGAAATGGAGAAAATCAATCCCCAGGTTGTCATTCTGGCTGACGCCGGCGCCAAGCCGGAGTTGCTGTCCAAGGCCTTCGATGTGGATTCCTCCTGGAGCTTCTATTATATGTTGGACACGGTCATGAGCGGCAGTTCGCCCGTTTCCTTTCTCCAGGAATCATGGGACCACACTTTTCAGCAGTTCCCCAAGGGAGCGTTGCACCTGCGCTTCTCGGACATCCACGAACAGCCTCGCGCCGTGGCCCGTCACGGCATGGACGGTGCCCTGGCCGCCCAGGTGTTGATGTTGACCCTCGACGGCGTGCCGCTCTTTTACAACGGCATGGAGGCCGGGGACGCCACCGAATCCGCCGATCCTGCGTTGTTTGAAAGAATGCCGGTCTTCTGGCATGCTGGAGGACGTCCCCCGTTGCGCGGTGTTTACCGGGATTTGATCCAGCTTCGAAAGAAGTACCCCGCTTTATGCACCGGGGAGGTTGCCTGGGTGTCAAATAGTGTGCCAACCGGAGTCGCCAGCTTCCTGAGAAAGGATGACAAGGATGAGTTCCTTGCCCTAGTCAATCTGAGCAGCCAGCGCGTGACCGGCTCGATTGAATTGCCTGACGCAGAGACCTATCAACCGGTCAAAATCAGCAGCCGGGCGGTCCCTCTTGACCCGCTTTCTTCCGGCTTCAGCCTCAATGGCTACGAGTGGATCATTTATCATCGAGCCGTCCCCAAGTGAAACTGACTGACCTGCGCACCATTTTGCAGTACATCCCGGGCTTTCGGGAAAAGATCTTCGTCATCAGCGTGGATGCCGCCATCGTCACGAGCGAAAATTTTTCCAATATTCTCCTCGATGTTGCCGTCCTCCGTTCCCTCAGTATTCGGGTCGTTTTGGTCCATGGCGCCGCTGCGCAAATTGATATTCTGGCCCGCGAACAGAATATCCAGCCCTCCAATCTGGACGGCGGCGGAGTGACGGATGAGCCGACGCTGAAGCTGGCCTTGACCGCCGCCAACCGTTTGACGCATGAAATCCTGGAGGGCCTAAGCGCCAGCGACCTTCGCGCTGCCTCTTGTAACGCTTTGACCGCGCATCCACTGGGCATCATTCATGGCCAGGACCATCTTTTCACCGGAAAGGTCGAACGGGTCGATGTCGAAATGCTGCAGGGCTTGCTGGCCCAGGGCATTATTCCCGTCGTGCCGCCGCTCGGATTCGATGGAGATGGAAAAACTTATCGGGTCAATTCTGACGCCGTGGCCTTGGAGCTGGCCAAATCGCTCAACGCGGCCAAGCTCATTTACATCACCACGCTGGACGGGTTGATCTATCGCGATAAATTCATCCGGCAGATTCTGGTCGCCGAGCTGGACGCGCTTTTGACGCAGAATAAAGCCGGATTCGCGCCTGAGATCGTTTCGAAGGCACAATGCGCTTCGGTGGCTTGCGCCGCCGGCGTGTCGCGCGTCCATGTCATCAACGGGCACATCGATGAGGCCTTGCTGGGGGAGGTTTTTTCCAACGAAGGCATTGGCACCCTCGTTTACGCCAATGAATACCAGCAAATCCGCAAGGCCATGAAGAAGGACATCCGCGCCATCCTGACCTTGACCAAGAATTCCGTCGTCTCGGAGGAACTCGTCAAGCGCACCCGGGCCAACCTGGAAAAATCACTGGGCGATTTCTATATTTTTGAAACGGACAAGAATCCGGTGGCCTGCGTCGCTTTGCATCTGCTCGATCAGAACAAGGGGGAACTCGCCTGCCTTTACGTCAGCCCATCCCATGAGAACCAGGGCATCGGCCAGAAGCTCATCGCCTACGTAGAATCGAAGGCACGCGAGCTTGGCCTGAGCGAATTGGTGACCCTTTCCACGCAGGCCTTCACCTATTTCCAATCCAAGGGCGGATTCAATGAGGGCAGTCCCGACGATCTTCCGCCAGACCGGCGGGAGAGATATGAACAAAGCGGGCGAAACTCAAAGATCCTGATCAAGAAACTGGTCCCAAAATGAGGAGGGGCCTTCTTCAGGACGCGCTGCGCGCGTGCGCGCGTTGCGGTGTGCCATCAACCCGCTTTCTTCTTGTCGTGGACATTTCCCGGCAGACGCTTTCGCTTTTCGCGCGTCCGGCTTTGGCCGCCACGCCGGAACGGGTTGGCACTTTTCGCTGTTCGACTTCAAAATTCGGCGTTGGCGAAATCGCCAATTCGCAGATGACTCCGCGCGGCCTGCATCGCGTTGCAAAGAAGATCGGCGGCGGCTGGCCGGCTGGCACTGCCTTTGTCTCCCGGGAGGTCGCCGGCTTCACGTGGCGCGGCAAGCCCGAGGCCCGCATTACCACGCGCATCCTCTGGCTGGAAGGCTTGGAGCCGGGCTTCAATCGCGGCGGAAACGTCGATTCATTTACGCGCTATATTTACATTCACGGCAGTGGCAACGAATTGACCCTTGGCCGGCCCGATTCCCACGGCTGCATCCACCTCGCGGCGTCCGATTTGGTTCCCCTTTATGATCTGCTCCCGGAAGGATCGCTGGTGTGGATTGCCGAATCTTTTTCCAAACCTAATCTCAATTTCCCATTGGTTTGACAATCCCCGCCTCGCAGCTTATTAAGATCAAGTCGAATTTAACTATGAAAACGATGCGAAACTCTCTTGCACTTTTGTGCATGCTTGCCGTGGCGTTTGCCGCGCAATTCTCTTCCGGCGCCGCCCCGCTCAAAGTCGGGGACAAGGCGCCGCGCGTCAGTGGCGCGGATCAGGATGGCAACAAATGGAAGTTGGCCGATGACCTCGGAAGAAGTGTTGTCCTGCTTTATTTCTATCCCAAAGATGACACGCCCGGTTGCACCAAGGAAGCCTGCGGCCTGCGCGACCGCATCGGTGACCTCAAGGCGCAGGGGGTGGATGTCATCGGTGTCAGCTTCGATTCAGTGGACAGCCATAAACATTTCGTCTTCAAGTATGGCTTAAACTTTCCGTTGATGGCCGACACCAAAGGCAAAATCGCCGACGCCTACGGCGCGCGCATGGCGCCGGACCGGAAAATGGATCGTCGGGTGAGTTTTCTCATTGGCTTGGACGGAAAGATTGTTCATATCACCGATTCGCCCGACGCGGATGTGCATCTGAAGGAGATGCAGCACGCCGTCAAAGCTTTGGGCGCCAAGGGTGCTCCGTGACGCCGCGATAACCTGCTTCAAACAATCCAGCCGCCGCCCACCACCAGATCGCCGTCGTAGAAAACGCAGGCTTGTCCGGGTGTGATGGCCCGTTGCGGCGTGTGCAGCGTCACCTTTGCTTCGCCGCCGGGCAGCGACTGAACGGTCGCCGGCGTGCCGGGATGGTTGTAACGAATCTTGGCCGCGACTTGCATTTCCTCCGGCGGCTGATCGAACGGGATCCAGTTGCAATTGCGCACGCGGAATTCAGCGCGATCCAGGGCGGAATCGTCCCCCACCACGACGCGGTTCCGCGCGGCGTCCAGTTCGATCACATAAATTGGCTTTGGTGTTGACAGTCCGAGGCCCTTGCGCTGGCCGATGGTATAAAACTCGATTCCTTCGTGATGCCCCAGCACCCGGCCCTCGAGATTGACAATTTCCCCCTGATGCTTTTGCGCCAGTTTGGCGGCGGAGAGGAATGCGCCGTAATCCTTGTCCGGCACGAAACAGATTTCCATGCTCTCCTCCTTGTCCGCGGTTTTCAGGCTGCGCTCGCGGGCCACCTGGCGCGTGTCCTGTTTGGTTTTCTTGCCGAGCGGAAACAGCGCGCGGGCCAGTTGGTTCTGCCGCAGGGAAAAAAGGAAATAGCTCTGGTCCTTGCGCGGATCGCATCCCTTTTTCAGGAGAGTACGGCCATCGGCGCGCTTTTCCAGCCGCGCAAAATGTCCGGTGGCGACGTATTCCCCGCCCAATTGCCGCGCCCGGTCCAGCAGCGCGCCGAATTTCAGTTTTTCGTTGCACATGACGCAGGGGTTGGGCGTGCGCCCCGCCTTGTATTCCTCCGCAAAGTAGTGGATGACCTGCTTTTGAAAAGCATCCGCCTCGTCAATCAGATAATAGGGAATGCCCAGCTTGTGACACACGCTGCGCGCGTCTGTCACCGCCTGCGGCCCGCAACATTTGTCCTCGGCGCGCGAAACGCAATCCTGCGGCCACAACTTGAGCGTGATGCCGACGACATCGTAGCCCTGTTCCAAAAGCAGCGCCGCCGCCGCCGAGGAATCGACTCCGCCGCTCATCCCAACGATGACCCGTGTTTTTGTGGCATCCGACACGGCCATAGGATAGCCGCGATTTGCCTCCGCGCCAAGCCGCCAGTAGATTCATTGAGACTGGGATGCGGTCCGGGCCTTATTGGTGTTGATCTTCTGCACAAACTTCTGTGGATCATCTGGAGTAATGACGACCGTTTTTTCGGCAAAGCGCAGCACAACAATTCTCTTCGTGTCCGTGGCGTAGGCCCGGTAAACTCCCAGCTTCTTGTTGCGAAACCAGCCCGTAAATGAGAAGAACCCACCGTTGCCGAACAGGCGCAGCGATCCCCGGAGCGCGTCCGGATCAACTTCCGCCGAAGTCAACCGTGACAAATCGAGGCGGTTCACCCATCCCATCCTTTGGATAACGAGCGCGCTGTCAGTCAGGACATATCCCCGCACAATGAAGGCCGCGCCCGCCACGAGGGCCAGGAAAGGAACCGCCACAAGACACCAGCCGGCCCATGGTGGAATCATGGTCATTCCAAGCGCATGCAGCGTACCGCTTGCGCCCAGGGCGATCAGCATGCCCGGCAATAGAAAGGAGAGACATAGCACGGCGCATACCGTTGTCATGACGGCCAGCGGTGCGCCCCACGGCGCTTTAAAGGATGTTTCCTTCATGCGGGGATTGTGCCGGGCCGAAGGCCGCTTTCAACTTGGCCCGGGTCATGAAAATGAGCAGCAGAGCCGGATAAACAAGCCCGATCACCAAGCCAACCAAGGCGGCAAACAACAAGATGATCATGGTCAATCCTTGTTCCCCAAACGCGGCGTGCAGCATCAGTGTTGTATTGACGAGGGCAATCACAATTCCGTAAATCGCATACCCAATTGAAGTGAGCCGCCCCCAATTTTGCAACAACAACAAGCCGATCCCTGCCACGATTAGCGCCAACGCGCCCACGCCACCCAACGGAGTGGCGATCTTCATCCAGGCGCTGAAGCCGGGATTGTCATACACTTTTTTTATGATCGGACTCAAGGCAGCGCCGCCAGGCGAGTGGAGCGCCATGCTGACAATCGTCGTAATCACTCCCAGCACCCCAAACCCGATGTTCAAAATGCCGAATATCGTGACCGAAACAGGCCGATGTTGCATATCCTTCCTCTGGTTCAGATGAACTGCCTTGCCACACCTTAAAACCTCCGCCTTGTGATTCAATGGAAAAATGCCCCTCAAAGTATTCAAAACCGCTTTGTCGTTTTTGTTGCGTCAAATTCGCGCGTGACGATGCGGCGACTTCGTGTATTTTTGTATGACTGTGACGACTACGGATGCCATCAAACTCCTGGAGAAATTTCGCCAGGGCAAAGCAACCTTGCCCGCGACGCTGCGCGCTTTCCAGGCGCCGCCGGTGATCGATCTCGGCTTTGCCCAGGTGGATACTCATCGCTCCTTGCGCAAGGGCTTTGCGGAAGTCATCTACTCCTCCGGCAAGACCGCGCCCCAGATCGTTAAAATCGCCGCCGCCCTTTTGGCCCGCGAAGACCGCCTCCTCATCACGCGCCTGACACCCGAACAGGCGCGGGCCGTGCGAAAAAAGTTCCGGACCGCCGTCCATCACTCTGTCGCGCGTTGCGTAACCATCGAGAAAAAGCCCCTGGCCAAACGGCCGGGGGCCATCGCCGTCGTTTGCGCCGGTACGAGCGACTTGCCAGTGGCGGAGGAAGCCGTTGTCACCGCCGAGATCATGGGAAACCGGGTGGAACGCTTTTATGACGTGGGTGTAGCCGGGGTGCATCGTTTGTTCAACAAGCTGGAGGCAATCCGCAGTGCGCACGTGGTGATTGTCGTGGCGGGCATGGAAGGAGCCTTGCCCAGTGTGGTTGCCGGTCTGGTCAGCCGCCCTGTCATCGCTGTCCCGACCAGCGTCGGCTACGGCGCAAACTTCAACGGCCTGACTCCGTTGTTGGGCATGCTGACCAGTTGCGCCAGCGGCGTGGTGGTGGTCAATATCGACAATGGCTTTGGCGCGGGCTACGCGGCCAGCCAGGTTAATTCCCTGTGCGCGGGCGGCTTATGAAAACTCTCTATCTCGACCTTTTCAGCGGCATCAGCGGCGACATGTTCATCGGTGCGCTGCTCGACGTGGGGCTGGATTTTCAACAACTCAGCGTCGAACTGCAGAAATTGAATCTGGAAGGCTATCACCTGCACGTGTCCCGCGGCAAACGCGCGCAAATCGAGGGAACGAAATTCAACGTTCATCTTGGCGCGAATTCACACGGACACGCGCATGAGCACGAGCACAAACATGAACATAAACATGAACATGCGCGCGACTATGCTGAGATCAAGCAATTGATCCAGCACAGTGGAATTTCAGCCTGGGCCAGGGAAAAGGCGATGGCGGTTTTCGCCCGCATTGCGGCCGCGGAAGGCAAGATACATGGTGTGCCGGCCGAAAAAGTCCACTTTCATGAAGTGGGCGCGGTGGATTCCATCATTGATATAGCGGGGGCCTGCATCGGCCTGGAATTCTTGGGCAAACCGCGCGTGCTGGCGGGCCAACCCATCGATGGCACCGGCTGGATCGATTGCGCGCACGGGCGTTTTCCGATTCCAGCCCCGGCCACGCTCGAAATCCTGGCGGCGCGCGGCATCGCCCTAACGCAATGCGAAGAACCCTGCGAGCTGATCACTCCGACCGGCGCGGCGTTGTTGGCGGAATTTGTCGAGGCATTCGGGCCGATGAACAATCTCACCCCCGTGCGCATCGGTTTCGGCCTTGGCTCGCGCGACCACCCCGCGCGGCCCAACGTCCTGCGGGCCATCCTCGGAGAAACCAGCGCCGCGCTGGAGCACGATTGGGAGAGCGACACCATCGCAGTCCTGGAAACAAATTTGGATGATATTAACCCGGAAATCCTTGGGCACTTCATGGAAACGGCCCTGGCGGCGGGCGCTTTGGATGTCAGTTACGCGCCCCTGCAAATGAAAAAAAACCGGCCCGGTTTCCTCCTCACGATTTTGTGCGCGGCGGCCCAGGCCGACAGTTTCAGCGAATTGATTTTGCGCGAGACGAGCGCCTTTGGCGTCCGCCGCTCCCTGGCGGAACGGCGCAAATTGCGGCGCGAGTTTCAAACGGTCGAAACGCCTTTTGGCAATGTCACACTGAAGATCGGGAAGCTGGACGGAAAAGTGTTGCAGGCCGCTCCCGAGTTCGAGTCGTGCAGAGCAATTGCTGAAAAGGAAAAAGTGCCGCTCAAACAGGTATATGAGGCAGCAATGACCGCTTGGAACAATACCCCGTAAACCTGGGCCAAGCCGCTTTCATTTTTCCCATCCGGCCCATCTCGCCTATTTGGCAGCCCTTATCGAGGCTCGCGGGGTAACGCCCGCAAGCCGGTCCAATTCCCGGTGGATGCGCGAAACGCGCTCGATTTGGCCCTTGGCCGGAAACCGCTCGTAGAATCCCTCGTTGCGGAATTCCCGCGCCTGCTCCGTCCAGGGCGAAAGCCGCGCCCGCCAACGCTCGATCCGGCCTTCCTCCGGCTCGGCGTCGTCGGCGGTCAAGTCGGCGCAGACGCGGACCATGGCCTTGAGGGTGACCGGCTTGGTAATCATGAACGCGGCGTTGCCCCACGCCTCGCCCCAGACCACGGCGGCGGCTTTGAGAAAATCCCGCGCCATGGCGTAGTAACGCGCGGCGGCGCGCTTGTCTGTCCCTCCCGCCTCGATTTTCCGCCAGGCCTGCCGCGCCCAACGATGAATTTCATTGAACAGTTCCGCCTGCAAAATCCACTTCTCCTGCCGGCTTCGTCCGCCCAGGCGGTTGATGCGGTAGCGCAACGGGCTGTCCGCCTCGCTGTAGAGCATCTCGGCAATGTGCGCCGCGAATCGCCGGTCCGGCTCCGCCCACGATACCCGCTCGTACAGATCCACCAGATGGCTCTTGTTGATGCGCGTCGGCGTGGAATTGATGATGACGAACATTTCCGTGGCAAAATCTTCGCTGCGCCCGTCGAATATCACGCAGGGCACGGCAATGTTTTTCGCCTCATCCGGATGCGTGCGCCGGAAAAACTCGAGGGCGGCCATGCGGTGCTGTCCGTCAATAATTATGAACTTCTCATCCGGCTCTTGCAGCCGACCCACGCCCGAGCCGTCGCTCCAGGCCTCAAAACGCAGTTTCTGCGGCGTGAACAGCAGCACCGTGCCTGGGATGGGCGGCTGCGTGATGGCCGTCTCATAAAAATTCCGGATGGCGCCACCTTCGCGCGCGACAATTCCCGCTGGAACGCCTTGTCATTTCGTTCGATTTTGGCGATGAACTGGGCCACATCATCATTCTCCTCCACCTTGTCGGGCGCGATCTGCCCGCCCTCTTCGTCGTGGAACCGGCTGATGAAGCGGACCCGTTCCAGCAAATGCCCGGACGGATACGAGGCAAAATAAAACAGGGCGTCCTTCTGTCGAATTTGTGTCGCAATCATAAAAAGCAGGCCGCTTTTGGCGCGCCGGTTGGGAATCTAGTCTTCCAAATTCAAGGTTGCAAGCGCCACCCCAAAGGGCTTGCAGTTCGTGGCCGGGCCTTCTAGTCTAACGCGGTTACTTCAATGCTGACATCGCACGAATTATTCGGGTTTATGTCGCCGGCCCTGGCCTTGCGGATCATTGAATCCGCCCATGACGGCAACAAGGAACTGTATCGCACCGTTTTGGCCACCGTTGCGCAGGCGCGTAAATTGCGCCCCGCCTTCTTCGAGCGCACCCCTCGCGCCGACCGGCACGCCTCCATGGCCGCCATGCTGGCCAAGCCCCGCCTGGAGAACCTCGCCGCCAACCTCTTGCGCGAATGGCTGATGAAGGACAGGACGCCGATGCTGGCCGATTTCCTGGACGCCCTCGGCATCGCCCACAAGGATGGCGCGGCGGATGAGATGCCTCCCATTGTTCAGGACGCTCAATTGCAGGCCGCGGTGGAAAAGATCCTCGCCAAATACCCGCCCGAGGAAGTCGTCGTTTATTTGAACGCCTTCTACACCATGAACGATGTCCACTGGGCCAACCTCGAAGCGATGTTAAAGGCCGATCCGCGCCTCCAATTTGGCGGCTGAGCGCGCCATGATTGCGTGGCTGAGATTTACCGTGGCGGCGGCGTGCTTGGGCCTTGTCTCGGGTTGCATGACGCGCGACATCCGGCAAAACGCCCCGGGCTACAAGTTCTACACTCTGACGCCGGAACAAGTCTGGCAGATGAATTTGCCCAATGGGCAGCGCTTCGACGCCTCCGGCCTTTTCCTCGAAAAGTCCGGCGCTTTGCTGACCGAAAGCGACCAACAGATTGGCGTTTACCGGATTAATTTTATTCCAGGAAGCGACGCCGTCGATTTGCTCCGCATCCCCGCTTGTTTCACCGATTCGCAACTGGCGCCTTTTGCCTCTGAGAAAACCGGCCGTTACGACTGCGAAGGCGTGACCGAGGACGAGCAGGGCCGCATTTATCTTTGCGAAGAGGCCGACCGCTGGATCCTCCGCTGGGACCCGCGCACAAAAACCGTCGAGCGCCTTAACATCGACTGGCGCCCCGTCGAAAAATATTTCTCGGACGACCGCAACGCCGCCTGGGAGGGGATCGCCATTCACGGTCACACGATGTATGTGGCCAATGAACGGAAGAAAGGGCGCATCATCGTGGTGGATTTGAACAGCCTGAAAGTTACCGATGATTTTGTCGCGCGCGCCAGTTGGACTTGGTGGTTTTGGGACGCCCATTATTCGGATTTATGCTGGTTCGACGGAGCGCTCTTCGCCCTGATGCGCGAGGACCACGTCATTTTAAAAATCGACCCGGCCACCCATCGTGTGCTCGCGGAGTACAACTTCCGGCGCATGGAACATGACCGCGAGTACATTTACTACAATCAATACCCGTTCCTTGTCGGCGTGATGGAAGGGCTGGCGGTCGATAAGGATTATTTCTGGCTCTGCACGGATAACAATGGGCAGGGCCGCAAAAGGTATCCCCATGATACCCGGCCCTCTTTGTTCAAATGCCGCAGGCCGGATGCTTCATGAGCTTCAAGCATTCAATGTTATGATTTCCGGCGTGATCCAAAACATCATCTTCGATTGGTCCGGCACGCTGGTGGATGATCTGCCCGCCGTTCTGGCGGCCACCAATTTCGTCTTCGCGGAGTGCGGCATTGAAGCCATGACCCTCGACAAGTTCCGCGCCGAGTTCTGCCTGCCGTTCAAGGACTTTTACGACCGTTTTGCGCCGGGGATTCCCATGGGCCGGCTGGAGGAATGTTTTCACAGCCACTTCAGCCAGGTGCAACACGAAGTCACGGAATTGCCCCATGCCCGCGACTTCCTGCTCTTTTGCCGCCAGCACAAAATCCGCACCTTCCTGCTCAGCACGGTCGCGGCGGATTATTTCGCGCGGCAGACAGCCGTCAATGGTTTCGATAAATTCATCGACAAGCCCTACCTTGGGGTTTGGGATAAACGGGCCAAAATCGCCGAGTTGCTCACGGAAAACAAACTCGTCGCCGCCGAAACAATTTTCATCGGCGACATGCAGCATGACGTCGATACCGCCAAATTCGGCGGCATCGCCTCGTGCGCGGTGTTGACCGGCTATAATCGCCTGCACCAGTTGCAGGCCAGCGAACCGGACGTGATTGTCGAGCACCTTGGCGAGTTGCGCGAGATCTTGGAACGCAATCAATTTCGCCTGCACCCACGCCCGGATGATGGGCAGGCCGTGCGCGCGCCCCGGCCCTGAGATCAATCATGGACCAGATCATCATCAAGGAATTGGAAGTCTTCATTCGCGTCGGGGTGCCGGAAGCCGAACGCGCCAAACGGCAGCGTCTTCTCCTGACCGTGGAGATGGACCGCGATTTTAGCGCCGCGGCCGCCCGCGACCGCCTTCAGGAAACCATTGATTACCAGGCCGTGGCCACGCGCCTGGCGGGCTTTGGCCGGCGGCGAAGCTGGAAACTGATTGAAACCCTCGCCGTTGACATGGCCGAAATGGTCCTGCGCGAATTTAAGCCAAAGCGCGTCAGCATTGAGATCAGGAAATTCATCCTCCCCAAAACCCGCCATGTTGCCGTCCGCATCACCCGCCCAATTACTTTTCCTTCCTAATCCTAATCCTAATCTTAATCCTAATCCTCAGGTCTCCCCGTCTCATAAATCCTGCGCGTGATGTATTTCTTTGCCAGTTCCACCGACCCGATGCGGGATCTTCCCAGCGCCAGCCAGGCCGTGATGGCTGCGGAATAAGTGCAACCGGTTCCGTGCAAGGTGACGTTAACCGCTCTTGGCGATGACAGCATCCATTCTCCTTCCCTGCCGTGGAAAAAATCAACCGCCTCTCCGGTTCCCGTCAGATGCCCGCCCTTCACCAGAGCGGCGCAACCGAACCTCCGATAAATCGTCCGAGCCGCGCCCCGCAGTTGTTCGATCGACCGGATTTTTTCGCCCGCCAGAATCTCCGCCTCAGGCAGATTTGGAGTCACGATTGCAGCCAAAGGAAGAAGGAGCTTTTTAAGCGCCTCGATCCCATCGGACTTCAGAAGCCGCCGACCGCTGGTGGAAACCATCACCGGGTCAACCACCAATGGGATCCCGGGATTGCGCTTGAAAAAGAGGGCGGCTTCGCGAACGATGGCCGCCGAAAACAACATCCCCGTTTTGGCTGCTGCAACGGTGAAATGCGCCGCAATGGCTTCCAATTGGGCGCGCACCATGCTGGGCGGACACGGTTTCAAGCGCGATATTCTCTCCGGATTTTGGGCAGTCAGGCAGGTGATCGCCGTTACCCCATGCACCTTCAGACAAGCAAACGTGTTCAAATCAGCCTGAATGCCCGCCTCTCCTCCGCTGTCTGAGCCGGCAATAGTCAGGGCGACGGGTGAGTTGGATTTATGCATCTAAGGTCCCTTTCCTTATCCTAATCTTAATTCTGGGATCAGGATTAAGATCAGCCCCTGAAAACGCAACCCATATTCCATCTTTTATCCGCGCCCGTCCCGGTTTATGCTGTCGGAGATGACGAAGGATCAGATCGTCGAAATTCTGACGGAGATCGCCACGCTCCTCGAACTCAAAGGCGAGAATCCGTTCAAATCGCGCGCCTACCAAAACGCGGCCCGCGCCCTGCAAAATTCCACCATTCCACTGGAGAAAATCTTTTCCCCGGATTCCACCGAGTGCCTGAAGGGTATCGGCGACAAGATTCACGCCAAGATTTCCGAACTCCTGACAACCGGTCGCCTCGCCTATTACGACGATCTGAAAGCCTCCATCCCGGCGGGCCTGGTCGCCATGCTGGCCATTCCGGGTTTGGGCCCAAAAAAGATAAAGGCCATCAACGACAAGCTTGGCGTGGATACTTTGGAGAAATTGGAGCAAGCCTGCCGCGACGGGAAAGTCGCCCAATTGGATGGGTTCGGCGAGAAAACCCAGGCCAATATTTTGCAGGGCATGGCCTTCCGGCGGCAATACGCCTCCCGCCATTTGCTCGGCGACGCCATCGCCGTGGCCGAGCCGATTCTGGACAATTTGCGCAGCCACCCCGACGTGGTGCGCTGCAGCACCGCGGGCAGTCTGCGCCGGTCCAGGGAGACCATCGGCGACATTGATTTACTGGCCTCATCAAGGCAGCCCGCCGAGGTCATTGATTTTTTCACCGCGCAGCCCGGCATCCTCAGCGTCTCGGCCAAAGGCGAGACCAAGGCCAGCGTGATTCTGGCCGGGGGCATTCAGGCCGATTTGCGCGTGGTCAGCGACGCGGAATTTCCGTTTGCCCTGGCCTACTTCACCGGCGGCAAGGAGCACAACATCGTCATGCGCCAGCGCGCCATCCAGCGTGGCCTGCGCCTCAACGAATACGGCCTGTTTAAATCCGATGTCGAAACGCGCGACCCGAAGTTACTGGTGAAGTGCCGGACCGAGGAAGAGATTTTTGAGAAACTAGGGCTGGAATATATCGAGCCTGAAATGCGCGAAGACAGCGGGGAATTCGCAGCCGCGGAAAAGCACGAACTGCCGCGCCTGCTCGAATGGACGCAGCTCAAAGGCTCGCTCCATAATCATTCCAACTGGAGCGACGGGCGCGTCTCGCTCGAGGAAATTGCCGCTTACATGCAGGAGTTGGGCCTCGAATACTGGGCCATCACCGACCACTCCAAATCATCCTTCCAGGCCAACGGCCTCGAGCCCGACCGCCTCCTCCAACAGATCAAGGATATCGAAGCGCTCAATCGCAAGTTTGCCGCCGAAGGCTCGGATTTCCGTCTGCTGACCGGATGCGAAGTGGACATCCTTTCCGAAGGCAAACTGGACTTCGAAAACGATCTGCTGGCGCAACTGGAAGTGGTGGTGGCGAGCGTTCACCAGGGGTTCACCCAAAGCGAAGCTGAAATGACCAAACGCCTGATCAGCGTCGCCGAAAATCCATTCGTCCACATGCTGGGCCACATGACGGGCCGCTTGCTGCTCGAACGCGAGCCTTTCAAAGTCAACCAAACCGCCGTCATCGACGCCTGTGCCGCCACCGGCACATGGATCGAGCTAAACGCCAGCCCGCGCCGTTTCGACATGGATTGGCGTCTTTGGCATTACGCGAAGGACAAAGGCGTCAAGTGTGTCATCAACTGCGACGCCCATCGCAACGAACATGCTGGTTTCCTGCGTCTCGGCGCCGGCATCGCCCGCAAAGGCTGGTTGGAGAAAAAAGACGTCATCAACACCCTCCCGCTCCCCGCCCTCCAAAAGGAACTCAAACGCAAACGGGCCAACATGAAGTAAAGCCATGAAGAAAATGATGCCACCGGTGGGCAACTTTGAACAGGCGTTTACCCGCGCTGAACTACTGATCGTTATCCCTCTCGTCGCGATTTTGGTCGTCATTTTGATTCCGTCGGGAGGCCCGAGCAAAGCAACAATTAAGAAGGAAATCGCCAAAAGCGAAGAATACAATTTAGTAGCGGCCATTGAGCAATATTGCGCCGTATACTGCCACCTGCCGGTTTCCTCCAACGCTGTGGCCGCCGCTGGCACAAATGATTTTACCTTTGGAACCATGTCCAAAACTCCGGAAGCATCAGGGCAAATCTCTACAGTCAAGGTTGGTACGCCCGGAGAAAACGCATATCAGGACTACAATTCGGAAGTAATTGCGATTCTGCGAGACGACAACTTTTGGCCGGAAGCCAATAAAGGCGCCCAGCATATTTACAATTCACAGCATATGGTCTGGACAGTGGAACGTTCATGCAGCCTTTTCCAGTTCAAGGATTTCAGCGTAGCCGCAGCGGGCGGGGCTGATTTTGGTTGCGAGGAATTTCTTGAGGGTAACGCTTTCGGGTGAACGAGC
>JBEKDI010000003.1:0-109050 GCA_050014435.1 Verrucomicrobiota bacterium | reverse complement strand
GCACCTTTCCCGCGAAGTGTTGTTTACAACCATCCCAAATCCAAACCGCCGTAAACGCCTGGGCAAGAAAGTTTTGGGTCTTATCTAAGCGCCATTCGTGTCAGTCCTTGATATTTGCACTTTTGGCTTTCCTTTCAGTATTTGCGGAAAGGGGTCGTTCAGGTGTCATTCAAATGTTCAGGTGTCAGTCCTGGGATAGCTGTATTCATCAAGGCGTTTGCGCGGCAAGACGTATGGGCCCCGTATGATTTGTCGTTTTGTCGTTCGTCGTAATATCTTCGTAGCAGGGCTCAAACCATGGTTTCGTTCCATATTGGAATTCTGCCTTCTTCCTTCTGCCTTTCCAGCTTACTTTCCCTGCCACCACGTGCGGATGTCGTTCGCGGCCTGATGCGCCAGCGCTGGGACGCTCCGGACGGCTTCGCGCAATGCCGGTGAATAATGGATGGCCAGCCAGGCCAGCGCGAGCGCAACCGCCACCCAGACCACTGCATCCACAAGAAAAATGAATGAACCCGCCCATCCCGGATGACCAAAAGCCCAAGAGCAGGCGCGTCGCGCTATCTTCAACGGCGCCGAGAAAATTCCATAGATGATACAGAGCAGCAGCGCCGCGACCCACACCGGCATGCTGGCCGGCAACGACTGCCCGAAGATCGCCCCAGTCGACAAAAGCGAGACCAAAGCACAAATCCACAGGATCGTCGCCGCCCCGTGCAACATGGACAGGATCGGCAAGATGAAGCCCATGCCGGGATGAATCGGGGCATTTTCCGCCCAATAATTGTGCCAATTATGCTGCCACTGACACGCGTTCCAGCGCATTCCCGACGCAAACGACCGCCGCCACTGGCGCATATCCTGTTTGAACCGCCGCTGCCATTCGCGGCGCGCCTTCCGGTCCGGGAACCCTTTCATCGCTTCGTAATATCCTGCTTTCGCGCGCCGGATGAATTCCTGCGCCGTTGACGGGATGCCGGACGCCGCCGCCTTTTCCTCGGGCGAAGAAGCCTCCGGCACCACGATCGCCATCACCAGATAGACCAGCACTCCCGTGCCCCAAAACATTGTCAAGAAAACAAATCCCAGCCGCACAAACGTCGGATCGCTGTGGGAGTAGGCGGCCAGGCCGTTGCATACCCCAGCCAGCATGGCGCCTTCGTGGATCCGGTAAAGCCGCCGCGGCCTGGGCCCGGCTTCCGCGGCCTGGCTTGCTCCTGCCGCGCCCGCCCGGCCCGACGGGCCAGTCGCACCAGGTGGAACGGCGCCCGGGGCGGCGGCTTCGCCGGCATCCGTCTCGATCGGCCCCATCTGCTCGATCACGGTCCCCACTTCCTTGGTCTCCACCACCGTCTTGTTCGGACCTAAAACCGCGCGGAGCTTCTCCGCGATGGCCCGCTCGATGTCCGAAATGATTTCATCCCGGTCCGGGTTGCCTTGCAGCCGGACGGCTGCGCTGTCCAAATAGGCGCGCAGGGCGTCGTAGCCGCCTTCTTCGAGTTGATACGCGTTTCCGCCCAGATTGATCGTGATTACCTTGTTCATGGTTTCTGTTAGTTTTATTTTTGTCCCAGTTTTTTTACGGTTCCATTGATTTTGCCCCAATACTCCTGAGTTTCCCGCAGTTGCTCGTGGCCTTTCGCCGTCAGTTGGTAATATTTGCGGGGCGGCCCGGCCTCGGATTCCTTCCATTCGTAATCCAGCAACCCTTCGCGCCGCATCTTGCTCAGCAACGGATAGAGCGTGCCTTCCTGGGTCGCGAACTCGGTTGCGCTCAATTCCCTCAGGATGTCGGCCACATAGACCTTTTCCGCCGCAATGATTTGCAGCAGCAGGAACTCCAGCAGCCCCTTCCGCAGCCCTGAAAATTTTTCATTCACACTCATCGGTTTAGAGGTAGAAAGCTACCTTGTTATATAAAGGTAGCTGTTTCGCGAAATGGCGTCAACGTTTTTTTTCGGGTTTTTTCGCCGCGGCTCACGCCACCCTCGGGTTTCGCAACCGATTTGCCGCGTTTTTCTCGCGCAAATCAACCGGATGGCAGCCGTGGGATTTCTAAGGAGACTTGGCCGCTTCCCGGGTGACATTGTGGATGGCGATCTCCCCGGCGTTGGCCAGGTTATCCTCCAGGCGCACGCCGTGAAACGCGCAATCGTCCAGGTGAATGTTCGTTATGACGGACTGGGTCGTGCCAACCACGTCGAGTACGCGCGGACTATCCGCCGCAGTAACGTGCTCCATGAAAACATTGCGCACCACAGGCGGGAACGGCCCCGATTCAACCCTGGCATAGACCAGGTCGATGGTCAGCACAACTTTGACGGTGCCGGCCTCCACGTTGCGCATATACACGTTCTCGATCACACCGCCCCGTTCTGCGTTTGATTTCAGGCGCAGGATGCGATCCAGGTTCGGGCTGTCCATTTTGCAGTTCTCGGCGAAGACGTTGCGCACGCTCCCGGAAATCTCGCTGCCCACCACCACGCCGCCATGGCCATCCTTCATCGTGCAGCCGCGCACAATGATGTTTTCCGAAGGAACATTGACACGGCGGCCGTCGGCATTCTTGCCGGATTTGATCGCGATGCAATCGTCGCCGGTGTCGAAGACGCAATTCTCGATCAGCACATCGCGCGAGCATTCCGGATCGCAGCCGTCGTTGTTCGGCCCGTGGCTGCAAATCCTGACCCCGCGCACCGTCACATTGGTGCACAGGACCGGGTGGATTTCCCACATCGGTGAATTGGTGATGTGAACGTTCTCAATCAGAATATTGCGGCAGCAGTACGGTTGGATGAAGTTTGGGCGCAACCCGCCGCCTTCGCCGAAAGTGCGATCCGCCACCGGCAAGCCGCGGTCCGCCTCATCAATAAGTTTTTTTGGGCCGCCGCCGCCGCCCCGCGTCTTGAAACCCCACCACGTCTGCGCGCCGCTCCCGTTGAGGATCCCGGAGCCGGTGACGGCGATGTTCTCCTGCCCGAAGGCATAGATGAGAGGCGAGTAGTTCATGCACTCGGTGCCTTCAAACCGGGTGAAAACAACCGGCAGGTACTTCGCGCGGTCGGGGGAAAACTGCAGCGTGGTTCCCTCGGCAATGTAAAGATTCACGCCGCTCAACAAATGCACCGCGCCGGTGAGGTACACCCCACCCTCGACCACCACCCGCCCGCCCCCCGCGGCGTGGCAGGCTGCGATGGCCCCGGCGATCGCCTCCGTGCAATCAGTCGTGCCGTCCCCCTTCGCGCCGAAGTCGGTGATGGGAAAATCGCGCGCGGGAAATTGCGGCGCCTTGATGCGGGCCACGATGGCCGGCTCGGCGTCCCACCCCGAAGCGCCCGCATGTTGGAGCGCGGGATTCTTGCAGGCTGTGAGGGCGCCTGCCAACAACAAGACAGCAACGATGTTTTTCATTGGTGCCCCCAGTTTGACTGGCTTTGACCCGATTGGGCAAGCGTTCTTCAGTCAAATCATGGGAAATTCACGGCTGGCTCATGAAGTCTTCCGGGGAGGTTTTTGGAGGCAAATCAGGATATTGCCCCTGGCGCGATTTATTGACGCCGGAGCAGCCAGGGGCTAACCTTCCTGTGTCGTTGCATTATGATTGCCGCCAAGCCAGCATTTGTCGCCAGCTCCGCGCCGCCAGGTTATCGCCTGGGGGATGAGCGGTTGATCAAGGTCAGCCCGAGCGCGGCCCAAAAAGTCGGTTCGCTCCTGCAAAAGCAGGGCCGGCCCAATGGCGTGTTGCGCGTGGCCGTGATCGGAGGCGGTTGTTCCGGATTGCAGTACAAGATGGATTTGCAGGACCAGCCGGCCAACCGCGACATCTTGGTCGAGAGCAGCGGCATCAAAGTGGTGGTCGATCCCAAGAGCGCGTTGTATGTGACCGGCAGCGAACTCGATTACGTGGATGCGTTGCAGGACGGCGGCTTCAAGGTGAAAAACCCCAATGCCGCTGCAAGTTGTTCTTGTGGAGAGAGTTTCAGTGCCTGAACGGCCCGCCGTCGACGGATTTTTTTGGATTATTTCGCGTTATTTCAGGTTCCCCGCCAGCCCTGGATCGATCCC
This sequence comes from Verrucomicrobiota bacterium, assembly GCA_050014435.1. GTDB lineage: Bacteria > Verrucomicrobiota > Verrucomicrobiia > Limisphaerales > Palsa-1400 > DASRLE01. The sequence goes on along the minus strand of JBEKDI010000003.1, from coordinate 104,985 downwards.
GAGCCGCTCAAAGCCAGTTTCCTGCGGCTGGCGGCGCGGCTTCATCCTGACAAGGTGCAAGCGGGGGGGTCCGCTGCACAGGCCGCGGCCAATGAGCGTTATACCGAACTCAACGCCGCTTACCACTGCCTGCTCCAGCCCAAAGAGCGCCTGCGCCATTTGCTCGAATTGGAATCGGGCACAATCCCCACGGACGTGCAAAGCCTCCCACCCGGCACGATGGATTTGCTGGTCGAAATAGGCCGGGTCTGCCGGGAAACGGACCTGTTTTTGGCCGCGAGGTCAAAGACGGAGTCGCCTTTGCTGAAGGTGCGGATGTTCGAGACGGGCATGGCCTGGACCGGCAAATTGAATCAACTGCGGCAACGAATCGATTTGCGGCGCGAGGAGCTTCTGGCAGAATTGAACGGGATGAACATCGCGTGGAATGCCGCGCCGCCGACGGGGTCCGCCGGTCGCGCCGCCGCCCTGCCACTGGAGCGGTTGGAACAGATCTACCGGATTTTCGGTTACGCCGCGCGCTGGATGGAACAGATCCAGGAACGCCTGGTGCAGCTTTCTTTTTGACGATGATTTTTTCCGCGGGAAAACTTTCCAGGCTCATCCGGGTGGCGGCGCTGGCCGGTTGGCTGGCGGCGGCCGGGCCGCTCGCGGCCCAATCAACCTGGCAGGTGGAGTTCGCCAAAATGCCGCTCACGGAAAAGGTCTCCGAACTCAACCGCCACAATTGTGTGAAGGTGATGCTGGCTTCCTTCCAGCGCAACCCGGCGGTCAAGGCCCTGATTTTCATGCCGGGGGCGACGGACGAGTTTTATTTCTTCCGCCGGGCGCGGGCCGCCCTGACCAACAGCGCGCCGACATTGCTGGACGCAGTTTGCGCGCTGACCAACCAGACTTACATCCGCGCCACGCTGAATCCGCCTTTTCTGCTGTTGCGCACGGATGAAGACCCGCTGGAGCCGATTGTGGCCATTCAGGACCAGCGCACGGCGGAGCGGCTGCGCAAAAAGCATTTCGAGAAGCACGGGGTCTTCAATGATCGCGACTGGGACTTTATGCAGCCGATGCTGGCCTTCGATCTGGACACGAAAATGCTCCCGGCGCTCCAGTCGCACGAGTCCCATCATTTTTTCCGCCACAGCTTCGCCGAGTACGATTTGCAGGGATGGGACGCCCTGAGGGCGGTGGCCCTGGCCGGCAAAACGGCATTCACGGTGTGCAGGAAAAAAGTGGTTTTCTCCGGCGACACGCGCGTCAAGGCGCCAGCCGTGCCCCCCTCGCCGGAGTTTCTTCAAAATAAAACCGGAGATTGATGAAAATCCCGGGTCAAACAATTTGACTATTGGCCACTGATTGCCCTGATCCCACTCCTATGATGGCAAGCTGGTTCTTTTCCTCAGACCTGCCGCCAACAATAACACCACTCCGGCAAGCGGGGCCGCTGTGCTCATCGCATCCGGTATGCTTGTCATTGGCACAGGGATCTGCTGGCCACCATTGACGGAGGTCCATGGAGAAGGCGGATCGTCGTCCGTCGCGCTGGCATTGCCGAGTATCGGCGCATCATCTGACTGAAACGACAACGGCCCGCCGTTGGTCCCTGCAACTACAGGGGACATGAACCATGACAGCCCGCTGGTCCCCTGATTCTCCGCAATTAAGCCGCCTGTCGGGCCTGACAAAACCGCGCCTGGAACCGAAGCGTTGAACGTGACGTCAAAGGTGTCCACGATTTCAGGCGAGCCAGGATTGGGCGAACCGGGCAGCATGACATCGCCAGCGGGATTATTGACAGTATAGGTGTAAGTATAAACGTCCGAGGGATTCTCAACAACGGACCAAGAAACCGTGAGCGCTTCGGGGCCTGTCGTAGTTCCATTGACATCGGCCAGAATGGATGTGCCTGATTCGTTCAACAAGTTCGCTTGCGCCGTCCGGCACAGCAAAACCGTCAATAAAACAGTTCCGAAACACAGTGCTTTGATTGGTTTTGATTGAATCTGCATTTTTTCTCAGTCTTCCTTACGCTCAATATTGTGTCGTTTAAATTGAAAGGGCAGGGCCAGCAAGGCCATGGCCAGCAGCGAGCTCGTGGCCGGCTCGGGGATGGGCATGGGAAGCTGTTCGCCGCCGGAAGAGGTTGAAGCCCAGGGCGCGGGCGCGCTCGGGTTTCCATTGGCGTTTGCATTGCCCCAGCCCGGCGCTTCATCTGATTGAAATGACAACGTCCCGCTGTTGCCGCCCGTAGGGACGGATAAAAACCAATCCACTCCAATTCCGTCGATCTCCTGCCCAAGCAGGCCGCCACTGACCGAATTCGCATTGGCCGAGGAGGCATTGAACCCGATATTGAACGACGAAACGCTCGCGGAACCAGGGGCATAAACCGTGTAATCGTATGTGTACACGTCCCCACTCTGCGTCACCGTGTAAGCAACGCTGACATCGTCAGCCGCGACCGCGGGCGCGTCGCTACTTCCCAGGGTGTTGGTGCCGTTTAAAAGGGTTTGAGCCTGGGTCGTCCGGCCCAGCGGGCCGCAGAGAAAAAAGGCTCCTGTAATTAAGAGGCTGATTGTTGTTGGTTGGAATTTCATAAATAAAATAACTTAGGTTTTAAAACATACCATTACAGCTTTATACTCGCACGACAATGGGTTTATGTCCAGAAGCAGAAGACCCCATTTTATTGTAGGGGATTCCCTTACACACTAATGGATCGCCCCTTCTTTGACAAGTCTGGCGAATGTAACCTGTTCCAACCTCCCCGCAGCCTGCCGGCGCCTCAATTCCCCGCAGCCAGGCGCATGGCCGCGAACAGGCTCCGGCCCGTTTCGACCGATACGGGCTGGCTTGCCTGGCCGTCAGGCGTTTCGAGAAGCTCCGGCGGTATTTCATACAAGAAGGGAGAGGGACGGCAGGGGCTTATTGTTCCATATTTTTTGCGCGCGGCGCAATGGCTCAAGGTCAGCGTTTGCATGGCGCGGGTGATGGCGACGTAGAAAAGGCGGCGCTCCTCGTCCAGCGTGCCCTCCGCCTTGGAGCGGGCATGCGGCAGCAACCCATCTTCCAATCCGACGATGCGGACATGGGGAAATTCCAGCCCTTTGCAACTGTGAACGGTGATGAGCGTCACGGCGTCACCCGCCTCCTCCTCTTCCTCCTCGCGCTCCGAATCCAGCATCAGATCATCGAGAAAATTGCGCAAATTTTCAGATGGATTAAGCGCGTCGGCATCGAGGGTCGCCACAAGTTCCTTCAGATTGCGCACCCGGTTTTCGGCCGCCTCGGGCGTCTTTTCGCCACGCCGCAATTCGGCCGTGTAACCAATTTCCTCCAGGAATTTCTCGGCCCAGAGCTGCAAGGAAACCGGCCCGCCGTGCAACAGCGCGCGATGGCGTTCGAGCAGCGCTACGAAAGATTCAATGGCCTTGCGCGCCGCGGCGGTGAACTCCGCCTGAACGCCGGGGTGTTTCATGGCCTGGAACACCGGGCAGTTTCGCGCCTGGCTGGCGGCGAGCAGGCGTTCCATCGTGACGTCGCTCAGGCCGCGCGCGGGCACATTGGCGATGCGCAACAGGCTCACATCATCCTGCGGATTGAGCAGCGCCTTCAGATAAGCCAAAAAATCCTTGATCTCCCGCCGGTCAAAATAACTCTGGCCGCCGATCAAATGATAGCGGATGCCGGCCTGGCGCAAGGCCATTTCCAAGGGGCGCGACTGCTGGTTGGTGCGAAACAGGATGGCTTGATCGCGCCAGGGAATTTGCCGCGCCAGCCGCGCGAACTCGATTTCCTCGGCGGTGGATTTGGCCTCCGCTTCGTCGTCGGAAAAAACGCGCAGGATGATTTTGGAGCCCTGGCCCTTTTGCGACCAGAGATGTTTGCCGCGCCGGCGGAGATTGTTTTTGATGACGGCGTTGGCCGCGGCCAGAATGGTGGTGGTCGAGCGGTAATTCTGTTCCAGCTTGATCACTTTGACGTTGGGATAATGCTTCTCCAGCTCCAGCAGATTGGCCGTTTCCGCGCCGCGCCAGCCGTAAATGCTTTGATCATCGTCCCCCACAACGCACAAATTGCGATGGGCCGAGGTCAATTGATGGACCAGCTTGAACTGGGCGGCGTTGGTGTCCTGGTATTCGTCGACCATCACGTATTTATATTTGTCACGGCATTGCTGGAGGACGGCGGGATGCTCGCTGAAAAGTTGCAGGGTGAGCAGGATCAAATCGTCGAAATCCACCGCGTTGCAGGCGCGCAGGGCGCTTTGATAACGGGCGCAGACATGCTGGGCGAGGGCGGCGGAGTTCGGATCGGCAAAGGCCGCCGCCCTTTGCCCGCCGTTGCGGTAGCGGCTCAGCAGCGACAGCACGGCGGAGGGATCGGCCTTCTGCGCCTTGTCGGAAATATGGCTGAGGATTTTTTTGATGGCGCCGAGTTGATCAGACTCATTGTAAATTACGAAATTGCGCTTGTAACCCAGATGCTCGATGTGCTGGCGCAAAATCCTGGTGCAGAGGGAATGAAAGGTGCAGATGACGGGGCGGGGCGGCTTCTCGCCGGTGGCGCGATTCTTTTCGCCGCGGCCAATCAGCCGGGCGGCGCGTTCCTGCATCTCGCGGGCGGCTTTGTTGGTGAAGGTGACGGCCAGGATGCTGCCGGGATTGACGCCCTTCTCAATCAGGCGCGCCACGCGCGAGGTGATGACGCGCGTCTTGCCCGTTCCAGCGCCAGCCAAAATCAGCACCGTCCCTTCGGTCGTTTCGACCGCCTGGCGTTGCGCGGGGTTCAAGGTGGCTGGATTAAGCATGGCCGTTCGCGAGTGTAGAGAGCGGCGGCGCGAACGCAAGCCGGGACAAGACAAATGACGCAAGACGGATGCTTTTTGGCGTGACGGCGTCGTTGGGGAATTTATTTTTTGGTCGAGACAGGTCGAAACGACTCGAAAAAGGCCGAAACGATGAAGCAGGCATTTGAGTTGCAAGCCGTTCGGAACAAAGTAGCTGCATATGTTTTGCATCGATTTTAAGCAGAGACATTGGTTTGAATAGTTTTCGACCGGGTTTTGACTGCCAGGAAGGTGAACGGGTCGGTGGGACAGCCGCTACAAAGCGCAGAAGGCATCCACCGTAGCCAAGGCTGCTTTGACAAGTGGGCGCGGATTTGACTGCGACCTGGTTCGACTGACGGCGACGCAAGGGTGCGGGCCTTCCGGGAAAGCTGAACCCTGAAAAAAGAGTTGGCAGGGGAATCATTGTCAAGGGAATGGGAACAATGGACCCAGAAAGGCCAATAAACCGCGAAAGAATTGGCTTCCGTTTCCTGACCCCAGGTCCTGGACGGCAAAAGACTTGGATAGGCGAAATGTCGATATGCAAGGGCCCTTTCCGAGCTTGAACCGGGTTTTTTAAGATTGACGATCGGTGGCTTTTGATTATAATTGGTTGACGGTGAAAGGTTTACACGAGGAATTAAGTCCTGAGATATGCGAATTACTCGTCGCATAATCACAAGTTAGGCAGCTACCCTATGGAAAGGCCGTCTTCCGCCCGCCTGGTTTTTGCTGCTTCACCTTTTGGAATCCAACTTCATTACTCCGATCATGCTTGGGCGCCGCTTTACGCTAAACCCCGTCGTCATTTTCGTCTCATTGATCTTCTGGACCTGGCTTTGGGGTGTGCCCGGCGCTTTGTTGTCAGTGCCAATTCTGGTTTCGATCAAAGTCTTGTGCGAACGCGTCCCGTCCATGCGCCACGTCAGCGAACTTCTCACCAGTGAGTCAAACAGCATCTTTGATAATCTCAAGATGCTGCGGCTACGAAAACCAGGTGCATTTCCTTTCATGAACCAGCCGTGACCACGACCTTTCATTTCTCCGGGGCTGTTTTCGGTGGCTCAGGCGGCTTGACCAGTCTCGCGCCGCCGCTGCGTTTGGTTACGGCCTGCTTGAGGATGTATTCAATCTGGCCGTTGACGCTGCGCAATTCGTCCTGCGCCCAGGCCTCCAGTTCGGACCAGAGGGCAGGGTCAATCCGCAGCAGGAAAGGTTTCCGCGGCCCCATGGCTTAGGAGTAGAGGGTGCCGGCGTTGACCACCGGATGCACTTCGGACTCGCCGCACAACACCACCAGCAGGTTGCTGACCATGGCCGCTTTGCGCTCGTCGTCCAGTTGCACCACGTCCTTTTCCGCCAGTTCTTTCAGGGCCATCGCCACCATGCTGACGGCGCCGTGAACGATCTTTTGCCGGGCGGCAATGACCGCTTCGGCTTGCTGCCGGCGCAACATGGCCTGGGCGATTTCCGCCGCGTAAGAGAGATTAGTCAGGCGCGCCTCATCCACCGCCACACCCGCCTTGGACAGACGCTGCTGCAATTCCTCCCGCAAGGCCTGCGAAACGGCTTCGACGTTGCTGCGCAGCGTGATTTCGTTTTCCTCCCCGTCATCGTAGCTGTAGGCGGAAGCCAGATGGCGCAAGGCCGTTTCGCTTTGGGTATGCACGTAACCGGCATAATCATCCACGTCGAATGCCGCCTGCGCGGTGTCCTCAACACGCCACACCACCACGGCCGCGATTTCGATCGGGTTGCCCCGCTTGTCATTCACCTTCAGTTTCTCCACGGTGAGAGTGCGCGCGCGGAGAGACATTTTTAGTTTGAGCAGATGGGTATAAAACGGATTGACCCAGTGAAACCCGCTTTGGCGCACTGTCCCCTTGTATTGCCCGAAAAGGAGCAGCAAGCGCGCCTCATTGGGTTGCAAGGTGAAGTAACCGCCCAACATAACCGCGGCCGTCAAGGCCACGAGTATGGCAATGATAAGTGGAAACCAATCCGGATGCCCCGTCGTTCGAACGCCTTGGGCTATGGAATGAAACAGCCAGGCGACGCCGCCCAGCAATAGAAGAAGATTTATGGGAAACACGACCCAACCGCTGAGGGCTGTTAATTCACGCTCACTACTCGCCGGTTTTTGAGAGTTCATAAGACCTTTCATATTTATGATTAATATCTTGGTGATATCATACTGCTATCCAAAAAAGGACGCAAGGAAAAAGTTTGAAAATAATTCGGACGCCCAATTTTACTGTTGGATCACGGATGGGCCATGCCGCTGCCGCCGGGCATGGGATGAAAATTGCCCGTTTGATCCACCGGCTCGCCGCTTTCGTCGAGCTGATGTTTCTTGGCGAAGTTGGCATCCCTGACGATCAATTCGTTCATCAAGGCAATCGAACTGGCGTAGGGCGTAAAACCGTCCGGGGGCATGAATACTTCCTGGGGGGGCGTTTCCAGACGAATCTCGGCGAAATCCAAAGTCATGCGGCCTGGCCCTTCGATCGTTTCGATACGGACGGGGAAATGCCCCGCGTCATCCGCCTCCCAAAGCGTCAGGTGCGTTTGCGAGCCGTTTAAGAACGTCACGAGCGCCTGGCATCGATGGCATGGATGGCCGTTGACATCCTCGGTGACACCGTCTTTGGCAATGGCGAGTTGGGCAGCCGGCCCGATCTGCGATTTAACGGGCGCGTATCCTTGCAGCGCCTCGCTCATCACGTAGCCTGAGTGTCTTGTCTCGTCCCAAATGAAAAACAAGCCGCCTTCGAGTCGCGCCCGTTTGCCTTTGATGGCGAGTGTCGGCTGAAAAACCAGCAGTCCTTCGCGTCCGAGCAGTTCGCCGGACGTGGTGCGCGGCGGTTCTCCCGGCGAAGAGACAGAGCAAGTCACATGCGCGCTGAAGCCATTGAGGTTGGTCAGCACAACCATGGTGGGGCCGACCAGGAAATCCGGCGGATTCTCGTCACCGGCGTGGTAAACAGGCTCATTGTGCCGCGTGGCGCAGCCGCAGATGAGCGCGGCCGCGAAACAAAAGAGGGCAACGTGAAATAGGCTCTTCATTCTGGCCGGTAAGATTGACGCAGGGAACCCCGTCCCGCAAGTCCCAAGAAAAAGGGGTAGTGTCCTAATTTGAAATATGGCGTTGGATGGTTTCCAAAACTCCAACGAATATCAAACCGATGCCAAGAACAATAACCGGTCTTTTCGAGTTCTTAATCTTGATTTCGTTCCTGAGACCCAACACCAAAAAGATCACTCCAATAATCACCATAGACATTAGGGGCTTCCTTTCTTCGCATCCGCTATAATCGAAGCCCTGACCGCCGTTATGGGCGATTCGACAGGCGGAATTTCAAGGGCGGTCACATATTGGGTTTCGCCCTTGTCCTGAAAACTCCATGCGTAGCACCGTTTCGCCTTGGGATCCCCGGCCAGGGCAAAGGACTCAACAACGCCTTCCCATGCCTTTTGGTTGCGAAACGTCTCCAGAATGGGCGTTGACGCTTCATGGCTGGCCTTGCAATGGTGCATTGTCTCCACCGCCTCGCGCAATTGCTCAACCCTCTCGCTCATGCCCCCACCATACCAACGAGATCGGATGCAGTCCAAGCGGAATCCGTCACGCCGGCCTCCATTGCCGGGGTTAAGTCTCTCGGAAAGCCGTTAACCTTTCCCTTTCAACACGTCAGGCAGGTGTGGCATGATTTGTCCAGATCCAGATGACCGCTGAACCCACACAACCGGCGTCGTGCCCGCTTCCGACGGAAGCGCCGGGCGAGGATTTCCGCACGACACGGTGGACGCAGGTCAGCCGGGCCAAGGCGGACTCGCCGGACGGGCGCCGCGCCCTGGCCGAATTGTGCGATGCCTATTACGAACCCGTGGCCGCTTTCCTGCGTTGCGAATTGCGGGATGCGGATGCCGCGCGCGAATTGACCCATGATTTCTTCACCTACATGCTGGCGGGCGGGGCCATCAACCGGGCCGAGCAGGAGCGCGGGCGGTTTCGCTCCTATCTGCTCGGCGCGGTGAAACACTTTCTCTCGCATCGCCGCGAGGCGGCGCGACGGCTCAAACGCGGCGGCGGCGCGCAAAGCATTTCCCTCAATGAGACCGACGCCGGCGAGGCGCGCTCGGTCCCGGATGCCAGCGTGCTTGCGCCCGACGCGGCCTTCGACCGGCAATGGGCATTGACGGTGGTGGCGCGCGCGCTGGAGGCGTTGCGCAGCGAGTGCGTCGCGGAAGGGCGGGCGGAATTTTTCGAGCAGGTCAAACCGTGGCTCACCGGCGATGCCGCGCGGGGCGGCCAGGTGGCGCTGGCGGCGGATTGCGGCATGAACGCGAACGCGCTGAAGGTGGCAGTGCATCGATTGAAACGGCGCTTCCGACAGTTGCTGAAGGCGGAAGTGGCCGGCACGCTTGATGACGGCGGATTGATCGAGGCCGAGATGCGCGACTTGTTCGCGGCTTTGGGAGGTTGAAAAAAACGGCAACCAAACCGCGCCGCCACGTCAGGACACCGGTATGAGTGAATTACCCGCATCTTCAACTTCCTGCTCGAAGTGCGGCGCGGCGCTGCCTTCAGCCGCCACGGCCGGCCTCTGCCCGCGCTGCCTGATGGCCGAGGCGATGGCGCCGACGCAGGCCGGGGCGGAACCGGCCGCGGGGCGGGAAACAATCCCGCCGGCGGGATTGGCGCCGCACTTTCCGCAACTGGAAATCCTCGAATGCCTGGGCCGCGGCGGCATGGGCGTGGTTTACAAGGCGCGGCAAAAGACTTTGAACCGCTTGGTGGCGCTGAAACTGCTCGCGCCGGAGCGCGTGCGCGAAGCGAAGTTCGCCGAACGTTTCACGCGCGAGGCGCAGGCGCTGGCCGCCTTGAACCATCCGAACATCGTCACCATTTACGATTTCGGACAGGCGGGCGGGTTTTACTACCTGCTCATGGAATTTGTGGACGGCGTGAATTTGCGCCAGCTCCTGCGCATGAGAAAGTTCACGCCGGAGGAGGCGCTGGCCATCGTGCCGCCGCTGTGCGACGCGCTGCAATTCGCCCACGACCGCGGCATCGTCCACCGCGACATCAAGCCGGAGAACCTGTTGCTTGACAAAGACGGCCGCGTGAAGGTGGCCGACTTTGGCATCGCCAAAATGCTGGGAGCGGCGGACGCAGGCGGCGGCCCCGGTGAATCCGCCGCGCCGGCAAACGCCACGCAAACCGCCGTCGGCACGCCGGGTTACAGTTCGCCCGAGCAGAAGGCGGACCCGCAACGGGTGGACAGCCGCGCCGATATATATTCGCTGGGGGTGGTCTTCTACGAGATGCTTACGGGCGAACTGCCCGGCCAGCGCCTTGAGCCGCCCTCAAAGAAAGTTCATATTGACGTACGCCTTGATGAAATCGTGCTGCGCGCGTTGGAGAAGAATCCCGAACTGCGCTACCAGCAAGCGAGCGAAGTCAAGACGATGGTGGAGACGATTGCCCAAACTCCTGCGCCGGCTGAAAGTCAGCACCGGTCCACCGCTCCAGCCACACCAATTCCGACCTCTCCTTTCAGCCGGATCACGAATTGGGCCGGCGGAATTCTCATTGTCGGCTGGTTGCTTCTCCTTACCCTGGTTTATTTCGGTTATCCCAGGGAGAGCAAGATTTTCCATTATTTCCGTCCGTGTTTTCTCATTTTTGTGATGGTAATTTCGGTTGAACGTTTCTTCCGTGCCCGCCGGGCAACCTGGAACAGCGCCTGGGGATCCAAGAGGCTGTTCAGAGGCATGATGGTCTTCACATTCGTGAGCTGTCTTGTAGCTGTGGTGGTTGACGGTTTCCATTTGAAGGAGGCCAAGTCTTCCAGATCCGATTACGTCGGCCAGGCGTATTTCCCGAAAGGCGACTCCATCGAAATCTCATCCGTTGATCGATCTCCGGAGCGGATGGTGGTCAAAGGCCACTACAATCTGGTCAGCCAGGATCAGGCGACATTGTTTCTTTACTTGCTTTCGACCAACGGGAGTGGTCCCGACAAAGTGCAGAACGAAGCACAGCGGATGCATATCTCCAAAGGCCGGGGCGACTTTGAGTTGGCGCACTCTCCCGCGCCCGGCTTTCCAGAGTTAGTAATATGGGGCAATGGGGAGGACTTGGGAGACCTGTATTTTGGAACGCAGTCCGAAGCCGCGTTGGAAAGCAAATTCAACCTTCACCCGGCTTTTATGGCGGCGGCGATCGTGGATGAGCGCGCCGCGGCGTTGCAGTTCCGCCTCATTGCGCCGAGTGGCGCGCCAGAACCGGTGGATGTGCTTCCAGGCGCTGATGAGACTCGTGGTGCTCGTCGGCAATTCAGGGTGTTGCGTGCGATTCTCCTGGATGGCTCGGCTGTCGCCCAAGCGGGGATTGTTCTTGAGCCGAATGGTGGGCGCACAATCGTGGTGCAATTCACCGTGGCAGGAGCACGGCGGTTTGGAGACATCACGGCCGGCATCATTGGTCAGCAGCTTGCGATTGTGTCCCGTGGCGTGGTTCTCTCCGCACCTTTCATCCAAGGTAAGATTTCTGGCGGCCAGATCTCGATCAGTGCTCAAATGAGCATTGAGGCAATCCACTCGATTGTGGATTGCCTCAATCGTGCTGCCAGTCCCACGGACCAGGCGTGGACTTTCACCACCCCGCGCGAACGTGTCTTGTTGTATCAAGGTCCGCCGAACTTCCAGCCGTCTGTCTATTCACGCGGTTGGCTGAACTTGGATTCGGACATCCTCGCCACCAACAATCAACTCAATTGGGAAACCCGCCAGGACTACGATTTAATTCGCAGCAATGGTTACGACTTGGTCGCGGCAATCTCGTCCCGCCAACTGCCGGTGTTAACCGGCTTGGACATCGTGATTGCGCCTCTGCCCACCAATACCTGGGACAGCACGACTCCGGCGGACGTAGTTCAAAGTTGGGCGCTCATGCAAACCGAGCCAAAGCAGACCTGGAAGTTTGGAGCCCCGCCCGGCAAGCCGGACACTTTCATTTTTCAGACGAGGCAGGGCGGCAAAGGCCTCCTGCAAATCCTTGGCATTACTGGGGACGGATGCGGCGTGAAGCTGCGCTACAAGCTTGTGCAAATCAAGCAGGCAACGGCAACGACAGCCTCCGCCCCGGCCGCTCCCACCGAGAACTGGACTCCCATGCTGGCAGCAGGAGAGAAACCTGATTTGCAGAACATCCGGGATGAAGTGAAAACCCTGATGGACCAAGGGCACTACGAAGATGCATTGCAACGGCAAATCTGGTATTTCAATCATGCGTTGGAATACGGGGAGGTCAATCCAGTCCGTTTGTCGTTCGGCATCGCCAACTGGGGTGAACTGGGCCGGCGCTACCCCAAGGCAAAACAGGCCTTGTTGGAAATTCGGGACCAGGACACGCGGAAATTTTCCGAGCGTGCCGGCTACTTTGACTTGTTCCTGGAAGTGGCGAATCTAAACCGCGAATTGGACGATGAAGACGCCACTTGCGCTCTGTTCATGCAGCTACAGGAAAAAGACCCGCATTTGGCGCAACAATGCTATTTCGTCGTCAAGGATTTGCTCGCGCGCAAAGGTGTGAAAATCACCGTTTCCGCCAATGCCCCGCGTTAAGCGTGGCAGATTGAATGGCAGATCAACAGGACAGCGGCATGTTCAACCCTGTGTCACCAGTATTGGTGACTGGCCGGTTTGCGGGGAGGGGGTATGCTTTCATTGTTGACGGTGCGAAATGCAGGGTTCCGTGTGTGTGAAATCAGGCGTATGTCTGCGGCGCTGCACCAGAAACACAAAGATTTTAAACTTTGTTCTCATACACGAAGGCCGGGCCAAAAGCCCGGCTCTTTGCTTTTAGGGGGGGATTGTCAGACTGGTCTGACATGTCTGACTAGTCCGACATGTCCGACAAAACCAACTAGTCAGACGAGGTTCTCCTGAGTAACCTCATACCATGGAAAACGCTGAGAGCCTTTTTCTGCCGCACGGGGGCTACCGCAGATTGCGGAGCTACAAGGTGGCCGAGGCGGTTTATGACGCCACGGTGGTGTTTTGCCGGCGGTTCTTTCCCCATGACCGGCGCATGTCAGACCAGATGGTGCAGGCGGCGCGCAGCGGGGTGCGGAACATCAGCGAGGGCAGCGGCGCTGGGGCCACTTCGCGCAAAAGCGAGATGAAGCTCACCAACGTGGCCCGCGCCAGTTTGTCGGACGAGTTGCTGCGCGATTATGAGAGCTTCCTGAGGCAGAACGCCTTGCGGGTGTGGCCCAAAGACTCGCGCGAGGCGCTGGCCATGAGGGCGCGTCTGGAGAAAGACCAAGCGCCCAATCTGCCACCTGCGAAGGCAGGCGGCGTGCGGTTGAAAGGGCTGGCCGGGTTGAGCGAGTTTGTGGAGCAAGCCGCGCCGGAGTTGGCCGGCAACGCGATGCTCTGTGCCGTGAACCAGGCCGCCTACCTGCTGAAGCGCCAGTTAGAAAGCCAGGGCCGGGCGTTCCTTGACAGCGGAGGATTTACAGAGAAACTTTACGGAGCGCGGAGTCAGCGGAGAATGTCTGACACGTCCGGCAAGAGAATCCCATGATGAAACCCACAGTCAAACCCCTCGCCACACGCAGCGCCTGGAAGGCGCTCGCGTCTCATTGCAAAAAAATCAAGACGGCGCATCTGCGCAAGCTGTTCACCGCCGACCCCAAACGCGGCCAGCGCATGACCGCCCAGGCTGCGGGCCTGTTTCTCGACTATTCCAAGAATCGTGTCTCCAACGAAACGCTCCGGCTGCTCTTTGAGTTGGCCGGGGAATCCGGCTTGCGGGCGGCCATCGATGCCATGTTCAGTGGCGAGAAGATCAATATTACGGAAAATCGCGCGGTGTTGCATGTCGCGCTGCGCGCGCCAAAGGGGTCCAGCATTATGGTGGACGGCAAAAACGTCGTGCCGGAAGTCCATGCAGTGCTGGACAAGATGGCCGGCTTCTGCAACCGCGTCCGCTCCGGCGGATGGAAGGGCCACACCGGCAAACGCATTCGCAATATTGTCAATATCGGCATTGGCGGTTCCGACCTCGGCCCGGTGATGGCTTATGAAGCGCTGCGCCATTACAGCGAACGGAGTTTGACGTTCCGTTTTGTTTCCAACGTGGATGGCATCGATTTCGTGGAAGCGACCCGCGACCTCGATCCGGCGGAAACGCTCTTCATTGTGTCGTCCAAAACTTTCACCACGCTGGAGACAATGACCAATGCCGAAAGCGCGCGCGATTGGCTGCTCAAGGGATTGGGCGGGAACGCGCGTGCTGTGGCCCGGCATTTCGTGGCCGTCTCGACCAACGCCGCCAAGGTGTCGGCCTTCGGCATTGACACGGCCAACATGTTCGGATTCTGGGACTGGGTGGGCGGGCGTTACTCGATGGATTCGGCCATCGGCCTTTCCACGATGCTGGCCATCGGCCGGGACCACTTCCGCGCCATGCTGGAAGGATTTCATGCCATGGACGAGCATTTCCGCACTGCGCCGTTTGAAAAAAACCTGCCGGTGCTGATGGCCCTGCTGGCGGTCTGGAACAATGAGTTTCTGGGAGCGGAAACGGTGGCCGTTCTACCCTACGAACAATACCTGAAACGCTTCCCGGCCTACCTGCAACAGTTGACCATGGAGAGCAACGGGAAACATGTCACGCTCGACGGGAGGACCGTGGATTACCAGACCGGCCCGATCTACTGGGGTGAACCCGGCACCAACGGCCAGCATTCCTTCTATCAATTGATTCATCAGGGCACGCGGCTTGTGCCGTGCGACTTTCTGGCGTTTGCCCATGCGCTCACCCCGTTGGGACGCCACCATGACATCCTCATGGCCAACGTCTTCGCCCAGGCCGAGGCGCTGGCTTTCGGCAAGACCGCCGATCAAGTCAAAGCCGAGGGCACGCCGGATTGGCTTGTGCCCCACCGCGTTTTTGAGGGCAACCGGCCGTCGAACATGATCCTGGCGGAGCGCCTCACGCCGGCGACGCTCGGCCAGCTCGTCGCGCTTTACGAACACAGCGTTTTCACGCAGGGGGTGATTTGGAACATCGATTCTTTCGACCAGTGGGGTGTCGAGCTGGGCAAGGTGCTCGCCCAGCGCATCATTCCGGAACTGGAAAGCAAGACTCCACCCCGCTTGAAACATGACGACTCAACGAACAACCTGATCCGACGCTATCGGAAATGGAAAGGAACGCCATGAAATCAATCATGCAACTCGGAATGGTCGGCCTGGGCCGGATGGGCGCCAACATGGTGCGGCGTCTTATGAAACAGGGCCATCAATGCGTGGTCTATGACCGGTCGCCCCAGGCCGTGAAGGCCCTGGCCAGGGAAAAGGCCATTGGCGCCGCTTCGCTCGCCGACTTGGCCAAGAAACTCTCCAAACCGCGCGCGGTCTGGCTGATGGTGCCGGCGGGAGTGGTAGACCAGACTATCGCCGGGATTCTCCCCTCCCTTTCCCCGGGGGGTATTCTTATTGACGGTGGTAATTCCTATTACGTGGATGACCTCCGTCGCGCCAGGGAACTGGCGTCGAAAAAAATCCATTACGTCGATGTCGGGACCAGCGGCGGCGTCTGGGGCTTGGAGCGCGGCTATTGCATGATGATTGGCGGGGAGGAGGCAGTGGTTCAACGCCTGGATCCCATTTTCGCCGCGCTGGCGCCGGGAATCGGCGACATTCCCCGCACGCCCGGGCGGGGCAAGTCCGGCAGCACGGCCGAGCAAGGCTATCTGCATTGCGGGCCGAATGGCGCCGGGCATTTCGTCAAGATGGTCCATAACGGCATTGAATATGGCCTCATGGCCGCTTACGCGGAAGGATTGGGCGTGCTGCGCGATGCCAATATCGGAAAAACACAAAGCGAATCGGACGCGGAAACAACCCCGTTGCGCAATCCGGGCAATTACCAATACGACCTCAATCTGGCCGACATCACCGAGGTGTGGCGGCGTGGCAGCGTAATCGCATCGTGGTTGCTCGATTTGACAGCAGAGGCCCTGGCAGGAAATCCCAAGCTCACCCAGTTTGCCGGCCGCGTCTCGGATTCGGGCGAAGGCCGGTGGACAATCAAGGCCGCCATCGACGAAGGGGTGCCGGTTCCGGTGCTGACCACGGCGCTTTACGAACGGTTTATGTCGCGCGGCAATGCGGATTTTCAGGACAAGGTGTTGTCAGCGATGCGGTTTGGCTTTGGCGGGCACTTGGAGAAAAAAGATTAAGTCTATTGACATGGTATGGATGCTGCTGTAAATTACTGTGTCGATTGTTGGAATAATTCGAACGGAACAGTGCAAAAAGCACTTGACGAGCAGTTTTATATACTGTAGTCATTATGGCTATTAATGTTGCTGTGTAGCAAAATTGTTATGAATTGCGACAGAGGTGCCACGTGGCTTCAGAGCGGCCGGACGGGGGATGAGGGACAACGGGCGGGTGCGGGCTCAGTTAAAAACTAGTATTGGCACAAGTCGGATTTGCCTTACGAATTGATGCATATTTCAAATCCAGCATGGTATTGCGCAAGAACCAAGCCGAAGCACGAGCATATCGCGGCGGCCAATATCACCAAGAATTTGGGCTTGGAAGTTTTCCATCCCCGTTTGCGATTGGAGCGGGCCACGCGGCGGGGCGTGATGCGGGTTGTCGAACCGCTTTTCCCCTGTTACATTTTTGTTCGTTGCATTCTTGAGAATGGGGTGGATGACATCCGCCACGTCACGGGGATTAGCAGCCTGGTGCATTTCGGGAAGAAGATTCCGGCGGTGCCGGACAGCGCGATAGATGAATTGAGGCAATGGTTTGAGTCTGAGCAGCCTATGATTGTGCAAGACGGTGTTGTGCCTGGGGCTGAAGTGACCATTGTCGAGGGGGCTTTCCTGGGATTCTCAGGAATGGTGGTGCGGGCATTATCAGCGGGGCAAAGGGTACAAATACTGCTGGATTTCTTGGGCAGGGTAACTTTGACAGAAGTGGATCGAAAATCGTTGAAGCTGGAGAACCGGCGGGTGGCCGACCTTCTGCCTTTGCTGGCAACGAGCGACCCGGCGGACGTTGCCGCCGCGAGTTAGTCTGTCTCATCAAGATAGTGATTTATGGGAAAAGGGGAAAGTAGTGAAAAAAGATGGCGAAATGACATCGACCATCATGTGCGGAGCTTTGGAGTTAATAGTGGACATCAGGCAAGAAGGATGATAGAGTGGATGCAATTGAGCAGTTTAATCTTTGCACGCGAGATTTGAGCGGCCCTGGCTGGGCCTGTTTTTGGGTTCGGCCGTTTATTTCGAATTAACATGCTAAAGCCAAACGAGGCTTCAATCGGGATCAGCTATCCCATACGCGAAGGGGAGCAAGGCTCGTTGCCCCTTGCCGCGCAAAAGCCGTTTCCGTCGTGGAAGCGCACTCTGGATGTCCTGTGCATCCTGCTGGCCCTACCCCTGATCGTGCCCTTGGGCGTGCTTATTGCGCTGTTCATCAAGCTGGTTTCACCTGGCCCGGCCTTTTTCCGTCAGCAGCGCGTCGGCGCGTTCGGCAAGCGCTTTATGTGTTTGAAATTCCGCACCATGAAAATCGATGCGGACACCACCGTTCACCAGGACCATCTCAAACAATTGATCACTTCCAACCACCCCACCAAGAAACTGGATTGCAGCGGTGACAAGCGGTTGATTTTCGGCGGTCTGCTTCTCCGATCCCTTGGCTTGGACGAACTGCCTCAATTGATCAACGTTTTGCGCGGCGAAATGAGCTTGGTCGGCCCCCGGCCTTGCACGCCGTTTGAGTTCGACTTGTTCCTGCCCCGCCATAGACGCCGCTGCGAAGCCCCGCCCGGTCTGACTGGCTTGTGGCAGGTCAGCGGCAAGAACAAAACGACCTTCGAGCAGCAGATCAATTTGGATCTCTACTATGTGGAAAACAAGTCGCTCTGGCTCGACCTCAAGATCATGGCCCTGACGATTCCGGCCATCCTGCTCCTGGTGTGGGAAATGAAAATAGGCGGCGCCAAAACGAACCCTATTCACTCCGAGAAGCGCGTGAAAGTTGCCCCGTGAATACTCAGCCCGTGCCAGGGCGGAAGGCATGCTTCCTGCTTGCTGTCAAATAGTTCGGGAATTCGCAAATTCGAGAATATATGAAACGAATCAAAGTTGGAGTGGTTGGCTGTGGCTACTGGGGTCCAAACCTGGTGCGCAATTTCCGGTCTTTGCCAGACTGCGACCTGCACATGATGTGCGACCTGAGCCACGACCGCCTCAAACACCTCTCTTCATTGTATCCCGAAGTCAAGGGCGAAAAGGATTACGGCCACATGCTCAACGGCGTCGGGATCGATGCCGTTGCCATTGCCACCTCGGTCAAGCTGCATTTTCCCATGGCCAAAGCCAGCCTGCTGGCGGGGAAACATACCCTGATTGAGAAGCCCATGGCGGCCTCCTCGGCGCAGTGCGCCGAATTGGTGGAACTGGCCCGAAAGCAGGGCGTCGTTCTCATGGTGGGGCACACTTTCCTTTATTCGCCCGCCGTTCGGAAGATCAAGGAGATCGTGGATCGCGGCGAACTGGGCGAGGTGCGTTACATTTGCGCCCGCCGCCTTAACCTCGGCCTGTTCCAAAAGGACATCAACGTCGCTTGGGATTTGGCCCCGCACGACATTTCCATCATTTTGCATTTGCTCGGAGAACAGCCTTACAGCGTCAACTGCCGCGGCAGCGCTCACGTCACTCCCGGCGTGGAAGACGTTACTTCCATGAGCCTGAGTTTTCGCAAAGACCGCTCGGCCATCATTCACAGCAGTTGGCTTGATCCGCGCAAAGTCCGGGAAATGACCATCGTGGGCAGCAAGCGCATGGTCGTTTATGACGATGTGGCCCAGCAGGAAAAGATCAGGATTTTTGACGCGCGCGTCGAGCGGCCGCCGCACTACGATACCTTTGCGGAGTTTCATTACGCGTATCATTACGGTGATACATACGCCCCTTACCTCAAGCAGGAAGAACCCCTCAAAACCGAGTGTCAGCATTTCCTGGACTGCATCCAGAACGGCAAAGAACCATTGACCAGCGGGGAAAAAGGGCTGGAATTGGTCAGGATCCTGGAGGTTTCCTCCGAATCCTTGAAGTTGGGCGGCAGTCCTGTGGAACTGACTCCTTATCCCTCCTCCCTACCCGCCCCCGCTGACGGCCTGCCTCATTCCAACGGCAGGAACGGCAAGCAAAGAACCTCCAAGTGGCCCATCCCGGCCACGCAGCCGGCTACCCGCATCGGTCTCTAGGCGCGTCCGGCATCATGTCTCAACTCCCGCTCTACCAGCGGATTGCTCCCGATGTGAAAATGGGCAGGGGCGTCCGTGTCTTCGCCTTCGCCAATCTTTACGGCTGCGAGATCGGGGATGACGTGAAAATAGGCTCCTTTGTTGAGATTCAAAAAGGCGCCCGCATTGGCTCCCGCTGCAAAATCTCCAGCCACACTTTCATCTGTGAAGGGGTGATTTTGGAGGATGATGTATTTGTCGGGCATAATGTCACTTTTATTAATGACCTTTATCCCCGGGCCACCAATGACGATGGCGCCTTGCAAACCGAGGCCGATTGGAAGTGCATTCCGACTCACGTCAAACGGGGCGCGTCGATCGGTTCCGGTGTGACACTGTTATGCGGCATCACCGTTGGGCCTGGCGCCATGATCGGCGCCGGCAGCGTTGTGACCCGGGACGTTCCCGCCGGCGCGGTCGTGGCGGGTAATCCCGCCCGCGTCCTGAAAAAGGCCGGGCCGGTCGCCGTCTAAGTCTGTTTTTTATGAAAGTTCCATTCCTGGACCTCAAGGCCCACCACCAACCCTTGCGCGCACAACTCGACGCCGCCATCCGCGACGTCATTGACAGCAATGCCTTTGCCGGCGGCCCTTTTGTGGCCGCGTTCGAGCGGGATTTTGCCCAATACTGTGGTTCGGCCTTTGCCGTCGGGGTTGGCAACGGCACGGATGCTCTTTGGCTCAGTTTGCTGGCGCTGGGCGTCGGCCCGGGTGATGAAGTCATCACCGTGCCCAGCACTTTCATGGCCACGGCGGAAGCCATCAGTTTCTGCGGGGCGGAACCGATGTTCGTGGATATTGACGAGCGAACTTACACCCTCGATCCGGACTTGCTCGAGGCCGCCATTACACCCCGAACCAAAGCCATTATTCCCGTTCAGCTCTTTGGCCAGTGCGCCGACATGGATCCGATTCTTGAAATCGCCGCCCGGCGCCGCATCCCGGTCGTGGAGGACGCCTGCCAGGCGCACGGCGCGCTCTACAAGGGGCGCAAAGCCGGCAGCATGGGGGTGGCCGGCTGTTTCAGCTTTTATCCCGGCAAAAACCTGGGCGCGTTTGGGGAAGCGGGCGCCGTTGTGACCGGCGACCCGGAATTAGCCGAAAAGATCCGGGTTTTGCGCGATCACGGCCAGCACCGCAAATACCATCATTCAAAAATCGGGTGGAACGCCAGGATGGACGGAATTCAAGGTGCCGTTCTGAGTGTCAAGCTCAAGCATTTGGACGTGGGCAACGTCAAGCGTCATTCGCACGCCCTGCGTTACGATCAGTTGCTGGGCGGCGCGGAGGAAATCATCACTCCGTTCGAGTCGCCTGAGGGACGCCATGTCTATCACGTCTATGCCGTGCGGGTCCAGAACCGCGATCAGGTTCTTCAAGCCATGGCCGACAAGGGCATCACCTGCGCCATTCATTACCCGATCCCGGTGCATTTGCAGGAGGCCTACAGTTTCCTGGGTTGCAAAAAAGGTTCCTTCCCGATTGCGGAAACATGCGCGGAGGAATTTCTCTCGCTGCCCATGTTTCCCGAGTTGAGCCACGCGCAAATCCACGCGGTGGCGGATGAGTTGAAGATGTGCATCAGCGGCCGAAGGCCGGTCAGCAATTGTTTAAAATGATTTCGCCGGCCCAAGATGAAAAAGCCAGGCGAACCTCCGACCCGTGCCCCTCTGGGGCGCCCGTCGTGGTTGATCCCTTGCAATGCCCGGAATGGGATTCGCTGTTGGCGGCCCATCCGCGGGCATCCATTTTCCATGGAAGCGGCTGGGCGCGCGTGCTTCAGCAAACTTACGGACACAGGCCGGTTTATATCTGCCGTTTCGAAGGCCGGCAACTCGCAGGGTTGGTTCCCATCATGGAAGTCTCCAGCCCGTGGACAGGGCGCCGCGGTGTTTCACTGCCTTTCACGGATTTCTGTCCCGCGCTCAATAGTGGGAAGCTGGACGCCAGGTCTCTGTATGAGGCGGGCATGGACTCGGGCCATGAACGACGATGGAAATATTTTGAGTGCCGAAGCCCGGGTGAAGGTTGGGTTGGCGCGTCACCTTCACTGGGGTTTTATGCCCATGTGATCGATCTCTCCGCCGGAGCCGACGGGCTTTTTAACCGGCTGGACAGCGCCATCCGGCGCGGTATCCGCAAAGCCGAGGCAGCGGGCTTGCGGGTCGATTTCAGCGGCAGTTTGGAGGCGATGGAAACTTTTTACGCGCTGCATTGCCGGACGCGCCGCCGTCACGGGCTGCCGCCGCAACCGTTCCGATTTTTCCGGAGCATTCAGCGCCACATCATCGAGGGGGGCCAGGGATTTGTTGCAACCGCGCGGTTGAAGGACCAGCCGCTGGCGGCGGGGGTTTTTTTTTGTCATGACCGGCGGGCGCTCTACAAATTTGGAGCGTCTGACTACTCCTTTCAACAAATGAGGCCGAACAACCTGATGATGTGGGCCGCCATGAAGCACTATGCGGATCGGGGGGCTGCGGAATTGCACTTGGGCCGCACTTCCTTGGCCAACGAAGGTCTGCGGCGTTTTAAACTTTCGTTGGGTGCATCCGAGGAAACCGTGGCATATTGCCGGTATGATTTCTCAGCGGGGCAATTTGTCCGCGACGCGGACCGCGCGGAAGGCTGGTTTAACCGGGTTTTTGCGCTGCTGCCGCCGCCGCTGCTGCGTCTGGCCGGCCGGATTCTATACCCCCATTTATCGTGAAATATCCTGAAATATCCTGAAATTTCCTGAAATATTCCATTTATCGTGAAATATTCCATTTATCGTGAAATATTCCATTTATCGTGAAATATTCCATTTATCGTGAAATATTCCATTTTATAACGTATGACTCCAAAGCAAGCCCCCCCGCCATCGCCCAGCCTTACCTTGGGCGATGTCTATTACATTCTCTTTCGGCACAAATGGCTCATCCTTATTTTGTCGCTGGTGGCGGTCGCGGCCGCCATCTGTACGCGGTTCCTCTACCCCGTGCCCTACCAGTCGGAAGCCAAGTTGCTCATCAAGTATGTCAAAGAAACCAAACCGCCGGACCAAACTGCAAATGAGTCTCAATCGACCTCCACGGAATCGCGCGGGGAGACCATCATTAATTCCGAGGTGGAGATTCTGACCAGCCTGGACCTGGCCAATACCGTGGCGGATGTTCTGACCCCCGCCAAGATACTGGCCAGAGCGGGGGGCGGGACCAACCGGACCCAGGCCGCCAGCCTGGTTAGAAAGGGCCTGATGCCTGAGGTGGGAAAAAGCAGCGACGTGATTACTCTCATCTTCTTTCACCCGGATCCGGACATGGTGCAACCGATCCTGGGGCAGATCATTGAGACTTATCTAAAAAGGCACAACGAGATCCACCGCCCGGAGTGGAACGAGTTTTTGATGCGGGCAACCGATGATGTCAAACATAAATTGGAGGACACCGAAACCCAATTGCGCGAGGCAAAATTCAGGGCCAACATCATATCGCTTGATGACAGTAAAAAATCATTGGGAGACATGACAGCAAGAATCCAGCAGCAGATATACGACGCCGAAGCGGAATGGGCCGGCTCCCAGCAAACGATACGCGACATGCAGAATCTTCTTCCCAAAGCAGCCACAGCCGTTGCCACCAACGCCGCGGCTTCCGCCGATCTGGCGGCGCCGCCCCCCCCCGACAGCGTTGATGCTTACCAGAAGATTTGCCAACAATTGAGGGACTTTCAATCGCAGGAGCAGGAGCTGCTTTTGCGCTATACCACCAACAATTCCCTTGTTCAAACCAAGCAGGGTGAAGTCGCCCGCGCTGAGGCTCTGAAGAGGCAGTTGGAGACCAAATATCCCGGCCTCGCGGCCATGAAATCCATCGAGAGGAGGGCAACGGGAACGCAGGCCACCTCCGCCGAGGATCCGATGGTTGCGCTGAACGAGGAAATCAGGAAAGCAGACGCCCTGGCGGCGAAGATCAAGGTTCTCACCAATGAACTGGCCGAGGTGCGGAGCAACGCCGAGCTGATGAGCGGACAGGAAGGCACTATTTCGCAATTGCAGCGGGACAAGGAGTTGCGGTCGGCCGAATTTTCCTACTATTCGAGACGGCTGGAAGAAAGCCGCGCCAATGAGGCACTGGGCAATTCCAATATCAACGTGGTGGAATACCCCACTCCCCCGGCACAGAACACGGTCAAACTCATGAAAATGGTTGCGGGGATTTTGTTTGGAGGTCTTGCCTTTGCTTTTGGGCTGCCGTTCCTGATTGAGCTGTATCTGGATCGCTCGCTCAAGCATCCGTTGGAGGTCCAGGCCACGCTCGGCCTGCCCTTTTTCATCTCTATTCCCGCCACAAACGGAACGGGCGGACGCCAGGCCCGGAGGGAGGAAAAAAAGAGGGCGCTTCCGCCCGGCAAGGCCGGAGAAGCGGGCGACGCGCAGGCCGCGCCGCCCGCGGGCAGCGCGCTTGCGGTGTGGGAGAAAAGCCACGCCTTGCAGCCTTTTTACGAAACCCTGCGCGACCGGCTGATGACCTACTTTGAGATGATTAACCTGACGCACAAGCCCAAATTGGTGGCGGTGACAAGCTGTGGCGCGGGCGCCGGTGTCACCAGCACGGCCGTCGGCCTGGCTTCAAGCCTTTCCGAAACGGGCGAAGGCAATGTATTGCTTGTCAATATGAACGTTCGCGAGGGCGAGGCCCATCACTTCTACAAGGGGAAGCTGGCTTGCGGCCTGGATGAGGTGTTGGAAAAGGAGAAGCGCGAGGGCGCCATGGTGCAGGACAATCTCTACGTGGCCAAGGAGCAGGAAAACGACTCCAATCTGCCCCGCATCCTGCCCAAACGCTTCAATCATTTGCTGCCCAAGATGAAGGCCAGCGATTTCGATTACATTATTTTCGACATGCCGCCCGTCAGCCAGATCAGCATCACGCCCAAGCTGGCCCGGTTCATGGATATGGTGCTGCTGGTGGTGGAGTCTGAGAAGACCGATCGCGAGGTTGCCAAACGCGCCGCATCCATGCTCTCGGAGACGAAAACGAACGTGGGAATCGTCCTGAACAAAAACCGTTCTTACCTGCCGCGACGGCTTCACCAGGAGCTTTAGCACGATAGCCCTGCCATGCCCGGGTTTCGAAACAGACTCTATTACGATCTCAAGCCTCTGATCCCTGCGGGGGCGCGGCAGATTGTACGCAAGTGGATTGCCCGGCGGCAACGCAGGCATTCGGGGGACATTTGGCCGATTCTGCCCGGCTCGGAACGGCCGCCAGACGGCTGGCCCGGCTGGCCACACGACAAGCAATTCGCTTTTGTCCTGACGCATGACGTGGAGGGGCCAACGGGGGTTGGCAAGTGCCGGCAATTGATGCAATTGGAAATGAAATACGGTTTTCGTTCCTCATTCAATTTCATCCCGGAAGGAGACTATCGGATCGGTCGTGAATTGAGGGAGTGTCTGACTCGCAATGGATTTGAAACCGGCATCCATGATTTGCATCACGACGGGAGGCTTTATCAAAGCCGACTGGCATTCACCCAGAAGGCCCTTCAGATTAATCAGCACCTCAAAGAGTGGGGCGCGGTGGGTTTTCGTTCCGGCTTCATGCTGCATAACTTGGAATGGCTGCATGATCTTGACATCCAATATGACGCTTCGACTTTCGACACCGATCCCTATGAGCCCCAGCCCGACAATATAGGGACGATCTTTCCTTTTTGGGTTTCCCAGGGGGCGGGTAAAGGCTATCTGGAACTGCCTTATACACTGCCACAAGATTCGACACTGTTCCTATTGCTCGGAGAGACTTCGCCCAACATCTGGTTTCAGAAACTGGATTGGATCGCCCGGAACCGGGGCATGGCTCTGATCGATGTGCATCCGGACTACCTTTGCTTTGCGGGGGAACGGGCCACAAAGCGCACTTATCCGGTGGAGTTTTATGAAAGCTTTCTGAAGCACGTGGCCGAGCGATATCCCGGGGCATATTGGCATGTGTTGCCGAAGGATCTGGCTGCCTGGCATCGGAACAAGCACGCGCCGGTCGCGGAAAGACCGGCGCAGAAATGTGCCTTTGTGGATCAGTGCTTCATGCCGGCATCGCCCGCCAAACAGCCGTTTAAGTCGATGCGGGCGGCGGTCATTTTGTACGGCGATTATGCTTCAGACGCGCGGCCGAGAGAAGAGGCTGAAGCCCTGGTCAAGCGGGGCATGGAGGTTGATGTCATCTCCATCGGTGAGGAGAGGGGCTCCAAGCTCAGCGAAAAAATCGACGGGGTCAATGTTTACAAAATCCCATTGCGCCGGCGCAGGTCCGGGAAGATTGTCTATGCCTTTCAATACGCTTGGTTTTGGACCGCTTCGTTTCTTCTTTTGTCAACCCTGGCCCTGAGAAGGCGCTATCGGCTGGTGCATGTGCATAACATGCCGGATTGCCTGGTGTTCAGCGCCTGGCTGCCGCGCCTGCGCGGGGCCAAGGTGATCCTGGATCTGCATGATCCCATGCCGGAGTTGTTCCGCACCATTTATGGCCTTGCTGAAGATCATTGGCTGTTGCGATGGCTCAAGTTCATGGAAAGACGGAGCATCGCCTTTGCTGATCTTGTGCTGACGCCAAACACAGCCTTCAGGGACCTTTTCATTTCCCGAGGTTGCCCGCCGCAGAAGACTGACATCGTCATGAACTCGCCGAGCCAGAGGTTTTTCAATCCTGAGACATGCGTTTTCCAGCCACAAATAGCCAGGGAGAAATCGTTCACCCTGATGTATCATGGTCTCCTGGTGGAGCGTCACGGATTGGATTTGGCGGTTCATGCCATGGCCAAGGTTGTTGAGAAGGTGCCTGGCATTCAATTGCATATTTACGGCAGTCCGTCGGATTACATGGATGGTGTGATGAGAGTCGTGCGGGACCTGGGATTGCAAGATGCCGTGCAGTACAAGGGTTTTAAGTCTTTGCAGGCAATTGCCCAAGCCCTGACCACGATAGATTTGGGCTTGATTCCCAACCGCTTGAGTCCATTCACGCAGATCAATATGCCGACGCGCATCTTTGAATGTCTGGCCATGAACAAGCCGGTGCTTGTGCCCCGGACAAAAGGCATCAAGGACTATTTTACTGACGAAAATATTTTGTGTTTTGAGGCGGGGAACGTCGACGATCTGGCCGCAAAAATAGAGTGGGCCGCTCAACATCCAGCGCCATTGCAACAAATAATGGAGCGGGGACGGGAAGTGTACAAAAAACATTGCTGGGACTTGGAAGAAGTTCATTTCGGCGGGCTGGTGCAAAACCTTCTCGAAAAGAAAATCGCCGCGCCGTCATCCCTGGCACGTGACCAGCCGCGCGGGATGGACATGGCTGGCGTTGAACGACTTAACAAGGCCGTCGTCAAAGCAAAGCCGAAAATTTGGATCGACTTGGACAACACGCCGCACGTTGTTTTTTTCGAGCCGATTATGGATGAATTGCGGTCACGGGGCTATCCTGTGTTCGTAACGGCGCGGGACGCTTTTCAGGTGTGCGAACTTGCCGATCAAATGAAGCTCTCTTACACGCGAGTGGGCCGGCACTACGGCAAGAATCCGGGGTTGAAGGTGGCCGGGCTGCTGATCCGGGCGATGCAATTGGCTCCGTTCGCTTTGCGGGAGAAGCCGGCCTTGAGCCTTTCTCACGGCGCGCGCTCACAAATTATTATCAGCAATGCCTTGGGCATTCCCAGCCTCCTTTTGGCCGATTATGAGTATGCCAAATACCCGCCCTTGATGCGCCCAACCTGGGAGATGGTGCCCTCGGTCATACCAGACGAGGTGCTATGCCGTGATCACCAGCACATTTTCCGCTATCCGGGAATAAAAGAGGATGCCTATGTCTGGAAGTTCCACCCGAATCACAGCATCTTGCAGGAATTGGGTTTGAGCCAATCGGATGTGATTGTCACCGTTCGCCCACCCGCGACGGAGGCGCATTATCACAACCCTGAGAGCGAAAAACTCTTTACCAGTTTTATGGATTACGCCTGCCAATCCCCCAAGACCCGGCTCGTACTCCTTCCTCGAAATCAGCATCAAAGCGAGTTCATTCGCAGCCATTGGCCCCGTTGGTTCGAGAACAATAAAACGGTGATTCCACCTGCCGTTGTGGGCGGCCTGAATTTGATCTGGCATTCCGACCTGTTGGTCAGCGGCGGTGGCACGATGAATCGGGAGGCAACCGCCCTCGGGGTTCCAGTGTACAGTATCTTTCTGGGCGCCATCGGGGCGATTGACCGGCACCTCGAGCAAACGGGCCGCTTGATTCTGATTAAATCCGCGGCGGAACTTGCCGTGAAAATCCGGTTGGAAAAACGTCCGCCGCCGGCCAACTCCAACGGGCAGTCCAGCGAGACCCTCCGCCATATTGTCAACACCATTGAGGACCTGGCGGGCAGCGCCGCAATCATGCGGGGGTATAATTGAGTCGGGGCCAAATACCAGGCTTATTCATCATGACCCAATCGCCTGCCATCAAATTGCTCGTCATTGCCGGGGCCAGGCCGAATTTCATGAAGGTGGCCCCGTTGATCAAAGCGGCCGAAGCCCACAATGCCGGTCGCGGCAAGGGCGGGGTCTATCTGGATTGGCAGTTGGTTCACACCGGACAACACTACGACCAGAAAATGTCCGATATATTTTTTCAGGAGCTGGGCATTCCAGCCCCGCACATCAATTTGGGCATAGGTTCAGGCTCCCACGCCCTGCAAACAGCCAATGTCATGTGCAAATTTGAAGAGGTCTGCCTGGCGCAGGCTCCCGATTGGGTCATCGTGGTGGGTGATGTCAATTCCACGATGGCTTGCACGCTGGTTTGCGCAAAGATGGGCATCAAGGTTGCCCATGTCGAAGCAGGACTCCGCAGTTATGACCGGACGATGCCCGAGGAGATAAACCGCATTGTGACAGACGCCCTGGCCGACCTTCTCCTGACGCCGTCCTCCGATGCGGACGAAAACCTCAAGCGCGAAGGGGTTGCGGAGTCGAAAATCAAGCTGGTTGGAAATGTCATGATAGACACCCTTTCCGCCAATTTGGCCAAGGCGGAGAGCAGTCCCATTATGAAGGATCTCGGATTGCACAGCAAATTCTTTGCTTATGTGACCCTGCACCGCCCTGCAAACGTGGATGACAAGGACAGCCTGGGCGAAATTATTGTTAATTTGGAGAAGCTGGCGCATCGGTTGCCTGTGGTGTTCCCCATGCACCCGCGGACGCGAAAAATGCTCGCGCAATTCGGAATTATGCCGGCCAGCAACGGCATGTTCAAGGTGCTCGAGCCCATCGGTTACTACGATTCGATTTGCCTGACGCAAAACGCCCGGTTGATCCTCACCGACTCCGGCGGGCTTCAGGAGGAGAGCACGTTTTTCAAGACGCCCTGCCTGACTTTGCGCCCGAACACCGAACGACCGGTCACGATCACCCTGGGCAGTAACCGGCTGACGCAGTTGAGCCGGCTGTCGGCCGATATTGAAGAGATTCTCAGCGCCGGGAAGGAGAAGGGCCGGATTCCTCCCCTCTGGGACGGAAATGCCTCGGCAAGAATTATTGAGGCTCTTATTGAGCAAGATCAGATCATCCGTCAGCGCCACCTCTCCTGATTCACCGACAGGCATGTTAAAAGTCATCTTCACTCTCGATTATGAGATCCATGGGAACGGGGAAGGCTGCCCGCGCGAGCTGATGACTGAGCCGACGGGGCGCCTGCTGCGGTTGTTTGACAATTACGGGGCCAAACTGACGATCATGGCTGACATTGCGGAAATTCTAAAATTCAAGGAATACGCCGAAAAGCAGAAAAGGGATGATTACCACTACCAGGATATTGTCTCCCAATTGCAAGAGGCCGTTGCGCGCGGGCATGATGTGCAATTGCACATTCATTCCTCCTACTTCAATGCGACCCATAACGGGCGCCAATGGGTCCAGGACTGGGGGGAATACGATTTCGCGCGGCTCAGTCTGGATCGAATGTCCGGGATGATCAAGGAAGGCAGGGAGTTCCTGGAATCCATTCTCAAGCCGGTCAATTCCGCCTATCGTTGCATCGCGTTTCGCGCGGCCAATTGGTCCGTCAGCCCGTCCCAAAACGTGGTGAAGGCCCTTGTGGACAACGAGATTGAAATTGACACCTCCATATTCAAATATGGCCGCCGCACCGGGTTGGTGACGTTCGATTATTCCAAGGCCCAGAGCGAGATTGTTCCCTGGCTGGCGAGCGAAGAGGACCTGTGCTTGCAGGATAATCGGAGCCGATTATGGGAATTCCCCATTTATTCAGAGAAGCGTTGGATCGGGGCGTTTCTTGCGCCCAATCGAGTTTACCGGCTCGCGCAAAGCGCGCGGCATCGTGTTGACCACCCGCCTTCGGGCCATGCCTCCTTCGGCCTGACAAGCCCGGTTCGTCCGTCCGGTTTGGCCGGCAGATTGTCTCAGGTCACAAGAAAACACGCATGGAAGGCGGATTTTAATCAATGCACCGGCAGGCAATTGATCCGCGCGCTGCATCGGGCGGAGCGCAAGACCACGGGCATGACCGACGATTTGCCTTTCATTTTGATCGGCCACTCCAAACTCTTCAATTCACTCAACGAGAGAAGCCTTCGCCCTTTTTTGGAGTTTGTCGCGCAAAACAAGGACCGGTTTGGATTTGGGACCTTCGGTTTCTTCCAGGAAAAAATTGAGCATCAGTCCTTCCTGGCTGATCGCAACACCCTTGGCACCCTGCTAACCATTGGTAGCCGTCCAAGCAAGTGAGCACATTCCCTTATGTCATCATTTGTCCAGTTCGCAACGAAGAGGATTTTCTGGACTTTACCATTGAATCGGTCCGCAGCCAGACGCTGCGCCCGACGATTATGGTAATCGTCAATGATGGCTCCACCGATGGAACTGGTCAGGTT
Organism: Verrucomicrobiota bacterium; assembly: GCA_050014435.1. Lineage (GTDB taxonomy): Bacteria > Verrucomicrobiota > Verrucomicrobiia > Limisphaerales > Palsa-1400 > DASRLE01. The sequence continues at coordinate 74,891 of JBEKDI010000003.1, read as the reverse complement.
GCGAAAAAGGCTGCCGCTCAATCTGACTGGATACGCATAGTGGATCGAGCAGATCGCGGTTATCGCAAGCCTGGCGGCGGCGTCATCGACGCCTTTTACGACGGCTTTACTGAAATCGGTGTGGCCGAATGGGAATTTGTTATCAAACTGGATGGCGACCTGTCGTTTTCCCCAGATTACTTCGAACGATGCTTCGCCCGCTTTGAGAAGGATCCAAAGCTTGGCATCGGAGGCGGAACGGTTTGCAAAGAAGTTAGCGGACAGCTTATTCCGGAGTCAACCGTTGACCCAGCCTTCCACGTGAGGGGTGCCACAAAGATTTATCGGAAGCGATGCTGGGAGCAAATTGGCGGGCTGATTCGCGCTCCTGGCTGGGACACGGTGGACGAGGTCAAGGCCAACATGCTTGGCTGGGTCACCTATAGCTTTCCGGATATTCGGATCCACCACCACCGCCCGGCCGGCCAGGCTCAGGGCGTGTGGAAGGACTGGTTTAAAAATGGACTTGCCAATTACACCGCTGGCTATCATCCCCTCTTTATGTTTTTCAAGTGCATCCGCCGCTTCATCTGCAAGCCGTACGCGATTAGTTCAATAGGGTTGATGGCGGGGTTCTTGAGTGGCTATATCAAGAGAGTCCCCCAAGTTGAGGACGAGGAGTTTATAAGGTACTTTCAGGAGCAACAAATCCGCCGATTGACCCTGCGCAGCAGTTTGTGGACAATCAGGAGCAATTAGGCAGGTGTCAAAAATCGACGAAGAACTCTAATATGTGCGGTATTGCCGGCAAGTTACTCTTCGCTCCGGATGCCCGGATCCAACGATCCGATATTCAAGCGATGCTCAATCCCATTGCCCACCGTGGTCCAGATGGACAGGGAATCCATTTGCATGGCAACATCGGCTTGGGCCACTGTCGCTTGTCCATCATCGATCTGGGGACCGGCTCGCAACCGATGTGCAACGAGGATGAAACCGTTTGGATCGTTTTCAACGGGGAGATTTATAATTACAAGGAATTGCGCGACCGCCTCCTGGCAAAGGGACACATCTTCCGCTCTCATTGCGATACCGAGGTCATTATTCATTTGTACGAGGACTTGGGGGAGGAATGTGTTCGTGAGCTTCGCGGGATGTTTGCGTTTGCCATCTGGGATGCCAACCGCCGGCGGCTGTTCCTGTCCCGGGACCGCGTGGGTATCAAGCCGGTTTATTACTGCCAGACCGGCCAGGCATTCTATTTCGCATCGGAACTCAAGGCGATCATTGCGGACGCCGCCGTGCCTCGCGTGGTTGATCCTGCGGCCATCCGTGAGTTTCTCTCCTTTTACTATATTCCCGGTGAAGACACTTTATTCCGGTCAATCAAAAAGCTCCTCCCCGGGCACAGTCTGGTTGTGGAGAACGGCCAGGCCACCATCGGCCAGTACTGGGATTTGCGGTTCACCAAGGAGCGATGGTCCCAGCCTTTTGACACCGCCGTTGAAGAATTGCGCAGCCTGCTTGCCTCGACCGTGCGCGACCACATGATGGCGGATGTCCCTGTCGGTATTTTGCTCAGCGGCGGGATGGATTCGTCGGCGGTGTTGAGCTTTGCCGTTCAAGGCACGGCCAAGCGGATCAAAACTTTTACGGTGGGATTTGATGGCGACCAAGTCGTGGACGAACGGCCCTATGCGCGCTTGGCGGCCCAAAAATTTGGCGCCGAGCATTTCGATATCAGCATTACTCCGGAGGATTTCTGGAACTTTCTGCCTGCTTACGTGAGTCACATGGAAGAACCGGTGTGCGAACCGCCTGCAGTGGCTCTTTATTATGTTTCAAAATTGGCGCGCAACCATGTCAAGGTCTTGTTGTCAGGGGAAGGCGGTGATGAGGCCTTCGCCGGTTATTCAAACTACCCAAACATGCTGCGCTTGGAGCAAATCGGCGCCACAGCAGGTCCTTTTGCCCGGATGGCGGGGGCCGGGGCGGCGCTGGCAGGCCGCCTTTCCGGGGACAGGCGGGTCGAACGCTACGGCAATGCCTTGGGCCAAACCCTAGCCTCACAGTATTTTAGCCGCACTTCAGGTCCGACTTTTTTTTTCAATCGCCACGCCCGGCAGTTATTCACTCCTGAATTTCTGAACAACACCGCATCCGTCGCCGCGGCGGGATTCATCCTGAACCTGACGCGGAACGTCAACGATGAATCCCTGCTCAACCAGATGTTGTATGTGGACACCAAGACCTGGCTGCCGGACGATCTGCTGGTCAAGGCCGATAAAATGACCATGGCCAACTCCCTTGAACTCCGCGTGCCGCTGCTGGACCATGTCGTGCTGGAATTTGCCGCGTCTTTGCCGCCCGATTTCAAGGTGCGCGGGCGGGAGACCAAACGCATTTTGAAAAGCGCCTTTGCCGGGGTGCTTCCGCCCGAGGTCATCCGGCGGAAAAAGGCGGGATTCCCGGTGCCTTACGAATCGTGGTTGCGCTCCCAACTCAAGCCGCGGGTTGGGGATGTGCTGCTTTCCGATCGTTGTTTGTCCCGCGGTTATTTTGAAAAGGTGGGAATAATCCGCTTGCTGGAAGCGAATTCCCGCGACGGCAAGTTCGCCAAGGAGGTTTTCTCACTGCTGGTTTTGGAATTGTGGCATCGTCAATTTATTGACGAGCCAAAGGGTATTTTTAAAATGTCGGAGATCTGTGCTTGCGTATCATGATCATTCACTAATCAGCCATGACAATCAGTGTTCTTGTTCCGACGTATAATGCCGCCAGGACGATTGAGGCCACGCTGACCTCTGTGTTCCGGCAGACGGTCCAACCGGATGAAATCATCGTTCTATGGGATGGCGGCACGGACGACACACTGGACAGGATCGAGCGGTTTAACGACCGCATCACGATTGTGCGCCAGGAAAACCACGGCGTGGCATTCACCCGCAACCGGTTGGTGGAAATGGCGAAGGGGGAAATCCTCGCGTTCCTGGACAATGATGACCTCTGGCACCCGAAATATCTCGAAGTGCAGCGAACGCTTATGCGAGAGTATCCGGAAGCCCTGGCTTCTGTTTCTAACCACGTTGATTTCACAGGCGCGGACTATGTGTGGAACAAGGAGCCGGATACGGATCGCGCCAACGCGGAATGGATCAACCAGGTGGATTTCTTCAAGAGGTATAACGTCACGACCGGCCTGTTTGGATCGATGAGCTTTGCCTGTGTTCGGAAGTCCGCCATGAACCGGCTGGGGCCGGAGCCGTTTCAATTCAGTGGCGTTGATGATTCCTATCTTTTCTATCAGGTCTCGCTGCTTGGCGGGATTGTGTTTTTCAAGTCGCCTTTGGTGGCCTACAGGATGAGCGAGGGGTCCTTCTCCGCCAATCCGTTCCAGATGCTTTCACAGTGGATGAAGGCGTTTGAGAAACTGGAGCCGGCGTTTCAAAAATGCGGTATCAGAGGACTGCGCAAAGCGTTCCCGGCAGCTTATGCGGTCAAGCGCCGACGTTATGCAAAGGCGCTTTTAAGCGCAGGCAGGGCTGAGGAGGCTAGGTATCAGTTGCTCCGATCCATTGCGAACTGTCGCCAACCCTCGTCTGTCGGCAAATCATTGACAATATGGGCTGCAAGCTGGCTTCCGTCGTTCCTTCAGCCCAGATGGCCCTCATCCGCGCGCAACACGGCCAAATTCGCCGGCTCTCTGCAGACGTCTTCGCCTGCGGTTGGCCGTGGCAAAGCATGAAAATCAGCGTCCTTATCCCTGCCTATAATGCCGCGGCGACCATCAAGGCGACGCTCGATTCGGTTCTCTCACAAACGGCGCAACCAAGCGAGATTTTGCTATTTGAAGATGGAAGCACGGATGAGACTTCCGTCGTTCTGGAAGCGTACAAACCCCGCGTCCGTGTATTCCAGAACGCAAACCACGGGGTTGCCTATGCGCGAAATTTCTTGTGCCAACAGGCTCAGGGAGACGTTCTGGCGTTTCTCGATGCGGACGACGTTTGGCATCCCGCCTATTTGGAGGCGCAGGAGAAAATGATTCAAGAATATCCGGACGCTGTCGCCTGGTTCACAGAGCACGAGAATATCGTGGGACTTGGCGATTTCGAGTGGCCAAAAGGGGCGGGATCCCAACCGAGCAATGGTGAATTGATTCAGCCGGCGATTTTCGTCACGCGATACAATGAAACTCCATTGAGTTTTCAAATGAGTTGCTGTTGCGTTCGGAAAAGTGTGATGTCGCAACTCGGCCCCGAACCCTTCCGGGTCACCATTGCGGACGACACGTTTTTCCACAACTCGCTTCCTCTTCTGGGTCCTGTCGCCCATACAACTGCAAGGCTCGCCGCGTATAGAATCGGCGAATCCACGTTGTCATCAAACCGGCTGAGGATGTCGGTCCTGGTGGTGGACGTTTTCAAAATACTGGATGAAATATACAAGGCGAAGGCCAGCCCCGATTTGTACCATGCATTTAGGGCGGTCCATGCCTCACGAAGGCGCAATTGCGGCAAGTACCTAATGTGGGCGGCAAAGACCCAGGATGCCCGGCAACAATTCAAGGCAGCCATTCGTTTGTGCAAGAGGCCAGATTCGGCAGTCAAATCCGTCGGGCTATATTTTTGCACATTGCTTCCCCGCGCGTTGCAACCCCGGTGGCCGGAGGGAGAGCGTTTGCTCCAGAATTTCATCCATCAAAACCCAAAAAATGAAAAACAACGCTTTTGAAGACCCAAGAGGTGATTATTACAACCAGGAGAAGCGATTTCTATTTCACCTGGTGCCAGATGGACCGAGTGTGGTGATGGATGTGGGCTGTGGCGCAGGAGCGGTTGGAAAGGCGCTGTTGGAATCGAAAAGGGCGGTTGAAATGACCGGGGTGGAGATTTTTGAACCGGCAGCGGCGACGGCGAGGAAGCATTACAAACAGGTTCATGTTGGGGATGTTGAAGAGATGAGCTTGAGCTATGACAAGTATTTTGACTTGGTGATTTGTGGAGACGTGTTGGAGCACTTGAAGGATCCGGGCAAAGTTCTTCGGCAAATCCACGGCTGGCTCAAGGATGGCGGGCGGGTATTGTGTTGTGTCCCGAATGTTCGGTATTGGAGAGTATGGCGCGACCTTGTTTTCAAGGGGGATTGGAAGTACACTTCTCAAGGCATCATGGATCAAACGCACTTGCGCTTCTTTACAACCAAGTCATTCAAGAGGATGCTGACAGACGCCTCCTTCGTGGTCGAGCGCGAGGACATGCGAATCGCAATTGGTCCGAAACAAGAGCTTTTCAACCGGCTTACGATGGGCGCTTGCAAGGAGTTCCTTGGAAGCCAAATGCTTTTGCTCGCCCGCAAGAAATGAAAAGGGTGGGTGGCGATAAAAGCAGGTGAGGCAAGCTGATCGCCTTGCCACATTCCACTCCATGCAGAAAAGCAAACAACCGGTGCGTGTCTTATACAGCTTCCCATTGAAATTGGGTGCCGATAGAATCTGCACGACCGCTTGGTATCAGGTGGATGGTTTGGCCACTGCTGGGGCCGAAATTACGGTCTTTCCAGCCTCCATCATCCGGCCTGTGCAGCCGCAGGTTAAAGTCAAACCGACACTGGCGTGGGGGAAGGTGCGCGTTCCGAACCGCTTGCTGGGCCGTCTCTGCTACGGAGAGGCCCATGACCGGGTGGTCGCGCGCCGCCTTGAGAGCATAGCCGGCCAAGTGGACATCATTCACGCTTGGCCGTTGGGTTCAAGGCACACGTTGCAAGCCGCCGCCTGTCTCGGTATTCCTACCGTGTTGGAACGATGCAACGCCCATACCCGGTTCGCCTACGAGGTTGTGAACAAGGAATGCGACCGTTTGGGTGTGCCGCTGCCTCGCGGCCATGAACATGCCTACAATCCCGAAATCCTTGCGAGGGAGGAGGAGGAATACGACCTAGCCTACCGGCTCTTGTGTCCCTCCGAATTTGTGGTGCGGACATTCTTGGACAAGGGTTTTCCGAAGGATAAGCTGGTGCGCCATATTTACGGCTTCGACGAGAAGGCGTTTTATCCTGATCTGCAGGCGCGAGACTCCAAACGGGGACTCACCATGATCTCCGTCGGGGTTTGTGCGGTGCGGAAGGGCTTGCACTTTGCGTTGGGGGCATGGCTGCGATCACCGGCTTCACAGAAGGGAACTTTTTTGATTGCGGGCGAGTTCTTGCCCGCTTACCGGGCGAAACTGGCCCCGCTGTTGGCCCATCCGAGCGTCAAGGTTCTGGGCCATCGCAACGATGTGCCGGAGCTGATGCGCAAGAGTGACATCCTGGTGTTGTCCAGCATCGAAGAAGGATTCGGCTTGGTTTGCACGGAAGCAATGGCCAGCGGTTGTGTCCCGTTGGTCTCCGAGGCTTGCACGGAGCTTTGCCGCCACATGGAGAACTCGATGGTGCATAAGATCGCCGATGTGAGGGCTCTCGCGCAGCATATCACCCTGCTTCACGAGGACCACGCCCTTCTTCAAAGACTGCGCGAGGCGGGCCTGCGCTTTGCCCCCGGCGTGACGTGGGATGCCGCGGGCGTGAAGTTGCTGGATGTCTACCGCGAAGTCATAGCGAAGCACAAAAGCGATAAATCCAAAATTCGACCCCAGCGATGAGAGGAATGGAAAACCTCGTTTGAGAACCGATTAAATGAATTTTATCGGCATAACTTTCACCGCGCTGTTCTGCGCGGCACTAATGTTCCTGCCAAGGCGCTTTGCGGTGCTGGCAGTTTTCGCGGCGGTCTGCTATATCACCCAGGGTCAGGGATTCAATGTGGGTGGCTTCAATTTTTTTGCCCAGCGGATTGTCCTGCTGGCCGGTTTTATCAGGATATTGACGCGCGGGGAGCTGAAGCGCCTCAAGCTTAATAAAATTGATTGGGCGATTTTGGCGCTTGCGATTATTTCGACTGTTGTGCCGGGGATGCGAACTGGAGTCTGGCAGCAGCAAGTGGGGGGTTGTTACGACACTTTGTTATCTTATTTTGTGTTTCGCTGCCTCATCACCAGTTGGGAAGATATTCAGGACTTATTGCCAAGATTGGCCATTCTCATTATTCCATTGGCGCTGTGCATGATTTACGAATCCCGAACCGGATCCAATGTTTTTAATGTGATGGGCGGGCAGGGAGCAGAATGGCTGCGGGAAGGACGCTATCGGTGCATGGGGGGCTTCCGGGGTCCCCATACGGCAGGAGTATTTGGGGCCACGTTAATGCCACTGTTTGTATGGTGGTTTTTTAGACCCGGCCAGCGCCGGATTGCGGTGGCCGGATTACTCGCCGCCACCGCCATTACCTTCACTGCAAATTCCAGCGGACCGCTGATGGCCTATTTGAGCGGCTTGATTGGCCTGGCGTTCTGGCCCTTGCGCAAGGACATGCGGCGAGTGCGGCGGGGAATTGTTGCCGCGCTGGTCGTCCTGGCTCTCGTCATGAAGGCGCCGATCTGGTATATTCTGGCAAAAGTCAGTGACGTAACGGGAGGTGACGGCTGGTATCGATCTTATCTAATGGAACAGTGTTTCAACCATTTTTCCGATTGGTGGCTGACTGGGACCGACGACACTTCTGGCTGGGCGGCGGCGCTTATGCCTTGGGGCGGTGCTGACTTGTGCAACATTTATGTGGCCTGCGCCGCAACAGGAGGACTGGCATGCCTGGTTTGCTTTGTCCTTGTTCTCGTCTGGTGTTTCCAGTATCTGGGCCGTGCCCTCAACGCGGCAAGGGTGAGTTTGTCAGAGAACGAAGGGTTGCTCTGGTGTTGTGGCTGCGTTCTTTTTGCGCATGTTTGCACGCTGTTTTCAATCACATATTGGGACCAGTTCTTCGTGATCTGGTGGGGTTTTCTGGCCATGATTTCAAGCGTAACCTCGTCCATTCTTGCGCAGCCCTTTGCAGCCGCAACCAGTGAAAGCGAAGTTGAAACTCACGAGGAGGAAATTCCTGCCTGAAAAGAATCCAGACAAGCCCATTTGGTCGTGTCTCACTTTAAGACGGCATTTACTATGCACGATTTTTGCCAAAGGATTGCCAAAAACTGGTGAGCGGAATCGCGATCCCATGACTAAATTCACGCATCTTTGATCAGGGTGATGCATTCAAGCGAAGTATGTAAGGGGGGGGCAAAGTTTGCGGGCCACGGAAAGCAGCCTCGGCATGCGACCAAAATCCGATTTGGAGAAAACCGGATCGTTATCGCCATTGCGGGCAAATAAGGCATGAATATTGCTTTGCATCGCTGAGGGACTTGCCACGCCTGAGGAGGTTTGACCTCCGTGGCAATAATGGCCGACTCTAATTGTTAAACTATTAATATGAAAGTAATTGCAGCGCTTGTTTTTTTTCTCTTCGCTTGCCTCACGCAGGCCCAGAGCATTTATGTTGCGCAAAACGCCCAAGGTCAAGATACGGGACTGGATGCGGCAGATGCCCATTCGTTGGCGTGGCTCAATGCCTCTGGCAATTGGGGGGCAGGGGCCAATCATGTGGGTCCGGGAACAACGGTGCATTTGCTGGGAACGCTGACCAACACCTTAAACATTTGCGGTGTGCTTGGCGGCGCCGTTGGCAATCCAGTTACGATCTATTTTGAATCAAATGCCATGTTCAGCGCCCCAACTTTACCAAATAATTCCGCATGGATTAACATCAACCTGGTGAGTAATTTAGTGGTGGACGGCGGCGTAAACGGCCTTTTACAATTGACCGATAACGGCACTGTGCCTGCAAACGGCGGAACATGCGATTACGGCCACACCGGTCTTTCTGGAATATCATCAGCATTGCCTACCAAATATGTTACTATTCAAAATGTAACAATTAGCAACCTTTATAATCGTCAAACAAATACGGAACCACCCCAAGGCCCCAATGGCAACTCCTGCGGTATCGGTATTATTGACAGTGAAGGTGGTTCGCCAAATTGCTGGACAATTTCCAATTGCACGGTCGTCAACAGCCAGAATGCGATTGTGGGCACTTTTCAAGCGGAGGGCAGTTCTAATTTTATAATAACCGCCTGCACCCTCAGTAATTACAATTGGGGCATTGAGTTTGCAACCGGCGTTACCAACGCCGCCTTTTACGGCGTTTTTATTACCCACAATATCCTTCAAGGTGGTGACATGTATGAAACAGCCCCAAGTCTCGACCTGGGTTTTCATCGCAACGGGATTATCATGTTTAACTTGGCAGCGGATGACTTGGTAAATTATGCCCCGTCCAACATTGTAATCGCCTATAATTTTTTTAATGTGGGATTTCATCCTCAAACCACGTCTGGAGGTTCCAGTTTGTTGTCGTTTCAAAATGGATTTCCCCAACATGTGCGAATCTACAACAACATCGAGACAACAGCCTATCCATTGGGCGTTTCGGGAGAGGCCTTCTGCGGCATGGACATGCTGGTGGCCAACAACACTATAGTTTCGTGGCAAAACAACGGCACTTATGGAGGCGGGCCTTCGTTTCTCTATCTGTCCGGCGCAAGCAACTATGCGTTTAACAACATTATCTGTTCAAGTTGCGGTTTGCAAGCGGCGGCGTTTCCATTCCCAACCAATTATTGGACGAACAATGCCCGAGCAGCGGGATGTGCCTTTACCTATTTGTCAGACGTCGCAGCCTATAACGTTTACAACTCGCAGACGACTGGCATGGTTCAGAACAACGGCTTTGCACTGTTTGTTCACGATCCAAACTTCAACCCTCTTTATTCCTCCACAGGGGCTATTCCTTCGGCGACAGGCGCAAGCAACTTTTGGCCGACGGCCCCGTTTTGGAATAAAAATCCTACAGGGAGTGTTTTACTTAGCCCAGGCTTTATGCCGCTCTCGATTGACACCGTCGCCGTCGGTCAAGGCACGAACCTGACGGCTTGGGGCATTACTGATGATTACGCGGGCAACCCTCGCCCGGCCGCGGGCAACTGGACGATTGGGGCGTATCAAATCACGACAAATGGCACCAATACCATCCCCAGCAGTGGACCGGCCGGTGGACCTGTCAGTGCGCCTATCATTGTGCCCAGTGGTGGAGGCATTACCAATTTCGTTGCCGGTGGCGCCGGCAGTGACATTACGAACGGGTTGCTCGTCCAGTACAAATTGGATCAAACCAGCGGAACCGTTGCAACGGATTCCAGCGGCAACGGCTACAACGGAACATTACAAGGAAATGCCGGATGGACAAATGGTATGGCCGGAACCAAGGCAGTCTTTTTCCCGAGTAATGACGGGGCTTCTGGAAGCGCGGATGGAATTGCTTCATCTCCCATCACTTACAGCGGCGACTGGACGATGACCATTTGGGTTTGGAATAATTCTCTTCCCGGTGCTGCCAATTATGCAGCCACAATTTCGTCGGGCACTGGCATTCTGGTCGGTCCGTCATCATGGGGATTTTACGATGGGTCAACGCTTTTAAGCGGCTCTTCAGCTTTAGGCGCCTATGCATGGTATTTTATTGCCGTCAGCAAATCGATGGGAACGAATTATCAACTTTACTTGAATGGCGGCACGAATACTGCAGGAGTTCTTGCCAATGTCAATATATCATATTTGACTATTGGCAATCGGGGCGGCGCTTTTCTCGGCATGAACGGCTGCGTTGAGGATTTTAGAGTTTTCAATCGGGTTTTGTCTGGATCCGAAATTTCAATCCTGGCCTCAAACGGCCCGGATGACGTCGCGGCAACCATTCTGGCGGCGCCCCTGAACCTCCATGTGGTTGGCGCAGGACCTTAGCTGCCGGAAAAAAACGTCTGTTTTCGTTCGAGTGCCAGCCGAGGTAATGAGGCTCGAATTTGGATGGAAACCAGAGAGCTGATTAAAAACCTTCTTATGACCATCGGAGCGATAGAAGGGGTATTGTATTTGTGTTCGAAAATCCGAACTCGGCTTTTCACTCTCCTGCTCTCAACACAATTCAAGGAGGCGGGTTTGGGATCAAGAATCTCGCCCCCATTTCGGTTCCACGGTCTAAACGAAATCGTCCTCGGCCAAGGCGCTCAGATTGAGCGGGATTGCTGGATTCAAACCGTTCCTGATGGCAAACACAATAACGAGACCAAGCTCGTTATCGGGTCCTATGCCGGCATCGGCATGGGCGCATCTATTTCGGCGGCTTGCAAAGTGGCGATCGGTGACCATGTCCTTTTGGCCCGCAATGTTTATATCTCGGACCACGCCCATGCCTTTGAAAACATTGAGTTACCGATTATGCATCAAGGCATCAAAGGCATCGCACCCGTCTCCATTGGCCGGAACTCCTGGCTGGGACAGAACGTCGTCGTGCTGCCGGGCGCAACCATCGGGGAACACTGTGTTATTGGAGCCAATTCTGTTGTTAATTCGTCCATTCCTGACTTTTCCGTGGCGGTTGGCGCGCCCGCGCGAGTGGTCAAACGGTATAATCGGGAGACTGGCGCCTGGGAACGGGTTTCTTTAGAACCAGGAAGTATTCAGCGCTGAAAGATGATTGTGGCTTGGCCCCCCGTTGCCGCCGATCCGCAGGACATGCCCGTGGCGAATTCCATGAACCAGCTTGAAAGCATGCCTCTCTCCGCGGCATCGGGCGGCGATGTTGAATACAGTGACCATTCCAAGCTTCCAGCGGAACCTTTGGTGAGCGTTTTTATGATCACCTATCAACATGCTTCATTCATCAAGGAGGCGATTGACAGTGTGCTGATGCAGAATGTTGATTTCCCATACGAGATTTGTATAGGCGAAGACGGGTCGACCGATGGCACGCGCGAGATATGCATTGAATATGCCCGGAAGCATCCGGACAAAATCCGTCTTTTCCTGAGGAATCGTTCGAATCCCGCCCGCAACAACTTCGCAGCCCCTTACATGTTCAATACGGCTTCGACGTTTGATGCATGTCGGGGAAAGTATATCGCCCTTTTGGAGGGGGATGATTACTGGCTCAACCCCCATAAATTGCAAACGCAGGTCAATCAACTTGAGGCTGATTCAGGTCTTGCTGCCTCGTGTCACTACGCTGCCTGTCTGCAGGAGGAAAAACCCTGGATCATCAGTGTCACTCCCACCCAGCCGGTTGAATCGTTCACGATCGACGCCATATTGAGAAGAGACGTTGGAAACATCCATACCTCCACTTGGCTTCTGCGCCGGGGAAAACCAATGCCATGGGAAAAGTTCAGGTCGTCCCGTTTTGGAGATTACCCGATCATAGTCTGCGCCATGCTCCAGGGAACAGCGCGGACCATGCCTCGGATTTGGAGTATGTACCGAATCCATGCCGGCGGCGTTTTCAGCCCAAATTCGGGTGAAGCCCGGCTGCAATGGAACGTGGAGCTGTGGAAATGCCTTGAGTCAATCCTTCCGCCCAGCCTGCAGTCAGCTTGTGCCATTGGCGTCTCTCGGACGCTTGCCATGTTGACGGGAGCCTTCAGCAAGACTGGCAAATATGGTCCGGCTTTGAGATGTTTCAGGACAAACCTGTCCGAAATCGCCCGCAACCGGTCATCCGCGCCCGATCGCGGGCAACTCCGGTGGCGTGCCCTCGAATCTCTGCTCCTTCCCCACGCACAAGGGATGCGAAACCGCTGGAACGCAAGGAAGTTCTGAAGATATGTTATGATTATGCCTGAGCCATTTGAAAAACCGATTTATGTCACGCGGCCATTTCTCCCGCCGCTTGCCGATTTCACCAGTGGGCTTCAGGAGATTTGGAGCAACAAGTGGCTGACCAACAATGGGCCGGCGTTGCAACGATTCCAAAAGGAGCTGTGCCGCTACTTCAAGACGGACAATCTTTGCCTTTTCAACAACGGAACCCTGGCGCTGCAAATCGCGCTGCAAGGACTGCAGTTGTCGGGCGAGGTCGTCACCACGCCGTTCACCTTCGTCGCCACCACCCACGCGCTGTATTGGAACAAAATTCGCCCCGTGTTTGTGGATATTGAGCCGGAACATTACACCCTCGATCCGGCGCGGGTCGAAGAAGCGATTACTCCCTGGACAACCGCGATTCTGGCCGTGCATGTCTATGGTTACCCCTGCCGACTGAAAGAACTGGCGGAGATAGCGCGGCGTCACAAGCTGCTCCTGCTTTATGATGCCGCCCACGCGTTCGGCGTGACGGTGGACGGGCGTTCCATCGGCCACTACGGGGACTTGAGCATGTTCAGTTTCCACGCCACCAAACTGTTTCACTCGATCGAGGGTGGCATGTTGATGTTTTCCGACCCGGGACGGATGAAGGTATTCGATTATCTGAAAAACTTCGGGTTCGATGGCGAGACGGAAGTGGTTATGCCCGGCACGAATGCGAAAATGAACGAGTTCCAGGCGTTAATGGGTTCACAAATCCTGGGGCACATGGGCGGAATCATTTCGCGGCGGCAACAGATCGACGCGCTCTACCGCACACGGCTCAAGGAGATTCCAGGTATTCACATTCCTCGACTGCCTTCCGCCGACGTAGAATTCAATTATTCTTATTTTCCAGTGGAGATAGACGCGGAACAATTTGGCATGGATCGCAATCAGCTTTACTCCGCACTGCAACGATATAATGTATTCACCCGCCGCTACTTTTATCCATTGGTGCCTGAATTCGCCTGTTACCGCGGCCTCTCGATCAAGGATCTGCTGACGAATGCGCGAAGAATCGCCGGGCGCATTCTGACCTTGCCCATTTACGACTCTCTCGGGTCGGAAGACGCAGATCGAATTTGCGACATAATTGCGCATCTTTGCCTAAACCGTCCGGGAGCCGCATCAAAGAAGACGCCGCACTCCACCGATGACGGCTGGCCGGCCCACCTGGTAGCTTTGTAAGTACTATGACAGAAGCTTCCGAAACTTCGAACCAGCCGGGCAAAGGTATCCGATGGCGGGTTCTTGTATTCCCTGGAGCCACCGAACTTGCATTGGAATTGCGTCAAGCGTTGGGGTGCTGCAAGGAGATTATGCTTTTTTCGGCCGGCAGCAGTGTTTCAAATCACGCACCGTACGTATTTGCCCGTCATTTCATAATTCCAGAAATCAGCCAGGCCGAATGGTTGGATGAACTGTCTGCCTTGGTGGAGGAAAATCAAATCACCCACATTTTCCCGGCGCATGACGATGCACTGCTGGCCTTATCGGAAAACGCCCTCAAACTAAAGGCAAAAATTATCACGTCTACCTTGGAAACATGCCGGCTTACGCGATCAAAAACCGCGACGCTGCAGCGATTGTCCGGTATTGTTCCCGTTCCAGAGTTATTTCAGAGAACAGAGCAGATCAAGCTGTGGCCGGTTTTCTTAAAGCCAGACCGCGGACAAGGTTCGCAACGCACTGCCGTGGCAAAAACCCCCGGTGAGCTCGCAGCATTACTGGCACAGGATTCCGATCGAATTATCCTTGAATACCTTGAAGGACCGGAATTCACGGTGGACTGTTTTTCCGACCGGGAGCGCGGTTTGCAATATGCGTGCGGGCGGCAACGGCGGAGAATTCGCTCAGGCATTGCCATGGATTCCATGGTGGTCGATGACAAACGGTTCGGGGAATATGCGGAAAAGATTTCCACGGTAATTGAGCTGCGCGGCGCGTGGTTTTTTCAGGTCAAGGGCGACGGGCATGGCGAATTAAAAGTACTGGAAGTCGCCCCCCGCATAGGGGGCACATCGGCTTTAAGTCGGGTGCATGGCGTAAATCTGCCGCTGTTGAGCTTGTACGAAGCGGAACGGTTGTCTGTGCAGATTCTGCCCGGGAGTTATCAGGTCGAAATCGACCGTGCATTAATAAACCGCTATCGCCACAACATCCGTTACCAAACATTGTATGTGGATTATGACGACACGCTTGTCATTCGCGGAAGATTGAACGTCGAACTTATAAAATTGCTTTACCAGGGGTTAAATCGCGGATGCCGGCTGGTTCTGCTAACCAGACACGATGGCGATTTGAAACCCGAATTGCGCCGGTGGCGCCTGGATAATCTTTTTGATGAGATCGTGCACTTGGGGACAACAGAATCCAAAGCAGGTTTTATCAAAGAAAAAGATGCGATATTTATTGACGACAGCTTTGCTGAAAGAAAGGCGGTTCATGATAAAACGGGAATTGTCACCCTTGACCCATCCATGATCGACTTGCTCTTTGAAGATTATGTCTGAAAATAAACATGCCAACACAGTGAGCGGCCAGGACATGGATGCCGCCCCTCGAAATCAGTAATGAGCATCAAACACAAAGCCGTTAACGCCGTGATCTGGAGCGGCCTGGAGCGGCTTTCCGGGCAACTGATCCGGTTTGCGATCGGCGTGATCCTCGCCCGCCTGCTCGTGCCCGCGGAATTCGGCCTGATTGGGATGCTGGGAATTTTCATAGGGGTCGCCCAGGTATTCGTGAATTGCGGGTTTGGCGAAGGCTTGATTCAGAAACAAAATGCGACTCACCGCGATGAATGTTCCGTTTTTTATTTTAACATCGCTTTTGGGGTGTTCGCCGGTTGTTTGCTGTATGTTGCGGCTCCTTGGATTGCGAATTTCTACCGTCAACCCATTCTGACCAGCCTGGCGCGGCTCATGGCGCTGGATGTCGTCATCAATTCGTTCGGCATTGTCCAGACCATGCTTCTGAACAAGGAAATAGATTTCAAGACCCAGTTAAAAGTAAGTGTCGTCTCCACGGTCATATCGGGTGGAATCGCGGTTGGGATGGCGCTCCAGGGCTTTGGTGTGCTGAGCCTCGCGTTTCAGGCGCTCATTGGAGATGTGTTGCGGGTGATCTTGTTGTGGGCGTGGCATGACTGGCGGCCTTCGGCGGCATTCAGCTTCTCGTCTTTGCGGGAATTGTTGCCTTACGGATCGAGACTTTTTGCATCCAACCTGCTCAATAACATTTTCACGGAGATCTATTCGCTAGTTATCGGCCGGATTTACACCCCCGCCGCGCTTGGCTTGTTCACGAGAGCCAAACAAATGCAGCAACTGCCGGTGGATAACCTTTGCAGCATCGTCGGCCGGGTCTCGTTTCCTATTTTCGCCTCCGTTCAGCAGGACAAAACGGTGTTAAAGCGCGGCGTAAGAAAGGCCGCCCGGGGACTGGTTATGATAAACTTTCCCGCGATGATTGGTTTGGCCGTGACTGCCCGGCCGCTTGTGCTGGTACTGCTGACAAAGAAATGGGAAGCGTGTGTTCCCTACATTCAGTTGTTGTGTGTTGGCGGCGCGCTTTACCCGTTAAGTCTCATTCATCTGAATGCGCTTGCCGCACAGGGCCGTTCCGATTTGTTTTTGCGACTTGAAATCATCAAAAAGATGTTCGTGGTTGCGGCGGTTGCGTTGTCATTTCGCCACGGAGTCAAAGGACTGCTTATCGGGGATATCGTGGTTTCCATCATTTCCTGTTATCTTAACAGCTATTATTCTATTCGGTTGATCGGCTACTCCTGGGAGGAGCAAATCCTGGATTTGCTGCCTTATCTGGGAATCTCCGCACTGATGGGAGTGTGCGTTTGGCTGGCTGGCGGGCTGCCGCCCTGGGGTGGAAATTTCAGCCGGTTGGCGGCTGAGGTCGCAACCGGCATGATCGTCTATTTTCTGGGTTGCCGGGTCTGCCGGTTGTCTGCCTTCTCTGAAGCGTGTGAGGTGGTCAGCAGTAGGGTTTCCAGATGGAAACCGGCATAGCAGCGTCGGCCTTTCTTGGGTCGTTAAGAAAACCGGGTGTGGCAAGATATGATTGACCGTTTGATTAAACTGGCAATCAGCCTCGGCGTAGCATTGTGGGATGGATTGGCTGGGAGGCTGTCTGGAACGCGCCAGTCCGCCGGAGCTTGTGTCGTCATCAATTACCATTCTATTTTCAGCGATTCAAAATCACGGTTTTGCAGGCAACTCGACACGCTTCTCCGCTTGGCCAAACCCATCCCGGCGGGGAAGGAATTGCGTCTGGAAAAGGGGCGTCGTTATGTCGCCATCACAGTGGACGATGTATTCCAAAGTTTCGTGGCCAACGGACTGCCGGAATTGTGTCAGCGCAATATTCCTGTAACCCTGTTCCCGCCCACCGGTTATTTGGGCCGAAACTCTTCCTGGGATGATTATGGCGGGGAAAACAAAGTCGGCGAAGCCGTGGCTTCGGCAGACGACCTCAAGCGAATTGCCAAATTTGGCAACGTGGGTTTCGGATCGCACGGGGTGATGCATGCCGACCTCGCGTTGCTGCCTGAAGCCGAAGCAAGGCAGGAACTCCAGAAATCCAAATTATCACTGGAAGCCATCCTCGGGCGCGAAATTAATGCGTTCAGCTTTCCGTATGGAAGCTACGGCGCAAGGGAATTGCGGCTCGCCAGTGAAGCCGGGTACAGATTTTTTTTTGATTCAATTCCACAACAGATGTTCTCAACCATGGGTGAAGGTCTGATCGGGCGGGTGGACGTTCAACCGACTGATTGGGACGTCGAGTTCAAGTTGAAGATATGCGGGGCGTATCGATGGGTGAGAAGGGCATCCGCTTGGAAAAGAAAGGTTCGTTCATGGTTTGGGGACCCTGCTCCAAGGAAAGATTCCATTCATGGTTGACCCACTTTACCGGGCCGATATTGACACCGTCACGGCTGCCGAGTGGTCGGAACTTTTGGGGCGGTTCGAGGACGCAAACCTCTACCAAACGTGGAGCTATGGGGCCGTTCGCTGGGGCCGGGAGAATTTGAGTCATCTCATTTTGCGCCGCGGGGACGGGGTGGCGGGCATGGCGCAGCTTCGGATCATTCGCTCGGGCTTTCTCAACTGCGGCATCGCGTACATGAGATGGGGGCCGCTGTGCCTGTTGCGCGGACAGGAGCTTGAGTTGGGAACGCTGCGTCACATGGCAGAGGCGCTGCGCGCCGAATATGTCCGGAAACGGCGCCTTTTCTTGCGCATTCTGCCCAACGCTTTTGCCGGTTCGGCGCGGGCGGACATTTTTCAGGCGGCCTTTTCCCAATTTGCCACGGGGGCGTCCGGACCCTCCGGCCCGGATAGAACGATTGTCTTGAGCCTTGCGCCCGCGCTGGAGGAGTTGCGCAAGGCGCTCGACCAAAAATGGCGGAACCAGCTCAATCGCGCCGAGAAAAACAACCTGGCCATTCTGGAGGGCGGCGGGCCTGAACATTACCAGATGTTTCTTAAACTTTACCAGGACATGCGGAGCCGGAAAAAGTTTGACACTGCGGTGGATGTGGAGGAATTTGGGCGGATTAGCGCGGACTTGCCCGAAGGGTTAAGGCTGCGAATTCTGATATGCCAGGACAAGGGCGTCCCAGTCAGCGGCATCGTTTGTTCGGGCATTGGCAACATGGGAATCTATCTTCTCGGCGCGACCAGCGAGGCTGGTTTGAACAGCAAAGGAGCCTATCTTTTGCAGTGGGACATGATCAAATGGCTCAAGGAAAACGGGTGCAAATACTACGATCTTGGAGGAATTGATCCGGTTGGAAACCCGGGTGTTTATCATTTCAAGAAGGGGTTTTCGGGGGACGATATAACACGGCTTGCGCCGTTGGAGTGTTGCGAGAATTCACTGAGTTATCTCTGCATGAAAGGCGCGGATCTGGCTCGCGGCGGTCTGCGCATGAGGAGCAGCTGACTGCTCCGGGATGCTTCGGCTGCACTGGCGCGCCTGCGAGGCAAACGTGTCTTGGGGGATCAGCCGCATTAATTTAAACTTCAAACAATAATGACTATAGATATTTCCGTCGTCATTCTGAGCTGGAACGACAAGGACCACCTGAAGGAATGCCTGGAAAGCCTGGCGAATTCGACAAAATCGCGGACCATGGAAATCATAGTGGTTGACAATGCCTCGACGGACGGCTCGCCAGAAATGGTGGAGGCAAAGTTCCCGGCAGTCAAGTTGATCAGGAACAAGGAGAACCTGGGCTTTCCAAAAGGCAATAATATGGGGGTAATGGCCAGCCAGGGGAAGTACGTCTATTTACTCAATTCGGATATTAAAGTGCTTGAAGAATGCGTGGACTCCCTGGCTGATTTTATGGATCAAAATCCCAAAGTCGGCTTTTGCGGGCCGAAGATTCTTAACGGGGACAAGACTCATCAAAGCTCTTGTCGATGGTTCCCGACATTGTGGAATAATTTTTGTTCCGCCTCGGGGCTGGCCACGGCATTTCCGGGTTCGCGCCTCTTCAGCGGCGAACACATGCTTGCCTTCAAGGGAGACCGTCAGATGGATGTGGATGTCCTGGTGGGTTGTTTCTGGGTCGCCCGCCGCGCGGCTCTCGACGAATTCGGACTTCTGGACGAAGGGTTTTTTATCTACGCAGAGGACGTTGATTGGTGCAAGCGGTGCTGGAAAGCTGGCTGGCGTGTTGTTTTTTATCCAAACGCCTGCGCCATCCATTACCGCGGCGCCAGTACCACCAAAAAGGACCCTGTGCGGTTTGCGTTAACACAGCAACGCTCTGTCCTGCGCTATTGGAAAAAACACCATGGACCAGCGGGACGCTTCGGCATTGCCTGTATCATCTTCATGCGCCTGGTTCTCCGATGGAGCGCGGCCCTTTTCAAATTCGTGACAGTCAGGGCGAAACGCCAGGACAGCAGCGTGAAAATGCGAGTGGCGGCTGCCTGTCTCAAGGCGCTTGTCTCGCCGAATGCCGGCGAAAACTCCTAGGCGTGGCTTGACCATCGCGAATGCGACGCGGCGCGGAATATGCCGGCACGAGGTTCTATTAACCGTCTTTTCAATTATGCGCGGCGTCACGGCTTCCGAGCCGCTCTCGGCCGCTTATGGATTTCCTTTAGGCGCCTGTGGACAGGAAATCGCATGGTAATCTTTTTCTGCGACCTTCGCGCTTCCGTGCCGCTGGCATTCGAAGCCGCCAACAACGCAACAGTGGAACGCAAAAACGTCGAAAGCGAAGTCGATGCCAATGATATGCTGCAAATTACAAGCATCGGCAATTCAACGATTGCTCGTCGCCGCTTTTCTCAGCGATTCGCTCAAGGCGCTTCGCTGTGGTTATTCAAAGTGGACGGCAAGCTGGCCGGTTTTGGCTGGACTCTCGTGGGACGGACAGTCGAGCCGCATTTCTTCCCATTGGGGAGCGATGATGCGCATTTATTTGATTTTTATGTAGTTCCCCAATACCGCGGTCAGCGGATCAATCCGCGGCTGGTCAACCACATCTTGAAATCACTGAGCCGCGAGATGCGGCCCCGGGCTTTCATTGAAGCCGCGGAATGGAATTCCCCCCAGTTGTCTTCCTTGAAGCGAACGCCCTTTGTCGCTCTCGGCCTTGCATCCAAATTCCGCCTTTTTGGAAAAACACTCGTCTTATGGAGTGGAGATTCAGCGAAGCTCTTACCATTTTCAATCCCCGGAAAATGAAGCGCACTCGGCCTGCGGATCTCGCGGGAATATGAGATGCCCGCAAATGGGCATTGATTTGAATCCGGGCTTGTGATATGTTCCCGGCGACGGCCGGATACTCGGAAGGCTCGGAACAGCCCAAATGAAAACATGAGGCAACATCATGAAAATCACTGAGGTTTTGCGGATAATGGCGACGCTCGTCATAGGGCTTGTGCCAATAGGCGGGCTTGCCCAAATTCAGACTTATCATTATTCCGGCGCGGTTAATGGCTGGGCTGATGTGGATTTGAGTCCATCGGGTCTTGGTGCAGGAGGATTCGAAGCGACGTTCGGCGCGCTTTCCGAGACATTGTATTACAATCCGACGGCTGGAACCCTCGAGCAAGTGGGTTCTGTGACGGTCAACTCATCCAGCGCACCCGTCAACATTCAGGGGTCTATCTTTGCGCCGGGCGAGGGATCAGCCACTCTGACGGTCGGTAATAACGGCAGTGTTTCGTTTGACGACATATTTACCGGCGTTAGTTTGGGCGGTCCAGAAACCGGGACGACAATGCTTGTTCCTATCAGTGCCTCTGGCGTCTATGATGGGCGCGCGTTTACGGGAAATTGGGACATTGACATTCAGAATTATCTTACGATTGATGCCGTCGGGCCGACATCGCTGACCTTTAGTGAAGCTTCTCTGGATTCGTTTTCTGCGGGGCAAGGGGTTTCCGTGGTCTCGGGAACAGATCTTCGTGACGCCACGAGTGACGACACCTATTACTATTCATGGGACGTGGATGCCCTGGCGGTGACGGCTGTGCCCGACGAAGCCAATTCCCTCGCGCTGCTCGGACTTGGGCTTTCGGCGCTGGCACTCTTTCGCCGGCGTTGAGCAATTAAATACGAATTTGACAAAACGGCGCCCCGGGGCCAGCCTTCGCCCCTTCAAGAATGATCGTGTTGTCAAATACAAGTCCCGCTGTCCACCGCCGTTCCCGGCCCGGCTCCCCGACCGGGCGCCCTCTTTCATGAACCTCGGCTTTTGGAGTTTCTACAACGCTTACAACCAGAACCGGATGTTTACCGCATCGGTTGATCAGCAGGGGCATGATTGGTGCTACACCTCGCGGTTGCTGGGCAAGACCCTGCAGTCCATGGGGCATCAGGTGGCCACGCTGGATATGAAGCCGCTGGAATGGTTCGACCGGGTGTTCTTTGGCGATTACCCCGATTACTACATTCACCGCAACCGCTATTTTCACGCCTTGCTCAAGGCTGGGCATCCGGACATGAACCTCATTCTGGGCGAGCCGGCCGTGGTGCGGCCGGACAATTACAATACCAAACTCCACAAGCCGTTTCGGAAGGTCATCACCTACAAAAAGGACCTGGTGGCGGCGGATCCGTCCAAATACGTGCTTTACCACTATCCGGTCCCGCCGCCGCCGCACGTGGAGCCGGGCACGGAGCGGCCGCCGTTTGGCCGACGTAAACTGTGCTGTCTGATCCAAAGTTACATGGTGGCGAACCATCCCGGCGAATTGTTTTCCGAGCGCATCCGTGCCATCCGCTGGTTTGAGGCCAACACGCCGCAGGACTTCGATTTGATAGGCGTGGATTGGGACCGGCCTTTGTTGCCGGGCCGGCTTTCATTCCTGAACTTTGCCCTGCGCGCCGCCTATCGGAGGGTGCGGCTCTTGGACGTGTTCAAATTCCGCCAGTTCCCCTCCTGCATCGGCCCCAACGTCAAGAACAAGCACCTGACCCTGATGGATTACCGGTTCAGCATTGGCTATGAGAACGCAGTGGAGAAGGATTGGGTTTCAGAGAAGCTTTGGGATTGTTTCAATGCCGGCTGCGTGCCGGTTTACCTCGGCGCGCCCAACGTCACGGACTACGTTCCGGCCAACACATTCATTGACAAGCGCAATTTTACTTACGAAGAGTTGTATCGCTACCTATCCACCATGTCCGAGGGCGAATACAACGGCTATCTCGAGGCGGCCGCTGATTTTCTGCATAGCCCGGCCTTTCGCCTGTTCACGTCCGAGGCTTATGTGGAACTGCTCGCCAGGAATTTTGGCTGACACGCCTGCGGAAATTTGTCATCGGCCTTCCGCAAGCCCTGCTTGCAAAAACCCGCTGTGCCGGGCAATAATATTCACCAAACGAAAATCGGAAATCGAATCATGGCAACATCTTTAGTTACTGGCGGAGCGGGATTTATCGGCTCTCATGTCGCAAGGCATCTGCTGGCATCCGGCGCGAAGGTCGTGGTGCTGGATGACTTGAGCGGCGGGTTCACGGACAATGTCCCTGACGGGGTCGTCTTTGTCAAAGGATCCATTCTGGACCATCCCTTGATCGAGTCCCTGTTTCAGCGGCACAAATTCGATCACGTCTATCACCTGGCCGCCTACGCTGCGGAGGGCCTGAGCCATTTCATCAAACGGTTCAACTACACCAACAATGTTGTCGGCTCGGTCAACTTGATCAACGCCGCCGTCAATCATCAGGTCAAATGCTTCGTTTTCACCTCGTCCATTGCGGTCTATGGCGCGGGCCAGACCCCGATGACCGAGGAAATGACGCCCGTGCCGGAAGACTCCTACGGCATCGCCAAGCTGGCGATTGAACAGGAATTGCGGGTGACGCATGAGATGTTCGGGCTGAATTACGTCATCTTCAGGCCACACAATGTTTATGGCGAGGGCCAGAACATTGGCGACCGCTATCGCAATGTGGTCGGCATTTTCATGAACCAGCTTCTGAGCGGCCAGCCCATGACCATTTTTGGCGACGGTCTGCAGGAACGGGCCTTTACCCATATCAACGACGTCGCGCCGGTCATTGCCAACGCGGTCAACGTCCCGGGCGCCCTCAATCAGATCTTCAACCTGGGCGCCGATGTTCCCTTTACCGTCAATGAACTGGCGAAAGTTGTTGCCGAAGCCATGAGCCGCGAATGCCAGGTGCGGCATCTGACGGCCCGCAACGAGGTCAAGCTCGCCTTTTCCGATCACAGCAAGGCGGAGCGCGTTTTCGGCCAAAACAAAAAGACGCCGCTCAAGCAGGGGATTCAGGCCATGGCGGATTGGGTGAAGTCCCATGGCTCCCGGGCGGCCTGTGTTTTCGAGGGAATAGAAATCACGAAAAATCTGCCTCCGAGCTGGGCCTCTGTTTTGAAAAAATAGGGGGCCACCGCTGGCGAATTTATACTTTGCCAATCAACCAGTATCGTTTAAGGTGATTTTAAATAGTTGAAGCTAATCCCGGTGTTCACTTTAAAAGGAAAACAGCCATCCCGCTGGCGTTCGGGCGGCGCGCGAGAACTTCAGCGGCGCCTGTCGGTCGCTTCCATTTTCGTCTTTCTGGCCGGGGCGGCGGGCCAGGACACGGGCGGCAACACCGCGACGAACCAGCCGCAGACCCAGGCCGCTTCCACCAATGCAGCGACGGCCTCCCTGACCAACACATTCCAGGAGCCAATCGGTTTTACGAACGGATTTCAGACGCAGAACTCCTTAATTTACCAAATCGGAGTGACGCCCAACCCGCCGCTGATGTTGGGACCCGCAGCGCTGGGGGCGGAACAGCCGGCCGCGCCTCTGGCAGGGACAGCGGTTCTGGCAGCTCCGCCCGGCGCGGCAGGCCAAATGATTCCGCTTGGCCTGGGAATTCCCCTGTGGGGGCCAATCGACGTCCACCCCAGCTTTTCCTACACGCTGACTGAGGGAAACGGCATTGACTCCGAACCCGGCCAGCAAAAGAATCTCATCGTTCAAACCGTCGGCGTTGGACTCCTCTTCGATTTGGGAAGCAATTGGAAGCTGAATTACAGCCCCTATTACACCATCTATGCCAACCCGGCATTCCGCGACAACTTGGCCCAATCCGTGGCGTTGAGCGGCGGGGCGACTTTTGAAGATTGGGCCTTCAGTCTCTCACAGACCTATGTCAAGACTGACGACCCCCTCATCGAAACCGGCACACAAACGAGCCAGGAAGACTATGGCACCGCCTTGGCTGCCGTGTATCAAATGGGCAGCCAGCTTTCTCTGCAATTGGGAGCCGCGCAGGACCTGCGTTATGCGTCCCAGTTTAACAACGTCGAGTCATGGACGGGGAACACCGGGCTGAATTACCAGTTCATGCCGCAATTCGGGGCCGGGCTTTCACTGTCCGGCGGGTACAATGATGTAAGTCAGGGGTCCAGCATGCCATTCGAGTCAGTCCAGGCGACGATCAACTTTCGTCCGCGTGAAAAGCTGACCTTGAGCCTGAGCGGGGGAGCTGAGGAAATGCAGTTTGTCAATCCCAGCGCCCCGGCCTTGATCACCCCGATTTTTTCCGGAACGCTGCAATACCAGCTTTTCCGCAACACCTCAGTCTCTGTGGGCGGTTCCCGCACCGTGACTCCCTCCTTCTTTGGCAATGAAGTCCTGGTGAACACCGCGGTCAGCGCCTCGATCAGGCAGCAGCTTTCCCCAAAGCTGTCCCTGGCCGTGAATGGCGGCTATTCGACGGAGCCGCTGACCTCCATTGTGCCGGCGCCGCAGCCGAAATATTTCCTGGGCCGCGCGCCGACCACCTTTCTCACCGAGAACGAGCCGCAGAACTCCACCTCCTTCAGCGTGAGCCTGTCCTACGCCGTTGTGGCGCAGGGCGCTTTCGCGGTCTTTTACTCAGTCAATGATACTTCATCCGGCCAGTCCAATTTCGGATACTCGAGCACCCAGGTTGGGTTCTCCATCAACTATAGATACTGAAGCAAGCCTGTTTCCCATGAATGTCCCCCTGCTGGATTTAAAGGCGCAATACGCTTCCATCAAGCCTGCCATTGACCAGGCTGTCCAGGAGGTGCTGCAAAGCCAGCACTTCATCCTTGGTCCCAAAGTCGACGAGTGCGAAGCCGCCATTGCCAGGTATTCCAATTGCGCTTTCGCGGTAGGCGTCTCTTCGGGAACCGATGCGCTGCTGGCGTCGCTCATGGCCGAGGATATCGGCCCAGGCGATGAAGTCATCACCACGCCATTCACTTTTTTTGCCACTGCCGGCTCGATTGCCCGGCTGGGCGCCAAACCTGTTTTCGTCGATATCGATGCCGCGACCTACAACCTGGCTGTGGATCAGATCGAATCGAAAATCACCCCTAGGACCCGCGCCATCATGCCGGTCCACCTCTACGGCCAAATGGCCGACATGGATCCGATTATGGCCCTTGCCAGCAAGCATCGGTTGGTAGTCATTGAGGATGCGGCCCAGGCGATCGGGGCGGAAGACAAGGGCCGGCGCGCCGGGTCGCTGGGCCATTACGGCTGTTTTTCCTTCTTCCCATCCAAAAACTTGGGCGCTGCGGGCGACGGCGGCATGGTGGTGATGAACGACCCCGCCCGCGCCGAAAAACTAGCCTGCTTGCGGGTGCATGGCGCGAAGGACAAGTATTACCACAAGTGGATTGGCGGCAACTTCCGCCTGCACGCCCTCCAAGCCGCCGTCGTGACGGTCAAACTTCAGCACTTGGACAAATGGACGCTGGCCCGCCAGAACAATGCGGCGCGTTACGAGGCGCTGCTCTGCCAGTCTGGCCTGCAAGTGCTCACGTCCAGGGAATACCAGCCCGCGCGCTGGCAAAATGCCGTGCTCAACAAAGGGGGAAGATGCGTCGTCGTGCCTGCCATTGTGGGTGGACGCCACATTTTCAATCAATTTGTTATTCGCGTGCCGCGGCGCGACGAACTGAAGGCATGGCTCAAAAAGGCCGGCATCAACACGGAGGTTTACTATCCCCTGCCGTTGCATTTGCAGGAGTGCTTTCGTTATCTGGGCTGTCATCGGGGAGATTTTCCCGTCAGCGAGCTCGCGTCGGAGGAAACGCTTGCCCTGCCTGTTTACCCGGAATTGTCAGACGCGCAAGCGCAGTACGTGGTGGACTGCATTGCGAAGTTTCTGAATGGATAGGTCCGTCACCTCCATGCCGGGGACGAACTGGCACCCTCAACTCGATAATCCGACTTTGTTGGGTTGGACCGTGGTGGTGGTTTATTTGCTGGCCGCGGCGGCTTGCTGTTGGGCGGCGTTCAAAGCGGACAAAGAGGGGACCGAAGGAAACAGGATCTGGTGGTTGCTGGCCGTTGGCTTGCTGTTCCTTGGCATCAACAAGCAACTCAATCTCCAGACTCTTTTGATTGTCCTGGGACGCCGCGCCGCCGTGGCCGGCGGCTGGTACGAACGCCGGCGGTTGGCCCAGGCCGTCTTCGCCGCCGCTTTCGGCCTGCTCGGGCTTTGTTTTCTGGGGATCTTTGCCACCCGCGCCAGGCTCTTCGTCGCGCGGAATCGTCTTGCCTTTTTGGGAGTCCTTGTTCTCCTGTTATTTGTCGTGTTGCGAGCTTCAACCATCAACCATGCCAACGAGTTGTTTGGCGTCGAATTGAAGGATGACCGCTGGGCCTGGCTGCTGGAACTCTGCGGCAGCCTCCTCATCGCGTTTTCCGCCGCCTCGCGCGACAGGGCAAAAGCTGAAATTAGCTGAAAATTCCATGGATTACCTTTCCAAACTCGAGAACCAAAGCATTTACATCATGCGGGAGGCTTTCAATAAATTTGAGAACCTCGCCATGCTCTGGAGCATCGGCAAGGATTCGACCGCCATGTTGTGGCTGGCGCGCAAGGCGTTTTTGGGCCATGTGCCTTTCCCGCTCGTCCACGTGGACACCACCTACAAAATCCCGAGCATGATCGAGTATCGCGACCAGTTGGTGCGGGAGTGGAAGCTGAAACTGGTGGTGGGGAAGAACGAAGCCGTGCTCAAGAGCGGCGTGACGTATCCCAATGGCCGCGCCACGCGCGTGGAATGCTGCGGGACGTTGAAGAAGGACGCGCTCAAGGCCGTGCTGGACAAGCACCATTATACCGGGGTGATCGTGGGGGTGCGGCGGGACGAGGAGCCGACCCGCGCCAAGGAACGCTATTTCAGCCCGCGCGACAAGAACATGGAATGGAACGTGGAAGACCAGCCGCCGGAGTTGTGGGACCAGTTCAAAACCGATTATGAAAAGGGGACGCATATCCGCATCCATCCGCTGCTCCACTGGACGGAGTTGAACATTTGGGAGTACATCGGTCGCGAGAACATTCCGGTCATCCCGCTCTATTTCGCCAATGAAAAGGGGGAACGTTACCGCAGCCTGGGATGCGCGCCCTGCACCTTTCCCATCAAATCCAACGCGCGCACCGTGCAGGAAATCATTGAAGAACTCCGCCATACCCGCACCCCCGAACGCGCCGGTCGGGCCCAGGACAAGGAGAGCGAAGACGCCTTCGAGAAATTGCGGCGCGACGGGTACATGTGAGCCAGCCCACCTTTATGCAGAACATCTCAGCGCCTCCCGGGGAACAACTGAAGATTGTCATCGTCGGCCACGTCGATCACGGCAAATCCACCTTTGTCGGCCGGCTTTTGCACGACACTGATTCCCTTCCGGAAGGCAAGTTCGAGCAATTGCAGGCCGTGGCGGCGCGCCGCGGCGTGCCGTTCGAGTGGGCCAATCTCATGGACGCCCTGCAAGCGGAACGCGACCAAAACATCACCATCGACACGGCGCAAATCTGGTTTCGGAGCAAGAAGCGCCAGTACGTGATCATCGACGCGCCGGGCCACAAGGAATTTCTCAAAAACATGATCACGGGCGCCGCCAACGCCGAGGCCGCCTTGCTGCTTATCGACGCCCATGAAGGCGTGCAGGAACAATCGCGCCGGCACGGCTACCTGCTCAATCTCCTGGGCATCCGGCAGATTGCCGTTCTTGTCAATAAAATGGATCTGGAAAGCTATGCCGAGGCGCGTTTCAATGAGATCGAAACCGAATTCCGCGCCTTCCTGAAAACGATGGGCGTGGAACCGACTTGTTTCATTCCCATGTCCGCCAAGCTGGGCGACAACATTGCTTCGCGCAGCCCCAACATGCCGTGGTGGAAGGGGCAGACCGTGCTGGAGTCGCTGGACAATTTCCGGCTGGCCGATCCTCCCACTCTGCAACCTTTGCGGTTTCCCATCCAGGATATTTACCGTTTCGACTCGCGCCGCATCCTGGCCGGGCGCATCGAGTCCGGCGCGCTCAAGGTTGGCGACCGCCTGGTCTTCGTGCCCGGCAACAAAACCAGCGCTGTCAAGACCATCGAACGCTGGAACGCTCCGCCCGCCGAACGGGCCGAGGCGGGCGAATCCATCGGCATCACGTTGACCGAACAGATTTTTGTCCAGCGCGGCGAGATTGCGGCGTTGGAAACGGACCCGCCTTACGAACTGACGCGGTTCAAGGCGCGCGTGTTTTGGCTGGGGCGCGCTCCCTTTGCCGCGGGCAAGGCCTACAAGCTCAAACTGGCCACCCAGGAGGTGGAATGCTCCGTCGATTCCATCGAGCGGATCATCGACTCCGCCACGCTGGGAACGATTTCCCGCCCGGAAACTTTTGTGGGCCGCAACGAAGTGGCGGAATTGACCCTGCGCACAAAGCGCCCGGTCGCTTTCGACGTTCACGCGGCCATCATCGCCACGGGCCGCTTTGTCATTGTGGATGGATTTGAGGTCGCGGGTGGCGGGATCATTGCCGCGGACAATTATCCCAAGCGCTCCTCCGACAGCCTGCAAAAAAGCCATAATATTTATTGGAGCCAGGGCAAAGTCACGCCGGTGCAGCGCGCGGCGCGCAACGGCCACAGCGGCCGTGTTGTTTGGCTGACGGGGCTGTCCGCTTCCGGCAAATCCACCATTGCCACGGAACTGGAGCGGGAACTGTTCCGGCTGGGCCAGCATGTCTATGTGCTGGACGGCGACAACATGCGCCACGGGCTTTGCTCCGACTTGGGCTTCTCGCCCGAGGACCGCAAGGAGAACATCCGGCGCATAGGCGAAACGGCCAAGCTATTCGCCGAGGCCGGCATCATTTGCGTCACGGCCTTTATTTCGCCCTACCGGTCGGACCGCGATCTGGTGCGGCGCATCACGGAGCCGGGGATGTTTGTCGAGGTCTATGTCAACGCGCCGCTCGAGGTTTGCGAGAGCCGCGACCCCAAGGGCCTTTACGTCAAGGCCCGCGCCAATCAGATCAAGGAATTCACCGGCATCTCCGCTCCTTACGAAGCGCCCGAGCGCCCGGAAATTGAGCTGCCGACCGACCAGTTGACAGTCGCCGAATCGGTGGCGCGGATCATCGAGTATTTGCGGATGCACGAAAAACCGCACGCCTTATCGGCGGATTACGGCGAAGGCATCTAATCCGGCTGGCTGGTTTGACATCCCGCTGCGTAAAACGTAGTATTACATCATGACGAAGACCATTGCAAAAGTCGGCAATTCCAATGGCATCATATTCGACGCAGCAATGATGGATCTGGCCCGTTTGAAGAGGGGTGATCTCGTCAATGTCGAACTGCATGAGGGGGGCGTTATCACCCTCACGCCGCTGCGCCGGAGCATCGAGCCGAAGAAGGCCGCGACCACGGCGGCCCGACTCATTTCCAAGAATTCAGAGCTTTTCCGGCGTCTGGCATGAGCGGGCCATTGGCTCATCCCACGGTGGCGGCGGTCATGGCCATTCACGCCGAAGTGCTGGCGGCGCACGGCGGTTTGGCGGGCTTGCGCGACCAGGCGCTGCTGGAATCGGCTGTGGCAGCGCCACAAGCGACCATGATGGGCAAGGCAATGTTTTCAAATCCCATGGAGATTGCCGCGGCCTATCTGTTTTATCTATGTTCCAATCATCCGTTTGTGGACGGCAACAAGCGGACGGCGCTGGCGACGTGTCTGGTGTTCCTGAGCGAAAACGGCTTGCTGCCGGGGGAAAAACTGGACACGGATGCCTGGGAGCGGTTGACTCTGGATGTTGCATCGGGTGCCCTGGATCGGGAGAAAACTACGGCGCGATTGCGCCGGCTTCTCCGTAATCGCAAGTAACTGGACCACCAATGAAATTTGAGGAAACACAGGCAGAGTTGAAGACGTCGCCCAAAGTGTGGGCAGTCACCGGCGTCGCGGGCTTCATCGGCTCGAATTTGTTGGAGGCTTTGTTGCGCTTGAACCAGCGCGTGGTGGGATTGGACAACCTGTCCACCGGCCACGCCGGCAATCTGGCCCAGGTCCAAGCCGCCGTCGGACCGGAGCGCTGGAAGAATTTTACCTGGATCAAAGGGGACACCCAGGACGCCGCCACCTGCCGTGATGCCGTGAAGGGGGCGCATTACGTCCTGCACCAAGCCGCCATAGGCTCGGTGCCGCGTTCCGTGGCCCGTCCAACCGAAACCAATGCCAACAACGTCACCGGATTTCTGAACATGTTATGGGCGGCGAGGGAGGGAGGCGTCCAGCGATTTGTCTTTGCGTCCAGCAGTTCGGTCTATGGCGATGCCGCCGCCCTGCCGCAGGTCGAGGAGAACATCGGTAATTGCCTTTCCCCTTACGCGGTTTCCAAACGGGTCAATGAACTCTACGCCGACGTCTTCGCCCGGTGCTACGGCATGGGCAGCATCGGCTTGCGCTACTTCAACGTCTTCGGCCCGCGCCAGGATCCGAACGGTCAGTACGCGGCTGTGATTCCGAAGTGGATTGCGGCCATGATCCAAAACGATCCTGTTTATATCAATGGCGACGGCTCAACCAGCCGCGATTTTTGTTATGTGGCCAACGTCGTCCAGGCCAACCTGCTGGCCGCGACCACCGCCAATCCGCAGGCGCTGAACACCGCCTGCAACATTGCCCTGGGCGAAGAAACAACTCTCACCAATCTGTTCCAGATGTTGCGCGAGCGGTTGGTGCACGCCCACCCGCACTTGCGGGAGATGAAACCGGTTCACCGCGACTTTCAACCGGGCGACGTGCGCCATTCGCGGGCTGACATCAGCAGAGCCAGGCGGTTGCTGGGCTACGCCCCGACCCACAAAATCGAAAATGGTCTTGACGAGGCCCTGTCCTGGTACGTGGCCATGCAAAAACGCCTCCCCATCCCAACCCCAATCCCGCTCTGACCCCATGAAAGGCATCATTCTCGCCGGCGGCGCCGGTTCGCGTTTGTACCCCCTCACCCTGGTGGCGAGCAAACAGTTGCAGCCGGTTTATGACAAGCCGATGATTTATTATCCGCTGACGACGTTGATCGAAAACGGCGTCCGCGAAATCTGCCTGATTTCCACGCCGCAGGATTTGCCGCGGTTCCGGCAATTGCTGGGCGACGGGAAACCCTGGGGCCTGGCCATTGATTATCGCGAACAGCCCAGGCCCGCCGGCATCGCCCAGGCGTTCTTGATCGCCGAATCCTTTATCGGGGCGGACCCGGTGACGCTCATTTTGGGCGACAACGTTTTTTACGGGGCGGACGGTTTTAAACGGGCCTTCGCCGGATTCAAGACCGGCGCGGCCATTTTTGGCTATCGCGTGACCGACCCGGAACGTTATGGCGTGGTCGAATTCGACGCCGGGGGCCGGGCCATTTCGATTGAAGAGAAACCGAAGTCCCCGCGCAGCAATCATGCCGTGCCGGGGCTTTATTTGTATGACAACCAGGTGGTGAGCATCACCCGGAATCTTAAACCCTCCCCGCGGGGAGAATTGGAAATCACCGATGTGAATGTGGCCTATCTGCGCCTCGGGCAGTTGCAGGTCTTCCAGTTGAGCCGGGGGTTCGCCTGGCTGGACGCCGGCACCAGCAGCAGCCTGCACGAGGCCTCCGCTTACGTGCAAACGATTGAAAAGCGGCAGGGGATCAAAATCGGCTGTCCCGAGGAAGCGGCTTTCCATCGGGAGTTCATCACGCGCAGCCAACTGGAGAAACTGGCGGCGCAAATGCCTCATTGCGAATATCGGGATTATCTCTATCGTGTCCTGGCTGAAGCGAGTCGTTGACTATGATTATTCTGTTGGGCGGAACCGGTTATGTCGGCGGGCAGTTTGCCCGGACTTTGCAGGAGCGCGGCATTCCATTTGCCGCTCCGTTGCGTTCGGAGATTGATTACGGGCAATTCGCGGCCTTGCGCGCTTACCTCGAAAAGATCCGGCCCGAATTCCTGATCAACGCGGCGGGCTACACCGGCAAACCGAACGTGGACGCCTGCGAGCAACACTGGGCCGACACACTCCAGGGCAACACGCTTTTTCCCGCCGCGGCCGCCCACGCCTGCGCCAGCCTGGGCATTCCCTACGGCCATGTGTCGTCCGGCTGCATTTTCAGCGGCGCCCGCGTCGTCGAGGGCGGACGGGATCGCATCGAAAGAGACTTGAACAAGAACGGCCTGCCGGCCTTGTTGGAGAAAAACCGCGCCGCCTTCCGGGGGTTCACCGAGGCGGATGAGCCGAATTTCACTTTTCGCAGTCCGCCGTGCAGCTTTTACAGCGGCAGCAAGGCGCTGGGCGAGGAGGCCTTGCGCGGCGTCGGCCAGGGTTACATCTGGCGCTTGCGCATCCCCTTTGATCGATTTGACAATCCGCGCAACTACCTGAGCAAGTTGCGCAACTACGCCAAAGTCTATCAGAACGTCAACTCCCTGTCGCATCGCGGGGATTTCACGGCCGCCTGCCTCGATCTCTGGCAGAAGCGGGCCCCCTTCGGGACCTACAATGTCACCAATCCCGGCTTCGTCACCACCCGGCAGGTGGTGGAGATGATGCAAAAAATCCTGCGTCCGGCGCGCTCCTTCGAGTTTTGGAGCGATGACGCGGAGTTTTACAAGGTGGCCGCGAAAACGCCGCGGTCCAATTGCATACTGGACGCAACCAAACTGCTGTCCGCCGGGGTCGCCATCCGTCCCGTCGAGGATGCCCTGGTGGATTCGCTGAAGAACTGGGTGAATTTAAAATGAACTTGCTTGTCACAGGGGGAGCCGGATTCATCGGGTCGAACCTGATCCATCATATTATTGGCAATGCCGGCATCCAGCGGCTGGTCAATGTGGATTGCCTGACCTATGCGGGGCATCTGGAGAATCTCGAGGGGCTGGCCGGCCATGCGAAATATGTCTTCGAGAAGACGGACCTGCGCGACAAGGACGCCATCTGCGAGGTGGTGCAACGGCAAGCCATCACTCATGTGCTGCATTTGGCCGCGGAATCCCATGTGGACCGGTCCATCGCCGGGCCGGGCGATTTTATCCAGACCAACATCGTCGGCACGTTCCATCTATTGGAGGCCGTGCGCGGCGCATGGGGCAATAACTTCGCCGGAAAACGGTTCCATCACGTTTCGACCGACGAGGTCTACGGCAGCCTGGGGCCGTCGGGCTTCTTTACCGAAAGCACGCCGTATGCGCCGAATTCGCCCTATTCCGCGAGCAAGGCGTCGAGCGATCTGCTGGTGCGCTCGTATTATCACACTTACGGCCTGCCCGTGGTCACCACCAATTGTTCCAATAATTACGGCCCCCGCCAGTTTCCGGAGAAGCTCATCCCGGTCATCATCGAGAGCGTGTGCCAGCGCAAGCCCATCCCCGTTTATGGCGACGGCATGAACGTGCGCGACTGGCTTTACGTCGGCGACCACGCCGAGGCCCTCTGGCAGGTGCTGAACCGGGGACGCGACGGCGAGACCTACAACATCGGCGGCCATAACGAATGGGCCAATATTCGCATCGTGGAGCTGATTTGCGACCTGATGGACGAGCTGGCCCCGCGCTTGGGCGGCAACTCGCGCCGGCTCATCAGTTATGTCAAGGACCGGCCCGGCCATGACCGCCGCTACGCCATCGACGCTGGCAAGATACAAAGGGAATTGGGCTGGACCCCCGCGCACACTTTCGAGACTGGCATTCGCGAGACGGTGCAATGGTACTTGAGCAACCGGGATTGGGTCGGAAAAGTGAAAAAAAGCGAAAAAAAGTGAAAAATGGAAAAAAGTTGATGGAAAGACAACCAAGAAACATATAATTGACATATACAAGAATATGAATATTGCGATTGTTGGACTGGGATACGTTGGACTGCCGCTGTCTTTGCAATTCGCGCGGTCCGACACCACGGTCCTGGGACTGGACGTGGACGAAGCCAAGGTCACAGCCATCAACGCCGGCAGGAGTTACATCAAGCACATCGAAGCTGCGGCCATTGCCCGGGAAGTCAACGGCGGCAAGTTTTCCGCCTCGACTGATTTCAGCCGGGTCAAGGAGGTGGAGGCGGTCATCATTTGCGTGCCGACGCCCCTGAACAAAAACCGCGAGCCGGACATTTCCTACATCCTGGACACCGGGCGGAGCCTGGCGCCGCACCTGCGCAAGGGGACGCTGGTGGTGCTGGAATCCACGACCTACCCGGGGACAACGGACGAGGATTTGCGCGGCGTGCTGGAGGCCGGGTCAGGCATGAAAGCCGGGGTTGATTTTCATCTGGCCTTTTCTCCGGAACGCGAGGATCCGGGCAATCCGCAGAGCAAGGTGGCGATGATTCCCAAAGTCATTGGCGGGTTGACGCCCGCTTGTTTGGAACGCGCCAAGGCCGTCTATGGCCGCGCCATCAAGACCCTGGTGCCGGTCTCTTCCTGCCGCGTGGCCGAAGCCACCAAACTGACCGAGAACATCTTCCGCAGCGTCAATATCGCCCTGGTGAACGAATTGAAAGTAGTTTACAGCGCCATGGGCATCGATGTCTGGGAAGTGATCGACGCGGCCAGGACGAAGCCCTTTGGTTTCATGCCGTTTTATCCCGGGCCCGGCCTGGGCGGGCATTGCATTCCCATCGATCCGTTCTATCTCACCTGGAAGGCGCGCGAGTACGCGCAAAACACGCGGTTCATCGAACTGGCCGGCGAAATCAACACCGCCATGCCCGATTATGTTGTCCTGCAAGGCGTGGCCGCCCTCAACACCGTACGCAAATCGGTCAACGGCTCCAAAGTCCTGATTCTCGGCCTGGCTTACAAGGCGGACGTGGACGATGACCGCGAGTCTCCCAGCTACGTGCTGATGAACTTGTTCAAGGAGCGCGGGGCGGAGGTTTCGTATTACGATCCCTATGTCCCGGTCATCAAACCGACGCGCGAACATCCGCACTGGGCTGGAGTGAAGTCGGTGCCGTGGGACGCAACGATCCTCAAGAGCTTTGATCTCGTGGTCATCGCCACCAAACACCAGAGCATCGACTATAACGAACTGGCGAAATGGGCGTCCTGCATCGTGGATACCCGCAATGCCATGGCATCAATCAAGACCCGTCCCGGGCAGGTCTTCAAAGCCTGATTATGCCCACCGCCGCATCGACACTTCCGCTCGAGCGCGTCGGCGAAACCGCGTTGCGCCGTCGGACAATGGGATTTATTCTTTTTGTCCTGGCTTTGTCAGCCTGCTTTGCCCGCCCCCTCTACGCTCTTGGGCAATATTCGCTGCATGACGAATTTTTCTCCTACATCCCGTTAATTCCGATCATCAGCCTTTACTTATTCTGGTTGAAACGGCCGGAATTGCCGCGGCAGGCGGGGATGTCCTGGAAATGGGGGGCGGCGGCTGCGTTGGGCGGGATTGCGGTCCTGATCGGCTGGACTTGGGCCTCCCATTCCGGCTATTGCCTGCGCTATTGGGCGGCGAGGGACGTGCTCATGAGTGAGGCTTTTCCAGGCGGCTGGAGGTGGGCGGCGCATCCCGCCTGGAAATCCCAACTGGAAGATTATCTGACCTTTACGGCCGCTTCCTATTTGCTGTTTGTGGTGGCGGGTTGTCTGACGTTTTTTGGGACCGCAATGTCCCGGCTGCTGGCCTTTCCCATAGCGTTCCTGGCCTTCATGGTCCCGATCCCGTCCGCCATGCTTGATTGGACGATGTCATTCTTCCAGATAACGTCGGCGGTCACCGCCAGCGGGTTCCTCACGGCGGCAATGATGCCGGTGGACCGCCAGGGTCTGATCCTCCACCTGCCTGGCTTTTCATTGCTAATCGCTCCGGAATGCAGCGGGATCCATTCCACCATGGTGTTGCTCATCACCAGTTTTCTGGCGGGTCAGCTGTTTTTGCGTTCCGGATGGAAGCGCGCCCTGCTGGTCACTGTGGTGGTCCCTCTGGCGATCCTGCGCAACGGCTTTCGCGTCTTCGTCATCGGTGAGTTGTGTGTCCGCATCAGCCGGGACATGATCAATTCGCCCATCCACCGCAAGGGCGGCCCGATTTTCTTCATCCTCTCCTTGATTCCTTTCTTCGCGCTGCTCTTGTTGCTGCGAAAATCCGAACTTCCCGGTTCAAAAACCGTCAATGCCACAGCAAAATCCTAAACCGATTATGAAAAGATTATGTCATTGCATTGGTCCGGTCCTGTTGTTGGCTCTGCTTCTGGGCACAGCCGGCGGTTGCACCAAACAAGCCCGTGTCCACCGGCACCTCAAAGCGGGGAATGACTATTTCGCCGCCGAGAAATATGACAACGCCGAACTGGAGTATAAAGATGTGCTGCATCTGGGCGTGATGAATCCAATGGCCATCGGGCAACTGGGCCGGCTCTATGCCAAGGAAGGCAGGTTGGCCGACGCCCGTGTTTGCCTGCGCAAGGCAGTGGAACTGCTGCCCAACAGCCTTGCCTTCCAGTTGGCGCTCGGGCAGGTCGATTTGTCATTTCGTGACACCAATGCCGCCATGATCGCCCGCCGCATTCTCTCGGCGCAGCCGACCAATGAGGAGGCGTTGATCCTTTTGGTGGACAGTTCCCGCAACGCAAAGCAAACCCAACTGGAAGTGGAGACCCTGCCGCGCGCCGCGGAGAATCCCGCTTATCACCTGGCCCTGGGCGTGCTGGCGATGCGCCAGCGGAGTTTGGACGAGGCCGGCAACGAATTGGGCCTGGCCCTGGCCGCCAGGCCCAATTCGAGTCAAACATATTTTTTCATGGCGGAGCTCTCTATCCTCGAGAAGAACGAAGCGGAGGCGGCCAGGGACTTTAAAATGGCGGCGGAGTTCGCCCCGATGCGCTCCATCATCCGCACCCGCTATGCTGATTACCTGGCGCAGCGCGGAGCGGCCGAAGATGCCCGGAAGCTCCTGGTGGAAACAACCCAAAAAGTCCCGGATTTCATTCCGGGCTGGATCGGCCTGATGAATCTGGCCCTAAGCGGGAAGGAATACGATGAGGCCGCCAAATGCGCCGACACGGTCCTGGAACGCGACCCAATGAATTACGATGCGTTGTTGTGCCGTGGCAGCGTCTACCTGGCCAGGGGGGAGGCGGCCAAGGCACTGGAGAGTCTTGAACACATGGACTCGCTCTACAAAAAAAGTCCCGAAGTCAAATACGAGCTTGCCGTGGGCTATTTGATGGCTCAAGACAAGATCAAGGGCATGGCTCATTTGGATCAGGCCCTGGCCTTGGATCCGTTCTTTGGCAAGGCGATCCTGCTTCAGGCGCGACTGGACATCCGGGGCGGCGACCCTGCCTCAGCCGTCGTTTTGCTGACGCGGCTTCTGAAAAAAGCGCCCAACGTTGTCGAGGCGCGTACATTGCTGGCCGAGGCCTATCTGGCGCAGCAAAGGCCTGACGCGGCGATTGCCGTCTATCGTGATCTGGCCGAGGCCATGCCGGCGGATCCGCAAATCCAGTTCGTCATCGGAGTAGTGCAAGCCGGCCAGCACAATTACGCGGAGGCCCGTCTTGCTTTTGAAAAATCCCTGCAAATCGCGCCGGCTTATCTGCCGGCGGCGGAGCAGTTGATTAATCTGGACCTGGCCGGGCGCAACTACAAGGAGGCGGCGGCGTTGGCCCGGGAGCAAATCGACAAGTCGCCCAAGGCTGCGGAACCGTGGGAGATTATGGCCAAGATTGATCTGGCGCAAACCAACGCGGCTCACGCTGAAACGGATTTGCTCAATGCGATTCAATTGAATCCGGATTTGCCAAGCCCCTACTTATTGGTCGCCGACGTGTATTGCGCCACGGGCAAATATGAGGAGGCATTGCAGAAATTGAATGGCTTCGTTGCCCGGACCAACGATGTGGCGGCCTTTTTGCAGATCGGCGCCATCCACGAGAAACTGAAGCAATTCGACGCGGCGGGCGAGGCTTACGAGAAAGCCCTGTCCGTGGGCTCCAACTCGGTTCCCGTGCTGAACAATCTGGCCTACCTCTACTCAGTGCGGCTGAACAAAATCGACAAGGCTTTCGAACTGGCCCAAAAAGCGCGGGACCTGGCGCCGAACAATCCCAACGTCGGGGACACCCTCGGCTGGATCCTATTTAAGAAAGGCGATTATTCCCACGCTTTGAGCATTCTCCAGGACAGCTCGGAAAAGGACCCTGCCAGCGCCGAGATCCAGTTCCATCTCGGCATCACCTACTGCATGATGGACGACGAGGCCGACGCCCGCGTGGCGTTGCAACGCGCTGTGGCTTCACCGGAGGACTACGCAACCAAGGACGAGGCGCGCAGCCGGCTTGCCCTGCTCGACGCGGACACCGCCGGGCCCGCCGCCAAGGTTATGGCCGGGCTGGAAAAGGCCCTGCAGGACTATCCCGGCGACCCTGTGATCCTCAATCGCATCGGCACGGTGGAAGAGCGCCAGGGCGCGTTTGAAAAAGCGGCCGCGGCCTACGAAGCCGCCCTGCAGAAGAACGGGGAGGCGGTCCCAATCATGGCAAAACTTGCGGGATTATATGCGACGCGGCTGAGCCAGCCGGACAAAGCGTTGAGACTGGCCACGGCGGCGCACAAGTTGGCGCCGGATAATGCCGGGGTTTCCGCCATTCTCGGCCGGCTGGTTTATCACAACGGCGATTACGCCTGGGCCTTGAGTCTGCTGGAAAGCGCGGCGGACCGCCAGCCCAACCAGCCTGAGTTGCTCTACGATCTGGCATGGGCCTACTATGCCGTGGGCCGTGTTCCCGAGGCCCACACTGCCATGCAAAAGGCGCTGCAGAGCGGCGTCGGGTTCGCTGAAAGTGATGCTGCCAAACGATTTGTGGCCCTGACCGACGCCTTGGGCAGCGCTGGCGGGGTCCAGGCCGCAGCCGGACAAGCGCGCCGGATTCTGCAAGCGGAGGCAAAGTACGTTCCGGCGCTCATGGTCTCCGGCGCGGCGCAGGAGAGTGGGGGCGATCTCAAGGGGGCCCGGGAAAGTTATGGCCAGGCGCTGGAGGTTTTCCCCCAGTTCGCGCCGGCGGCGCGGCAATTGGCCATCCTGGATGCGGAACACTTCACCGACGACGACCACGGCTACGCCCTGGCCGAACAGGCGCGCACCGCTTATCCGGATGACCCTGCAGTGGCCAAAAGCCTGGGTATTTTGAGTTTCTATAAGGGTAATTATGCCAGGTCAGCCGAACTCCTGGGCGAGACCCTCTCCCAATCGAAAAAAGATGGGGAACTGTATTGCTATCTGGGGCTGGACGAATATCGACTCAAACGGAGCAAGGAAAGCAAGCAGGCTCTGGAACGGGCGCTCGCCCTTGGAATTACTGATAAGCTGGCTGCCGAGGCCAAACGGATTCTGGCTGAAGTGAAGTAGTTCCGGCGCCGCTTTTCGATGCGAATTCTTTGAAAGATTTCGACAAAGCTTTCTTGACTGGTTCCCATGACGTTGTAAAAATCAACCGCGCCGGATTCCCGGCGCATTCCGGAGGTCATTATGGCAAATGATATGATGAAACTTGTTAAATTGATAACTTGCGCGAAGGACAGGAAAGCGGGGCTGCTCGCGCTGGGAATGTTGGCCGCGGCGGTCGGCTGCCAGACGCAATCCCCCCACTCCGCCGGTGCGCCCGCGCATTCCACCAACGCGCCGCCGCCGGCGGCCCTGGCTTTGCCAGGCGCGACAGGCAATGTATTGACCAATGCGAACAAATCCATTGTGTTACAGGCGGGAGACACCATTAAGATCGTTTTCCCGGGCGCGCCCAACCTGGACACCATCGAGAGCATTCGAGTGGACGGCATGATCACTTTGCAAATGATCGGCGAATACGAAGCCGCCGGCAAAACTCCGGCGGCAGTGGAGGCGGACCTGAAGAAACTCTACGGTTCGCAGCTTGTCAACAGCGAGGCTTCGGTCACAGTCCAATCGGCCGCATTTGTGGTTTATGTCATGGGGGCGGTCATGAAACCCGGGAAACTCATTTCGGAGCGGCCTCTGACCCCTTTGCAAGCGGTGATCGAGGCGGGGATCGATACTACCAGGTCGAATCTGAAATCCGTCCAAATCATCCGGACCGACAGCGCGGGCGTCACGACAAAAACCACTCTGAACCTTTACAAGGGGATTCATGGCGGGCAACTGCCGAACTTCACCTTAAAGCCCGACGACGTCATCAACGTTCCCATGCGGTTCAGTTGGTATTGATTGCAAGGCCGGCAGGGTGGCGAGGCGATGCCGTATGTCCCTGTATTTAAGCGAGTTGCAAACAATTACGATTGCGTTTGATTGCCCTTTTGACGAGCCTTAGAACGCCCTTGGCTATGTCGGTTGGCCTTACAGAAGGCTAAAATATGTGCAAGTGTCTGTGTTTCAATATGTTACTTATCAAGCGCTCCTTTGAACGGCGTAAACTCGTCGATAAACCTTACAGAGTTGCTTGGATGGGGGGTTGCCACAATTTGTAAGCACCATGCCCAAACAATTGATAATAAGTGGGTTAAGGTGCTTTTGCCCACCAAATAATATCGTTGGCATAGAAATCGCTAATAGGAGGTAACCGTAATGAAGCGGGTAAACGAAAAAAGGCAAGTGAAAACAAGAAACTATAAGGACAAAAATATGAAAATAAAAATAGCCATTTCGATGTTGTCAGCGGCGATCTGCGCTCTGGCCGTGCAGCAAGCACAAGCGACTTCAATCACAGGCGAAGTCAATTTTAACGGAACAGCAACGTTGAATACTACAAGTTTGACTTCTGCGACCGAAATCACCGCTTTTGGCACTACCACAGTAGCAAGCGGCACTGGCACGTACTCGATACTGGGGCCGACGTATGGTCAGACAGTTACATGGGCCACGCCGTTATTGTTTGCCACTGGGGCGCAAGTCCATACTCCTCTTTGGTCCTTTTCCGGCGCGGGTGACACTTTCGCCTTTAATCTGGCGTCCATCACTTCCTATACCGTCATCGGTGGGAATACTACGGCGGAGTTGATGGGTCTTGGCACGCTTACTGATAGTGCTGCCGGATTTACTGCCACGCCCGGGAATTTCACTTTGACCATTACCGATTCAAGTGGTGGGAATAGCGGCCAGGCGACGTTCGGATTCGCCGCTTCCAATACTGGTGCTGGTGGGGTTCCGGATGGCGGCCTGACGGTTGCGCTGCTCGGTGGCGCGATGACCGCGATGGTCTTGGCTCGTTCCAAGCTTGGCAAGCTGAAATAAGCTGCCACTTATTGTTTGTTTTCACTTCAAAAAGGCAGGACAGGATGTCCTGCCTTTTTGATTGTACACGCGGGATCGCCCCCTTGGCGGATGCAACGCCATAAAGGATCCGGCTGACGAATCACTACCGGTTTATGGGAGGACAGTGATGCTGACGGGAGTTGAGATGGTGGTGAGGCCGTTTTTGTTGATCGCGCGGGCCACCAATGTATGGCTGCCTACAGGCGCGTTGCTCCAGATCAATTCCACCGCCGGATATCCCACCAGCGTCGCGATCATCGGCGTGGCTTCTCCGTGCTTCGACCGCACCCTCGCCGAAACTACGCCGCTTGTCCTGAAACCGAGACTGTTAGTGCCGGCAAGGAATTCGACCGACACCGTGTTTACCGGGTCTTGCATCAAATTCCATTTGGCTGTGTCGGCAAAACGTTGGCCCGCGTCCTCAACCGGCCCCAAGCTGGTGCCGTAAGGTGTGGCGAGGACCAGCAGGCGAATGTCCGCGCAGGCATGGAATTTCGCGCCATGGCCTGGCGCAAATATGAGTACAGCCGGTGGATGCGCCGGGTTGCCCTGTGCCGGAGGGCTGTAAATCCGCCCCGCACTGCCGTCGCAGCCAACAGCCAAAGCGCAAAGGACAAGGATTGCCAAAACTTGTGGCAGACGCGCTTTTTCCACGCACCGTTGCATGCCTTATTTGAAAGCGCATTCAAAAAGAATGTTCAATCAAGAAATAGGGTATGCATCCAAGGGCCTAACACGACATACCCAGGACCGAAGTTGTTAACGAAAGGCACGATGGCGCAGGATTGGTCATGTCCGGGTTTGCGCGGAATTCCAGAAAATGCCGCAGAGCAATGCGGAAAATTCTCGCGGTGAAAACAGCGGCGGCGGCCGGTCCCCGCACGTTCTTGCCCAAGCTTCAAGGCGAGACGAGCCGGTAGAAACGGCCGGAACTGTTCGTTTGGAATGGCTCGCTGAAAAAGAACAAATCGTTGGTAAGCATGACGGTCTGTAAGGTAGTCCAAACGGGGCTGTCAAAATTGGTGCAGACTTCCACTTCAACGACCATGCCGTTGGCCCAAGTAATGTCGAATCCGAATTGATTGCTCTGCACGCCAAAATGGGCGCCGCTGGTCTGAATCTGCGGCACCCACGGCGCGGTGGGGAGGCCGGTGTCAGCGGAGAAGTCGTGCCAGCCGGTCGTGCCAGGCAAATAATAGGCGGTCACATTGTTGTCGCCGGAGAACACGGTCGCATCAACACTAGGGGCGCCGCCGTAGAAATAAACGCCTGCCAGGCTGGCGCAGTCAGAGAACGCATGGCTCCCGATGGCTGTGATGGTGGCGGGAATCGTGATCCAGGTCAGGTTGGAGCGGCTTGAGAACGCGTATTGTCCAATGCCGGTGACCGGCAGGCCGTTGATGGTTGGTGGAATGGCGACAAAGCCGCGGGATCCGGAGTAGCCGGTGATGGTGATGACCCCGGCGCTTGCTGTGTACTCATATGGGTAATTGGATTGTCCCGTGTAGTTTCCCGCAGCTATTGTCAGATACCCATTGGTAATGGTTACGATTTGGTTTGAGGGCGTGTTCCATCCGGCGATGTTGCTGTATTGGAGGGTGTGAGCGCCTGCCGAGAGAGCGGCCGTTGCTCCGTTGGTCTCCCAAGCGCCGCCGTCCACCTGCCACTCTGCTCCTGCGCTCACAGCGTCCGGGGGAGTGATCGTCACTTGCAGGGTGCCACCTTGTCCCGTGTAGTTTCCCATTGCTGTTGTCAGAAATCCATTGGTAATGGTGACGACCAGGTTTGAGGGCGTATTCCATCCGGCGATGTTGCTGAATTGGACGGTGTGGGGGCCGGCCGGCAGCTCAACCATGGCTCCGCCAGGCTGCCAGGGGCCGCCGTCCGCCAGCCACGCCGCTCCTGCGCTTGCAGCGTCCGAGGGAGCGATTGTCACTTGCAGAGTGCCACATTGCGCAAAGGGCCAACTGAGACTGTAGAAGTAACCGGAACTGTACGTCTGCACCGGTTCGCTGAAATAGAACAAACCGTTGGTGAGCGTGACGATCTGGAGCGGAAACCAGATGGGGCTGACCAGATTGGTGCAGACATCCACCATGACCGTG
This sequence comes from Verrucomicrobiota bacterium, assembly GCA_050014435.1. Lineage (GTDB taxonomy): Bacteria > Verrucomicrobiota > Verrucomicrobiia > Limisphaerales > Palsa-1400 > DASRLE01. The sequence goes on along the minus strand of JBEKDI010000003.1, from coordinate 31,128 downwards.
AGATTGGCGTTGGCCGTGTTGGTGATGGTGAATCCGAATTGATTGCTCTGCACGCCAAAGCGGGGGCCGCTGGCTTGAATCAGCGGGTTCCACAGCACGGCTGGAGGACCGGCCGGGAAACCCCAAAAATTGGAACTCCAACCGGTGGCGCCAGGCAGATAATAGACCGCCGCGTTGTTGTCATCATAGAACTCATTCACACCAACGGCAGAAGGAGCGTTACCCATGAAATAGACGCTGGCCAGGCTGGCGCACTCTTCGAAAGCGCCATCTCCCATGTTGGTGACGCTGCCGGAAATCGTGACGTTAATCAGGCTGGCACAGTTTAAGAACGCGCCAATCCCGATGCTGGCGACGCTGCCCGGAATCGTGACGTTGGTCAGGTTGCCGCATCCATCGAACGCATAATCCCCCACGGTGGTGACGGTGCCGGGAATCGTGTAGCTTCCGCCCAGGCCGCCCGGATATTCAACAAGCGTGAACTGCTTCTCGTCGAACAACACCCCATTCACGCTGCTGTAAAACAAATTATTTGTGTCCACCTTTATTGCGGTCAGGCTCGGGCAATAACCGAAAACATTCAGTCCGATAGTGGTGACGCTGGCGGGGATCATAACGTTCGTGAGATCGGTGCAATTGAAGAACGCATCGTTCCCGACGCTGGTGACGCTGGCGGGGAAGGCGACTCCGGCCAGACTGGTGCAGTATTCGAACGCCGCTTCTCCGATGTTGGTGACGCCGTTGTTGATCGTCACGCTGGCCAGACTGGCGCAGAAATAGAATGAACCGTCCCCGATGCTGGTGACGCTGCCGGGAATGGTGACGCCGGTCAGACTGGTGCAGTTGAAAAACACATAATCCCCCATGCTGGTGACGCTGCCGGGAATCGTCACATTGGTCAGGCTGGTGCAATTGTCGAACGCATAAATCCCCATGCTGGTGACGCTGCCGGGAATCGTCACATTGGTCAGACTGGTGCAATTGTCGAACATATAACTCCCAATGTTGGTGACACCATTGTCGATGGTGACGCCGGCCAGCTTGGCGCAATTAAAGAACACATGATCCCCGATGCTGGTGGCGCTGCCGGGGATCTCGACGCTGGCCAGACTGGTGCAATCGTAGAACGCATCATTCCCGATGTTGGTGACGCCAACCGGAATCGTGACGCCGGTCAAGCCGGTGCAACTGTAGAATGCCCCATCTCCGATGCTGGTGACGCTGCCGGGAATCGTGTTGCTTCCGGCCAGGCCTCCCGGATACACAACGAGCGTGCTGTGGCTCTCGTCGAACAACACCCCATCCACACTGCTATAAAACAAATTATTTGTGTCCACCGTTATTGCGGTCAGACTCGGGCAGTAATCGAAAACATCCAGTCCGAAGTTGGTGACGCTGGCGGGGATCATCACGTTCGTCAGACTGGCGCAGTATTCGAACGCACTGTCCCCGATGCTGGTGACATCGTCGGCGATCGTCACGCGGGTCAGGCCGCCGCAGTATTCGAACGCGTCTTCCGCGATGTTGGTGACGCCATCCGGAATCGTGTAACTTCCGGCCAGGCCGTCCGGATACTCAACAAGCGTGCCTTGGCTCACGTCGAACAACACGCCATCCGCGCTGCTATAAAACGAATTATTTGTATCCACCGTTATTGCGGTCAGGCTTTGGCAGTAACTGAAGACATCCGCCCCGATGTTGGTGACGCTGGCGGGAATCATAACGCCGGCCAGGCTGCTGCAGAATTCGAACGCATCGTTGCCGATGTCGGTGACGCCGTTGCTAATCGTGACGCTGGTCAGATTGAGGCAGAATTCAAACGCACCGTCCCCGATGCTGGTAACGCTTCCGGGAATTGTGAGGTTAGTCAGGCTGATGCGATTAATGAACGCAGAATCCCCGATGCGGGTCACCAGCAGGCCGTTGATGTTGGTTGGAATGGTCACGTCCCACGGGGGGCCCGCGTAACCATCGAAGGAGATGCTGCCGTCCGTGTTTGTGCTGTAAGTATAGACGCTGCCGTCGAGATTGGTTTGGTAACCGTATTGGGCTTGCACCGCAGCCGGCGCCGCAAAGAGCAGCAAAACCGCAAGGGCGGAGAGTGCCCTCTTCATGCCGGTGGAAAATCCTGGGGATTTCACGGCTGGAATGTTTTTCTCGCTATTCACATTTATACTCTTAAATACTCTTAATGGAGCCACGGCAACTGGCTGAGCGTGGCCACACTACTGCCAGGCCATTGCTTTGCAGGAGCCATGCCATTCGCAAGAATGCGTATTTCAGGCCGTCAATGGGAGGCATTGGCGCATGAGAATCCGTCCCTCGTTTGATTCTCAATGATTGGAATGTGCAAGTTGTTCCAAATCAGCGTTTTGTAAACGTATTGCAATTAGGCCCGGGGGCTGCTATTTGTACGCAACATGACTCAATGAAATCGTTGTGACCTCCGTTGAGCAGAAAAGAACATTCGAGAATGCGGCCAGGGAGCGAGCCGGGAAGATATTCCACGCCCTCAGGAAAAATACTTACCAGTTGACCGACCGGATGTTCGCCTGGCTGATCGTTTTTGAATGGCTGGCGGCCATGGCCTCGGCTTCCCTGATTTCCCCCCAGATTTGGCCGGCGGAAAGGCCCCTGAAGCTTATTTGCACCGCGGCGGAACTGGCCGGGCTGATTTATCTCCTGCCGCTTTATTTTGCCCTTAGAAGCCCCGGCCGCGCCTACACCCGTCATGTCGTTGCCCTTGGGCAGATGTTGACCCCTGGTTTGTTCATCCATCTGACCGGGGGCGGTTTTGAAACCCATTTCTTTATCTTTGGCGCCCTGGCTGCGCTGGCTTCTTATCGCGACGTCAAAGTGCTGCTCTCGGCCACGGTGGTGGTGGCGGCGGACCATTTTCTTGGCGGAATGCAATGGATCCAATCGGTTTTTGGAGCAGTGGAGGTCATGCCCTGGGACTGGGTCGCCTTCACCGGCTGGGTCCTGTTTGAAGACACCATTTTGGCGCTGTGGATTTGGGAAAGTCTTCGCCTGACTTCCGGGATGGCCTTCAATCAAGCCGAACAGCAGCTGCTGCACGAAACCATCGAACGGGAAGTGGCGGAGCATATCGACGCCCTGCACCAGGAGAATATCAAGTACAAGCACATCCAGGGTCATTTGCAGCAAAGCGAGGCCAAGTTCCGCTCCCTGGGCGAATCTTCGCCCGACGGCATTTTCCTGGCCGACACGGCCGGGCAATGGATTTATTGCAACTCGAGATGGCAGTCCATTTCCGGCCTGAGTTTTGATCAAAGCCTGCGCGAGGGGTGGACCCGGGCCATAAACGAGGAGGACAAAGCCAGGGTGCTGGAGGAGTGGAGCCGTTGTTTGCAGGAGCGCAAGGAGTTTTCCCGGGAATTTCGGGTAATTTCAGCCGAGGGCGAAACCCGCTGGGTGTCGTGCCGCACAGCCCCCATTCGCTATGAGACGGGCGACACGGAGAGAAGCGGCGGTTACGCCGGCACGGTGCAGGACGTCAGCGAATACAAGGCGGCCGAGACCGAATTGCGCCGCGCCAAAACCGACGCGGAGGCGGCGGTTAAGGCCAAGGGCGAGTTTTTGGCCAAGATGAGCCATGAGATTCGGACGCCGATGAACGGCGTCATCGGCATGACCAATCTACTCCTGGATACGGAGCTGACTTCACAGCAACGCGAATATTCGGAAACGATCCGGCGTAGCGCGGAATCGTTGTTGATCCTGATCAACGACGTGCTGGACTTCTCTAAAGGCGAGTCCAAACGGCTCATATTCGAAACGATCGATTTCAATTTGCAGGAGACCATTGAAGGGGCGCTGGAATTGCTGGCCGAGACCGCCCAAGCCAAGAACATCGAACTGGCCGGATTCGTCCTGGCCGATGTTCCCATCCGCCTGCGCGGCGATCCCGGGCGGCTGCGGCAGGTTTTTGTGAATTTGGTGAGCAACGCCGTGAAATTCACCGAATATGGAGAAGTGATTGTTTCGGTGGCGAACATGGCTGAAACGCCATCGTACGTGGATTTACGCTTCGAAGTCCGCGACACGGGCATCGGCATTCCGGCGGAGGTGCAGCCGCGTCTTTTCCAGGTCTTCAGCCAGGCGGACAGTTCGACCACGCGCAAGTACGGTGGCACGGGATTGGGCTTGGCCATTTCAAAGCAGTTGATTGAAATGATGGGGGGGCAGATCGGCTTCACCAGCGTGCCCAACCAAGGATCGACTTTTTGGTTCACAGCCCGGTTGGAGAAGCAGCAGGCCGCGGTCAAAGCGCCGGCCAGCCAGGTGGACCTGGGCAATTTGCGCGTGCTGATCGTGGATGACAACGATACGAACCGCCGGATTTTGGAAGATCAAATGCAGGTGTGGGGCATCCATGCGGCCTGCGCCGCCGGCGCCCAGGACGCTCTCGAAAAATTGCAGGATAGGTCCCAGGCCCGCATCGACGTTGTTTTGCTTGACATGCACATGCCCGGCATGAACGGCGTCACCCTGGCCAAAGTGATCAAGGCCGACCCCAATTTGGCCGGCATCCGGCTGGTCATGTTGACGTCGCTGGGCCAGTTAATGGATGACGAACAACTGCAAAAGGCCGGCATCGACGCGTGCCTGGTCAAGCCGGTGAAGCAAGCCCGCCTCTACGAATGTTTGACAGGCTCACGGAGCCCGCCGCGCAAGGCCGGTTCCGAGGACGTCCCCGGCGCCCCCGCGCCCGCCCTGCCGCCGGACCTGCGCGTTTTGCTGGCGGAAGACAATCTCATCAATCAGAAGGTGGCCGTGGCCCAGTTGCGCAAGCTTGGGTTGACCGCCGAAGTCGCCACCAACGGCGTGGAAGCGGTCGAAGCGTGCCGGCGCGCCCATTTTGACGTTATTTTGATGGACTGCCAAATGCCGCAAATGGACGGATATGAAGCCAGCCAACAAATCCGCCTGCACGAGAAAGAAGCAGGCGGAAAACCGACCTATATCATCGCCATGACGGCCAATGCCATGCAAGGCGACCGCGAAAAATGCCTTGAGGCGTCGATGAACGATTACCTTTCCAAGCCTGTCAAGAATACCGAATTACTCGGGGCGCTGGATCGCGCCTGCGCGGCTGCGAAGGCCCAGGCGGCGGAATCGAGCGCGAGCGGGAAACCCGCCGGGGCCGCCACGCCGGAAGTTCCCGGGCCGGAGGCGCTGGTGGATCTGGAACGGCTGGAAGCGGCGGCCAATGAAGACCCGAAGATGTTGCAGGAATTGGTCGAGTTATATTTCGCGCAGGCCACGGACCTGATGAACGGCTTGCGCGGGGCCATCAATTCCGGCTCGGCCAAAGACGTGGACCATTTCGCCCACAAACTGGTGGGGGCCAGCCTGGCCTGCGGGATGTCGGCCATGGTCATGCCCTTGCGCGAGTTGGAAAGGCGCGGCAAGGAAGGCCGTCTGGGCGATGACGCCGAGGCCTTGTTTGACCAGGCCAGCCGCCATCTGGAACTAACACGCAGCAAACTCGGACCCTACGTACAGGAATATCAACACCATTGAACTCCAACGATTCATCCCCCAATGCCGCCCCGTTGATCGACTTCGACCAGCTTCAATCCGCCTGCGGCGGCGACGCCGCGCTCCTGCGCGAATTGATGGACATGTATTTCGGACAGGCGGACCAAATCATACTGGGCTTGCGTCAGGCCATTCAAACCGGCGCCGTGGCCGAGGTGAACCACCTGGCCCATAAACTGGCCGGGTCGAGCCTGGCTTGCGGCCTGTCCGCCATTGTTCCGTCGCTGCGCCGGATGGAACAGGGGGCCAAAGCCGGACATCTGGAGGGCGCTGACGCTTCCATGGCCGAGGCAACGTCGGCGCTTGAGTTATTGCGCCAGGCAGTGCAGGATCACCTGCGCCAATCGCAAAGCCCGTGATCTAACTGGATGAAAAAGATTTTAATTGTCGAGGACGAGTTGATTGTCCGCTCGATCTATCGCCGCAAATTCGAAATTTCCGGCTATCAGGTGGAAACCGCCGAGGAAGGCACGGCCGCGCTTAATTTAATGGCGACTTTCAAACCGGATGCGGTGCAGGTCGACATCGGTTTGCCGGGAATGGATGGGGTGGAAGTGATTCGACAGATCCGGGCCTGGCCCGAGTTTAAATCGATTCCCATTCTGGTCATCTCCAGCTTTTATCGCCCGGACCTGGCCGGGGACGCTTGGAAAGCGGGGGCAAACAAGTGCGTATCCAAAATGGACTGCACGCCGAACCTTGCCTTGGAGTTGATCGAGCAGATGCTGGGAGGCGAGACGGCGAGTCCCTTCTCCAAATTCGGCATGGTTCCCATGACCGAGGGACGCAGCGACGGCATTCGCCTTGTGCCCGCCGAATCTCCGTGGGAAGAGGCCACGCAGATCGTAAGTCGCAAGCCCGTGCCTTCAGCCGGCGCTCCCTTGCCCGCGGCCACTCCGACGCCATCGACAGCTTTCAAACACAAGTCGTCTCCCACCCTGCCGACATTTGCCAAGGAACAGACCGCAGCCGACACGATCGCTTCACTCGGGGTGGCCAAGCCCGATCCGGAAGGCACGAGCCACACCACCCGGCCCATTTTCGCCCGGCCCTCGGCCCAGAAACTGGCCAAGCCGAAATCTGCCGAGACCCCGGCTCTGGCTGCAACCCCGCCGCCTTCTGACCCTTTGTTCGTCGAGGCAACGAGCGCCTTCACCGCCGCTTCTGGCGATGCGGCCGCCAGCAACGCCTCATTTCGCGTCGAGATACGGCAGGAGTTTCTCAAGCGGGCGCCCACCATCCAGGCCGAGTTGCGCGACCGTGTCGGCTCTTTGATCAAAAGCAAAAACACCACCGATCAAATCGCTCTTTTGCCCGGCTTGGAAAGCTCCGTTGCCTCGTTGGCCAGCCTGGCTGGCATTACTGGCTACAGTCGTATCTCGCACCTTTCCGGCGCGCTTGACGCGTTAATCAAAGACTTGCACAAGAAGCCCTCGCAGATGACCAATTCGGTCTTGCGCACCATTGCCCATGCTTCCGACTGCCTGAATATGCTTTTTAACGATTTGGAACGAATGCCGCGCGATATTCCGCAATCCATGCTTGTATTGGTGGTGGATGACGAACCGATCGCCCGCCGCACCATTTCCGTCGCCATGGCGAAATCCAATCTGCGCTGCATCGCCATGGAAGACGCGCGCGCCGCCTTGAACCTCATGCGGGAGAATCCGTTCGACCTCATTTTCCTGGACGCCGAAATGCCGGGCATGAACGGCTTTGAGCTCTGCGGCGAATTGCGCAAACTTCCCACGAACAAGGGGACGCCTGTTATTTTCGTCACCAGCCTGACCAAGTTTGAAGTCCGCGCCCAATCCTCCCTGGCTGGCGCCAATGATTTGATTGCCAAGCCGTTTCTGATGATGGAACTGGCGGTCAAAGCCCTGACCTATTTGCTCAAGCCGCAGCCCATCGTCGAACCCAAGGCGCCAGCCAAGTAAGCGCCTTGGAGGAGCTGCAAACGTGGGAAAAAGGATTGAAAGCCGCGCGGCAATTTCATGGCCGCCGCCATTGGAGGCGGATTCTGAAATCGACAGCCAGCGCCAAACCGTCTAAAGCCGCGGGCGTGCCTCTACTGGCCCGCTACGAGCATCATGCCGATCTGTTTTGAGATTTCGGAGGCCAGGTCGGCATCGCCGGCCATGTTGCCGCGGGCTTGCACGACCACTTCGGTGATCCTGCCATCAATGTCCGAGACCCTCACCCAGACGGAATGCTGGTTGATTTTGGCTTCGAAGGAATTGTTGACGGCGTTGTCCACCAGCAATTTACCGTTGCGATTGAGCACGGTGCGGGCGGCCGCGCTGACTTGCGCGACAGGCCGCGTATAGCGGCTGGTGAAGCGGTCCTTGGTGAAGGGCATTCCCGCCACGCTGTGGCCATCCTGGGTGCTGATGCAAGCGGGCAGGAGAACCAGACAGGTTGAAAGGGCCAAAAACGACAAGAATTTAATCTTCATGGCGACCAATATGCAGTTGATCCACCCCCTCCCGTCAAGCTTTTTGCGAAGAGAAGAAGGGGGGCGTAGAACCAAGGGCAGCCCATTAATATTCGTCGGGAAAGACGTCTTTCAGGCGAAGTTTCGACTTGTTCAGAACTGTCGCCAGCTTGTTTAGCGTCAGATGATGTTCGCCGTGTTCAATCCGAAAGAGGGTCTGATGGGACAAGCCGACCCGCTTTGCAAATTGAGCATAGGACAGACTCCCTCGTTGCTTCCTCAGGAATCTTGCCAGATCGCGATCCAAATTCCGACGCACAACCGCAAATCTGCCCAAATCGTCATAACGTATGTGTGATGATTATCTTCTCGCAATGCCTGACGAAAAGAGTATGAAAGTATCTTATAAAGAGGTGATTTGTTAAGAATTACGTCTTATCGAAACAACGATGAAAACCATGCCGGGCAACAATCCGCGCCGGGGTCAGCTTGTGTGTTTGGGACTGATGGCGGTTTTGGCGGTTCTGTTTTGGGCGCAAACCGCTTGCGCCATGCCCCGCATGCAGCTTCCGCCCATCCCGGAGCGACAAACGTCGCTTTATCACGAAAGTTTCGATGAGGCTTATTTTCCGGGTGAAACCGACTGCCAACTCGTCATTGCCGGTTGGGGCGTGCTGGAGGAGAGTTGGTCCGGTTTTGCGCTTCAGCGCATGGGGGAACCTGTCACGCCGTTTATGGTTCCGGCCCTTGGTGCCAATGGCCAGACGAACATCGCCTCGGCCTCCGGCGGAGCACTGAGACTTTGGGTCAAGCCGTACTGGAGCAGCGGGGCGGGAATTGGCACCGCCACCTTGCTGGAAATGGACGCCTTCAGCGGGTTTGCCTCCGCGTATGCGTGGTCGCTCCAAATCAGCGCGGACGGTAACACGGTGGAACTGTTCAAACAAACCGACGCGGGTGTGCAGGAAGTTTTACAAGCCTCCATCTCCTGGCAGGCGGGCACCTCGCACAACGTAGTCTTGAATTTTAGTCCGCAAGGCAGCGCTCTTTTCCTCGACGGGGTGCTGGCCGCGCAGGGAACCGGGTTGTCTTCCGTTCCGCCATCCGTGGGCCAGCTCGTTTTAGGCAGCGCCATTTCCGGGACAAACTCTGCCGGGGCTGATTTGGAGGAATTTTACTCCTTCGGAAAATGGCTGACAGAAGGAGACATCAGCTTATATCTGTGTTTCACTGCCTCCGGGGCGGCCTTGGGGCCGATCAGCGACGAACAGCAAGCGGCATGGAACCAACCGCGTGCGGGCCTTGCACAAAACAGCATCCTCAGCCCCGGCAACGTCTATGACCCGAATAACGCCACGCCGTGCTCCCCAGGCGGTCCGTTCTACACCACCAACGTCGCCGCTACGCTTCAAACCAACGGATTGACCGCGGTCTCCTTTGATATTTTCGGCGGTACGAACGGCGTTTTTATGGATATATTCCGCATGGGGAACCTGAACGATAGTCCGCCTCCAATCAGGACGTGGATTGGTCAAGGCATGACTTGCAGTACATACTATTTTACAAACCAGCCGGCCGCCCAGGCTTTCTATGAATTGGAACTGCCCTCAGAGACGATGACGGTGGCTTGGGGCGACAATACGTACGGCCAATGCGAAGTGCCTTTCGGGCTGAGCAACGCCATTGCTGTCGCCGCAGGCGGTTACTTCAGTCTGGCTTTGCTGAATAACGGGACGGTCATGGGATGGGGAGACAATCAATACGGGCAGACGAACATTCCGGCGGGACTGACGAACGTCGTCAGCATCGCCGCAGGTTATCTTCACGGCGTCGCTCTGCTGGCCGATGGCTCGGTGACGAACTGGGGATATTACGAAGATGGAGATGCCACTTTATGCTCAGTGACCAATCGCATCATGGCTACCGCGCCGCCAACTTCGGGCGTTGTGGCCGCGGCGGCATGACAAGGGCAGGACCTTGCGTTGCTGTCGAATGGCACTGTCTATGCGTGGGGAGAAACGACAGCGTATGGAACGCAGGTGCCGAGCTACCTAAACTTGACCAACGTCAGTGCCGTCGCCTGCGGATGGGGCTTTAATGTTGTGTTGTCCAGCAACGGCACGCTGACGGCTTGGGGCGACATCGTTGAACCGTTGCCCGATGTCCACCCTGACGGTTCCCTCCGATCTAACCACAAACGTCGTAGCGATCGCTGCCGGCGGTCTTAATGCCATGGCATTGCGGAACGACGGAACCGTGGAAGCCTGGGGTGATCCTTATTCCGGGGTCACCAACGTGCCTTCCGGACTCTCCAATGTCGTGGCCGAGGCGACCGGGGCTATAATGCGGAGTCCACTGGGGCTACGCAGGTGACGCTCTTAAACGCAGCTAACGGCGCAATTGACGGGGATTACAGCGTATTGCTCCAGGGTTATGGTTTAGGGGCTTCGATTAGCCAAACAGGTGTGATACCTGCCACGACTGAGTCGTTATTTTTCGAGGCTGAGCCGGGTTTGGGGCCGCTGGATGTCGCTGTTGGAAGTCAAGTCGTTCCCTTTGTCGCAGTTGGAACCGGTGAGAATTATACTCTTTATGGTGCTAATATTGCGGCATGGGCTGACACGCCGGAATCGGTCACATTTTCCGCTCCAGCCGATTTTTCCAATCCTAACAACTGGGAAATCGACGACATCTCCTTTTCCACAAGTATTGTGGCCAGTCCTGAACCGAGCATGGTTGCGTTGAGTGCGATTGGCGGGCTTCTTTTTGGTGCGCGGAAGTGGGTTGCCCGGCGCTGATCTCTGGCGCCACTGGCTCACTTGATAGGCTCGTCCGAATCAGGGCGATGGAATTCCGCGCGGACACCAGCGTTGCGCAAGTCAAGCTGCCGGAAGCCGGAGCGCAGGGTCGGCGAATCCGGGCGCAACCGGAAATCCCCCCGGTCGGGAGCGACAAACAAAGGGTCGATGAAGATCGAGTGAAGATCATGGCCGGTCTTTTGCCAGGCGCGAAGGGTTTCACGGGTCTGGCTGCCGGCCAGGCCCGGGCGGGTGTCAAAGTAAAAGTTGTGGTCCATGGCCAAATCATCCCCCACGTTGCCAATGAGAAGCTGGCCGGAGTCGAGACAGATAATGTTGTTTGTAAAGGTGAGTGACAGGCCGGGTTGGGGGAGGGTGCGCTCGAATGCGGAAACCTTGTTGAAGGCGAGGATGTTGTTGCGGATGATGTTGGTCCGTCCGTAATGCTGGTCGAAGCCGGAGCTTTGAGAGCGATAGACGACGTTGTTCTCGAAGACGATGCCGGAACTGCCTTCGTCGGCGTAAAGTCCCCAGGCGCCATAGGCGAAGAAGTTGACGTCGTGAATGAGGTTGTTGCGTTCGACCGTGCCCGGCTGGACGCCGAGCGTGTAGATGCCGCCCATGTCGCTGAGCATTCCTTGGCCAATGTCGTGGAGGTGATTGAATTCGATGATGTTATCGCGGCAAGGAGTTTGGCCGTAGCCCCACGACCAGCCGACGGAGATGGCGGTGTAATAAGTATGATCGACCTCGTTGTGGGCGATCTGATTCCGACCGCTCAAGAGGACGAGGATGCCGACGCCCGGCGCATTGACCAAACCGATGTGGTGGATGTGGTTGTCGGTGATGACATGTCCGCCGCAAGGCTGGGAGATTGCCTTGTCCAACGAGGCTTCTCCCACGCGGATTCCTCCCGCGCCGAGGTCATGCATCTCATTGCCGATGACCCTGTCCCGCTCACAACCGCGGTCCAGTTCGAGCGCATAACCACCCAGCCGCTGAAAAACACATTGTTCGAAAGCGCAATGGCAGGCGTATTGCGCTTGCACGGCGCCCGGCGTGTCCTCCGCCGCTTGGCCATCAACGTCGCTGCCGCCGTCCAGCTTCCAATCGGCGTCGGCGAAGGTGATGCCACGAAAGATGATATCATGCGCGGGATGGCCTGCCCCGCCCTTGATCTGCACGAGATCGCAAAGATGCGGCGCGGTGATGGAGGCGTTGGGAACATCCTCGCCCGCATCCGGCCAGTAGGTGAGCAAGCCGCCGGCAAGGTCCAGATGCCATTGGCCTGGAAGAAGCTCCACCGGCGCGTTTTCGACATAGAAACGGCAATTCTGTTCGCAGGGGTTGGGCAGGACACGGCCAGCCAGCGATACGGTGTTGGACGGTTCAGAGACGGCGCGGATTTGATTGCGGGACTGGGACCAGGCCACCAAAGTGATCAATTCAACATCGCCAGGGCGCGCCCAGTCCGGCTTGATATCGCCGGGGTGGAATTGCAGTTCGGCCGGGCGGTTCGTCCCGCCCGTGCCCACCACGTGAAAGAAGCCGCGGGCGGGGACTCGGGTGCGCTCCTTGCGCCGGCCATTGACGAAAAGCTCATGGAAAATCCAATGACCGTTGCGGGCGTCCGCGATTTGCGTCTGCCAGACATTCGGGTTGAGCTTGGAACATGTCCAGCCGCTGATGACGGTCCGACCGCTGATGACGGGCGATTCATGGCGGCAGGCGCCAATGACTAGTCCGGAATCTTCGGCTGTCAACGCAAGAGGCTCGCCAAGGGCGAAAGTACCGCCGTGCAGGAGAATCTGGACTTGCTTCGCCCCGTTGCGCCGGACCTGGCGGGAGCGTTTTAGGGCGGCGGACAAGGAGAACAGCGGGCCGTCAGTCTTTTGCGGGTTGACCGCGGATTGGCGACCTGACCAGCGGTCGTCACCGTTGGTCGCAACGAAGAAAGTTTCGGGTGCTGTGGAAGCTTTTGCGATCCAGGCGCAGAGCAGAAACACAACCATTAAGCTGAAGCGGCACTGTGCAGGGTGCCTAGGCATCTTTGAAATGTCTCCGGTAAAGCTGTAACGCCCATGCCGACCGGCCGGGCAGATAGCTCAGAATGGATTCAGGCTCGGTGGCCAAGCCTTCGACGATCTGCAAGTTGTGTTCGTAGCCCAAATATTCCTCCCGCATGTCCACCACCAGATCATGGACGTTGCGCTTTTGATAGACCGAGGCCTTGTTGTACACGACTTTTGCGCCTTTGGCCTGGAGATAGTAGGACCCCCAGATATCGTCCATGCGTCCCACGTGCGGGAACATGAAGTAATCCTTGAGCAATGCGCCGCGCAGGAAGGTGTTTTGCGAGTTAAACGGCCCCATTTTGTTGGAGGCCATTGGAAACCGGCCCGGATCGAAATCACATTCCGGCGCGTGTTCCATGCGGCAAATCGCGTCAATGTCGGGGTCCCCATTCCAGAAATCGGCCTGGACATCGACGCGGATTTTGCGGCGGCTTTTGCGGTCATAGTGGCGTTGGGGAAGAAGTTGGAGGGGGTAACCGCGGTGCCAGAGATGGGGATAGTTGGTGGCGCCAACGGGATCGAACGCCGCCAGGTCGGTTTCGTAATAATTGACTTCCGCCTCCGTGCCGACCATGAGATTTTCGCCCCACCCGGGCAGGGGAATATTATCGTCGTCCACGACCGCGACGATGTCGGCCTTCATGTCGTTGGCCCAGAGGAAGCCGAAGCTGCGGCGGCGGATGGAGTTCCAGCCGATGGCCTGGGAGAGGGCCGGGTCGTATTTCTCCTGCTCCGCGGGCGTGACGTAAAAGCCGCGGCTCAGATGATAGTCGCGCGGGGTCTTCTTGTCTCCGATGACAACCAGGTCCCAGTCCCGCATGGCTTGGAAGGCATCGATGGCCTCGGTGGGAGGATTAATGGTGGTGGTGACGATGACTTTTTTCATGAGTTGGAATTCAAAATGGAACGGCGCGAGGCGAAGCGGGTGAGGAGACCCGTTTTGAAGTATTCGAAATTGCGGAAGAACGGATTCTGCGATTCGCCCTCGATGCGGGCGTGCCAGGTGGTGGAAATCTCTGTCACGGGCACGCCCAGGCGAAGGGGTTTGACAACAGTTTCCAGATTAAACGGATGGCGCAGTTCCTCCCACCGGATGGCCTGGACGAGTTTGGTGGGAAGGATGCGATAGCCAAAGGTCATGTCGGTGAGGCGGGTGGCGTAGAGAATGGAGAAGAAGCGCTGAAACAACCAGTTGCAGAGAAGTTTGATTTTTGAGTAACCGTGGAACTGGCCGGGAACCAGCCAGCGGGACGTGGCCACAATGCCGCCGGGATTTTTGCGCGCGGCCTCAATCAGTTCCGCGACGTACCTAGGATCTGTCTCCAGATCGCTGGCCATCATGATGACATGGCTGCCGCGGGCGATGTCGAACGCGTCGCGCAAAGCGCCGCCCAGGAAGGGCAGTTTTTGATGCAGCACCACCACCAGATCGCCGTGTTGCTTCTGGAGTGCGGCGATGACGGCCATTGATTCCGGGATGGTCTTTTTGCAGACAACGATCAGGATTTCCCGGATGGATTGCCTTGGGACGTCGCGCAGAATGGTTTCCATGGTTTGCCGCAGCGAGACAGTCTCGTTGATGACTGGCAGAATGATGCTGACGGAGGTCAATTGCGCGGTGGGCGGATAATCATTCATGGCCGACAACAGGGTCCATTGCGGGGTGAGTATGTGCGGCGCGCCTCCAGGCAGGCAAGCAAATGCTTTACGATGTGCTCGACTCAGCGCCGGCGCCCCCCGGGAACAACCGCTTGATTTGGACTTGAAAGAAGCAATGCACAATGGGCAGACTCGGTTCAATCGGACTATTGAATTGAAAGACATCCCGCCATCATGAACTCTGTCTTGCCCGCCGCTTTTTTATCGCTTGGCGCATGAGTAAAGCCGCTCAAAAACCAGGACGGTGGTTTTGCGCCATTCCGATGACCTACGACGACAATTCCGGTTTTTGGGACCGGGATGCCGGGCTGGTTTGCCAGGGATTCCGAGCGCTGGGGATGGATTCCAAATTCATCGCGCTCGGCCCACCTTCCCAGAGGGAGGACGTGCCATTGATTCTGAGCAGTCTGGCGCAGATGGCGGACGCAAATTGGTGGCGGCAGTGGAATTTGGAAGGGGTTCTACTTTACGCCTGGGCGTTGCCCCGCTATGAACCGATTGCCCGGGCCATAAAAACCGCCGGGCTCAAGCTCAATCTCGTGTTGGACTCCGACGGCCTTGTCAACCCTCATGTCTGGCCCTGGAGATATCTGCAAGAGAAGTACTATATTGAGCGGGATCGCACGAAATGCTTTCCGGCGGAATGGGCGCTGCTCAAGACGTGGGTGGCGTCTTTCCGCGCGCGCCATGCCGGGACCTTGCGTCATCTTGAGCACGGCGAGTTTCTGACCCTGCCATCGCCCTTGGCCCAGCAACGTTACCGCCGGTTCCTCCTGGCGGTGGGCCGGCCGGATTTGGCATCGCGGCTCAGGTTTGTTCCGTATCCTGTCACGCAGGACATGGTCTGCAATCCGTCCGTGCGCAGACAGCCGCTCATCGTAGCCGTTGGCAGATGGCAGACCTTTCAGAAAGGCACACCGGTACTGGTGCGGGTTTTGGAACGGTTCCTTGCCGAGCGACCGGGATATTCGGCCCGCATCATCGGCGGGGGGGAAGAATGCGTTCGGAAACAGATGGAGGCCGTGGACGGCGGAACTAAATCACGGATGAATGTTCTTGGGCGAATCACTCACAAGCAACTGATCGGGCATTATCAGGAATCCCAAATCCTGATTTGCACTTCTTACATCGAGAGTTTCCATATTGCGGCCGGGGAAGCCTTGTGCTGCGGCTGTTCGGTGGTGGGGGACGTCAGAATCTCGTCCATGCCGTACTTATGCTCGACGAATTCAGGGACGGTCTCCTGCGATTTGGCGGTCAATAATCTGAGGGACGCCTTGCACGCGGAGATCGAGGCCTGGCAACGCGGCGAGCGCGATCCGATCCAGATTGGCAACACCTGGACACACAGGCTGCACGCGGACCGGGTGGCCGGGCAGTTCCTGAAGCTGTTGTGAGGCGGGGCGGGGCCGCGCTTAATCCCGAAAATTCTGAAAATTCAGTGAAACGGGGAAATCGTGGCCCCGCACGGCGGCGATGACGGATTGGAGATCGTCCCTGTTTTTGCCGCTGACGCGGATGGCGTCGCCTTGAATCTGGGTGGTGACCTTCAATTTGGTCTCGCGGATGAAGGCGGCGATTTGTTTGGCGACGGCCTGTTCAATGCCTTGCTTGATTTTAACGATCTGGCGGGAATGGCCGAGCGGAGAGATGTCAGCCGGCATGGATTCCACGCTCTTCAAGCTGATCTGGCGTTTGGCCAGTTTGCCGATGACAATTTCGTGCAGGGCCTTGATTTTGAACTGATCTTCGGCGGAGAGCTTTATTTCGTTTTTTTCCAGCATAATTTCCGCCTTGGCGCCCTTGAAATCGAAGCGGTTGGCCAGTTCCTTTTTGGCCTGGTTGACGGCGTTTTCAATCTCCATTGAACTGACTTCCGAGACAACATCAAATGATGGCATGGCGGAAATGTAAACGGATGCCGGCACGGATTCAACCGGGTTTTGACACTTACGGCCAGGGCTCGTGGCACTATGCCTTCTCCGAGTCGAGGCAATTCGCCTTTTCTGCCGGCAACAACACCGCGTCGTGGCTCTGTTTTCGTAGCGCAAAATCGATGGCAAGACCGCCGTCCTCCAGAATGAATTTTAAGAGATAGTCTTTTGGGACCAATTGCCTGATTTGTTCATCGGTGAGCCAGATATGCTCGAAAATGATCACCGGGCGATGGCTGGCGATGGTCTGAGCCAAGCCGGCAAACACACTCGGCTCGAAACCTTCCACATCGACTTTGAGCACATTGGGCGGCGGCAGGCCCAATTCGCTCAGGACGTCATCGCCCCGACGGATCTGCACAGAAATTCTCCGGCTGGAATCCTGGTTTTGGACGAAGCTGCCCACCTCGCTGCTGACGTTGGAGAGGGCCATCGAGATTGTTTCCTGCCTTTCCCCCAAGCCAAAATTGTGCGCCCTGGCAACGGCATGGCCTTGGAACAGGGATTGAAGGGATTTAAAGGGAACCGGATTTGGCTCGAAGGCTTGCAGGCTTGAAAGCTGAAAGCGCGGCTGGGCGAAGTGGCTTGAGACGATACCGACGTTCGCGCCCACGTCCCAAAGGACATTTCCCGGCTTCAGCAACTTCGCGAGGCAATGGTGCAGCGGCCCATCATGGGCCAGTTCGCCCATCGAGAAGTTCACCATGCCGATGGAGGCGCCATCCCGCAGGTCCAAGAGTGCGGTGCCAACGCCCGGGACGGGTAGCGGATAAGACTGCAAACCGCGGATGCCGGGAGCAAGGCGTTTGATCAGCCAGCCTGCGCCTGGCAAGTGAAGCCAGCCATGCCACACTCGATAGAATCCAACGAGTATTTGAGCAACCATGCCGCCAGAGTTTTGTTCAACACCTTGCCGGGGCGCAAGCACATTCGGGCAGGGGCCCATTGCCGTAGGATGGCAGCGCTGATGAACAGGCCGCCCTGGGTTGGGAAGAAGTATTGCACCTCCGGCTTTCACTTGTTTGACTGAGCGGGCCCGACTACGATGGGGCGTTGACGTTGAAGTTTTACAAGACGGTGGTTTGCCGGTTGATATCGCTGATCATGGCGTTGATCGCCGGGTGCGTCTCGCTGAAGCTATACGGCCACTATCTGCCGGTGGAGGTGTATGGCGTGGTTGTCGTGGCGCAGCAGATTCTGAATTATATGCCGATGGTGGACGGAGGATTTCGCACCACCACAAATCGCGAAATCCTGGCCAACGGAACACGGGAAGGCAAACTGCGCATGATTCGATTTGCGCAAACATTTTATTCGCATTTTACCGTTTTAATGGTGCCGCTGGCGCTATTGCTGATGGCGGGGTACTCGCTGACGCCGAACGTGGCCCATTCCGGGCAGCCGCGGCTTTTCTTTCTGTCGGTGGGCCTGGCGGCGGCCATCTCATTGCTCAGTTGGGCGCAAACGGAGTTGCTGGTGGGTTTGGGACAACAAGCATGGCTCTTTCTGCTGACGGCGCTGAATTCCGGCGTCATGCTGGGAACGTTATGGGTTTGCTTGTCCAATGGAGCAGGAATCTGGGCCTTTCCCATTTCTACGTTAGGCGGCATCTGCGTCTGTTACCCGGTGGCTTTATGGTTGATTCGACGACACGAGCCGGGGGTTCGGTTTTTTTGTTTTCGGACAGGGGCGGAGTTTTGGGGCGAATTACGACGGCTTTGGCCGGATGCCTGGTCTTGCAATCGCCAGCAGATATTCGTTCTGCTCCTTTACACGCTGGATGTCGTACTGGTTGGGCTGGTTTGCGGCAGCGTCAAGGATGCGGCCATCTACGCCGTGGTTTCGCGGTTAATTGGCCTGGTGCGCGGCTTTTTGCAAGCCAGTGGCGATGCGGCCTGGCCCATCGTGGCGCAAGGGAGGGGAACCGACCACGCGTTTGCGGCTTTCTTTCTGCGCTCCAATGCCTGGGCGATCGGCAGCGCCACGGGCGCCTTGGTGCTCACGTTGGGGCCTTTTTTGAGTTTGTACATGGGCCCGCAATGGGTTCCGCCCCAGCTGCTGGTTGTTATCTTGTCGGCGCGCTTGCTAATCACGGTGCTTTCCCAGCCTGCGGGCTATTTATTGTTGGGTGCGGGTGAATTCAAAACGATAGCCCGCTATGCCTTGCGCGAACTCGCGGCGGCGGTGATTTTCGGGACGCTTCTGGGCATGAAATTCGGCATGATTGGCATGGCTCTGGGGTTTTTGTCTTCAACTGTATTCGGCTCACTCTTTCCGTTGTTTTACGCCTATGGAAGAACAGTGCGGGGATCGGGAGGGCGCCTGATATGGCAAGCCTGGTGGCGTGGCGGGCTGGCGTGCGCCGCAAGTTGTTCGGTCGCGGCGGCGCTGTTGCCCCTGGCGCGAAATACATGGCAGATCTTTGCAGTGGGCGCGGCGGCAGCCATGGCCGCCCTGGTTTTGGGAGTGGCGATTTGCGTTTTTCGAATTCGTTCCACCGGGATGCGGGGTGCCTTCCGCTCCAAGGTGGGTGACGTAATGGCGAATATCTGATTAGAAGGCGCCACCGATGTGGCTTATCACACCGGCCGAAACAAGCCCAAGACCGAGATTCCATGCCAGGGAAACATCCGTTTGAAAATGCCAGTCTCCAAGAAAATCGTTGTCTGTGTTCCAAAAAGGCGCTGGGAAAAGTTACTCAACCCGGAGAGGATCGTGGCATCATGGCCCCATTCCACCAGTTTTAAACCGCAGTGTCGTTCGGCCAGGCTCAGGAAATGCCCATGGTCCCAAGACTGGAGATGTCCCTCATTGGTTTCATTCAAGGTTATTGTCCGCCTAAAAACTCCATTCAGATTGCGCAGATTTGGCACCGCCAGGACGACATAGGAGCGGGCGATCCGGCCCAATTCGCCCAAGGTCTTCTTCGGGAAATCGACGTGTTCCAGCACATGAAAACAGGTCACCACATCGAACGACTTTTTTCCAAATTGGGCGACGGGATCCGCAGTATTCAGGATCACGCTTTTCCCGAATTGGGCGGACAGTCTGACACATTCCGGATCGACGTCGGCGCCGAAGGTCTGGAACCCGGCGTTTCCAAAAATCTGCAATGTTTCTCCGCGGCCGGAGCCGTAGTCCAGGACTGTCTTGTCCGACGAGGGTGGAAAATGTTTAATCAGCAACTCCAACGCCACGCGCTTCCAGTAATTCTCATAAAAATGAAACCGGTTGCGCGCATCAATTTCATACGGCAAGTGCTTTACGTTCAGCGCCTGTTGCATAGTCCTAAGTCCATCGCCCAACTTATGAGTTTTCCGCGGCAATGGCAATCAGCAACCGGCCGGAATCGGCTGCAAGGGTCATGTCAAAACCGCTTCAGCGCCAGGGAATCGTCCCAGACTGTCAAAAAGAAACAGTCCTCAAAGCATGGCGGAGGTTGAGCGGATGCCGGCGTGTTCACCGGGTTGTCACGTCCTGATATGCCGAGAGAAAGAGTTGGGCCATCCGGACCGGAGAAAGATATTCACGGTGCTTTGCCAGCGAGGATGGGGTGACGTTGCCATGGGAGAAAAGCGGATGCGCTGCAGCCGCCCGGATCATCGCGACAAACTCCGCCTCGTCGCCTGAAGCGAAGAGAAGGCCGTTTTCGCCCGGGATAACGTAGTCCGGGATGCCTCCCACCTTGCTGCCGACAACGGGGACGCCGGCCACGACGGCTTCCTTGACCGCATTGGGACTGGTGTCGGCCCTGGTGGGAAACAAGAAGATCGTGGCTTTGGACAATTCATCGGCGATCTCGGCGGGTTGCAAGTTGGATTTAAATGTCAGCCTTCGCCACAACTCGGGTGACAATCTCGTCTTGAAGGGTGCCAGAAAACGGTCGTTTGGCTTGCCGATGATGACTGCCTCGAAGGAGAATTCTGAAACCAATTCATTGAGAGCCAGGAGCAGCAGGTCGGTGCCTTTGGCATAGCCCAGTGTGCCATAGGTCAGAAAACGAAGCGGCGCAGTCGCGGGTTGGCGTTGGACTTTATGGAAGACCCAATTGGGAGCGTGCTCGATCTGGTGAATGGCCAGACGCGGGTATCTTGTTTGCAGATAAGCTACGGCAAATTTCGATTCCGTGCTGACGTTCCTGGCCCGGGAAAGGCAATGTCTTTCCCCCCAGGCGATGAGTTTGTCATGGGCCGACGTGGCAAACAGCTCCGCGAACCAGGTAAAAAGTCCTTGCATCGTAACAAGGGAAGGATAACCCAGGCGGGTCGCCACCAAGCCCGCACCTCTTTCGCTGCCCCAGGCGTGGACGATGTCGGGTTTGATCCGCCGCAAGGCGCGTCGGATCAGCAAGGTATCGAGCCAAAACAAAGTTGGGCCCCGCGTCCCGCCCAGATATTTCAAGAGATGAAACGTGACTCCGTGCCGTTGGAAGGAAAAGCCGCGGGAAATGTTCTTCCGCAAAATGATGACGTGGATCTGGAGGGCCGGATTCCTTTCAAATTCAGCCAGCAAGACCATTTCCCATGTTGCGGGGTGCTGGCGGGGGAGTTGGCGGAGCGGCTCCGGAATGTCCGGAAGCCATTCGATGGGGAAATCAGAGATCCAGGCGACAGTTAATGGGGTTGTGGGCGGCATCGCGTTGCTAAAGACAGAATGCGGCCTTGATCGGATGGCGTAAAGGCAAAAGCAAGATGTTGAAAAGTGAAAAAGAGGACTGGCTTGCGGCGGCCTTTTCAGTGAAAATCGCGCCGTGACAGCCGGTATCGCCAGGTGGATTGGGACGGGAGGCAGCGTGGTGCGACGCTCTCTTTCGAGGCTATGGCGTTTGGAAGCGCAAATGAAGGGGGTCCAGTTTGAGGGCCGTGTCATGTTTGCCGGGCGGCCTCTGCTTAGCGTGGCCCGTGATTCCAGTTTTATCATGGGGCGCGATGTCGAGGTGGCCAGCGCGGTGCGGGCCACGGTGCTGGGTTGCTTTCAACCGTGTGTTTTGCGCACGCTGGCCCCGCAAGCCCGGCTGGTTTTCGGAGATAAGACCGGTCTCAGCGCCGCAGTGATCTGCGCGGGTCTTTCGATTGAAATCGGAGCCGGCACGCTCATTGGGGCCGGGGCGATGATTATTGACAATGATTTCCATGCCCATTGCGAACAGGGCTGGCGCAGCGAAGTGCAAGCCGGCGCGCGGCCCGTCAAGATCGGGCGGGAGGTTTTCATCGGAGCGCGCGCCATAATTTTGAAGGGGGTGACCATTGGGGATCGGGCTGTTATCGGCGCGGGCGCGGTGGTGACCAGGGATGTGCCGGCGGATCATATCGCGGCGGGCAATCCAGCCGGGATTTCCCCCAAGCGCCGTTAGCCCGGGGTGGCAGAGGCTATAAGCCTGGGCCACGCGGAGACTGAGCGCGATGTGGCAAGACCGGGCAGGTATTCTTCCGACCGATTATGTCTGCGCCTGTTCTTTTTTTGGGAGATTCACCGTTTCCCGCACGAGGAACATGGGCCTCTGCTTGACCTCGTTATAGATGCGCGCCACATATTCCCCAAGGATCCCGATCCCGATCAACTGAACGCCGCCGAGGAATAATATTGCCAGCACGATGGTGCTGAACCCTGGCCAGACGGCGACCGGGTTGCTCGGGAAGAAAAACGTCATGATCCTCTGGATGATGGTCAGGATCATGCCCAGGAAAGCGATGAGCGAGACAACGAATCCCAGGGTCGAGGAGAGTTGCAGGGGCGCGTCCGAGAACGCGAAGATGCCGTTCATCGACAGTCTGATCATCTTCATCAAGCTGTAGGCAGGTTCGCCCTTGAAACGACTTCCGCGCTCGCACTCCACGCCTGTCTGGCGGAAACCGACCCAGGCCCGCAGGCCCCTGATAAGACGGGCGCGCTCGGGCATGCTATTGAGTATTTCCACGATTTTGCGGTCCAGCAACCCGAAATCACCGCTGTCTTGCGGGATGCGTATCGGGCTTAGGCGGGAGAGGAGCAGATAAAACATCTTGTAGCCGAGCTTTTTGAAGAAACCTTCTTTGCGGTTGGTCCGGATAGCGTAAACGACATCGTTTCCCTGATCCCACTTTCCCACCAACTCGGGTATGAATTCGGGAGGATCCTGCAGGTCATCATCCATCACGATCACCGCGTCGCCTGAGGAATACCTGAGGCCGGCCGAAGTCGCAATTTGCTGGCCAAAATTCCGGGAGAGATTGATCAACTTGACGTTGGGATCGGCCTGGCACGCGGCCTTGAGCAGGGAGCAGGAATCATCGGGGCTATTGTCGTTGACGAAGATAATCTCGTGGCTGTAGGGCAGCTTGGATAGAACTCCGGTCAGCCGCCGGATCAGCTCGGATAAATTCGGCTCGGACTTGTAGGTCGGGATCACGACACTGATCATTTTTTCCGGCGGCATGGTCACCTCCTCAAGTCAAGCTCCGCTTTGAAAACCGCCGAATATTCCTTCAGGCATTCCTTCCAATCGCGCATATACATCATCTTCCGGGAAATGAGCTTAAGATCGACCAACTGCTCGGAATCCGGCCGCGGGGCGAAATATTCTTTCTTGAAGAAATCGGAAGCAACGACCTTTACCTCAACCTGTTTCTCGAGGCCCAGGCAGCGCAGGAATTCGACGGCCACATCGTGCCTGCTGGCGTTTCCGGAGCAAACCATGTTATACAGGCCATAGAAGCCGGATTCAACGATGCGGAACATGGATGCGGCGAAATCGACAGTGTAAGTGGGAGTGCCGAGCTTGTCATCGACCACATGCAGCGTCGTTGCCCCGGCGACGATCTGCTTGAAGATCTTGTTGATGAATTTCTTATCCTTGAGCAAGCCGCCCCCCATCATCCATCCGGCCCTGAAGATGAACGACGTTGGCCACATTCGCTGCGTGACCTGTTCGCCGTAATACTTGGATTTTCCGTACACGCTCAACGGATTCGGCTGGTCGAAATCCGTGTAGAATTCCGCGGCGCCGTCGAAGATGCCGGCCGTGGAAATATAGACGAGAGGGAGGTCAAGCTTAAGCGCTGCGAGGCAGGCGTTCTCCTGTCCGAGGCCGTTAGTCAGGTAGGCCTCATCAGGATGCTGCTCGCAGTATTCAAGATCCGTCAGGGCGGCCAGATTGATCAGCAGGCCGGGCTTGAATTTCCGTGCGCGCTCATAAAGTTGCTGCCAATCTCGCACGTCAAGATGCTCCAGCCACGGCGAATTCAAATCGATATCGGTGGCAAGCACCGTGCAGGCTTTGTTAAAGCGCTCATACACGGCCTGGCCGAGCATTCCTCCGCAGCCCAAGATCATCACCCTGGTGTTTTTGGTCAATTTCATCTTCAGAGCCTAATTGATTTCAAGCGACACCGCGATTGTTTCTCCATGAGTTCGGCTTCCCACCGGCAGATTGCATTCCCGCCGTGCCGCAGCGCCGTCTCCATGACCGCCGACAGGGCCGACAGGCGCGCGTTTCGATTGCTCAAGTTTGATGGGACGGATGTCGTGTCGTGCGGGTTCATCTCTAGATGGGAAATTTTCCGGGGGTGGCGCGGGTAGTCAAGGGAAAAACAGCTTTTTTTGAAAAACTTCGCCATGGGTTTGCCCTTGACCAGGGCAATCTGTTTAAGAAGAATCTTTTTATGTACATCTTCCGCAAATACCAGCAGCAGATTGACCGGTTTATTTGCGCAGGGGGCCGCGGCGCTTTTTTCCGGGCATGGGTGTTGCTCGTGGTTGTGCTGGCCGTGCTGGGGATGCTGGTCTTCAGGGTTGGGGCGCCGGCCATGAATGGCTGCCCTTGGGATACGCCTGTAATCCTGGACGGCGCCTGGCGCATCACCACCGGGCAGGTGCCGCATCGGGACTTTTACGATTTTTTCGGCGATTTGCCGTTTTACTTGACAGCATTGGGGATGAAACTCGGCCGGCCCTGCGTTGCGGCGATTGATTATGGAAATGTGGTGTTAATGGCGGCGCTGGTTCCGCCGGTCATGGCGGTTTTGCGTCGCCGGACCAGCGCGTTGCCTGCCTTTCTGTTCAGCCTTTATATTGCGTTGCTGGTGATCACGCCAAAGCCGCTGGGCGATCCGTACGACTACACCGATCACGCCATGATGTACAACCGCCATGGGGAAGCGTTCATGGCGCTTCTAGGATTGATCATTTTTCTGCCGCCGAGGCCGGGGATAGCCAAAAGTTGGGCGGACTGGGTGGAGGCGGTGTTGGCAGGATTGGTCATGGTGGCGCTTTTGGGCTGCAAGATCAACTATTTTGTTATGGGCA
Source organism: Verrucomicrobiota bacterium (assembly GCA_050014435.1). Taxonomy (GTDB): domain Bacteria; phylum Verrucomicrobiota; class Verrucomicrobiia; order Limisphaerales; family Palsa-1400; genus DASRLE01. The sequence goes on along the minus strand of JBEKDI010000003.1, from coordinate 6,380 downwards.
TCGTGCTATTTGGGGTGTCTTGCGTTCTGGGTCGGACCCGCATGGGTTGGGGGTTGCTGTGCGTGAGCAGCGCCGCAATCTTCCTGGCAATTGCCCTGGCCCTGTCCAAAATCCCACTCCCGGACTTGGTGAATGATTATCGAATGATGTCGGCGTGCCAAAGCCCTGGAGGCAGGATTCATGGCCTCGTGGTTCAAGGGGTTAAAAGCATCATTTGGCTGCCAGTGCTTTTGCTGCTCCTTTGGGAAGGCTTCTTGGGAGAAACAGAACGGGGGGGGCATCGACCAACGCCCTGGCGGCACATTTTTGTGATTGCGGCCCTTTTCACCGGCGCAATATTGCTGATCTCATCGAACACTCAAAGTGGAGAAATGCCTTTGCTGGCGCTGGCGGCATTGTATGGCGCGGAAACGATTCAGAGACAATCCAACTTGACCGCCGAAACCCCGCTTTTTGTCACGGCGCGCCATTTGGGGGCTTTCCTGTTGGTTTTGCTGTTTTTGTTTCCCCCAGTCATAACGGATTTAAAGACCCTTCGCTTCGTAGCGGACCGGCAACTCAAGCAGGACTGGTATTCACCTGAAGCCTTGCAGTCAACAAGCCTGAAAGATTTTCGATTCGTCCGACCCGGGACACGACGCGGGCAGACGCGGGAGTATATGGAAGAACTTAATGAGGGGACTCAACTGATGCGCCGCCACGCCAATCCAGAAATGCGTCTGAACGCGCTGCTGTTCTCAGATCCGTTTGAAGTTGCGTTGGGATTGATTCCGTCTTCAGGCGGAAGCCTTGCTCTGACCGCCAACGGAATCACCAAACAATCTCATCCACCCCTGGCGCGGCTGCTGGGAAATGCAACGCACATCTTGACGATGCGCGGCACCAATTGGCAATGGTTTCATGAAGAAATGGCGCTTGAGGATATCTATGGGGCCGAATGGGACGCCTTGCATTTGGAAGTTGTCGAGGAAACCAAAAATTTCGCGCTGTTTAAAATTCCAGAAGAAGGGGCGGGACAGTCGGAAAAGGCGAGGATGGATGGGCAGAAGCGCCGTTAGGTTTCTTTTGAAGCCAGGGTCGGCTGTTCCAAAGCTTCAAAGCCCTCAGCCCGGTCCAGAATGAACTTCGGCCGGCGTTTCACTTCGTCGTAGATGCGGCCGATGTACTCGCCGAGAATGCCGGCCGTGATGAGCTGGACCCCGCCCATGAATAGAACGAGGATGATGATGGCCGGATTGTCGATGGGAAAACGGGTTCCGGCGAATTTCATGATCGCGACCACGAGTCCCAGCAGCAACGCGATTCCCACAACGGTAAACCCGATGAATGAGCTCAGGGCCAGCAGGTTGTTGGAGAAGCAGACGAGTCCGTGCAATCCGTTGCGGATCCCGCCGAACGGCCCGTACTTGGTGTCGCCCACCGAGCGGGCGGGGCGGTCGAACAGCACCGACGTTTGCTTAAACCCAACGATGGCGACCATTCCCATCAGGAACCCGTGGCACTCTTTGAGACGGCATAGTTCATTGACGACCCGCCGGCTCATCAGCCGAAAAGCGCCCGTGTTTTTTGGAATGGTCACGTCGGCCAGCTTGCCGATGAGGTAGTATCCCACCGTGGCGACGAAGGTTTTGCTAAAGCTGTCCTTCCGGCTCCGGCGCTGGGCCATCACGACGTCGAAGCCTTCGTGCCACTTGGCCACCAGGTCCCTGATGACCTCGGGCGGATCCTGGAGGTCCACATCCATGACGATGACCGCATCGCCGGAAGAGTATTGCAGTCCCGCCAACTGGGCCATCTGCTGGCCGAAACGGCGGGAGAATTTCAGGAGTTTGACGCGAGGATCGTTGCGCCGGCATTCCATGATAACCTCCTCTGTCCGGTCCGGGGAGGGATCCATGGCGAAGATAATCTCCCAGTCGGCAGTGGTTTCCTCGACCAACGGAACCACCCGGCGCAGGTACTCCGGGATGGCCTGTTCTTCCTTCCAGACCGGCACGACAATGGATAGTTTCATGATGGGGAGTCAGGATGGTGGTTGCGGAGCGTGTTTCGGCGGGGCTGGGTGCGCATTACCATCAAATGCGAGCCGATGAAGTCCACCGCGCCGCTAACGAGGGATGTCGATCTGAGTTTCACAGAGTTCAATACTGTTGCCGAATCCATCGTTGAGAGGCAATAAAATTATTGGGCGTAGCAAGGGTTCATGATCCTGCGAAGCGCTTCCATGAACTCGTTCCTCCAAGATGCCGTCCGCGCCCATTCCGGCCTGGCTAATGCAGAATATCATTGTGACAGCGAATCCATTGGCTTAAATTTAAGCCGGATGGCGAGCCATGTTTAAATTCTCCCGACTTGTAATAATCTATGCGATTGCAGCCCCTTTGGCGTTGATTTTGGGCTTCCTGGTTGTCTGGCCGGGCATGCTCCCTTTTGAAGTGATAAGCCTGATCCTGTTCTTTCTTGCGTTGCCCATTTTTTTGCAATGGCATCACGTCTTGCTGATTGTTTTTTGGAATTCCGTATTCAATGCCGCTTTTCTGCCTGGCCAGCCGGATTTCTGGCTCTTCTTTGCCTTCGTGAGTTTTGCGATTTCATTTCTGAACCATGTCCTTTTCCAAAAGAGTTTCCTGCATGCGCCGGAAATGACCCGGCCGCTGCTTTTTTTGGCGGTAGTTGTGCTGGGCACAGCGGAACTCCGCGGCGGGATTGGCATCCGATCCATGGGCGGGACGAGCTACGGGGGAAGGTATTACGTCTTTGTCCTGGGCGCCATCCTCGGCTATTTTGCCTTTACGTCCGAGTCGATTCCGATCCTCAAAGGCCGGAAAATGGCCAACTGGTTCTTTATCGCCGGGGTAACGAATGCCTTGGGGAACATCGCTTTTATGCTGGGTCCACTCTTTTATATTTTTTATCTCATTTTGCCGACCACCCAAGCCGTGGGACAGGCCCAGGCCGAAGCCGCCGGATCCGATGTGGTTCGCGTTGGGGGTTTCGCGACAGCCAGCCTTGCCGTTTTGAGCTTTTTGTTTGTGAACTACGGCATTCGGGGGCTTTTTGATTGGTCCAAGCCTTGGAGGTTCATATTCTTATGCCTGACGGTCGTGGCGGCCTGCCTGTCGGGATTTCGCAGTACCATGGCCATGCTCTTTCTCGTGTTCATCATCCAGTTTTATTACGAAGGATTGTTTCACACCCGTCTGTTGCCGATTGTGGTCGGGTTGGCCATCCTCAGTTTTATTCCAATCCTGTTTTTTTCGAGCTCGATGCCGGGGTCCGTTCAGCGCGCCATCAGTTTTTTGCCTGTCAATGTAAATCCCGAAATTTTGGTGGAAGCAAAGTCCTCGGCCGATTGGCGGGTCGAAATGTGGGACACGGTGTCGAGGGAAATTCCCAAGTACCTCCTTCTCGGCAAAGGGTATACGATCAATCCGGATGAAATATTTGCGGTGAATGAAGCCGCCCGGATTGGATTCCCCGTCAGCGCCTATGAAACCTGCATGGTGGCGGGAGACTATCACAGCGGCCCTCTGTCTGTTTTGATTCCGTTTGGCGCGATCGGAGCGATTGCGTTTATCTGGGTATTGATTGGCGGCTTTCAGGTTCTTTACCGGAACCATCGCTATGGCGATGCGAAGTTGCGCCGGATCAACTGCGTCTTGTTGAGCTGTTATCTGGCGCGTTGTTTCTCTTTCTTCTTTATCTTTGGCGCTCTCAGCACGGAGTTTTCTGTATTCCTGGGCCTCTGTGGACTCAGTGTCAGCTTGAACGGTGGAGTCAAGAGAAGGGTGGTGGCGCCAAAGCGCGTGCCAGTCCCCGTTGCGCAGCAAACCCTGGCCATGGACCCGGGATGAACCCAACCAGTTTGTGACCGGCACTTATGTTTAATCGCTACAAAATCCTGGCCGCCTATCTTCTTGCCATTCCACTGGCGTTGATCCTCGGCATTCTGGCCGCATCGCCGAACGAGCTGACATTCATGCTGATAGGCATGCTCCTGTTTTTTCTGGCGTTGCCCGTATTTATCAAATGGCATCATTTCTTTTTGCTGATTTCCTGGAATTCGGCCTTCAGCGCGTTTTTTCTGCCGGGAGAGCCCACATTCTGGCTTTTGTTCGCCGGGTTAAGTTTTGGGCTGTCGGGTCTGGACCATGTCATGGGCCGGCGGCCGTTTCCGGCTGTTCCAGAAATGACCCGTCCGCTGCTTCTTATGGCGGCAGTGGTGATTGGCACGGCATGCTACCGTGGCGGAGTTGGAACCAGACTGTTGGGTGGAGCAGCCCATGGCGGCAAGAATTATATTTATTGCCTGGGCGCCATCCTGGGCTATTTTGCGCTTACGGCTGGGCAAATTCCCGTTCTCAAGAGTCAGAAAATGGCCGGCTTGTTTTTCCTTTCGGGGGCGACTAATGCTCTGAGCAACCTGGCTTATTTTTTGGGCCCGGCCTTTTACTTTTTTTATTATCTTGTGCCCGTCAGCACGGTCGGCGGTCAAGTGGCCAGCGACTTCGGCTTGACCGACATCGATCGTATCCAAGGCCTGGGTTTGACCGGCCTGGCGGGCATGTGCTTTTTGCTGACGCGCTACGGCATTCAGGGCCTTTTTGACTGGACCAAACCCTGGAGGTTTGTATTTCTATGCCTGGTTTTTGTGATGTCTTGTTTCGCGGGATTCCGCTCGGCCCTGGTGCTGTTCCTGCTTGTTTTTGCGTTTCAATTTTATTTCGAAGGAATGCTGCGTACGCGTTTGTTTCCGGTTGTGGTCGGGCTGGCGGTGGTGGGTTTTGTGTCGCTCATGTTTTGTGCCGACAGGCTGCCGCTGTCCGTGCAACGCTCCGTAAGTTTTCTGCCGGTTAACGTGGATTCTGAAGTTCGCGCGGATGCGACGGGATCGATTGATTGGAGATTGGAGATATGGTCGGTGGTGTGGAAAGACGCGCCGAAATATTTGGTCGTTGGCAAAGGGTATTCCTTTGATGCAACCGAGATGGAATCAACGCTGGAGGCCATACAGTTGGGATTGCTCAACAACTCTGAAGAGCAGATCCTGGCTGGGAGCTATCATAACGGGCCTCTTTCCGTCTTAATCCCATTTGGGATCATCGGATCGGTGGCGTTTCTGTGGGTGTTGGCGGCGGGTTTTCGGGTCCTTTACTCGAACCTGCGTTATGGGGACGCGAGGCTAAAGCGGATCAACTGTGTCTTGTTGAGCTGTTACCTTGCCCGTTGTTTTTGTTTCGTCTTTATCTTCGGCGCTCTTAATACGGATTTGTACCTCTTCTTGGGGCTGGTTGGGTTGAGCGTCAGCCTCAATGGGGGGGCCAAGCGAAAGCCTGGGAGCGGCCTGGAATACGCGCGCGAGTCCATGTCGCAATCCTATGCCATGGAAGTAAAGTGAAGTCCTGATGCGCTTTTCCATCATCACTCCAAGTTATAGAAATTCCGCCTGGCTCAAGCTTTGCATCGCTTCGGTGGCGGATCAGGGGGTTGAGTTGGAACACATTGTGCAAGACAGTCTTTCCGATGACGGCACTTTGGACTGGCTTTTGTCTGACCGGCGGGTCAGAGCCTGCCCCGAGAAAGATGCGGGAATGTACGATGCCGTGAATCGGGGGTTAAAAAAGTCACGCGGCGATATTCTGGCTTATTTGAACTGCGATGAACAATACTTGCCCGGGACGCTGAAAGCAGTGGCCGATCATTTCGAGCGCCATCCTGAAATAGACGTGCTCTTCGCGGATTGCTTGGTGGTGGATGCAATGGGCGAATGTCTGTGTTATCGGAAGGTGCAGATCCCCGGCAAATATCACACCCTTGTTTGTCATTTGCAGACATTCACCTGTTCCACATTTTTCCGCAGAAACATTATTGATGAGCACGGTTTGTTCTTCGATGCGAAGTGGCGCGACGCGGGTGACGCCGACTGGGTGCTGCGCTTGCTGGAGGCAAAGATTCGGATGGGCATTTTTCGGCGGTTCACCACCGCGTTTACCGACACGGGCGCAAATATGAATCTGAGCGCCAACTCAATCAGGGAAAAACAGGTGATGGCGAAATCAGCGCCGGCTTGGGCTCGGAAGCTGGAGTTTGCCCTGGTGTGGCAGCATCGGTTGCGCCGGCTTTTCGGCGGCATTTACCGTCAAAAAGCATTTGATTACGAGATTTATACCCTGGCCAGTCCAGATCGGCGGGTTGCGCATCACGTGAAGAAGCCAACCTTTGTCTGGAAAAGCCGGCTGAAATCCCGTTTCATTTGATTGGGTGCAGGGAAAATTAGTTGATTGATTTTCAAAAAAGCAGATTTTGCTGGACTTTTCGCGCCAATATTGTATATGATATATACAATATTATGATGACACCTTCTCTCCAACAAGAACGCT
>JBEKDI010000002.1:0-145987 GCA_050014435.1 Verrucomicrobiota bacterium | reverse complement strand
GCCCAAGCGATATGAATGGCGGGCGGAAGGCCAGCTGATTTTGGAAAAGCCGCGCCGCGCCCGCCAAGCGTTGGCACAGCAATTAAATGTTAGTAAAGATACTTGTGAAACACTGCACTAGCAGAGCGTTGCTTCACGACAGCAGTCTGCAACATCTGCCCAGCCGTCTGGCGCTGATGAATTGGAGCCTGTTTGCCACCAATGTCGGGCCAAAGGCCTGGGCAGCCAGGACGGGGGCCAAAATCTTCCGATTGGCTGGCGGGTCGAAATTTCTTGAAAAAAGCTGGAAGAGCCACTTCCGCTGGCGCGAGCTCGACGCAGGTCCGCGGACTTGGTGCGACTTTGGATTCTGGTCAAGCTCATCAATTGTCTGCTGACCACTCGCTGTTTTGCCATGTTGGGCCAGCGACTTTCCCTCAAGCAGAAGTCTGGTTTAAGGGACTGGGGTGAACACCCCATAGCGCCGATGAGCCTTTTCAAGTTATATTGGTTCGGATTAATATCAGTTACGAACCCAAATGACTTTTGAAAACAGAAAACCAGGCGGCCGCAGACGAGGATTCAAGTCCAATTGGGGCTGGTAACCAAGGCGATATAAAGAAGAAACAAGGGATGTCCGTGCCTGGTCACGACACGCAGATCAGGCGGGCCGAGGCGCGGATTGAGCAGGCGGAGGCGAGGACCGAAGAGGCCAAGACACGGACGGAACAGGCGGAGACGCGCACAGAGCAAGCGGAGATACGGACGGATCAGGCCAAGACACGGACGGAGCAAGCGGAGACACGCACAGAGGAGGCCGAGACGCGGAGCGAGCAGGCGATACGCGACTCAGAACTGAGCTATCGGCGGTTATTCGAAGCGGCCAGAGAAGGCATCCTGATTCTGGAAGCCGACACGGGGCGAATCAGCGACGTGAACCCGTTCTTGATCGAGATGCTGGGCTTTTCCCACGGCGAATTGGTCGGCACACCCATCTGGGAACTTGGCCCGTTCAGAGACATCGTGTCCAACAAGGCCAAGTTCGAGCATTTGCACCAACAGGGGTATGTTCTCTCCGAAAACCTGCCACTGGAGACGAAAGACGGCCGCAAGATCACCGTGGAGTTTGCCAGCACCGTGTATAAAGCCGGTGACCGCAAAGTGATCCAATGCAACGTCCGCGACATCACGGAGCGCAAGCGAGCGGAGGAACAGATCCGTCTTCTCAATGCGCAACTGGAGCAACGCGTCGCCAAACGCACGGCGCAATTGCAAAAGGCCAACGAGGACCTGGAAGCGTTCAGTTACTCCGTTTCCCACGATTTGCATGCGCCGTTGCGCCATGTTTTGGGCTTCGTGACCCTGTTGCAAAAAGAGGCCGGGCCGGCGCTTTCTGAAAAAAGTCTGCATCATTTGGCGACGATTTCCCAGGCCGTGAAACGGATGGGGGATTTGATTGACGACCTGTTGTCATTCTCGCGGGTCGGAAATTCAGAGATGAAAAAGACGGAGGTCAATCTCGACGAGTTGGTCCAGGGGATATTGAGCGAGTTTCTCCTGGACACAAAAGGACGGAAAATCGTGTGGCAAATCCATCCGTTGCCGCCCGTGCGCGCTGATCGGGGCTTGCTGCGAATGGCGCTGGTCAATCTGATTTCCAATGCGGTGAAGTTCACGAGCGCCCACGCCGAGGCCAATATCGAAATTGGCAGCGTTCCCAGCGGCAACAGCGAGACGGTGATCTTCGTTCGCGACAACGGGGCCGGCTTTGATCCCCAGTATGCCGGCAAACTGTTCGGCGTATTTCAACGCCTGCACACGCAGGAGGAGTTCGCGGGCATTGGCATCGGTCTGGCGAACGTCCGGCGCATCATTGCCAGGCACGGCGGCCGAACGTGGGCGGAAGGCGTGGTGGACGGCGGCGCGACATTCTATTTTTCCATCCCCCAAAAAACGGCCGCATCACTGGACAACGAAATAATGATCCCTGGAAAGAAGGAAGTTGAAAATGAAATCTCCGCTTCTCATCCTGCACCTGGAGGATGATCCCAACGATGCCGCGGTCGTGCAATCCATCCTGGAAGCCGGGAGCATCGTTTGCACGATCACCCGTGTGCAACACCGCGATGCTTTCGTGGCGGCGCTTGAACAGGGCGGCGTTGACTTGATCCTCTTGGATTCTTCGCTGCCCGGATTTGACGGGTTGTCCGCATTGGAAATCGCGCAGGGCAGATGGCCGGACATACCTTTGATCTTCGTTTCCGGGACCCTGGGCGAGGAACGGGCCATTGATGCGCTCAAGAGCGGCGCGACGGACTATGTGCTGAAGGAACGTCCCGCCCGGCTGGTTTCGGCGGTGCGCCGCGCCATGCAGGAAGTTGAAGAACGGGCCGAACGGCGGCGGCTTGAACTCCAGTTCATCGAAGCGCAAAAAATGGAAGTGGTCGGCCATCTGGCCGGCGGCGTAGCCCATGACTTTAACAACATGCTAGGGGTCATCATGGGGTACAGCGATTTGATCGCGATGGAGGCCGGCCAGGACGGTCCGGTGCAAAGTTACAACGAAAAAATCCGCCACGCCTCGGAGCGCGCCGCCGGCCTGACGCGGCAACTGCTCGTTTTCAGCCGAAAACAATTGGTGCAACCCGTCGTGCTCGACCTCAACGAAGTGGTGAACGACATGGACAAAATGCTGCGGCGGCTGATTGACGAGAACATCGAAATGACGATTGATCCCGGAAAACAAATTGGACGGATCAAGGCCGACTCGGGCTACGTCGGGCAAGTGCTGATGAATCTGGTCGTCAATGCCCGCGACGCCATGCCCAACGGCGGCAAGCTGACCATCGCCACCAGCGATGTCACGCTGGATGAAAATGACGCGCGCACACACCCGGACGCGAAGGCCGGCGACTACGTCACGCTCAGTGTGATTGACACAGGGGAGGGCATCACCGATGAAGTTAAAGCGCACATGTTTGAGGCGTTTTTCACGACGAAGCCGCCGGGCAAAGGCACTGGTTTGGGGCTGGCAACCTGCCGGACGATTGTCCAGCAATCCGGCGGTCACATCGGCGTTGACAGTGAGGTTGGCAAAGGCACGACCTTCAAGATTTATTTTCCGCGAGTCGGGCAGCCGCTTGAAGTCGCGGCCAGACCAAACCATAGCGGGCCGTTGCCACGCGGAACGGAAACCCTTCTGGTCGTGGAAGATGAGCCCTCCGTCAGGCATCTCGCTCATGATGTGTTGAAAGCCCAGGGTTATGAAGTGTTGAGGGCCTCCAACGGCCAGCACGCGCTGGCGGTGGCGAGTGAGCATAAAGGAGGGCCGATTCGTTTGGTCATCACCGATGTGGTCATGCCGGTGATGGGAGGCAAAGCGATGGCAGAGTGGTTGAGTACAATTTATCCCGATATTAGAATCCTCTTTACGTCGGGTTACACGGATGACGCCATCGCACGGCACGCAACGCTGGATACAGGCATTGAGTTTCTGCCCAAACCTTACACGCCCGCCATGCTGGTCCGCAAAGTGCGCGAGATGCTGGATGCCCATTGAACCCGGAACCTTGTCAATTGAATGATGCGCCTGCCGATAGAAACCGACGGATTCTGATCATCGACGATAATCGCGCGATCCACGATGATTTTCGCAAGATTCTTTGCCCTGACAGCATCGCCGCCGCAGCCCTGGACAAGACCGCGACAGAGTTGTTTGGGGAGGCGGCGAGCGGGATCCAGCGAATCCGATATGAAATTGACTCGGCCTATCAAGGGCAGGAGGGAGTGAGGTTGGTGCAGCAGAATCTGGAAAATGGGCGTCCGTACGCGATGGCTTTTGTGGACGTGCGGATGCCGCCCGGCTGGGACGGCGTGGAGACAACGCAAAGAATTCTGGTCATTGACCCCGACATCCAGATTGTGATCTGCACGGCCTACGCTGATTACTCGTGGGAGGAGATGTTTGAGAAGATCGGCAACCGGGATGGGCTGCTGATTCTTAAAAAGCCATTTGACACTGCGGAGGCGCTGCAATTGGCACACTCGCTCACGGAGAAATGGTGGTTGCTCCAACAGTCCCGGCAAAAAATGGAAGAGCTGGAGAGCCGGGTCGCCGGGCGCACCCGCGAGTTGCGGCAGAGCAACGACACACTCCAGGCGAAAAACGCCGAACAGGAGCGGGCCCAGGATGAGTTGCGCTCGAAGACCGCGTTCCTTGAGGCCCAGGTGAACTCTTCCCTGGACGGGATTCTGGTCGTTGACCAGCACCAAACCACCGCCCTGCAAAACCAGAGGTTCATTGACCTGTTCAAAATACCCCGGCGCATCGCTGAGGAGAAATCCGACAAGAACCGTCTCCAGTGGGTCACAGACAGTATCATAAACCCGGAACCGTTCATCCAGAAGGTCCTCCATCTTTATGCCCACCCGAATGAAATCAGCCGCGATGAGATTGAGCTTAAAGACGGGACGATTCTGGACCGCTATTCGTCTCCCGTTGTTGGCGAGAACGGAGAATACTACGGCAGAATCTGGTCGTTCCGCGACATCACCGCGCGCAAACGAGCTGAAGAGGCGCTGCGCAAAATCAAACTCCAGCTACTTCACGCCATGAGCCTGGCGCAACTGGTGGCCTGGGAATATGACGTGGCCAGCGGACTCTTCACTTTCAGCGACACCTACTACGCGCTGCATGGCACCAACGCCGAATTGGAAAACGGCAACCTGATGTCCGCCGAGGTTTTCGCCAGGAAGTTCGTGCATCCGGAGGATGCACACATGGTGGCTGATGAAATTGGCAAGGCCATGGCCACGGCGGATCCGGAATATCATGCGCAAGTGGAAGTCCGCATTCTTCGTCGGGACCAAGAGGTTCGGCATGTGATAGTGAACATGACCATTACCAAAGATGCCGCGGGGCGAACCATTCGAATTCAAGGCGCGAATCAGGACATTACCGAGCGCAATCGAACAGAAGAGGCGTTGCGCGCCTCACAGCAGATGCTGGAAACAATCATCAACGCCCTATCCGTGAGGGTATTTTGGAAGGACAAGAATCTTGTTTATCTGGGCTGCAATGCGGTCTTCGCGCGCGATGCGGGGTTTGCCGATCCAAACGACATCATCGGGAAGGATGATAGCCAGATGAGATGGAGCGATCAGGCGGAGAAGTATCGCGCGGATGACCGCCAAGTCATCGAGAATGGCTGTTCCAAGCTGCTCATCGAAGAACCCCAGACGACTCCCGAAGGGAAAACCATCACGCTCCTTTCGAGCAAGATGCCTCTGCGCGGTCCCTTGGGGGAGATCAGCGGCGTGCTCGGAACGTATATGGACGTTACCGAGCGCAAACGGCTCGAAGCGCAGTTGTTTCAATCCCAAAAAATGGAAACGGTCGGCAAACTAGCAGGCGGCATCGCGCACGAGTTCAACAGCATCCTGACGGCGATCATCGGCCAGAGTGAACTGCTGCTCAACGATCTTCCCCCGGGCAATCCCTTGTGCAAAAACGCGACCGAAATCGCCAGGGCCGCCGACCGGGCGGCAACATTGACGCGGCAGCTCCTGGCGTATGGGCGCAAACAAACTCTCCAACCTGAAGCCCTTGACCTGGACTCCATTGTCGCCAGCATGGCGGGCACGTTGCGCCATTTGCTGGGCGACGGGACGGATATGCATATTGCTGCTTGCGCCGGACTTAAAGCGGTGAAGGCGGACGCCGGGCAGCTTGAACAGGTCATCATGAACATGGTGCTCAATGCGCGCGATGCCATGCCCCACGGCGGCAAGCTCACGCTGGAAACGGCGAATGTCTCGTTCGACCCGGAGAGTGTGGGCCGCTATCCGGAATTGAAACCCGGCGACTATGTGATGCTCGCCATCACGGACACGGGCGCAGGCATGAGTGAAGGAGTCAAGGCGCGCGTTTTCGAGCCGTTTTTTACGACCAAGGGCGTCGGCCAGGGGACGGGATTAGGATTGTCCACCTGTTACGGCATCATCAAGCAAAGCGGCGGTCATATCAGCGTATATAGCGAGCCCGGCCGTGGCGCCACCTTCAAAATCTATCTGCCGCAAGCTGAAGCGCAGACGAAGATCCCCCACCGGCGTCCTGACTCGCCCGCCTTGCCGACCGGCACGGAAACCATTCTGCTGGTCGAGGACGATGCCGCCTTGCGCGAGATGGCCGCCACATTGTTGAGACGACTGGGTTACACGGTTTTGACGGCGGCCAACGGCATCGAAGCCTTGAGCCTGAAACAACGGCATGACTCAGGATACATTGATTTGTTGTTCACCGACGTCGTCATGCCGCATATGAGCGGCAAAGAATTGGCCGATCGCGTGCGGTCTTTATATCCCTACACCAGGATTCTCTTCACCTCAGCCTACACCGAGAATGCCATCGTCCATCAAGGCGTGTTGGAGAAGGGGGTGGCGCTTCTGCAAAAACCGTTCACGCCCTCCGCGCTGGCGCGCAAATTGCGGGAAGTGCTGGATCAACCGGGCACTCAGAAACCGGATTCCGCGCAGACAACCTTTGGCTTCACAAGAACCGCGGATGGGCTGACCACTCCAATAGCGCTGGCAGAGAAGACTCCCAAAGCCGACTATGCTCATAAGTAGAACACCCCATGGCGCCCGCAAGGTTTTGCAAGCTAAGCTTATGCCATGAAAGATGATGGAATGCAGCACAGAGGCGCGCAAGAGGGCGCAGGACTTCGAGGCGAGGCGCGCCCGGCTCCTCGCATCCTGGTGGTGGATGACGAGCCGTGTGTGCGCAAGCTCAACGCTCAAATGTTACTTGACTCCGGCTACCATGTGGATGCCGTTGAAGACGGGGCTGCCGCCTGGGACGCCCTTCAGGTCAACCGCTATGACCTTCTGGTCACTGACAACAACATGCCGAAAGTGTCTGGCGTTGAGTTGATCATGAAGCTGCATGAGGCCCGCATTGCCGTGCCGGTCATCCTGGCCACGGCATCTTTGCCGGAGGAGGAATTCAACCGTCGCCCCTGGCTCCGGCCCGCCGCCACGCTGGTCAAGCCTTACACTTTCGCGGAGTTTTTGGGAACGGTCCAGAGCGTCCTGTGCGGAGCCGTCCTCCTGACCATGTTGCAGCTATGTCTGCTTGCTTCCCAATGAAAACAAATCCCACAAAAAAGCGGTTGACCTTCGGTGATTTCGTGGCGGGCGGTTACCGCGTCTGGGGCAAACGCCGCGCCTTGGGAATCATTCGGCTGGCCCTCAAGTCTCACATGGTTGAATTTCGCGGACACGACCGCATCGTGATTGCTTGAAAACGCAGCCGCCATGTCAAAGGCGAACCGCCATCCCAATCCATTGGACGGAGACAAGAGTCCACACAATTAAGATTCGGCGTCGTCCCATTGGGGTTGCCGCACAGCTTGCGTTGATCGCAGCTGAGCATAAGATTTTTGCCTCAATGCCGGAAAGACAAGCCACTTGAAAATCCCATTGGGCCGGAAAATGCGCATTTCGACGCTGGTGGTTCTGTCGTTGTGTCTGTCGCTGATTGCTCGCGGGCAGCAGTCAGCGGCGAAATAATCAGGGAGTCCTGCGCCGCCCGATATCGAATTTGAAGCGCGATCCGGTATATCAGGAAATTCTACGGTATTCCCACCAGGATTATTTTACGAAGTTTGCCATTCCGTATTATCGGGCCCGGGGCATGGCATCGCCGGAGGAAGCGCTGAAAAAAGCGGGGGATTTGCGGAGTTATGACGGCGGCCTGCGCGCCAATCCTGACATCCGAGTCATCGTCAATCAAAACGATTTTCTCCTGGCGGACGAGGACCCGGCCTGGCTCCACGCCACGTTTGCCCCGAATCAATTGACGGTTTTCCCTCAGGGCGGGCACTTGGGGAATCTGTTCAATCCGATGGTGCAAAAGACCCTTTTGGGAGCGTTGGCGGGATTGAAGTCTTCCCCGCTCAAATCTGACTGAGCCGTTGAAATGTTTGGTAGGGTTACACCCCATGGAATCTGCGCGGGGTTGGATTACGCTTATCCCGCGCCTACTCGCACAGTGAAAGGAACATTATGTTAGGAACTATTCTATTGGTTTTGTTGATTCTCATGTTGATCGGCGCCTTCCCCACCTGGCCGCACAGCCGGAGTTGGGGGTATTACCCGAGCAGCGGAGTGGGCCTGCTTTTGGCCATTGTGGTCGTCCTGCTTTTGCTGGGCAGAATTTGAAACAAGCGGCGGCCCGCGCCATTGAAACGAAAGACAAATCCATGTTACGAAGCATTCAAAAGTTGTACGGGGACAAGCTCGGCGCGTCTGATGGCGAAATCGGCCACGTGAAGGATTTTTATTTTGACGATAAAAACTGGGCGATTCGTTATGTGGTGGCGGACACGGGTTCCTGGTTGACCGGGCGCCAGGTGCTGATTTCGCCCCATGCCTTCGGCGGTTTCCATCAATCTGGAAAACTCCTGCTCGTGAATCTAACCCGGAAACAGATTGAGGGCTGCCCTCCGATTGCGGAACACAAACCGGTGTCCCGGGTTTACGAAGAGGAGTATTTTCGATATTACGGCTGGCCCTCCTACTGGCAGGGTGACGGGCTGTGGGGCACGAGCGGTTTTCCGATTGTGGAACTGCCGGCAAAACCACTTCCGAACAAATCTGCCGCGGCAAATGGCCCGCAACCCGGGTGCGCCGACGCGCATTTGCGAAGCGCGCAAGCCGTCAACGGTTACAACGTCCAGGCCAGTGACGGGATACTGGGCCACGTCTGCGATTTTATGATGGACGCCGAGAGTTGGGCGGTCAGTCAGTTGGTCGTCAAAACCGGTCACCGCATTTCCGGCAAAGAAGTGCTGATACCGGCAAATAAGGTGGAGCGGATCAGCTACGAGAAATCCACTGTCTTCGTCAATGTGGCCATGGAAGCCGTCGAGCAGAGTTCCGCGCAACATTTGGCTCCGGCAGTGGCCGTCGCTTGAGTCCACCCAGCGTTAATCCCTTTATGAAACAGAATAAATACTCCTGGAACCAAATCCAAAAGCAGGCCGTCACACCGCTGTCAACAGCGGCTGCAGGCCCGAACAAAAACGCAATTGATTTTGCGCCATCTCCGGACGAAGTGGCCCGAAAGGCATACTTCAGCTATGTGAATGAAGGTTCACGCCCCGGGCGCGACGTCCAGCATTGGCTGGAGGCCGAAGCGCAATTGCTCGCGGAACGCAACCGCACACGGGCCCATGGTTTTCACAACCGGACGTAAATAAAATTCACAGCCCCCAGCGCAATGCAAAATTTATGAAAACAACCATCCCAAAATTCCCGGCAGCAGATCAACCTCCCGTATTTCCAAGAACACTTCACCGGACACGGCCCGAAGGGAAGGAAGCCGTCCTGAATCCAACGACTCAAAAGCGGGACAACATTTTCTCCAAATCCCGCGACACGCGCGAGGATCGCGGCCTGCGTCAGATGAAGACAACACACAACTCACAAACCTTCTCCCGCGATTGCGGTAATTCCAGCCGATGAAAACCAATCCACTGAAGGAAGGCGTCCTGACCGAGAATTCCGCGGGCATCGGCACGGTGACCCGTAAAATGGTGAGGGAACGGGCGGCTGAACTGGCCTTGATCGACGGCCGTTCCGCAAAGGATCCGTCGCAATCCGAATCGGAACAGGCCAGACGGGAATTGACGGGTGAACCGGACTCGGACCCGAAGGAGGCGGTGCTTGAATCGGTGTCCGAATCCGAACGCTGGGACCCGGTGCCTGGCTCACCCGGACACAAAGCGCCAGTGGCTCCCAGTGCGGATGAGGATGACGAAGGGCGGAGCGATAATGAGAGACTCGTCGATGAAGGTCTGGCCGAAGCGGAGCATGACCATATGCGGCAAGCCGGCAGAAAAGCCGCAAAAAAGGATAAAGGAAAGACTTGATTTTCCCCCGGCCAAATTCATCTGCAAGAAGATGAAAGACGACCATGCGCACACTGTTGTACCTGCTGTTTCTTGCCTGCTTGGGTTTCCTTGTCCTGTGCTTCAATTTGGTCCGGGGGCCAATCTCCAGGTAACAACATGCGCTGCTCCTGGTCCGCCGACGGATCTCCGCACCGGTGTGGGCGGCGGAAAGATGGCCTGATACCGGAGAGGCGGGGAGGTCATTCGGCCGGCCAAAGTCGTGGTTAATGACCTGACGCATTCCGAGCAAGCCCGGCATGCCCGTTGCGTTCAAAGACTAACTCCCCCCATGGGGTAAACACCCCATGGCAGCAACAGGTCTTTTCAAGTTATTGTTGCCTGTATGAAGAATAAACGGAAGAAGAACTTGACGTTGGGGGACTTGATCGCGGCCGCTTATCGTGTTTGGGGAAGGGCCAGGGCCGGAGAGATGATGCGACTGGCCGTTCAAACACGCCTGGTGGTATTTCAACGGCATGGGCAATCTTTAATTTCTGCTGGAGAAAGAGAACTGAATGAATAAGACGAACGAACTGACCGGCTGGATCAAATTGGCGTCGTGCGGCGCGCTGTTGGTGATGTTGACCGGATGCTTCGGATATGTGGATGGGGGCGGTGGCGGGGATGTGGTGGTGGGAGGAGGCCCCGATGTAGTGGTGGGCGGGTTGTGGGAGGGTGGTTTTGTAGGGCGCGACGTCGCCCATGGTTACAGTCACCGCGGAGCAGCAAGCCGGGGAGCCGCTCACTCAGGCGGCGGCCATGGCGGCGGAGGAGGCAGGCGGTGAGCGCCAGTGGACATTGAACTAAATCAGACCAGTCAAACCTATGAAATTTTTGAATCCATCGACACCTTTTGGCGCCCTTTTGACAATGGCAATTGTGGCTGCGGTCTGCGGCGTTTCGCCCACGACGCTCCACGCCGCGGACCAGAAAGCCGCCCTCCCGCAACACGCCTTCGCATCGCCGGAGGAGGCCATCAAGGCATTGCTCGAAGCCACCCAAGCCAAAGACAAAGCCGCGCTCAACCAGATTTTCGGGCCAGACGCCAATTTACTCCTGACTGGTGACGCAGTGCAGGACGCCAACAATGCCGCGAAGTTTGCCAAGGCGATGGCGGAGGGCTGCCAACAAGTGCCGGAGGGCGCTGACAAAATCACTCTTGAGATTGGCACGAACAATTGGCCCTACCCGATTCCACTGGTGAAAACGAATTCGCAATGGCTTTTCGACACTGATGCGGGCAAGGAGGAGATTATCAACCGGCATATCGGAAAGGACGAGCTTCACGCCATTGGCGTCTGCGGCGCCTATGTCGATGCCCAACGCCAGTACGCCACTTTGAACGCCAAGGGAAGTGGCACAGCGAAGTACGCTTTGAAATTCAAAAGCGCGCCGGGCGCAAAAGATGGTCTTTACTGGGAGGCAGCCGGGGGAGAGGCAGCCAGCCCATTCGGACCGCTGGTGGCCGAAGCTCAAGTGGAGGGGTATGGCAGCAAGGAAGGTTCAGGCCATCATCCATTTCACGGTTACTTTTTCAAGATTTTGACCCGGCAAGGCAAGGACGCGCCCGGTGGAAAAATGAACTATATCAGTCATGGCAACTTAACCAAGGGTTTCGCCTTGGTGGCCTGGCCTGAGCATTGGGACCAATCGGGCATCATGACTTTTATTGTCAATCAGGACGGCAAAATCTATCAGCGCAATCTTGCCGAAAAGACGGCGAAGTGCGCAGGAGCGATGAAAGAATACAATCCGGACAGCCAATGGACGCTGGTGCAGGATCAAGGCATGTTGGGCGCGGTTTCCGAAAAATGATGTCGGCAGCCTATGAGCTCCGACAGCGCAAAACCAATGGGGAATCAGGCGATCTTCCCGGGAATTTATATCTAATGAAAACCACGGTGAAAAGGGACAAGATGCGGATCCTGGCCGTGGACGACCAAGCCAGCAATACCCGGCTGGTGAAACTCTGCCTGGAACAAACCAACGATTACGTGGTTCGGGAGGAAAATGACGCCAAAGCCGCGCTTGCCACAGCGGAGGAATTTCTGCCTCACTTGATCCTGCTGGATGTGTTGATGCCAGGCATGGACGGATGGGACTTGGCCGCCTGTTTTCAGGCAAATCCCAAATTGAAAGGGGTGCCGATTGTTTTTTTGACCGCGTCCATCACGAAAAGTGAAGTTGACGCGGGTGGCGGGCGGTTCGGCCTGGTGGTGACAAAACGGTTAGTCGAACTGATGGAGGGCGTCCTTGGCGTGGAAAGCACGGTCGGGGTGGGAAGCGTCTTCTGGTGCGAACTAATCTCGGCTGCGGCGCCCCAATTGGGAATCCAAAGCGGCGAAGTCGTGGCCTCTGCCCGGCCGCAATTGCCGGACGGCGCGCCCCGGCGCACCCTTCTATATGTCGAGGACAACCCGGCGAATATGAAACTGGTAGAGCAACTCATTGCGCGTTGCCCGGACATCGAACTTTTGACCGCGGTGAACGGAACGCTCGGCATTGAGATCGCTCGTGCCAATCAGCCGCAGGTGATCCTGATGGATATTAACCCGCCTGGCATTAGTGGTGTCGAGGCCCTGAGAATCCTGCGCGAAGACCCAGCCACGGCGCACATCCCTGTCATTGCCCTGAGCGCCAATGCCATGCCACGCGACATCGCAATGGGCTTGGAGTCCGGATTCTTCCGTTATCTCACCAAACCCATTAAAGTCAAAGAGTTCATGGACACGTTGGATGAGGCGCTGGAATTGGCAGAAAGAACTGTGGATCAGGCCGGCGGACAGGTTGCGGTAGGGTAACACCCCATGGCCAGGGTTCATTTTGGCGCGTAGCGTACTGCGAGTCGTGATGGCGAACACTTGCCGTCACCTCAGTTGAAACACCTAAAGATAAATTGCATATTATATTATTATGACGACACTCGAATTCAAAGGCGACTGGAACATCACCAAAGGCAAGTTGAAACAAAAGTGGGCCAAGCTCACCGATCAAGACCTCCAATACACCGCTGGCAAACAGGAGGAACTGCTTGGCCGGATTCAGAAAATCACCGGCGAAACCCGTGAGATTGTTGAAAAAGCGATCAAGGAAGCCTCCGGCAACTGCTGTTGCAATTAGGCGGATATTGCGAAGCTGCGGCGCGGTCATGCCGGAAAGCCGCGCCTGAAGAGCCGGTCAGGACGTTTATCTTGTGATCAAGAGATCCATCCCTCTGCTGCAGGCGGCGATTTTATCGTTCGCTTGCGTTCTGATTGGCTGTCAATCGCCAAAGACCCGGCCGCCTTCCAGCAGCAGTGCCGCGCAAGCGACACGCAACAATTGCTACAGCTTGCTCCATCAACTTCTGGACGAACAAAAGGACGTCAGGTTCCTGCGCTTGATCAAGCGGGAACATTCCGATGTGAAGAACCTGATCAAAAGAATTGCCGCTGATTCCGGCGCCGGCTCGAAGCTGCTGGAGGAGATGGCCAGGCGCGACCCGTCGATCCAGTTGGACGACATCCGGCTTCCACCCGGGGAGACAAGCACCCGCGACGCCATTGCATCCACCAAGGAAAAGGAATTATTGAGCCAGACCGGCGACAAATTTGAGCTGACCCTGCTTTTGACCCAGACCGAGGCCTTGAGTTATGCCTGGCACCTGGCGAAAGTGGCCGCCGAAAATGAGCCTGATCCCGAACGCGCTCACGCGTTGGCCGGCTTGAGCCAGGATATGAAAAATCTCTATCAGGAAGTGTTTGCGTTGTTGCTATCGAAAACAAAAATATGACAAAAAACATTGAAAATTTGAAAACGGAAGCGGGTCTTTGGATCGACCATCGAGAGGCCTTTCTCGTCGTTCTGTCGAAGACCGGGGAAGTGACAAAGCGGATACAATCAAGCGTGGAAAAGCAGTTTCGGCGCGACGGCGAGCCTTCCACCGGCCGATTCGAATACCAGGCCGTTCCCGCCGACGACTCGCGCCAGCGAGAGTACACAGGACATCTCGCGCACTACTACGACGAAATCGTTTCTCATCTTCGTGATACCGGAGCGGTCCTGATCTTTGGTCCCGGCGAAGCCAAGGGCGAACTGAAAAAGCGATTTGACAAGGAGAAAACAGCCGCGCCACTCATCACCATGGAAACAGCCGACAAAATGACCGATCCGCAGATCGTGGCGCACGTCCGCCATCACTTTTCCCAGGAAGCGGCAAGAGAAGGCGTTTAAGTGGTTTCAGTTTCAAGGTTGTGAGGTTTATGGGTGGCCCAATTAGTTCGCCATCTTCTGTCAAGGATTCCCGGGTCTCGATCGGGCTCACGAGCGATGAAGCCCGCCAGCGCCTCGAGAAGGTCGGCCCAAACGCAGTGCCCGACACGGCTCTGCATCCTTTACGCAGGGCGCTGGCCAAGTTCTGGGCACCGGTGCCATGGATGCTGGAGGCCGCGATCGTGCTCGAGTTGGCCCTCGGCAAGTACATCGAGGCCGCGATCATCGCCGTTCTCCTGGCCTTCAATGCGGCTCTCGGATACTTCCAGGAAGGGCGTGCCCAGGCGACTCTTGCTGCGCTGAAGTCCCGGCTCGCGCTGAATGCATCGGTTCGGCGCGATAATGTGTGGGCCACCGTGCCCGCGGCCGGATTGGTTCCTGGCGATCTGGTGAAGCTGTCCGTCGGCGCCGTGGTGGCCGCTGACGTGCGTCTGACCGAAGGCGAAATCTTGCTTGACCAGTCCATGCTCACCGGCGAATCCATGCCCATCGAAGCCGGGCCGGGCCTGCAAACCTATGCAGGAGCACTGGTGCGGCGCGGCGAAGCCGTTGCGGAGGTTACGGCGACCGGAGCGCGCACCAAGTTTGGACGCACCGCCGAGTTGGTTCGCACCGCCCATGTCGAGAGTTCCCAACAGAAAGCCGTTATGCACATGGTGCGCAATCTCGCCATGTTCAATGGAATTGTCATCGTGGTGCTGGTGGGCTATTCCTGTGTTCTCAAGCTGCCGTGGGGCGAGATCATCCCTTTGGTATTGACAGCGGTTTTGGCGTCGATCCCGGTGGCGCTGCCTGCCACCTTTACCCTTGCGGCAGCGCTTGGCGCGAGAGATCTGGCCCATCTGGGCGTCCTCCCTACGCGCCTTTCCGCCGTGGATGAGGCGGCAAGCGTCGAAGTGCTGTGCGTGGATAAAACCGGCACGCTGACGCGCAACGAACTGAAGGTGACCGCTGTACACCCCATGCCTGGCATTTACGAAGCACACGTTCTGGGAATGGCCGCCCTCGCCAGCTCGGACGGAGGCCAGGATCCGGTGGACGCGGCCGTTCGTTCCGCTGCCCGTCAATCCGTCGCCGCCGATTTGCCAAAGCTGGGCAAATTTGTGCCTTTCGATTCCGCCACGAAGATGTCCGAGGCCACGGCGGTGGATTCCAAAGGCGCCACCGTCCGCGCCGTAAAGGGAGCCTTTGCCGCAGTCATGGGCCTCGCACAGCCATCGCCTGAGGCGTCCACGACAGCAAACCAACTGGAGGCGCAGGGCTTCCGCGTGCTGGCGGTTGCCGTGGGGCCGCCGGGAGCGATGAAGCTGGCTGGCATCATCGCTTTGAGCGATCCGCCCCGACCCGATTCGGCCTCGCTCATCAAGGAGTTGCGCGCGTTGGGCGTCCACACGGTCATGGTGACGGGCGACGCCGCCGCCACCGCGGAGACCGTGGCTCGCGCGGTGGGACTTGACGGCGCTGTCTGTCCACCCGGCCCCATTCCCGAAGGAGTGCACACCGGGGATTTTGCTGTATTCGCAGGAGTCCTTCCCGAGGGAAAGTACGACCTTGTCAAAGCATTCCAGAAGAGCGGCCACACCGTTGCGATGTGTGGCGATGGCGCCAACGACGCGCCAGCGTTGCGCCAGGCGCAAATGGGAATCGCCGTATCAACCGCCACCGATGTTGCCAAGTCAGCCGCCGGGATCGTGCTCACCAAACCGGGACTCGGCGGCATTGTCGCTTCGGTAAAGGAAGGCCGCGCCACGTTCCAGCGCATCCAAACTTATGCGCTGAATTCTGTCACCAAAAAAACTGTTCAAGTGCTTTTTCTGGCGGCGGGTCTGTTTATGACCGGACAAGCGATCCTGACACCGATGTTGATGGTTATTGTAATGCTCACCGGGGACCTCCTTGGCATGTCTTTGGCGACGGACAATGTGCGCCCGTCCCCGAAGCCCAACGCCTGGCGAATCGGCCAATTGACCGTTGCAGGGGTCTTCATGGGAGTCTCCGAACTGGTCTTTTGCGCCGCCATTCTGGCCATCGGCAAATTCCGTCTGGGCTTTGGAATCGAAACTTTAAGAACTCTGGCCTTCGTGGTCATAGTCTTTGGCAATCAGGCAACGACCTATACCAATCGTGAACGCCGTCGCCTCGGGTCCGCTCGTCCCAGCCGTTGGCTCCTCGGGTCGTCCATCATTGATCTGCTTATTGCCTCAACTCTGGCGGTTTGCGGGATCGCCATGACTCCACTGCCTGTTTGGGTTGTGGGAGGGATATTCGCGGCGACGGTCGTTTTTGGATTCCTCCTGGACCTGGCCAAAGTTCCCGTGTTCAATCGCCTCAAAATTACGTAGACATGAAAACTCCAATCGACGCCCGAGAAGCGCGGAGGAGACAAAAGCCAACGCATTAGTTTTTTGATTTAGCGCAAGGATATCCAACTTTCTAAAGAATCAGCTTGCCATTGCCTCATAGTTGGGCATGTTTAGTCTGCCTTTTGACTGCGACCAGGATCGCTGGATTCAAAGGCGGGATACAAACGTTAAATGCGGCCATGCTTCGTTTGTAAGTCGCTGATAATCAAATGCCCGCGTGGCGGAATTGGCAGACGCGCTAGATTCAGGTTCTAGTGAGTAACATCGTACAGGTTCAAGTCCTGTCGCGGGCACCACTTAATTTTTATGGCGCGCAAACCAAAACTCTCGCGGATGAGATGGTGCGCGCTGCAGGGTTTGAACCTGCGACCCCTACCGTGTGAAGGTAATGCTCTACCGCTGAGCTAAGCGCGCAAAAATCACCTCGAAGCACCAAACAATAATATGCCCTCGTCAAAAAATGGGGCAAGCAATTTCGGAGCCCGGGGTTTTGCCTTTTATCCCGGCCTGAACCTGAGATTGACTGTGAGACGGCGACACGACAAGCTTCGGCCAGTGCGGTTGTCGATGAAACAAACCAGCCCCGGTCAAATGAAGTTGGCGCTTCGTTTGCGTCAGTCTTTTTTGGCGCTGCTGCTGGCCGGCGCGTGGCTGTCGCCTCAGACCGCCCATGCCGCGGATCAACCGGCTGATGCCAAGCCCCCCGTCTGGAGGGACGCGACAGAGCCACTGGAGGTTCGGGTGCGTGATTTGGTAGGGCGCATGACTCTGGAGGAAAAGGCGCTGCAACTTTGCAATGAGGCGCCGTCCATCCCGCGTCTCGGGCTGCCAGCCTACAATTATTGGAATGAATGTCTGCACGGCGTAGCGCGCAACGGCATCGCCACGGTTTTCCCGCAGGCCATCGGTATGGCGGCCAGCTTTGATCCGCCCTTATTGCACACGGTGGCCGACGCCATCGCCACGGAGGCGCGGGCCAAAAACCGCGAATATACCGAGGCGCACGATGGCGACAGCACGCTTTACACGGGGCTGTCGTTTTGGACACCGAACATCAATATATTCCGCGACCCGCGCTGGGGTCGTGGCCAGGAGACCTATGGGGAAGACCCGTTTTTGACGGGGCGCATGGCGGTGACGTTTATCAGGGGTTTACAGGGCGACAACCCCAAGTATTACAAGGTCCTGGCTTGCGCTAAACATTTCGCGGTCCATAGCGGACCTGAAGCGGAGCGGCATACCATCGACTCGGAACCGCCGGAGCGGGATTTTTACGAGGTTTATCTGCCGCAGTTCGAAGCGGCGGTGCGGGAGGGCCGCGTCGGCGCAGTGATGGGCGCTTACAACCGGCTTTTCGGCACGCCGTGTTGCGCCAGCCCGCTCTTGTTGAGCAATTTGTTGCGCGGGCAATGGGGGTTCAAGGGCCACGTCGTGTCAGACTGCGACGCCATTTACGACCTGTTCATGGGGCACAATTGGTCGCCGACGCTTGAGGCGGCCGTGGCCAGCGCCATCAAGGCTGGTTGCGATCTTTGTTGCGGAATGCAGTATCGCGCGGTGACGGACGCGGTGCAAGACGGACTGCTCAAGGAGCAGGAAGTCGATACCGCGCTGGGGCGTTTGCTCGAGGCGCGCTTCCGTCTGGGCGTGTTCGATCCGCCCGCCCTCGTGCCGTACGCCAGAATAATGACAAATGAATACGACACGCCGGAGCATGACGCCCTGGCCTTGCAGATGGCGCGCGAGTCGATTGTGCTGTTGAAAAACGACGGTTTGCTGCCCCTGGACCGCGCCAAAATCCACAAGCTCGCGGTACTGGGCATCAACGCCAACTATGTGGGAACACTGCTGGGCAATTACGAGGGCGAGCCATCGCATCCGGTGACGTTTGCGCGGGGTCTACTGAATTTCCTCGGCACAAACACGCAAGTATATTACGAGCCGGGCTGCCCACTGGCGCTGCGGGTGGGTGACACCAATCAGGCCATGTATGACGAAGCCCGCGCCAAGGCGCTGGATTTGGCGCAAAAGGTCGATGCCATTGTCTATTTTGGCGGCATTTGCGCGGACCTGGAAAGGGAGTACATGGGCGTGCCGTTCGAGGGATTCTTCTACGGGGATCGGACGCGCATTGAATTGCCGCCGGTGCAAACGGAGTTCCTGAAAGCGTTGCGCGCCGCGGGCAAACCGCTGGTCTTTGTCAATTGCAGCGGAAGCGCCATCGCCATGCCGTGGGAAGCGGAGAACCTTCCGGCCATTGTGCAGGCTTGGTATCCGGGCCAGGAAGGCGGACGCGCGCTCGCGGAAGTTTTGTTTGGCGACGTCAATCCGGCCGGGCGGCTGCCGGTCACCTTTTATCGTTCCACGGCGGACCTGCCCTTGTTTACCGATTACGCCATGGCCAACCGCACCTATCGCTATTTCAGGGGCAAACCCTTGTTCGCCTTCGGACACGGCCTGAGCTACACGCAATTCAAATATGGCCCCGCCCAACTGGACCGTATACAGGCAGGCATGGACGACACCATCCATGTGAAATTGGACCTGACCAACACCGGCGTGCGCGACGGTGACGAAGTGGTGCAGGCGTATTTCCGGCATGTCAAATCAGCCGTGCCGCAACCGCTGGAGGCGTTGTGCGGGTTTCAGCGCGTGCCGGTGCCGCATCAGAAATCGGCGCACGTCGATATCGCGGTGCCGGTCACGGGACTTCGCTATTGGGACACAAACCGGAAGCAATATGTGGTGGAGCAGGGAGACTATGAGATTCTGGTCGGCGCGGCGTCGGATGATATTCGGGCGAAGCTCCCATTGCGAGTCGGCGGTCAGTGACTTTATTTTGCGGTCTGGTCTTTCGATATAATTTTCTGCAATTCGCGGTGGTTGACCTTGCCAGTGCCGAGCTTCGGAATGTCCCTCACGTATTTGATCTCCCTTGGCACATATAAATTGCTCAGTCCTTTGGCTTTGATGGCGGCGCGGATTTCGTCCAGTTGCAGCTTCGCCTCGTTGCAGACTGCCATCAGAGCTTCGCCGCGGTCCGAATCGGGCCGGGCCAGCACGGCGACCTGGCAGCGCAAACCGTGCTGCGGGAAGGCGCCGTCCAGGGCTTCCTCGGCGGCGGCCAGGCTGACCATTTCCCCGCTGACCTTGGCAAAACGCTTAAGACGGCCAAGGATGTAGAGAAAGCCGTCTTCGTCCACGCGCGCAATGTCGCCGGTGTCGTACCATCCGCCGCCGGCCAGAAACTTTGTGTTCGCCTCGGCGTTCAAATAGCCGCGCATGACGTTGGGGCCGCGCACCCACAATCGCCCGCCTTCAGCCACGCCTTCCACCGGCTCGAACTTGTATTCGATTCCCGGCAGGAACCTGCCCGCGGAGCCGAAGCGCGGGTTCAGCGGAGTATTGACGGTGATGCACGGGCTGCATTCGGTCGCGCCATATCCTTCCAGTGCGCGCTCGCCAAATTGCCGCGCCCAGGTGTGGGCGGTCGATTCCTGCAATTTCTCCGCGCCGGCGACGAGCAGGCGCAGGGCGCGAAAATCAAACGGGTTGGCCTTGCGCGCGTAGCCGTTCAAGAACGTGTTGGTGCCGAAAAACACGGTGCAATCCAAATCATAGATCAGCGTCGGAATCACCCGGTAGTGCAGCGGCGAAGGATACAGGAAAACAAAACAGCCATGAACCAACGGCAGCACCAGGCCAATGACGCCGAAGCTGTGAAAGAGCGGCAGAGCGTTAAAGAGACGGTCCGAGTCGTTCAAATCATACACGGCCAGCAATTGGCGGATGTTGGCCAGCAGGTTGGTGTGGGTCAATTCCACTCCCTTGGGCATGCCTTCCGAGCCGCTGGTGAAAAGGACCACCGCCACGTCGGATGACGACGCGGGGACAAGCGCCTGCGGTGTCAAACAAACACGCAGCAGGGAACGCCATTGCCGCCAGGGCGGAATTTGAGCGCGCGCCTCCTCCAGATAAATGAATTCGATGCCCGCGTCCGTCATGGCCTGCACATTTAACTTGGCCTTCTCCAGAAAGGTTCTGGATGTAATAATAGATTTGACAGATGCCAGCCGGGCGCAGGCCAGCATGGTGGGGACGCCGGTGGAAAAGTTAAAGATTGTCGGGACCTTCCTTGCCGCCCACAGGCTGAGCATCGTCACCGGCATGGCCAGCGAGGAGGGCAGCAGCACGCCAATGCGCTCGGGATCGTCCCCGGGCCAGCGGCTGCGCCACTGGCCGGCCAGGGCGTCGGCCCCGGCCAGCAAGCGCCGGTAAGTCAGCTTGCGGCGCGTGAAATCCTCCAACACCACGCCACCGGGAAATTGGCGCGCCTTTTGCACAATGGCCGCGAGAATGTTCTTTGGCGTGGCGTCCAGCTCGATGTCGAATTGTTGCCGTGCCATCGCGTCGTGGAGCCAGAGGGTGAGCTTTTGGCGGGCGCGCATCGTGCTCATGTCCGGCAAGTGCGGCGGCGTCAGGACCTCGCTGAAATGGGCGCTGACACGCGAGAACCACTTCTTCCGGTCCGGATTGGGCGAGAAAGGCAGCCGGTTTGCGCCGCGCAAATAGCAGGTGACAACTTTGGCGCGGGTTTTAAAGAGCAAAAAGCCTGTGCCGTCGTAGAGTTTCATCAACGCGCCGGTCCGAGAAAGGCGGCCCTCGGGGAAAAGCACCAGTTTTCCGCCTGTTTGCAGGTATTCCGCCATTCGTTTGACGGCGTAAGGCGAGTCGGTGTCCACGGGGAACGTGAAGCGGTTGATCATAATGAGCCGATGCACCCAACTGACTTGCGCAGCCTGCCGGGAGGTGACGATGCGCCATCGAGTGTCGATGCAGGCTGACACGAACAGCCAGTCGAGCCACGAGACGTGATTGGGCAGGAGCATGACGGGTCCCGGCGCGTCCAATGCCGCCGTGTTATGCGCGCGAAACCCGAACAAGAGCCGCAACAGAAAGCGAAGGATTGTTTTCATGCAACCTGCGCGTTTGATTTCTTGGGCCGGCGCCGAACGCAATCGATGGCCAGCCATGCGCTGAGCGCAACAGTGATGCCGACCGACAAAGGAGCTAGCCACCGATCTAGCGGTATCCGCCCGTGATCCACCAAGCGCATCGAAGCGCTCATGATTGCCCCTTGTCCGGGGAAAGGTGCTGAATCAAGCACCTGCCCGGTTGGACCGACATATTGCGAGATGCCGGAACTGCACAACCGAAACACTGGAACAGCATATTCCGCCGCGCGCATTGGGGCAATCCGGGCGTGGAGTTGGTGCTGGTGGATTCCCCAATCCGCCACGTCCATCGTCGGAAAGACCAATGCCTGCGCGCCTTGGCGGATTAATTCGTCGGTCACCCGCGTATAACTGGCATCGTAGCAGATGGCGAAACCCAGCTTCCCCCAAGGCGAATTCCAAAGCATTTGCCTTTGGGCGGGTAAGCCATCCTTGAAAAACTGGATGGGGACGCATTTGGCCTGTTGAAAAGCAATCTCGCCATCAGGGTTGACCACGAATGCTGTGTTGTAATACTGCGAGCCTGAGATCAGGTCTTCTCCGCCAGCCACGAGGTACTTCCCGTGTTTGCGACACCATTTCTTGATAAGTTCCGGAATAGGGCCATTAAAAGTGTACTCACTCAGGACCAACAGGTCAGTCTCAGGAAAATGGAGGATGGCTTGATCCAACCCTGATACTGCTTCAGACGGAATCGGGAACTCCAGTTGCACACCGGTTACACGAAAACTCTGTTGAGCGGAGTTTCGCGGCTCGGGAACCAGAGCCGGATACAATAACAGGAGGATCGCTAAAATTCCCGCAACAATTTTCCCGGACCAGCCGAGTGTCCGATGAATTCGCAAGACAGCCGCCAAGGTCATGAGCATGAAACCGATTCCATAAACACCGTAGCAGGCTAAATAAGGCAGGCTGCTTGTATCCGAGAACGCATAGCCAGCGTCCAGCCATGAAAACCTCAGGTAATAAAGCTCGCTGCGAGAATACTCAAAGCCGGTCCAGACAAACGGGGCCGCGCAAGCCCAACCCACGAGGCCGAACCGCTCCCGGCAAGCTCTGCCCAACAGAAGGAACAAGCCGAGCCAAAACGACAAAATCAGCCAAAGCGGAATCGCCGCAGCTTGGAATATCGTCCAAAAGAAACTGAGTTGCGGCGCATAGATCGCCAACCCGATTCCCAGACCAATATAAAAAGCCCTGCGGCTGGTTGAAACATCTGCCAGTCGGAAGAGACAGTAGAAAAAGACTACGATCAATAACTGGCAGTGCTCAATCGAATAGGCCAAATGGAATGACAGGATTGCCGCCAGGGCAAACCATAGTGTGGCCCATGCGCTCAGATTGTTACTGTTGGGTTGCATTGGTCATTTGAAGTTTAGCGGGAATTTTAAGCCAGATCACCACAATGGCCGCAAACGCGGCCAGCGCCAGAAAAAGTTCCGACGGGTTGAATCCCACTTTGACGTCGATGAAGGCCAGAAGGCTGCCGCACAGCATGGCCAGGTTTTCAAAGCCGTTCTGGGTGGCGATGGTTTTGCCCAATTTGTCCTTGTGCGATTCGGCTTGCAGCGCGGCGTTGAGTGGAATCAGGAACAGACCGGCAATAAGGCCCGTAAGAATCAGAACAGCCGCAGCCAGCGCATGGGGATGATGCAACCCATGGTCCATCAGCCATCCGATGCAACTTAACATCGCGATGCCCGCGGCCAGGAGCCATCCATAACGCCGCGTGGCATGCAGATCGCCCACGGCATAGAGCTGGCCCGCCAGCACGCTGCCCAGCATGACGCCGACGCTCAGCCAGAGGCCCAGCAGGCTGATCTGCAACATTGTTGTCAACTGCAAAATCTGCTGGCCCCAGGGCTGGAAGTTCATTTTGAGGACGGCCCCGCAAATCCAGAACAGCGCCGTGCCAACCAGGATGCGAGCCAGCCGCTTTTGTGAAAACAACTCCGCCAGGTTGGAAAAGAACTCCCGGAAGCTGCCCCGCAGCCGCACTTCCCGGTAGGAGGGTGTTCGGGACATCAGAAGATTGAGAACCAGCGACAACCCATAAACACCGATTGTCATGAGATAGCACCAGCGCAACGGAAACTGCCCGAACGCGACCGAGCCGCCAATGTTCCCCGTCAAAATGGCGATCAGCGTCAGCAATTCCATCAAGCCGTTGGCTTTGACCAGCCGCTCCGCCGGCAGAATTTCCGGCAGGATGCCGTACTTGGCCGGCGAATAAACACAGGCCCCGATTCCGACCGTGAAATAGCCAATCCCCTGCCAGGCGGAGCCGGAAACCAAGCCCAATGCGGCCAGACCGGTGCCGGCCAATTTGATCAAGTTCCCGCCGAGCAGCCATCGGTTTTTGGAAAATCGGTCGTTTAAATACCCGGCCAGCGGCGCGAGCAGGACATAAGGCATGAACAAGAGGCTGGTGTAATAGATGTTGGCGATGCTCTGCGCCTCCCCCGTGATGGCGCCGGCGTTCAACTGGTTCAGGAACGGTCCGAGGATGAGCATGAGGATGAGGTTGTCGCCGAACGCGCTCAAAAACTGGCTGGCCAGCAACAGCGGATAATTGCGCCGGTCCTTCATGGGCAAATCCATTTTTTGATGGCCGATGTTGCCGCTGCGTTCATCAGAGAATCAATCCGTTCATGGATGAAACTATGCCCATGCCAACCTATAACGCCAAATTGATAAAACCACCGCCACTATCGATAATCTCAATGCCGGCTAACTTCATGTTGAAAATCACGTATTCCCTGCTGACACAATTTTCGGCAGAAACAGGAAGGTGCGGCAAAATCGAAAACATCAGATCACTGCCCGAGCCACTCGGATTTCATGGTCGCACATCCGCCGGGAGCAGGTTGAGGACGAAATCGTAAATGGCTTGGGCGTGCAGCAGGGCCTCGTTGAATTCAGAGGGGTGCGGCTCGATGGCAAACGTGGCGTTGGGATATCGAAACCGTGTGGCGTAGGGAGTCAAGGCATCGGCGTCGTCGGTCAATTTGCTGAAGGAGGGTTCAATTTCAGAGGCGACATCAACTGAAACTTCAATGTCGTGAGTTTGCTCATATGTCTTGCCGTGGTGAACGAGAAACGCTTTGACAGCCTTTTCCGCCGCCTGCTGACAGTGATAAACCGCCACGTCATAGAAGGGCGGCTCGCCGCCAGCCACACGCCGCGCGGTCTCCAAATCGCGCCACGCTTTGATCATCCACGCCCTGGCGTCCGGTAATGGCGCCTCAACCATAAAGTCTGCGACCGCGATTGAGAATGGCGTTTTCCAGTGACGAGCACAAGTTCCTGACCCGGTTGATTTCCTGCCGCGTTTCGACGAGCACGTCTTTGGGCAAACGGAGTCCGCGCAGACAGCGGTGCGCGCGCTGCGCGCGGCGGATGGGCGATTCCTCGCTCTCGGGTACAATCACGAGCAAGTCCACATCACTGTTGTCATGTGGCGTTCCCCAAGCATGAGAGCCATAGAGGAAAATCTCATCGGGCTGGAATTCAGCTTTCAGCCTGTCAATAGCTTTATCCAGCAAACCTTGCGGGATTGTCTTCATGGCTTTTAGACTAGCATGAGTCCTTACCTTTGAGAAGTCATATTGAGGGCCCAGGGGCGCACGAGGTCGCCGCTGACGTTTTTCAAGTCCCAGCCGCCGCGCCAGAGAGTCAGTTTCAAGGCTCCGGCATCGTGGCAATAGACGACCGGCGTTGCCTGGTCGGCAAGGCGCCGGCGCAGCTTGGCCGGGGCACGCCGCGTGGCCGGCAGCTCTGAATCAATGATGATGATCAACTTCGGTTGCAGCAGATGCAGGAGCGGTTCGCAGAGCGGCTCATCTGTCGCGGGCAGTCCGGCCACGACAATGTCCGCGCGCAAATCCCGGTGGGCTTCGATCAACGAGTCCTGACCGCTTCGGCCAAGGGCGGAGAGCAGCAGGACGGAATGGCCATTGATTTTCCGCCAAAAAACGAGCGCGTTATCATCGGCGTTGTCGAACGGATTGGATCGCGTCGGATTCAGCACCGCCCAACCTCCCGCATTGTCGCCCGCCCGCAGCGCCTGCCAATGCGCGGTTTGTTTGATGTCATCAATAACATCGCGGTAAGCGGTCGAGCGGTCCCGCGCCGGGTTGATGAAGACGCGGCCCACAGAAAAGTTTGTCAAGACCACTTTCGCCCCGCCGCCGTCCTGCACATGCCCGACGGTCAGCGCGAACGAGTCAAGAGTGTTGATACCCTGCGCGCGCAGAAACGGTTTGACCACGGACTCGGCCGCCTGTGCATTGCCGCAATCGAACAACACGCTTTCTCCGGTGTTGTCGGCAAAGACGGCCGAACCGCCGTTCAGGGGAAGAAAGTGCAGCCGGGCGGTTTTCATTTCCGCCACCCGCTGCCCCAGCCAGCAGAGACCCAGGCCAAGGATTGCCGCCGCCACCGCCCATTTGAATCTGGAATGGAAAATCCAGCCGGTTAACACCGAAAAGAGGACGAGATAATACAAAGCAAACGTGACGGGCGCAGGCGTTGAAATGTTGAAGGCGCCGGCCGGGCATTGGGCGGCCCAATGGCTCAAGGCGATGATGCACTTCATGAAAAACCAGCTCGAGTGGTTGAACAGGACCGCCAGATGGGGCAGCCATGCGCCTGTCAAAAGACTCCCGACGCTGCTCATCAAAGCCAGCGCCGTGATCGGCACCACCAGGCAATTGGCGGGAACACTGACAGGTGTAAACAGATGAAAGTAAGCCGCCGCCAGCGGAATGGACCCAAGCCATGCGGCCAAAGACAGGGCGCAAGTGTCGATGGCAAAGCAGACCCCCGCGTGCAACAGCGGTGGCCAGCGCGGTTTCAACGTTTCAGGTAGGAACGGATCATTCTCAAAAACCCAGGATCGAAACAGGTTCCGCACCAGCGGCAAAAGCACGGCAATACAGAGCACAACCAGGAACGAAAGTTGAAAGCCGGGCTGGAACAACTGGCAGGGGTCCCACAGCAGAATGCCAAACCCCGCCGCGAAAAGTGAATTGATAAGAATTGCCGGCCGATGGCTGGCCCAGCCGCCAATGACGACGCTCATCATGATGGCGGCCCGAACCGCCGAGGCCGGCCAGCCTGTGACGCCGGCGTAGAACCAAAGGACTGGAACCACCAAAAGTCCGCACAGCGCCCGGGGAAGCCGCAGGGCGCGCAAAAGGCCCACCCCGATGCCAGCCAGGAGCCCGATGCGCAATCCGTCCACCGCGAAGATGTGGTACGTTCCCGCGCGCATGAACGGTTCCTCGACGGATTCGGTCAGCGGCGCTTTCCAATCCAGCGCCAATGTCCAAATAAGCCGCAACGCCTCGTCCTCCTGCTCCAAACCCAGGGCGAGGGTTTTTCTGGCCCAGGCGGAGAATCGGTCCGCCAGCGGCATGTGGCGGGGAGGGGAGACGACGTTCCATGCTTTCTCCGAGTCGGTGCGCAATTGGCAATAGATGGCGTCATACCGATAGCGGGAACGGGCGTCGAACAATCCCTCCGCCCGCGGTACCGGTGGCAGGTCGAGCACGCCAGCGGCCTCAACCCCCTGGCCGCTGCAGAATTTTGACGACAAAACTGCCGGCGTGTAAGCGACGATCTTGCCGAAGGCGGGGCACCATGCTTGCGCCCGGCGGATTTGTCCGGCGTCGATGACGACGGAAGAATGCCACAGCTCCCGCCCCTGGCGTTCGTAAATTCGCGGCAGGGGTGATTCGTGGAGAACGCCCCGCACGATGACGTCCTCAGGTCCGGGGCCGGCCAGCAAACGCAAATCGTTGGGTGAAATGATCGCGGTGCGCCAGGCTAGATTGGTCCAGCCAGCCAGCACGAGGAGCGCCACCAACACTAAGAGCCGCCTTCGATCCCAGAGCAGGGCTGCGCCAGCGGTCAGAAAAGAAAGCCCAAACAAAACGGGGAGCGGAGGGTGGAACCAATGACCCAAAAGAATGCCGCCAACATAAAGCAACGCCACTGAACAAAGCGGCCACTTCATATTTATTTTTGTTTCCGCATCCGAAGGAAACACCAGGTCACAGCCAATCCGATCCCCGCGCCGCAGGTGTCCAGGAGTACATCGAGGACACTCGGTTGACGGCCAGGCACAAAGATTTGGTGCGTTTCGTCGGTCGCGGCGTAAAGGGCCGCTAGCAGAATAGAGAAGCGAAAGTGCCAGGAGGTGCGGTGCGTCGCCAGGACGACGGCGGAATGGACGACACGCCAAATGAGAAATCCCAGGACGGCATACTCAACCGCATGGGCGGTTTTCCGCACGCAATGATGCACCTGCTCGATGGTTTGCCAGGACATTTGCGGGTCCAACCATAACAGAAATGGCACCAGAAAACGTGATGTGTTCTGGGGCGAACCCAGGGTGGTGGAAGCGCTGAAAATGGCAACCATCCAGAACAACAAAGGAAGCCAGTGAGTTACAAATCGGCGCGACATTGTGCAAAAGAACATTGGAGACCCTGTAAAAGCAACCTGAAAACAATTGCCAAGCAGTGGCATTTTTGGCAATCAGAAGCACTTTATATGCGAATTTTCAGGGTTTTTTTCAGATGGCTTTGCCCATGCGCCTTTGCGCTGGCGGCGCCTCTTCTCTGCGTTGGAGCCGGCCAGCCGGATAATGTCGTGCTCCGATTTCACTTTACCGGAGCCGCTGACCTGGCTAGGAACACAAACGTCGCCATTGCCAGGGCCGTCTTTGCCCAACCATCGACCATCGCCTACGAATATCTGGTTCTCAATAGATTGGCCGTGAATCTTGGCGCCGCGCTGCATTTTCAAACGAAAGGGGAAACTGTTGCATTGCTGCGGCCTTTGCTGGATGACCTGCTGCGGTCTGAGTCCATGGCCGGCATGGGAGGGGCGCCCGGCAAGCCCATCAATTTTGTTCTCGCCGTCCAACTGGATCCCCGGCGGACGGAGGTCTGGCAGCAAAATTTAAAGGCCGCGTTGCGCGGGCCGGGGGAGGTGCTCCGTGTTGGAAAATTCTCCGGGCAACAATGGAACAAAGGAGCCGGGGATTCTTTTTGGATAATGGCGGCGCGGGATTGGATGCTCGTGGGCCGGGGAGGAGATTTAACGGCTGTTCGCTCGGATTATTTGCAACGGATCCAGAAATTCGGGCGGCCCGGGCCGGAGCTGATTACCAACTGGTTTGAGGCGGACGTGGATTGGCCTCAGCTGGCCAACTGGTTCCCGCTGACCTCCTGCCCACTTAAACTGGCCCGCACAGCAATCAGCATCAGTGCTGAGCCGGGGAGTTTTTATATGACAGGCCACGTGCTTTATCCCGAGCCGGTTCAATGGCAGGCTCGCCCAATGAGCCTCCCAACCCACCTGGTGCGCGAACCGCTCCTCAGTTTTGCCACCGGCCAGAATGTTGAACCCTACTTGAAATCCGATGGAACCCTCTCGCGGATCTGCACCAATCCATTGGGCGACCAGTTCTATTTTTGGTCAATGAGCGAAGTGGCCTTCCAGAGTTATGCGGCGTGGCCCGTGAACGATTCCCGCAAAACGATGCTGACATTGTCCACCCAGGCCATCGACACCTTGAATCCCAAGTTGCATCAGTTCGACGGCACAAAACTTGATTGGTTGCCCAAGAGGCATCAACTCCTTTGGGCGAGGCACGAATTCATCGACCCCGTTCTGAATGCGGCTCCCACAAACGACGGCCAGTTTCTGGTCGCACACGTGTTCCCGCTGAGCAAGGGGAAAGGACCCGCGCCAAAGGCCCTGTGGGAACAAATCCAAGACCGGACCAATCTGGTCTATTACGACTGGGAATTAACCGGTCCCCGCGCGCAGCACCTGCTGACCATGACAGAAGAAGTGCCGATCCTTCGCATGCTCGATATCGGACCGCGCGAGCCAGCCGTTGCCGGGACAAATGCCGCCAAACCCGGCAGTGACACTTCTCTCGCTCCTGACGTTGCGTCGCGTCTGAACACTCAAAAGCAGTGGCTGCTCGGTTTGGCCCCCTTCCTGGCCAACACAGTCACGGAAGTGACCCGGACCAGTCCGAAAGAGCTGACCGTCGTTCGCAATTCATCCTTTGTATTTTCGAGCCTGGAGTTGGTTCTGCTCTCGCATTGGCTGGCCGACACGCCGGCCGGCCCGCTCGACTGGAGTTTGCTGCCGCAAGCGAAGATGTCCTCGGGCATGCCGGCGCGTACGCATTAGCAGCTTATGCTCAAGCTGGGAGTAAACGTAGACCATGTCGCCACCTTGCGCGAGGCGCGCTATCACGGGCGCGAGGTCGGGGAACCAGACCCAATCGGCGCAGCCCTTATCTGCGAATCGGCCGGCGCGCATGGCATCACCGCCCACTTGCGCGAAGACCGCAGGCACATGCAGGTTCGCGACATCCAGAAACTCCGCCAAGTCCTCAAAACCCGGCTCAACCTCGAAATGGCCAACACGCCCGGGATTCTGTCCATCGCCTTGCAGGTCAAACCCGACATTGTTTGCTTTGTCCCGGAGCGGCGCGCCGAAGTGACGACGGAAGGCGGACTGGATGTGGCCATCCATTGGCCGGCCCTCGCTGAGGCGCGCAAGAAACTCAATGATTCCGGCATTGAAGTCAGTCTTTTCGTTACGCCTGATCCGGCGCAGATCGAAGGCGCGGCGCGCGTGGGCAGCCAGTTTGTCGAATTGCACACCGGCGCATTTGCCGATAACTTTCATCGCAAGCGCGAGCGGGCCGTGGAACTGGAGCGCTTGGCCGCGGCGGCCACGCAAGCCCATCAAGCGGGCCTGCAGGTCAATGCCGGCCATGGGCTGAATTACAGAAACGTTCCCGCCCTCCGCCAAGTGCCCCATCTGGTCGAGTTGAACATAGGGCACAGCATCATCAGCCGCGCCGTGGTCGTCGGCCTGTCCACCGCCGTGCGCGAAATGCTGCTCGCCATGGAGGAAGCCAGCCAACCCTGAACCCTGCTCTGCCATCTTGATACTCGGCACCGGCATTGACATCATCGAGGTGCGGCGCGTTGAAGCCGCCCGGGAGAAATTCGGCGCCCGTTTTTTGCGGCGGATTCTCCGGCCTTCCGAGCTGGCCTACTGCCTCTCCTACAAGTCTCCCGGCCCATTCCTGGCGGCGCGTTTTGCCGGAAAGGAAGCCATCTCGAAGGCCTTCGGCACCGGGATCGGACGGCAATTGGGCTGGCAGGACATCGAAATATGCCGCAAGGACTCCGGCGAGCCTTTTGTGGTGCTGCACGGCAAGGGCCAAACGCTCCTGCGCGAACGCGGCGGCCGGCTGGTCCATCTCAGCCTCAGTCACACCTCCCAACACGCCACGGCCACCGCCATTTTGGAAAGCGCCTGACTTCCGCGGGATTTGGCTACCGTCCCGCCGCTTTGATCACGGCGTCGAAGGCGGGTTTGGGCCGGCCATTTCTGTCAAACAACAATGGATTGCCGCGCGCCCGCCAGGAATCGGCGTCGGTCACACCCCACAGTGTCACCAGCTTGACCACATCCTTATGCTTGATAAATACGCCAAAAAGTTCGGAGTAACGGTCGGCCAGTTGTTGCTGAAGGGCGGCGGAAAGGCCGGTGGTGGATAACCGTCCTTCCGCTTGCAGACGGGCGTTGGCGGCGACGTCCGCGCTGGTCGTTCTCTGGCCGCCGCGGGAGCAGTCGATGTCCATTTCAGTCACCATCAATGGCAGCTTCAGCTCAGCCAGGTTGGTGATGGCGGTGTCCTCCTGCTCCGCAGTTGGCCAGTTTAGATTGGCGTGTCCCTGCAATCCTATGGCCGTGACCGGCACTCCCTGCGCCCGGAGTTTCTTGATCAGCGCAATCGCGCCTTTGCGTTTGGCTTTCAATTCCAAGCCGTAATCATTGTAACGCAGCACCGCGCCGGGATCCGCTTCATGCGCGTACTGGAAGGCCTTGGCGATGTAGTCCTCGCCGATGATCTTCAGCCAGGGCGACCGGCGCAGCGTGCCGTCCTCGTTCAGGGCTTCGTTGACCACGTCCCAGACTTTGATGCGGCCCTTGTAATGGCCAATGACAGTCTGGATGTGTTCGTGCATCCGCTGAAGCAGGGCCTCGCGGTCCAAAGGCTGGCCGTTGGTGTCCTGAAACACCCAATGCGGCGTCTGGCTGTGCCAAACCAGCGTGTGGCCCACGATGAGCATGTGGTTCTCCTCGCCGAATTTGACATACAAATCCGCCTCCGCAAAAGAGTACGTTTCCGGCTTTGGATGGACAAATTCCCACTTCAAAACATTTTCCGGCGTGATCGAGTCAAAATTGGCTTTGATGATCGAATCGCCCTGTTTGTCCTGCCCGGCGCACTGGCTTTGATTCACGGCCACGCCGATCAGAAAATCCTTGCTGTAAGCATCCTTGAGCGCCGGCTGCCCACTGGAGACCCTGGCGCAACCGGCTGTCAACAGCACGGCATAAATTGCAGTGTTAAGGATGATGCGGCCCGGGGTTGAGTTTAGGCTCCTTGCTGCGTTCTCCATTATGGTCATGATCGAGTGCCTTTTGCCCTGCCGCTACTGCAGCCGGGCGAATTAAAATGCCCTGCCCCGCCCGGACTGTCCACCAACAAAACATCAGGATCACCACAACTGGCTGCGGCGCGGCGCGACAGCCATGTTTTCATTACTATTAATTCCCAAATCTTCCTTTCTTCCGTTTGCCCTTGACAGGGGGCGCGGCGCGACGGAAGTTGAACGGACTGACGCCTGCTTAAGCCTCACCGCTACAGGGCGCTCCAAACATCATGCCACGCGTTAAAACGGAGGATTTGAAGGAGGGAATGGTTGTCGCCAAAGATGTCAAAAACATCGACGACATGCTGCTTCTTCCTGCCAAGTGCCAACTGGCCGGCCGCCAGATCAGCATCCTGAAAGCCTGGGGGGTGGCGGGAATTGACGTGGAGGCGTCCGATCTCATCGAAAACCAGGACCCGCTGGCCCGGTTGACGCCGGAAGCGGTGGCGCAGTTGACCGCCGAGGTCAAGGCCCGGTTCTGGCACGCGGATGAATCCAACCCGGTCTTCGCCGAAGTCTTCAAGCTGATGCTCTGGCGCCAGGCGCGGAAAACGCCGAAAAAATGAACCTGCCCTCCATTGAACAATTGCTCAGCGGCATTCCCTCCAGTCTTGGCTCGTGCGGCGCGGTGTTGAGGGAAATCGAGGCGGAACTGCGTTCGCCGCAGTGCAGTCTCAGCACGGTCGGAGCGGCGATCGAAAAGGATCCCGACCTGACTTCGCGCCTCTTGCGGCTGGGCAACAGCCCCTTTTACGGTTACACCTCGCGCCTGACGAGCGTGGCGGAGGCGATCAGTTTGATCGGGATTCAGCGCGTGCAGGATCTGCTGCAGGCGTCGAGCATCATTGAACGCTTCTCCGGCGTGGAGGAGAAGTATGTGAACATGCAATCGTTTTGGCGGCACAGTCTGGCCTGCGGCATTGCCGCGCGGGTTGTGGCGATCGAATTGCGGCTGCCCAAGCCGGATAAGTTTTTCGTGGCGGGATTGCTGCATGACGTGGGGCGATTGGTGCTCCTCGGCCAGAGTCCGGATGCGGCCCAGCAAGTATTTGTGCTTTATAACACCAAACGCATGCTCTTGCGGGAAGCCGAAATGAAGGTGCTGGGCTTTGACCACCAGCAAATCGGCGGCGCGCTGCTGCGCCACTGGAAATACCCGGTCACGCTCATCGGCGCCGTCGCCGACCATCATCAACCCACAATGGCGGAGGTGGGACGCGAGGAAGCGTCCGTTGTCCATTTCTGCGATCATCTGGTCAACGCGATGCAAATCGGGTGTTCCGGAGAGCGCTATGCGCCGCCACTGAACATGAAAGTGTGGGAGAGCCTGCATTTGCCGCTGGAAACCGTCTCCTTGGTGGTTGGCGCTGTGGATGATCAAATCGAGGCGGTGTTGGCTGCTTTTCTCAGGCATTGAGTCATGGAACCTGCGAGTGACAGATTTGATTCCGTTTATCCCGACATGCTGCAGACGGGTCTGGGGAAGCTCGGGTTACTCGATGCGCAAAGAGAGTTGCTGGCGCTGTTTGCCGCCCTGGAACATTTCCGGCGCGACCTCCACGACCAGAAAAACAGCGATGATATTTTGCGGCTGAGCCAACAGTATATCGAGGGACTGAAACTCTTTCGCGCCGCCGGCTTCTGGCTGGTCAATCCGGCTGACATGGGCTTCGAGATGTCGCTGGCATGGCCGGGCCCGGACGGTGAGTGGCTGGACGGATTGCTGCGCGGGGAAATCGAGGCGGGGCGGTTCGCTACAGCGTTGCGACAACACGCGCCTGTCTTTTTCGAGGCGGGTACCCCTGGGAAGCCGGAGCGCGGGATCCTCCATTCTCTGGCCATATCGAGCCAGGTGGTGGGGATGTTCTGCGGGACGCTGCGGCGCGGACTGCCACCGCACCAGGAGATCGCCTTCAGCCTGTTCTCGCTCCTGCTGGGTGGGAGCGCGGATGCCCTGGCCACACTGCGCAAGACCGCGAGTTTGACCAGCCAGATCAACACCTTGAGCGAATTGCTGCCCGTCTGTTCCTGGTGCCGGAAGGTTCGCAATGACAGCGGATATTGGGAGCAACTCGAAAAGTATATCAGCAACCGGACCTCCACCTCCTTTACCCACGGGATTTGCCCGGAGTGCCAGAAGAAATACGAAGCCGAAACCCGTCGAATCGGGGGCTTGAACGGCTTGGCGTGACAGTCTATCCCATTTCCACCAAAACGTTGTGCGTCCGTCCGGCACCATTGGGGCGCAGCAACTGGTCCGGAATTTCGACGCCATCCATGACCATCCGGCGCACGCCCTTCATGACGCCTTTGGGATTCAGCACTTCGATGTCAAATGTCTCATCCCGAAAAACGCGGGTCACTTTGAATCCTTTCCAATTTGACGGGATGCAGGGGTCCACCAGCAAACCATCGTAATCGGTGCGGATGCCGAAAATCCATTGCGTGACGGCGAAATAAGTCCAGGCGGCCGTGCCGGTCAGCCAGGAGTTCTTGGCTTCGCCGTGCGTGGGGGCGTCCTTGCCCGCCACCATTTGCGCAAAAACGTATGGCTCGCAGCGGTGCAACTGGCCGATGTTCTCGCGGGCGGATGGATTGATGCGCGTGTAATAGTCAAAGGCGCGGTTGCCGTTGCCAATCATGGTCTCGGCAATGATGATCCACGGGTTGTTGTGGCAAAAGATGCCGGCGTTTTCCTTGTAGCCCTCCGGGTAGGAGGAAATCTCACCCATCTCAATGTAATACTTTGTGAAGGCCGGATTCAGAAGGACGATGCCGTGCGGGGTGGCCAGGTGCTTCTTCACCGATTCAAGCGCCAGTTTCGCCTTGCCGTCCTTTAAACCGACGCCCGCCATGATACACATGCCCTGTGATTCGATGAAGATTTTCCCCTCCTTGCAGACTTTCGAGCCGATCGGCTTTCCGAAATCATTATAGGCGCGCACGAACCAATTGCCGTCCCAGCCGTGCTGGAGGATGACCTTCTCCATTTTGGCGGCTTCAGCCAGGCAGCGTTCGGCCTCCTCGTTCAACTTGAGCTTGCGCGCGATGGCGGCCAGTTCCTTCGCCGCCATGACAAACAGGCCCGCGATGAAGACAGACTCGGCGACCTTGCCTTCCTTGTTGGTGGTGGTCTGAAAGGATTGGCCGGGCGTGTCGGAGAAGCAGTTGAGGTTCAGGCAATCATTCCAGTCGGCGCGGCCAATCAGCGGCAGGCCATGCGGGCCGAGGCGTTCGAGGGTGTAATTGTAACTGCGCCGCAAGTGCTCGTAGAGCGGCTTTTCGGAACCGGGTTCGTTGTCGAACTGCACCGCCTCGTCGAGGATGCTCCAGTCGCCGGTTTCCTTGAGGTAGGCGGCCACGCCCAGCGTGAGCCAGTGCGGGTCGTCGTTGAACCCGCTGCCGATGTCGTTGTTGCCCCGCTTGGTCAGCGGTTGATACTGGTGATACGCGCCGCCGCTGGCCATTTGGGTCGCGGCGATGTCCAAAATGCGTTCGCGGGCGCGGGCCGGCACCATCTGCACGAACCCGAGCAGGTCCTGGTTGGAATCACGGAAGCCGAGGCCGCGGCCAATGCCCGATTCGTAGAAAGAGGCCGAGCGCGACATGTTGAAGGTGGCCATGCACTGGCAGGCGTTCCAGGTGTTGACCATGCGATTGGCGTGGATGTCGGGCGAATCCACCTGGTAAGCGCCGAGCAGGCTGTCCCAGTAACGGCGCAATTTCTCGAAGGCATCCGTGACATTCTTGCCGTCCAGATACTTGGCGATGACGGGTTTGACGGTGCGCTTGTTGATGGTCTGGGAATTCGGGGGGGTGAATTTTTGGTCCGCGGGGTTCTCGTGGTAGCCGAGGAGGAAAATGATGTCCTTCGTTTCGCCCGGTTTTAAATTCACCTTCACATGGTGGGAGCCGTGCGGCGCCCAGCCATGCGCCACGGAATTGAAAGAACGCCCCCGCTCCACCGCCGCCGGGTTGTCCCAGCTCCGGTAGGCGCCCAGGAACGTGTCGCGCTGGGTGTCGAACCCGGCCAGTTTCTTCGAGCAGGCGAAATAGGCGAAATGATTGCGGCGCTCGCGATACTCGGTCTTGTGATATATGACCCCATCGACAATCTCGACCTGGCCGGTGCTGAAGTTGCGCTGGAAATTGGTGGCGTCGTCCTGCGCGTCCCACAGGCAGAATTCGATGCTGGAAAAAATGGAGAGCCGGGCCGGCTTCTTGCGGTGGTTGGTGACGGAGAGCTTCCAGATCTCCAGGTTTTCGCCCAGGGGCACGAAGTAGCACGTCTCCGCCTCGATCTTGTGGTGCCGGGAGCCGATGATGGTGTAGCCCATGCCGTGGCGGCATTCGTAATTGTCGAGCTTGGTGCGGGTCGGCTGCCAGGAGGGCGACCAGAATTCCTCGCTGTCGTTATCGCGCAGATAGAGGTAGCGGCCGCCGAAATCAAACGGGGCGTTGTTATAGCGATAGCGCGTCAGGCGGCGCAGGCGGGCGTCGCGATAGAACGAATAACCGCCGGCGGTGTTGGAGATGAGTCCGAAATAGGCCTCGCAGCCGAGGTAATTGATCCAGGGCAGCGGGGTGTTGGGTTGGGTGATGACGTATTCGCGATGTTGGTCGTCAAAGTGTCCGTAACGCATATCTATTTTTCAGTTTCCAAGGTTTGTTCAATTGTCCCGGCCCCGTCTGTGGGCGAGCCGCCATTTTGCACGAGAGCCGCATTATTTCAAGAGGCCTCAGTTGCTTCCGGTTGTGCATCGGCGTTCCGGCCCGTCGTATCGGGATTGTGGAACGGCGCGAAGAAAGTGACAAGAATGG
This sequence comes from Verrucomicrobiota bacterium, assembly GCA_050014435.1. GTDB lineage: Bacteria > Verrucomicrobiota > Verrucomicrobiia > Limisphaerales > Palsa-1400 > DASRLE01. Next base: position 109,058 of record JBEKDI010000002.1, on the reverse strand, counting down.
AAGGCGCGGCGGCAAACAGCACGATGATGAAGAACCACTGGTAGCCCGTCCAGCTCTCGAGGTAGCCGCTGACCGCGCCGGTGAGCATCATGCAGGCGCCCATCAGCGCCGTGGCAAAGGTGTAATGCGCCGTCCGGTAAGGCCCCGGGGCAATTTGTTGCATCATGTAGATCATGTGGCCGACGCACCCGACGCCCCAGCCGAACTTCTCGAAGGTGACGATCGTGGCGATGACGGTGTAGCTGGTGGGCAGGGTCTGGCTCAAAATCAGGAAAGTGACGTTGGGCACATTGAGGCAGAGGCAGAGGATGAACAGCGACTTTTTCAGGCTGATCCGCGACACGAACCACCCGCCCAGCAGCGAGCCGAGGATGAAGGCCGCATTGCCGAAGGTCCCGTTAATCGTGCCCAGCGTTTCGTTGGAAAGCCCCAACCCGCCCTTGGCGCGATCGTCGATCATGAACAGCGGCCCCATCTTGTCGATCAGGCCATATCCCGAGCGGTAGAAAAAGGCGAACGCCATCATCAGCCAGATGTCCTTTTTCTGGAAAAACGTCGCGAAGGCGTGCCCGAAGGTGCCCATGGCATCGCCGAAACTTTTCGGCGCGTCGGGCGCTTTGGCCCCGGGAGGCAGAAAGCGGCTGTGATACAATCCCGCCAGAAACAGCAGGCCGGAAATCACCAGCATGATCACCATCCACGATGTCCCCCAACTTTGGGTCTGTCTGTGCAATACCCCGCTGAAGTAGATCAACGGCCCGGCGGCGAGCAGGAATCCCGCGTTCCAGCACATGCTTTGGAACCCGGTATATTTCGCCATTTCCTTGGGCGGCAGAGTCGTGACATAAACGCCGTCTGAACCAATGTCCTGCGTCGCGCCGAGGAGGCCCGAGAGCGCCAGCAAGGCCAGGACCGGCACGAACCATGTCATGCCGGGCAGCCTCAGGGCAAACGCCACGCAGGCGATGCTCGCGGCAATGCAAAACTGCATCAGCACCACGAAAAACTTCTTCGTCCGGTACAATTCCAGCAATGGCGCCCAGAGAAACTTGAAAGTGTATGGAAATCCCAGCAGGCTCGACCAGAACGCCGCCTTGGTGTTGTCCATCCCCATGTTTTTGAACATCACATTGGCCACGCTGCCGACCGTGACATAAATGACCCCCATCGCCAGATAACTGGATGGCACCCACAAAAACGGATTTGGATACGGAGCTTTCGGCGGTCCGGTCTTGGCTTCAGCCGGAGTGGCGGATGGAATGGTTGGCATTGTGGTCTTTGTAAAAAATCAAGGGGAGAGCACGGCTTTGGCTGCTTCATAGTCCTTGGGCGCCACCTGGACCCGCACATTCCCGATCGCGGCGAGGCCGGCCTGCGCCACCAACTCGTCAGGAATAAACGCCTCAATCCCCGCCGCACGCAGTTTGCAAACCACTATGTCTGCCGAGACCAGCGTTCCACATTTGACCAACGTCACCAAGTCGGGAGACAAATCGGATTCAGGCGCCGCCAGCTTGGGAGAAAGCGCTTCATGGTCAATTGGACACTGAGGCATGTCGTCGGGATACTTGGCCCCGCAGTATGAGCACGTTTTCATTGCAGCACGCGTCGGTGTGTTGAGACGCGTGACGCCGAGAACTGAGCCACGCCCGGCCGGGAAAGTCAACCGCGAAGGCATCCCTTAATGAAGATACGGGATGACCCCTGACGCTTTCGATTCAGAATCGGCAAATCAATTGCGGCAATGGCACAGGCGCATTTCAGTTTGCAAGCCGTTGTCAAACCCATTTTATTAACCCCTCGTTTCAACGAGCGGGACCCGGATGCAACAAGACACTTAAACTGTTTCAACAGTTTCGATTGTCCAGCGCGCCTCTCCCGCCATTGCCCATGGCCATTACTCACACCAGCGACCGGCACAAAGGCCATTTGATCACGGCTGGCTCATAAAGCCGTCCAAGGCCAGCCGGACGCGCTGCCGCGCGTCCGGGGCGTCCGCAAAAAAGATGCGCCGATCCTTCATGAGCCGGCCGTGATATTTGACGAAGGTTGCCAAACTCTCTCCTTTACAGCATCACAAATCAAAATTAGAAGTGTCTGGTCATGAACATCTCCGATGCACAGCGGGAAAACCGCGTCCGATTTCACGGCGGCTTTTTCGGTCAGCTCGTCTCCGGTGTGCTCTGGCTGGTGTCAGCCTGTTTGGCCGACACAGTTGGAGTCAAAAGCGCGATCATTACCCTTGTCTTCGGTGGCTTCTTCATTTTCCCCGCTACGGAATCGCTGGTGCGGCTGTCGGGGCGAAAAAAATTGAGCGAAGACAATACGCTTTGGTCTCTGGGCATGCAGGTCGCGTTTGTTTTGCCGTTTTCGATGTTGCTGTTGGTGCCGGTCACGCAGTATCGCACCAATCTGTTCTACCCTGCTTTGATGATCCTTCTCGGCGCGCACTACATTCCATTTGTATTCTTATACGGTATGAGGCTTTTCGCTTTTCTCGCGGCAATATTGATTGCGGGAGGAGTCTGTATCGCCATGTGCGGAGCCGGCAGGTTTAGCACCGGTGCCTGGGGCACCGGCCTGGTCCTTGTCTTATTCGCGTTTTTGGGGCGGATGTATGCTCAAGGCCCTCGCTCACAGAAAACCTGATCAGCAAGACGAAAACACAAAGCGCGTAAGGCGCTGAGCCGCAAAGAGTCTTGGCAGTTCGTATTTCGAGTATTCCGTGGTTAAAAGCCCCTTTTCTTATCATCTGCGGCTAAAATCATAAGTGATTACTAATCAGGCAGTTACAATCAGTTTCATTCAAAAATGGTGGTTTTATAAAAAAATTCTCAAATATCTGTTGATGAATGTATATACTAACTATAGTCTAAGTCTAATGAAGTGCCAATGCAAGCCGTATCGAATATGATGAAAACAAAAACTGAAATTGAAACGGAATCCCCCGCCCCACCCCTCGGCCACGGCAGCCGCCGTGGTAAAATCGCCCGCCTGCCCGGCGAGGTCCGCGACGAATTGAACCAACGACTGCTCGACGGCGAATCGGGCGGGGGCCTGATGGACTGGTTGAATGATCTCCCTCAAGTCAAAGCGGCCCTGCAACGCGAATTCGGAGGCCGCCCCATCACCGAGCAAAACCTGTCGGAATGGCGCCAGGGCGGCTTCCGCGATTGGATCGCCAAAACTGAGGCGGCGGAGTTGATGGACGAGACCCTGGCGGACAGCCGGGAGATGCACGGTCACGGTGAAAATTGTGCCCCTCTCGAGGTCGCAAGAGGTCTCGAGGTAAGGCCGGGGAATCTGTTTCGGACAGGGTGGCGGGGTGGTTCTTCCCGTATTATGTGGCGGCGGCTCGAGGGCAATCGGCCGCGGCCCGGACTCCCGGCCAGCGGTGGGAGGTCTTGCGCACCATCTGCGCCGATCTGGCCGGTCTCCGGCGCAGTGACCATTATGTGGAACGTTTGCGGATATGGCAGGAGAAATTACAGCTCGAGTCAAAGGGTGTGACGGAACAGGACTTCGTGAAATATGCGCGCGCCCATCCGGACATCAAGAAGCTGATCTGGCCTGAACAAAAGCCGTTGACCCCCGAAGAAAAAGAACGATGTGTGAAACAGATATATTGGGAATCACCTATATGGACGAAAGTGACCCGCCATGCAATGACGCTTCCGGCGCAATGGTCGAGGCGCCCGACGAGCCCGGGGAAGACGATGCAAATGAGGCAAAAAATGGGCGAAAAAATCGCACTTAATCGCACTTAATCCGGCTTAATCGCACCATTTTCAAACATTTTTTTTATTGGGCTTGCCTCGAAATTACGGACACATGGAGGAGCATTGGAAGAAGCCGTTATGAAAGACATAAAACGCCGGCGGCCTCATATCGGGAAGTATGATTGGCCTTCGTGACTCTCATGCTCAGCACTTCATTTGGCAAAAGTTAAGCGCAGGCCCTAATCGTAAATCGATGAACCTACTATTGCAGTGTCCAGAGGATGACGGAATCGTGGTCCTCGACAAAAATCCGGTTGCCCGCCACGACGGGGTAGCCGTAAGTCGGGGTATCCGCCACCTTGATGCTGGCCACCTGGGTGAATTCCTTGTCGGTCGGCTGGAAAATGATGAGTTGGGATTTGGGGGTCAAGGCCATCAAGACCGGGCCGGCATCAACAATGGAGCCGAACCCGCCGCGTCCGCCCTCGGCCTCGACCCAGGCGGTCTTGCCGGTTTGGGCGTTGATGCAATAGAACTGCCCCTTTTGCGACAAGCCATAAAGCAGGCCGTCTTTCAGCACTGGCGAGGCAAACTGCGGCGCCAGATCGGGGTTGCTCCAGAGCGGCTTGGCGGTGATGGTCTCGCCTGTCTTTTCAAGTTTGACGGCCACGGTGCCTCGGCCCGAACCGGTGTAGATCACTGTCTGACCCGCCACGATGGGCGTGGCTGTGTTTTGGGCCATGCCCTTGGGCGCGAAGTCCGTCTGCCAGGCAAGCTCGCCATTGGCGGCGTTGATGGCCACGATCTTTTTGGCCGTTTGCGCCACGATCAATCTGGTTTTACCCAAGGCCAGCAACACCGGGGAATCATAGGCCGGGCCATCGCCGGTCCATTGCCACTTCTGTTTGCCGCTCTTGAGATCGTAAGCGACGATGGCGCCGCTGGTCTCCGTTCCCAGATGCGCCACGCACAGGCCATGAACAATAATGGGCGACATGGAGGTGAAGAACTTGAGCTGGCCGGGAAAATCATGCTTGCGCCAGATCACCTTGCCGGTGGCGGCATCCAGGCAGGACAAGTCCCCCCTCACTCCAAGCGTCACGACTTTGCCCTCGCCCACCGTGGGCGAACTACGCGGTCCGGGATGTTGCGCCGCGCCGCCCGTGGGGGCCTTGGTGGGATATTTGTCCATCCAGATTTGTTTGCCGGAGGCGGCATCCAGGCACTGCGTCAACTCCTCGCCGTCCTGGCGCGAAAAGACATACAACCTGTCGCCGACCAGCGCGGGAGTGGCATCGGCCACGCCCACCTCGATTTTCCATTGCTGATGCAATTGGTCCGGCCAGCTTTTGGGCGCGGCAAAGCCCGCGACTTTTGCATCTCGATTGGGGCCGCGCCATTGCGGCCAATCCTGCGCCCCGGCCGAAACCGCCAGGGTGATGAAGACAAGTCCCGATACGATGGTAATGAATCTTTTCATAACTGTCGGCGCAACGAAATTGAACGCCAACATAGGCCGCGCCCCGCGGTTGGCAAGCAGAAAGCAGCAAAGCGCAAACCAGCCCAAACTAAGAAGCCTTCGGCTTCAGGCTCCCGGCTCGCGGCCCGCCGCCGCGATGAACGGCTTCAGGCTTTCCATCAAACGCGCGAACCCATCCAGAGTCAGTTGCTGCGCGCCATCACTCCACGCCTCGGTGGGATTGGGATGGACCTCGATCAAAAGGCCGTCCGCCCCCATGGCCGCCGCGCCCTGGCAAAGGCTCGCCACCAAATCCGCCCGGCCCGCTCCTTGGCTGGGGTCGATGATGATCGGGCAATGCGATTCATTCTTGATGATGGGAATGGCGGAAAGATCCAGCGTGTTGCGCGTGTAGGTTTCGAAAGTGCGAATGCCCCGTTCGCAGAAGATCAAGTTGGGATTGTTGTTCGACAACACGTATTCCCCCGCCAGCAGCCACTCTTCGATCTTCATGGAGAGGCCGCGCTTGAGGAGGATCGGCTTGCCGGTCCGGGCGGCGGCGATGAGCAACTGGTAATTCTGCGAGTTGCGCGCCCCAATCTGGATGACGTCGGCATACTCGGCCACCAGTTCAGCCTGGTTCTCGGAAAGCAATTCGGTGATGACGGCCAGGCCAGTTTCGCGGCGCGCCTTGGCCAGGAGCTTCAGCCCCTTCTTGCCCAACCCCTGGAACTCGTAGGGGGACGTGCGCGGCTTGAAGGCGCCCCCGCGCAGGAAGGTCGCGCCCGCCTTTTGCACCGCGTGCGCCGTGGCCATCAATTGCGACTCGCTCTCCACCGAACACGGCCCCGCCATGACGTGGAATTTCTTCCCGCCGATGGAATGGTTGCGGACGGAGATGACAGAATTGGTTTTTTGGCCCTCGCGGCTGACCAGTTTGTAGCGTTTCTGCACCGGCATGACCTGCTCGACTTGGGGCCAGGAAGTGAGGGTTTCCAGTGATTGGTGGGTGCGTTCATCGCCGATGGCGCCGACAACCACACGTTGAGTGCCCCGCATCACGTGGGGGCGGTAGCCGAGCTTGCGTATCTCATGAAGGACGGCGTTTTCGTCTTTCTTCGAGATATCGGGTTTTAGAACTATGATCATATCATTGCTGGTTAGGGAAGCAGCCGCCGAAATTCATCCGCGCAGGCTAACAAAATGGCCGGCGGCGTCAATACTGTTAGGGTTGAGCCACAGGCTCGATACAATACTGGAACTATCCTCTTATGATTTTAAACGCAAGATCGTCAGATGCAGTGGCGGGGCCCGTTGAACCGGCTGCCGGGCTGTTCGTGGAGCCTGCGGACAGCTTCTGCGGGGGCGGGGCAAGCACCGGTATTTCCGCCGACAACAAACCGTTGGCCACCGACAGGCTTTTAGTTGACAGAACCGCTCCCGTGGCGCAATCCCACCACTCGAGGCGATAAGCGCCGTTTTTCAGGCCGGTGACTGAGAGAGTTTTTCCGGAAATCTCGCCCGTGATCCAACCGAAGGTCAATTGATCGCTGGTAATGCCGTAGGCGCCTGCGTCCGGCACCACGACCTTCGCCTGCGCCAGGGAGGTGAGGCCGGCGAAATTCATGCCGGCGATGAACTTTTCAAAGGGGGCAAATTGCGATGCGACGGTGTCGTTCCAGCCCTGATTGAACGACCAGAACAGGGGTGTCACGGACAGGCCGGAGGCCAGGCCCACCCATAATTTTCGATGGGTGGTCCTGCCACTGCGATCCAAGCCGGTTTCGCCCATGATGCATGGTTTCTCATAACCGTCCCACAATCGATGTATGGTGGAGGCCAGGTTGGTCGTGGAATTATTGCGATAAATCTCGGTGTTAGGCAAATCATTGGCCTTGTTGCCTTCGTCCCAGAAATCACCTTCGGACGCGGTGGTCGGATGTTGGAAAGGATCATTCTGCCCAAAATAGGCGGCGATTTTGCCGGCCCAGATATTCGCATCGACCCGATTGGACCATCCAGAAGTCCCTCCAATCTCATCAATCGTCTGCCAGCCCGCCAGGCCCGCGCTGTACCCCCAACGGGCTATGATGTACCGATACATTTTTTCCTGATAGGCCCAGGCATTGGTGTCGCCATAGAATCCATGGGAGGTGGTGATGATTTTGTAAGGGTTCCTGGACCATCCGGAGGGCCAGCCGCGCATGTGATCCGATAAATAATCATGGGGCCAGATCACAAGAATCATGCCCAGCCCACGCTCTTCCGACCAGTCGATCAATTTGTCCAGCCGCGCGCATTTGTTCTGGTCGTAATGGCCGATTCCTGAATTCGTGGATTCGATCAGGTTGGACCCACCGTCAAGATCATAAGTTCCATTCCAATAAACATAGGTGTTCATTCCCAAGGTCCGCATCCGGTCAAAGCCACGGGTGGTGTTGCCCCAGGGATAACAAGCGCCCACGCCATAAAACGAGGTCCCGTCATCGCAAGCCAAATAGCGGTGGTTGGGGGCGGTCCGAATCCAGCCGTGACGATAGGACGCCTTGCAAGTGAAGCGGCCCGGGGTCTCCCATCCGATCCCGGTGCCGTCTTTGGCTTTGACAACGTAGCTCCAGTCCCCCGTCTCGTTGGCCGCGAAACGGATTTCCCATTTCGCTCCATCATAAAACCCGTTGATCTTCCACAATTTATGCGAAGGCGACGTGAATTCCCCCCATAAATCAATTTCGTCTGAATTGTAGGCATTGGTGTAAACCGCATTAAGGCCGACCGTTAATTCCAACTTTGCGTACTTTCCCACCCGATCCGCGTTTCTTTTCACCGAGGTGATGACCGGGGCCGCCTCAAGCCACAAAGTTGACAAGGCCATCAGTGCCATGATTTGAAGAATTGAATTTCTTAAAATGAATGGTTTCATAAAATACGGAAAGACGTTCATGGCATCAAAGACAATTGAAGTGGATCCGCCCTCTTTCGTCAAATTCCGAATGGCACCCGGCGAGCGCATATATCAACCTTTGTAAAACTGTTGTTGATTATCCGAATTCAGATACCAGAATACCCGGCTCTCGGGTGGTTCTCGCGATGAATGAGAGCGGCCAGAATGGAATCCAAAACTTGATCGAGGCGCTTGCCTGCGTCTTCCGTCAGGAATCGCAAAACAAAATATCCATTTTGCTGGAGAAGGGCGTCCTTCCGCCGGTCCCGCCGATAGGCCTCAGCGTCAGCTAAATGTTGCGCGCCATCCAATTCAACGACCACGCCCGTTTCGACGCTTAACAAATCCACCTCCATTTTTCCGTAGCCGTCGAATGAAATCGGCAACTCCACATTCAAACGAAAACGACCGGACGTTGCGGGCAAGGTTTGCAGGCGACGAAATAGAAAGGCTTCGCTGGCGCTTCGGGCTCGATCTTCTCCCTCGGCATTGGCGCCGGGAGGCCGGGCCGCATGCACGAACAGATTTGCCAGCGGAACATCAACCCCGTCCCGAATGAGCCGGCGAACGCTGGCGGCGTAATCCTTCTTCCATTCCGGATCTATTGGCAGTGGAACTTCGGCCGGCCAGCCCGGAAGGGCGCTTCCGGGCAGCAGGATCGTGTAGCCAAGTGATTCATATCCTTGGCACCTTCTGTCAAACATTCTGGAAAGCATCGGAACGTTCAGGTCGGCGTAGTCATAGACGCGCACTTCGCGTTTGCCCTCATGCAGACGATGGAGCCGCCCGACATACTGCGCAATGGTTCCCCGCCATGAAACCGGCAAGGCCAGGAATAACGTATCCAATCGAGGATCGTCGAAGCCTTCACCAATGTATTTTCCCGTGGCCAGAACCGCCCGCCCCGCGGTCCCGGGAATCTGCGCCAATTGCGCGAGAGCGGCGGCCAATACCTTTTTGCTTTGGCCTCCTTGCAATAAAACCAAGTGTGGAATATGCGGGGACAGAAGTTGAGCCAAACGTTGGAGGTGCTCTATCCTTTCGGTCAGTACCAAAGGTGATCGCGCCCGATTAACGGCGCTCACAATATCTGCGCAAATCATTTGATTGCGCTTCTCGTCATTCCACAAAGCCTCATACAATTGTTGGAATTCCGCGCGTGGATCAGGATCGGATGGCCCTGGAGCGCGAAAACTGGTCGGCCGCACCATGACATGATGCGTGAAAGGCCGCAATGCCGCCTGGGTCTTCGCGTCCACACGATGGCGAACCGGGCCGCATTGCATGAAAATAATCGGGTGATGGCCGTCCTTGCGGGTCACTGTGGCGGACAAACCGGTGATAAACTTCGCTTTGGCGCGGCGGACGGCCAATTCAAAGCTCCGCGCGGAAATGTGGTGGCACTCATCCACGATCAGGTGGCCGTAATCGGCCACGCGATCATCCACCACTTCTTTGCGAACAAGACTCTGCATCAGGGCAACGTCCAGCGCGCCCGTCAGTTTGTTGCGTCCGCCGCCCAATCGTCCGATGGCTTTCGCTGGCAGGCCCAGAAAAGAGGATAAGCGCTCGATCCACTGTTCGAGGAGTTGCTGGCGATGAACCAAAATCAGAGTATTGACGCCGCGTTGAGCAATGAGCCAGGCTGCAACCACTGTTTTGCCAAAAGCTGTGGTCGCCGCCAAAACGCCTGTGTCGTGTCCAAGCAACGCTTCAGCGGCAGCTTGCTGATCGGGCCGTAAAGTGCCATGAAAAGCAACCTTCAGAGGAACACCGTGAAATCGCTCATCGCGGAGAACCGGTTGAATGTGGAGAGACCCAAGTGTTGACTGAACTTCTTCCAGACACCCTCGTGGCAGAGCGAAATGCTTTGGATGATCCTCGGCGCAAGAAACGATTCTGGGTTTGCCGAAAGTCGGCAGGCGCATGGCTTGCGCGCGATAAAATTCGGGATTCTGAAATGCGGCCAAACGCAGCAATCGGTTGCGCAGCCCCGGCACGAGGTTTTCTTTGGCGATATAGATTTGATCTCCGAGGATTACCTCAAGCTTATCTGGAAGAGGGCCGGGAATGGGTTGTTCCTTTCGACGGCGCGATGGGGGTGCCGTCCAGGGATTATCATCATCTTCGTCCGCCAGGGCCATGCTCACGCCGATAATCCGTCCCTTGGATTCCGCGTCACGCACCAAAGCCTCGATTCGCGCCCGGCACATTCGCTGCACTGAGGCCAGGAAGGCCCACTGATCGGCGATTGGCCCGAATTGTTCGTCAAGAAAAACAGTGTTGCCGCGCTGCCTTGCCTGCTTTTGGAGGGGAAGCGCGATCAGATTTCCAAATCCGCCTTTGGGCAGCGTGTCCTGATTGGGAAACAGCCGGTCGTAGGAATTGAAACCAATTTCGGGCCGGTGCTCCATCGTCTCAGTGAGAATGTGCGAACCCAGTTTGCGCGCGAGGCTGGCGGGAATGGCTTCTTCAAAGAAAAACCATACATGCCCGCCATTGCCGGACCGCGAGCGTTCCAAGGCGGCGGGCACATCAAGCCGCCGGCACGTTTCGAGAAACGCGGCCGCATCCTGCTGCCAATCGTCGTCGTCGAAGTCCACTGCCAGAAAAAAACAAGTCTCATCCTGCAACATCGCATAAACACCCAGCACAAAATCGAAGCCCCGGGCATCCCGGCCCGAAAGATGCCAGCCGATCACTTCGTCAGTGACCTGAAAAAACCGGCGATTTGGACAATCGGTGCATTTGATTCGCGGTTTTTCACAGACATCACGAACCCATTCATTGGCACAGGCAGGCGAATAGCCACATTTCCCGGTTTTTCGGCTCTCGAAACGACGGGGATAGACATCCTCCCTACCCCGGAAAAGGGATCGAAACAACTTTATCTTGACAGTTGGTGGAGAATGGTTCGTGACCGTGGGGATTCGTGGTTCCGAAGTAACCACTTCCTGAGCCAAGGATTGCGCCTCGTTGCCACGGTTTTGGCCAATCGTTTCCACGAGGCAACTATAAGGCACCCACGATGACGCTGGCTAATTTCTTTTTGCGATCATCAGACCGGGTGAGGCATGGCCACGAAGCTGCCAGGACAAATCGTGTTGCGCCCCATCCCCTTGTGAACAACTGGAGAATAATGCCGAATAACTCCGGGTTGACTCCGCCGCCAGAGTCGAGATGCTGCAGTATATGCAGAACAAAGCAAAAGCAGCGCCCGCCGTCCCATCGCAACATAATTGGCGCACCACCGATGAGGACGAAATTAACCGCCGCCGGGAGCGCGCGCGAAACGAGGATTTTAAAATCACCAACGCTACTCCCGCCCATCCAATTTTCTCCAATTTCCGGGTCAAGTCAGGCAGCGGACTGACTTATTCGGTCGAGGTGCGAGATTTGGGCCAGCGCCAGTTTGCCTGCCAATGCGTTGATTTTCGCATCAATGGCTTGGGCACTTGCAAACACATCGAAGCAGTCCTGTTTTACTTGAAGGCGCGTTATGCAAGGGCCTTTCGAGCAGCCAGCCAAAACGGTTCCACTCGCTTCGACGTGCTGCCGGATCCGTTGCGCGACACGTTGCGTCTGGTCAACGGCCATGGCCCATTGCCCCCGGCTTTACGCGAATGGTTCAATGACGATGGACAATTGATCGAAACCGCGCCCGAAACCGCGGCGGAAGCGTTGCGACAACTGGCGGCCAGCCACCTTCCCCAACTGCGCGTCTCGCAGGAGTTGGACCCGTGGCTGCAAGCGCGCGGCCAGGCCGCCGAGCGCAAAGAGTTGCGCCGCCAGTACGAACTCAAGGTCCAGAGCGGCGAATGGCCTGCGCACGAAACCAAAATGCCGCTCTTTCCGTACCAACGCGAGGGAATGCTCCATCTGGCTTTTACTGAACGGGGCTTGCTGGCCGACGAAATGGGTTTGGGTAAAACCATTCAAGCCATTGCGGCCTGCGCTTTGCTCCACCGCATGGAGAAAGCCGCCCATGTGCTCGTCGTCACACCGGCCTCCCTCAAGAGCGAGTGGGAGGAACAAATCCAGCGTTTCACAGCGCTCCCGTACCAATTGGTTTTTGGCGGTCGCGCGCGACGGCTGGCCGCTTACACCGGTGCCCCGTTCTTTACCATCGTCAATTACGAACAAATGCTGGCCGACTCGCTGGACGTGAACGCCCGCTTGCATCCGGACATCGTGGTGCTTGACGAAGCCCAGCGCATCAAAAATTGGAGCGCCAAAACCACCCAAGCCATCAAGCGCCTGCGCAGCCGTTATGCTTTTATTCTCACCGGCACCCCGATTGAAAACCGGCTCGATGAATTATATTCGCTGATGGATTTCCTGAACCCATCCCTGCTTGGCCCGCTCTTTCGCTTCAACCGCGAATACTACGAATTAGATGACCGGGGACGGCCCTCAGCCTATCGCAACCTCGACATACTGCGCCAACGCGTCAAGCCCTTCATTCTGCGCCGCCGCAAAGCGGATGTTGAGACCGAGTTGCCCGAACGCACCGACCGCAACCACTTCGTCCCGCTCAGCGCGGAACAGCAGGGCGAGTATGACGACCATGAAGGCGTCGTCGCCAAATTGGCTTCCATCGCAAAGCGCCGGCCCCTGACCCAACCGGAACAGGACAAGCTGATGCGCCATCTGAACATGATGCGGATGGTCTGCGACACTGATTACATCTTGAACTGCGAACACCAGGCTTGTCCCAAAATGAAGGAACTGGAGAAAATCCTGGAGGAATGCCGCGACAACCAGGACGTCAAGGTCATCATTTTCTCGGAATGGACGCGGATGCTGGAACTGGCGCGGGATTTGTGTCAGCGGCTGGAACTCGGCTTTGCCTGGCACACAGGCGCCGTCCCGCAAAAGCGGCGGCGGGCCGAGATCAATCTTTTTAAATCAGACCCGCACTGCCGGGTATTCCTCAGCACTGATTCCGGCGCGGCGGGCCTGAACTTGCAAAACGCCAGTGTCGTCGTCAACTGCGACCTGCCTTGGAATCCGGCCAAGCTGGAGCAACGCATCGCGCGCGCCTGGCGCAAACACCAAACCCGCCCCGTCACCGTCATCAACCTCATTTCCGAAAAAACCATCGAGCACCGCATGCTCGAAACCCTCTCCGACAAGCAAGCTTTGTCCGACGGCGTGCTCGACTTCAAAGGAAAACTTGCCGAAATCAAACTGCGCAGCGGACGACAGGCTTTCCTGTCAAAGCTTCAGCAGTTGATCACCCCGACGGTGGGGAATTTTGCCGCTGTGACTCCCAAGCTGCCCATCAGCGGGTCAACGGCGCGTTGCGCCGCTGCGAAGAACGTTATCCGTTGGAAGGTCCCCATTCGGTGCTGTACGTGGTGGTGGAACGCGACGCCGCGCAATGGCGTGAAAATCTCAACGCTTTACACCAGGATTACTTTGGCCCCGGACAATCAGACCCTCTGGCGCCGGTGCGGCTGGAAGTCGTTGACCGTGCGACGGATGAAGCCCTGCATCGGTTGATTGAAGCGGGACTGGTGGCCCGGACCACGCGTGCCACCCGCGCGCTTTGGCCACCGGAGCCTGGTTCGGGATCCCCTGCGGCGCTCTCTGACGCGGAACGCGAGAAAGCCGCCGTCCAGCGCCAGCGGGGGACGCGCAAATTGAAAATGGCCGCGGTCCTGGCCGGCGGAGGACTGACCGAGGAAGCCCGCGCGGCTTTGTTGGAGGCTGTACTCCCATTGGGCTGCGCTCTGGCCGTGGAAAACCGCCTTCCGGAACCCGCCTCGACGCAGGACGCGCTCCTGCCCCCACTGGGCCTGCTTTGGAAAGACGCACTGTCAATACTGCGCGCATTTGTCCAGGACGCCTCGCAACCCGTCGTCTCGGCGGCCGCGGCGCTCGAAAGGATTTGATCCGAAATTGCCGCGGGGAACGGGGGAAACAGCAAGGCTTGAAGATGGTCAGGGCGGTGAGACTTGAGCTCACGACCTTCTGAATTCCATTCAGGCATTGCGGAGATTTGGCGGCGCTGATCGGGCCGCGAAATGCGCCATGGCTCATTGGCCCGGTGTTTGGTATGCGCCGGGCGCGTACGATCCCTCCGTCGCCCAACCGAGCGCCTTTTGGACTTCCGCCGGCATCTGCTCCGCGACCGAGTGCCTCAGGCTTCCGTTCAAAGTGTAGTTCCCCAATTCCGGCCCGTTGAACACCGATCCATACCAATTCGTGATGTAAATCCCGTGCGCCTCATACTCCGGATGCAGCCGGCGCAGCTCCTCCAAATTGTTCAATTCCGTCACGCAATTCTCCCCTTCCACCGGACTCCACACCAACAATGCCTGCCCGCCGGCACCGCCGCGCCGCACATACACATTGTCGTCCAGCCGCGTCACCTGCGGCTTCGTCAGCTTGCCGCACAGCGCCTTGGTTTGCTCGAATCGCAGCAGCGCCTTGTGAAAACGCTCGTCCCCCGCCAGCAGATTTCCCACAAAACTGTGCCCGTCCCGCTCCTCCACCGCCGGCCCCGTGCTCGGATGCCACCCGAAGTGATCGTTCACCGCGCTCCGCTCCGTGCGTTCGAACGACGCCGGGGCGTTCACAAACGTGTTGTGATAAACCTGCGCGTTTGTGCTGTTCAAAATCCGCACCCCTTTGTCGCAATTCACAAACACATTCCCCGCGCAAATCACCCGCTTCGAGATTTCGAACATGAATCCGTCCACACAGCCTTCAATAATATTATTTACAAATACCCCGTCTTGGTTCCCCACGTCGTACCAAATCCCGTCCGAGTCCGGCTGGTCTGTCACCACATTGTCACGGCACACCACCCGGTGCGTCTGGTTGAAAATCTTCACCGCCCCCGGAAAATACCCCGTGATCCCCTGCACGTTGTTCCGCGCAAAAATGTTCCGCTCCAGCAGGCAGTCCGACGACGCAATCAGGTAAATCCCCTCCGTGCTCGTGTCGCTGATGCGGCAATTCCGGAACACCGTCCGGTCCCCGCGAAAATATCCCGCCACGCCAGAAGTCTGCGAAATCGTCACGTTCTCGAAGACGGACCCCACCACGTCTTTCCCGTAAGTGGACTCGTCAGCCATGCCTTCCGGCTCGCGCCCTTCCACCTCAATCGCGCGATACGCATACTGCGTCAGCGTCAACCCCCGCATCACCAGCCCGCGGCCGTCCGACTTCTTCCCATGCACATCGCCCGTCGTCCGGACCAGACCGCTGTCGAACGCCGTGATCTCGATCAGATGCCCCGCCGGATTGAATCCCAGGAATACCTGGCCGTGTTCGTAATCAATGTAGAAATTGTTCGTCGTCAACTCACCCTCCCAGCCCGCCGAGATCAGCCGCCGCCCGTCCACAAACACCATGTCGTTGTTGAAACGATGCAGGGGCGTCCGCATCCCTTCCCGTTCCCGCTGCCACCAATCCGCCGGCTTCCGGGGAAACAACGTCGGCCAACTCGTCCGCCAGACGAAGTCCCGAAGAGCCAGCCAGTTGGTCGCAACCCGCGTCCCCATGAGCACAGGGCACTCGTCAGCGTACGGCTGCATCGTGATCCCTTGGTTCAATTTCAAATTCCCCGTCCGATACGTCCCGCCTCGCATCACAATCGCATCCCCTGTCGTCACCTTCTCGATCGCCGACTCTAGCGTCGTTGGAGCATCCGGTTGCGCGCCGGTGGCGTCAGTCTTGCCATCCGGCGCCACAAAATAAACGCGCACCGCGTCAGCGGAAACCGCATAACTTTGTTGCACCGGCCCGTAAGGACCACCCGACGGCTGCGCCAGACATGAAATGCCTCCCCAAATCAGCGGCAAAAGGACTACGACCGCTTGGAGCCGACAAGGAAGACAGTAATGGGCAATGGCTTTTCTCATATGTGTTTCACGATTCACTGGCACCCATGCCAGCTTGCGCCGATACACCCACCGTGGTCAACCCTCCGCCCGGCGGTTGAGGACAACACTGAAACACAGGCGGAAAGAGATCGGCGAGGAATGGAACTGACCCGACGTGGAACGCGCGTTCCGCGCCAGTGCGCGCGGTTACGTCATGAAACATGTGTTCCAAGCCCTACGCTGTGTGCTCAAAGGGAAACTTTACCTCACCGAGAGAATTGCCCGGCTCGCGGCCGAAAAGCTTGTGGGAGCAAAATCCCCGGCGACGAGCGCATCAGAGGCACTGCTCAGCGGGCGCGCTCTGGCGCCTGTGATCCGTCTTTTCCTGCACTAAGGTTGTTTGCGCTGGCCAGTCCGGGGCGGTATATTAGCGGCCGTCGTGGATGCCTTGGACCAACTGGATGAATTATTGAGTTGCCGCCTGGACGTGGGTCGAAAAGCGATCCAGCCCTGCACCATTCTCATTTTCGGCGCCAGCGGCGATCTGACGGCGCGCAAGCTGGTTCCCGCCCTGTATCATCTGTATGTTGACAAGCAGTTGCCCAATCCGTTTCGCATTGTCGGCTTTGCCCGGCGCCCCAAAACGGATGCCGCCTGGCGCGATGAACTGCTGCAGACCTGGCAAAAAAACTCCCAGCCCAAGGACCTGAACAGCGCGGACTGGAACGCCTTTGCCGCCAATGTTTTTTATTGCGAAGGCGAATTCGGCGATGCCGGGGCTTACCGGAAACTGCAAAATTTGTTGGCGGGCTTTGGCCATGAGGCCCTGCGGCGCAACCTGGTATTTTATCTTGCCACTTCGCCAAGCCAGTTCGCTCCCGTAGCCGCACAGTTGCATGAGTCCGGATTGTTGCGCGACAGCGATGGGCCGGGGTTTGAACAAAAGCTCGTTGTGGAAAAACCCTTTGGCCGCGATCTGATTTCCGCCCGTCAACTTAATCAGGAGCTGGCCCGTTTCGCCCATGAAAAACAGATTTACCGCATCGATCATTATCTGGGCAAGGAAACCGTCCAGAATATTTTGATGTTCCGCTTTTCCAACTCGGTTTTTGAACAGCTCTGGACGCGGCAATCCGTCGATCACGTCCAAATCACAGTGAGCGAAAAGCTGGGAGTGGGCGGGCGCGGCGGTTATTACGAGGAGGCCGGGGCGTTGCGCGACATGGTTCAGAATCATCTGCTGCAAGTCCTGGCCCTGATTGCGATGGAGCCGCCCGTCTCGTTGGAAGCCGAATGCATCCGCGATGAAAAAGTCAAACTGCTCAGATCGATTCGCTCTTTCGGCCCGGCGCAAGTCTCCAGTTTCGCCGTGCGCGGCCAATATGCCGCGGGTGAAATCGACGCGCAAAATGTCGCGCGTTACCGACAGGAGTCCAGGGTCAGCCCGGATTCGAACACGGAGACATTTGTCGCGGCGCGCCTGCTGGTGGACAATTGGCGATGGTCGGGCGTGCCGTTTTATTTGCGCACGGGAAAACGCTTGCCGCAGAACAGCAGCCAGGTGCGCGTGCAATTCCGGCCCACGCCGAACATCCTCTTCGCCGCGCAGTGTGGGCCGAAGCTCGATGCCAATTCCATCACCTTGCGTTTGCAGCCCAACGAGGGGATTACCCTGCATTTCAACGGCAAGACGCCCGGCGTGAACATTGAAATCAGGCCGGTGCGGATGCAATTCGATTACGAGGCGGAATTTGGCGCTTACACCCCGGAAGCCTATCAACGCCTGCTGTTGGAGGTGATGGCGGGCGATCCGACCCTGTTCATCCGGAGCGATGAAGTCGAGACGGCCTGGAGCATTATCGATCCCATCCGCCAGGCTTGGGCCGACCAGCCTTTGCAGGCTGCGGAATTTTATCCCGCCGGAACCTGGGGGCCTGCCGCCGCGGACGAGCTTCTGGCCCGGCTTGGCCATAAATGGCGCATGACGCAAAACGCGTCGCCTCTGGCCAGCGAAGCGAGTGAAAAACTTTGAACTGAAATCCTTTTCCAGCGACGTGGAACTGGCGCGTGCCGCGGCCAAAGACTGGCTGGATTTGTTGAGCCAATCCACCGCTGCGCATCGGGTCGCTCTCTCCGGCGGACGCATTGCCCGGACCTTTTTTCGCGCGGTGACGCAAGGTGCGGAAGCTGCTCGCGTTTCTATCAAAAACGTTGATTTTTTCTGGGCCGACGAACGTTGCGTTCCGCCGGACGATCCGGACAGCAATTATCTTCTGGCAAAGGAGAACCTGTTTCAACCCCTGGCCATTGCCCCGGAGAAAATTCACCGGCTCAAAGGCGAACTGCCGCCGGACCAAGCCGTCGCGGAAGCCAACGCCGCGATCCAGCGCATTGCTCCTGGGAACAGCGCGAGCCTGCCGGTTCTTGACTTGATCTTTCTCGGTCTGGGTGAGAACGGGCATATTGCATCGCTCATGCCGGACGCCCCGACGGATGTAGTCGTATCCACATCACCTTACGTGCGCATTGAAGATTCGCCCAAACCCCCGCCGAATCGAATCAGCTTGAGTTACGCCGCCATGGACGCAGCGAAGAATGTGTGGATGCTGGCGTCCGGCAGCGGAAAAAAAGAGGCGTTGCGCCGGTCGTTATGGCCTGATCCGACAACAACGCCCTTTGGACTCCTCTTGAGATCGCGCCAGCAGACAAGGATTTACTCCGATATCGCGCTTTGATCTCTGAGATTAAGATCAAGAGCAGGATTAAGATCAGGAAATGCAGGAAATCCACAAGAGGGTTTGCGCGGCGGGAATATTTCCGGTATCATTGGGCGACGCTGATATGCTAAATGACACAATTTCCAAAATTGAGGGCCGCATCCGGAATACCGGGGCCGTTGATGAAACCCATCGCGCCGAGTTGCTGAAGCTGCTGGGCGAGTTGCGGGGCGAAATTGCCACTCTCGCCAAAACGCACCAGGAACAGGCCCAGAGCATCACGTCCTTTGCCGAAGTGTCCGCGCAGGAAGCCACGCGCGCGACAAAAAATCCCGAAACGCTCCGGCATTCCATCGGCGGATTGGAATCCTCGGTGGGGGAATTCGAAAAGACCCACCCGCAATTGGTCGGCATCGTCAACCGCTTTGCCGGCATGCTGGCCAACATGGGGATTTGATGCGCCGGAGGCAACTTGGGGCGATGGAGGAAAGCCGCGCTTGGTAAAGTTTTGGAAAATCATTTGGATGGCAATCTGGGGCGTGGGCGCCGGGATACGGAAGCTATTCGCCGGTGCGGCCCGCGGACGGAGGAGCGGCCCGCAGGCGGCGCTCAACGCCCGGCAGGCGCAATTGCTCACCGCCGCCCGACGCGGCAATGTCGAGGCCCAAATCCGCCTGGCCACGGCTTACGCGGATGGCGCCGGCATGACGCAGGATTACGGGGAGGCGGCCCATTGGTTTGGCGAAGCGGCGCGTCAGGGCCATTCCAGCGCCCAATTTAGCTTCGGCATTTGCCACGCCAACGGCCAGGGGACGGCGCAGGATTACCAGGAAGCCGTGCATTGGTTCCGGCTCTCAGCCAACCAGGGCAACAGCGGCGCACAAGTCAGCCTCGGCCTTTGCCTGCAAAAAGGGCTGGGTGCGCCTTCCAATCAGAAGGAGGCCGCGCAATGGTTCCGTCGAGCAGCGGAGGGCGGCGATGCCGCCGGGCAGGTCAGTCTGGCGGCGGCGCTTCAAAGCGGCAGGGGCGTAGCTAAAAATGAGGTTGAAGCCGCCGATTGGTTCCGCAAAGCCGCCGCTCAGGGCCTGGCGGAAGCCGAGTTTAACCTGGGGAAATGCCACCAAGATGGAGTGGGTGTTGCGGTGGATGAAAACGAGGCCTTTCAATGCTTTCGCCGCGCTGCGGACAAGGGCCTGCCTCAAGCTGAATTTGAAGTGGGGCTCTGTTTTTATCGCGGGCGCGGCACGCCGCTGGATTTGATTCAGGCTTATATATGGGTTTCCCTGGCGGCGCAACGGGCCGTGCCGGCCGCCATCGGTGTGCGCGACGAGTTGAAGGAGCAATTGACCGCCGCGCAGCTTGCCGAAAGCGACGGCCGCGTGGCACAATTGGCGCTGAACAGACCAAAGATCGCTGTGGCGGCGCCTGACATGAATGACGAATTGCGAGGTCCAAATGAAGAATAGCCACGCCAGTTTCTCTGTTCGCGCTGTGCTACGGCGCTGGTGCTTGTTGTTCTTCTGCGGTGGCCTGTTGCTGCCGGGCGCGTTGCATGCGACGAAGTCGGCGGAGGACAAGGCCCTTTCAACCGCCCGCGCGTTGTTTGACGACCGTCAATACAATCTGGCTGAAACGAATCTCGCCAGTTTTGTGGCCACCTACACCAATTCGACGCACCGCCCCTACGCCATCCTTTACCTGGCCCGATCCCAGATGGAGCAATCCAATTACGACGGAGCGATTAAGTTGTTGACAAGCGCGGCGCCGCGGTCGGGCGACCTGGCGGGAGAATACACCTTCTGGACGGCCAGGGCGCGACTCGATAAAGGCGAATACGCGCAGGCGGAGGAGGGATTTGGCGGGTTCATCAAAGATTTCACCAATGCGCCCCGCCGACTGGAGGCGGCTTGCGATGAAGCGGAAGCGCTTTCCAAACTGGAGAATTGGCCTCGTGTGATTGACTTCCTGCAAAAGCCGGACGGCGTTTTCCGCAAGCTGTCCGCGGTGGACCCTAAAAATAGTTTTGTCACGCGCGGCCTGCTTCTCTTGGGCGAGGCTCTCTCGGCCCTGGGCCGCTATGCCGAGGGTGAGAATGTGGTGGGCGGCATTGATCCGGCCGGTTTGGCCCCCGAATGGCAGTGGCAGCGGCAGGATTTGCTTTGCCGTCTGGAACTGGCCGGCAGCCAGGCGGACTTGGCTTTGCAAAACAGCGTCACCCTGCTCGAGACAGCCTCCGGCCCGCGGCATCAGGCGGCCAGCCGCTTTTTGCGCGGAGAGATTTTGCAAACCCTCGGTCGCATGGCCGAGGCGCTGCAATGCTACACGAACAATCTGACCGGCGACGTGTCCCCTGGGGACCAGCGCCAGGCGCTCACGAATGCCGTGGCACTGATTCTGGCGCGCGGTCAAATCGAGGATGCCGCGCAACTGTTGGAGAATTATGTGGCGCAGCCTACCAATGGGGCCGCTTTGGATTTGGCCCGCGTAAGCCTGGGCGAATTATATCTCAAAATATATTACAATACCGCTCCACCACAGGCGATCTATCTGCAAACGGCGCTGACCAATTTCGAGAGCGTCATTCGGAATCTTCCGGCCAGTCCCCTGGTCGCGCAGGCGCACTTGGACCGCGGCTGGTGTTATTGGGCGGAAACCAACCTGATCTCGGCGAAGGCGGATTTTCAGGAGGCGGCCAATCTTTTGCCTTTTTCGCCGGAGCAGGCGGTGGCGCGATTCAAACTGGCCGACGCAGAATTCTCCACCAGCAATTACAGCGCAGCCCTGGCCGATTACAATTTGCTGCTCCAACAGTACGCCAACGTGGAAAGCGTGACCAACGGGCTATTTGATCAGGCCCTTTATAAAATCGTCCAAGCCAACCTGGCGGTGGGGGATTCGGCTGGCGCGGAGGCCGCCTCTTGGAAAATCCTGGACTGGTTTCCCAACAGCTTGTTTGGCGATCGCGCCCAGTTGTTGATCGGCGAGAGCAAAAAATATGATTACGACATGGCCCGGCAGGTTTTCAACAAATTGCTGGAAAGATCCCCCAAAACGCCGTTGCGGCCCGAGGTGGAATACGCCATTGCCCGGACCTATGAGCAGCAAGGGAACTGGCCGGAAGCGTTGCGCGAGTATGACCATTGGGTGAGCCATTACGACAGCAACTCGCCGTTGCTCCTCCCGCGCGTCGAATATGCGCGCGCCCTGGTATATGGAAAAGCCGGCATGGAAACCAACGCGCTGGCCCTGTTCACGAATTTCGTGGCCCGTTTCACCAACAGCCCACTGGCGGCGTGGGCGCAGAATTGGGTTGCCGATTATTATTTCAACCAGGGCGATTCCCAATTGGCGGAGGAAAATTACCAATTGCTTTACCAGAAGAAATTTTCCGACGCCGGAGAGCTTCCCTACGAAGCGCGCCTGATGGCCGGACGCGCCGCGCTTGCCGGCCAGCGCCCGGTCGAGGCGGCCCAGTATTTCCGCGACTTGGTGAACATCGCCAACGCGCCCACCAATCTGGTGGCCCAGGGCTATTTCGCTTTGGGAGACACTTTTCTACAACAATTTCTTGACAATCCAACCAACGGCACGTTTTTGAACGAGGCCATCACGGCAATCAGCCATCTGACCAACGGCGCTCCGACGAACGCCCTGGCCGCCCAAGCCTACGGACGGTTGGGCGACTGCTACATGCAATGGGCGGACAAACAATGGGAACTGGAACACGACCCGAAAGTCTATACGGAGGCGGTGCAGATGTATCAGACCCTCCTGAGTTTACCGGCCACGAACGTGGATGTGACGGCGTGGAGCCAAGCCGAAGTGGCGCTGGGCCGGGTCGCCGAGCAGCAAGACCAGCCGCGCCAGGCGCTGGCCCATTATGCCAATGTGCTCGACGATTTGGATCCGGACCATTTCGATCCGTTTTGGGTGGAACAAGCCGGCAAAGCCGCCGCCCGCATCTACGAACAGCAACAGCAATGGGACACGGCGATCAAGGTTTATCGACGCGTATTAAGAGCCGTGCCATCGCTGCGCCCGGCCTTGGAAAAGGCCATCGCCGCCGCCCAGCGCGACGCCGACAAGGCCAGGAATTAACCCTCACATCATCTTCAAAAGGGTCGCTGCCATCTCGGAAGGGGTCGCGGCGATGCCGACGCCGGCCTTTTTGAACGCCTCGATTTTGGCCGCAGCGGTTCCCTTGCCGCCGCTGACAATCGCCCCGGCGTGACCCATGCGCCGGCCTGGCGGCGCCGTTGTGCCCGCGATGAAACCGGCAACGGGCTTGCGGCAGTTTTGCTTGATCCATTCGGCCGCTTCCTCCTCCGCCGACCCGCCAATCTCGCCGATCATGATGACGCCACGCGTCTCCGGGTCGTCGTTGAACATTTTTATGATGTCCAGGTGCGAGGTCCCGTTGACCGGGTCGCCGCCAATGCCGACGCAAGTGGATTGCCCGACACCGCGGCAGGTCAATTGCCAGACGGCTTCGTAGGTCAGCGTGCCGCTGCGGGAGACGACGCCGACGTTGCCTTTTTTATGGATGTAGCCGGGGGAGATGCCGATGCGGCAGCCGCCTTTGGAATCCGGGCCGCTGCCGGGGGTGACGATGCCCGGGCAATTAGGGCCGATCAACCGCGTTCTCCCGCCTTGCAGGGCCTGCTTCACTTTCACCATGTCGTTGACGGGGATGCCTTCCGTGATGCAAACGACCAGCACCAGCCCGGCATCGGCCGCTTCGAGAATGGCGTCGGCGGCGAAGGGCGGCGGGACGAAAACGGCGGAGACGGTGGCGCCGGTTTCCCGCGCAGCGGCGGAGACCGTGTCAAAGACCGGCACTTTCCTTCCGGCATGCTCAAAGACCTGGCCCCCTTTGCCGGGAGTGACGCCGGCGACCACCTGCGTGCCGTAATCGAGGGAGAGTTGCGTGTGCCTTGCGCCAAAGCTGCCGGTGATGCCTTGCACAAGGATCTTTGTGTCTGGTTTGACGAGGATGGACATGGGTAAATTAGTTCAGGCCCTGTTGCTGCTTTATTATTTTTCCACCGCCTGCACCACCTTTTGCGCGGCATCGGCCATGGAGTCGCCGTTGATGATGGGCAGGCCGGAATCTTGCAGGATCTTTTTGCCAAGCTGGACGTTGTTGCCCTCCAGGCGAACGACCAGCGGCAGGCTCAATTGCGTCTCCCTCACCGCCGCTACAATCCCCGTGGCGATAATGTCGCATTGCATGATTCCACCAAAAATGTTGACCAGAATTGCCTTCACGTTGGGGTCGCTCAGGATGATGCGGAAGGCAGCCGTGACTTGCTCCTTGCTGGCGCCGCCGCCCACGTCCAGAAAGTTGGACGCATGCCCGCCATAATGTTGGATGATGTCCATGGTGGCCATGGCCAGCCCGGCGCCGTTGACCAGGCAGGCGATGCTGCCGTCCAGCTTGATGTAATTGAGATTATATTTGCCGGCTTCGATTTCCAGCGGCGCTTCCTCGGCCAGATCGCGCATGGCCTGGATGTTGGCGTGACGATAGAGCGCATTATCATCCAGGCTGATCTTGGCATCGACGGCCAGAAGCGCGTCCTTGCCGTCGCGCCCGGCAATGATGCAAAGGGGATTGATCTCGACCAAGCTGGCGTCGCATTCCCAAAAAGTCTTGAAAATTCCTGAAAAAAACTTCGCGCCGGCGGCGATCAAATCCCCTTTCAAGCCAAGCGCTGAAGCCAGTTTGCGGCCTTGAAAAGGCAGCAACCCAAACGCCGGGTCCACCGTCTCCTTGATGATCTTTTCCGGGTGTTCGACCGCGATTTGCTCAATGTCCATCCCGCCTTCGGTGCTGACCATGAGGATGGGGCGCGACAAGGAGCGGTCAAGGAGACACGCGCAGTACAATTCCTTTTTGATCTTCGGGGCGGCGCAGACGAGGATTTTGCTTACCAGCCGCCCTTCCGGGCCGGTTTGTTTGGTGATGAGAACATTGCCAAGCATGGCCGTGGCATCGTTGAAAACTTCGGCGGCGGTTTTGCAAAGCTTGACGCCGCCGTTGAAGCCGTTCTTAAAGGTTCCCTTCCCGCGCCCGCCGGCATGGATTTGGGCTTTGACGACGACCAGGGTTTCACCCCTGGCGAAAAGCTGTTCGGCAAATTGCCGCGCGGCTTCGGCGCCGCTGAAGACTTCCGCCGCGGGCAGGGCGACGCCGTATTGGGCGAGAAGTTGCCTGGCTTGGTATTCGTGGATGTTCACTGGTTGGCGTTTCTACATTTCCTTGTCGAAAACCATGACGTAGCCGTCCTTGGGCAGAAGCAAAGTGTCTCCGTCATCAATTTCGATTTCCGTGTTTTCCGGTTTCGAGCCGGGGATGGTGATCTGGTAAGTCCCGTCCTTTTTCCATGTGCCAACCGCGACCGTGGTGGATTTGTCGCGGCTCGGCGTCTGCTTCTTCAGAATCACCTGTCCGTCGGTTGTGGCCGTCAGACTCAGATCGGTGATGACGGGATACATGTCCTCCCGCAGCTTGGCCAACTGCCGGGAATTCAGGCCCGGATGGCGTTTGCGTTCCTGGGCCAGAGTGGATTGGGGATCAATTGCCCAAACCCCCAGGATGGGTTCATCGTCGAATTTGGGGGACTTGCCGGTGGTGAGGTACTCCTGCAAATCATTCAGGTCCTTGCCGAGTATGCCGTAAATCTCGCCGGTCAGGGCCGGGTCGGTGATAATAGTTTTGACGGCGGGGTATTTGAGGATTTCGCTGATGTTGGCCTGGCGGTCGATCATCTCCAGGAGCGGCTCGTCGTTGGCCAGGGCCTGGAATTGGGGACGCTGGCCCAGGGTGAGAAAGGGCGGATAATGCGAGATGCGGCTCTTTAGCAATGGATTGTGCAACACGAGGTCGGCAATGTCGCTGGCCTGGTAAACCTGGGCTGGCGTGGGATCATAAGCCGCCAGCACCCGGTCCAATTTGAGTTCATGCAGTTGCTCCCGGGTTTTGGTGAGAAACCGCGCGGCGGGGGGATGGTTCCCTTCCGTGGCGGCTTCGGCAGAGAAATAACCGCCGATATAAATCGGAATCATGATGAGGAAGAAATAGACGGCGCCGTTGAGCAGGCCGACGCAAAGGCCAAGCCGGCAATAAAGTCGTTCCCATCGTATCAACTCCTTTTCGCTGGCCTTGTATTTGAAGTGAAGGGTGAGTTTGCGATGCGCCACGCCGCCGGCGATCCCGAAAATGATGAGAACGATCAGGAAGGCCAGGGCCTGGGGGACGAAGAATTGCCAGAGCGGATGCCGCAGTCCCAGAAACGGCAGCAGGTGTTTGGTCAGGGGCGAGAGAGGCTCGGCCAGCACCACCCCGAAGAAGAGCCCGAGCAACGAGAAAACGGCGCGGATGGGGCCGAAATAATAGCCCATCAATCCGACCAGGCCAAGAGACGCAAATGCAAGCAACCACACCATGCCCGCACATGCTGGGAGATTCGGTGAAAAAAAGCACGTTCAAAATTTGCAAATCCATTTGCCTTTGGGCGCAAAGCGGTTTTTGAAGGCCAGCGGCAAAACAAAAACCATTTCAAAATGGTGCGAAAAGGTTGGATTAGGTGCGAAAAGGAGCGAAAAGGTGCGATTTTTTGAGCCTGAATCAAGCGAATCGCAAATTCGCAAAGGGCGTCCGCCGCCGCCAGGGCCAAGGCGGACAGGAAAGGCGCAAGCAAGACGCTGAGTCTGAATGGAGGATTTGTCATCGAGAATCTCTCTTTGGATGCGGTGTTCTTTTTGGTTTGAATTGCTTTGAAATGGCCGGAATCGCTGGGGGAAGGCTGAAGTCTGAAGGCTGAAGGATGAAGTTCTGAAAAACAACGCGAAACGAAGGCGCGACAAGCTGCGGAATATCCGCCGTCGCCGAGCTTTGGCGCGGCAAGCTGGCGAACTCTGACCATTCGCGGGGAAGCAGGATTGGCCAGGGAGCGTCCGCCGTTTCTCACTTCTGCATTCTGCCTGCATAATTCTGACTTTCAATTCTAATGGCCCCAATGGGCAAATCATTAGGAAATCAATACAGTTAACATATTGTTTTGTAAACTGATTTCTGAAAGAATTTTTAATAAAATATGATGTTTTGATGGAAGGCACTGCGCATCAAAGGTTTGGATAGGATGGGGCCGCCCGGCCAAGCAGGCTGCGGGAATGCGAGGCCAGCAGGACAACCAGCACTTTGGAGGCGACTAGCAGCAGGTAAAAACTGCAGGCCGCCAAAAAGAGCGACAAATCTCTTGCGGTTCAAGCAGTTTGAAACTCTTCGACTCGCGGCGCGCAAGGGATTGCGCGGCCTGCGTTTGACGGTCCGGCGATGGAAAATGGATTCAGGGCAAAGCGTCGGACTTGTAAGACTTGTGCGACTCGTCGGACGTTTTGGCAAACTCCGATGTTGAGGATTCGAGGCGCGCCCGGTTCGCGCTTATAATGCTGGCAAAAGTTGATTTGCGCCCTTCCTGATAGATTTTGTAGTTTCCACAATGCAAATCGTCAGCCGATGTGTCACAGTGAGGCACATGAAGACGATCTCGATTCGGGAACTGCACGCCAGCACGGGCCGATGGGTGCGAAGGGCGGCTCACCACGGTCAAATCATCGTGACCGATCATGGCCGGACCGTGGCCCGGATAGTGCCGGAAACCAAAGCGGCGGCGGTGCCCTATTTCGCACGCCGGACATTCGTTTCCCCTGCATTCCGGAAGCTGATCGAAAGCGGCAGTTTGGGCCGGGGCGGCACTGACTCCACCATGGCGATCTCCGAAGACAGGGAAGATCTGGCCTGATTTTAAACTTCCCACGGGCGGGTTTGCGCATAAATTCGATGAAATGCCTAAACGCATCCAGAAGCCGCCGCGCCATTGGCGCAAGGAGATCGATTTTGTTTTAATTTCGCAGGAGAAACTGGCCCGCCGGGTCCACTCGCTGGCCCGACAGATCGAAAAGGATTTCGCGGGAAGGGATTTGGTCATCGTCGCGCTGTTGAACGGCACGGTGGTTTTTCTGGCGGATTTGCTGCGGCAGCTTTCCCTGCCGTTGCGCCTGGATTTTATCGGCGTTTCCAGTTACGGGGGCGGGACGGAATCGGCTGAGCTGGTCTTTACCAAAGAACTGCGGCTGGATGTCAGCGGGCGGGACGTGCTGGTGGTGGATGATATTTTGGACACGGGCAAGACGCTGTCGCAAGTCATGGTCAAGCTGCGCAAGCTGCGTCCGCGCCGCATGAAAACCTGCGTGCTGCTGGACAAGCCGTCGCGCCGCATCGAGCGGGTCAGCGCGCATTACGTCGGATTTGAAATACCGAATTATTTTGTGGTGGGCTACGGATTGGATTACGCGGAGCGCTACCGCAATCTGCCCTTTGTGGGGGTGCTGCATCCGGAAATGTACAAGCACCCGGATTTCATTCCCCTGCTGTCCGCCAAGAAGCGCCTCCTGCTGCAAGGGGTCAAGACATTGCATATCACGAATCGATGATGCACCTTGGAATTGAAAAGCAATAAAACACAGACATTGATTATGAAGAAGTTCATTATCGCGTACGTTGCCATGGTTGCCCTTGTGTCGCTGTCCGCCTGTTCCAGCACGAGTGGAACCAGCACGGCATCCACAACCAGCGGGACCAATGCGGCGGTGCAACCCCAGGTTCCTTTTCCCGACAATCCGGGCATGAGGAATCTGCCAACCGCGACGCCTGATCTCCCCCACCCGGTCCCCGGCCCCAATTGAGTGAACATCTTCGGGCTGGACGGGGTAGGGCATTTCCTCTAGGTTGCGATCATGCCGAAGGCAAAAAGTGTGGAGAGCAACCTGGAGGACATGCAGAAGCTGCCTTTCGAGGAGGCGCTGAAACGGCTCGAAACAATTGTCGAGTCGATGGAGGCGCAGGATCTGCCGTTGGAAACGCTGCTGGCGCGTTACGCGGAAGGAACGCATTTGTCGCAGATCTGCCAGGCCAAATTGAACGAGGCGGAGTTGAAAATTCAACAATTGGAGAAAGGCCCCAAAGGGGAATTGAGTCTGGCCCCCGCGCCGATGGCCGGTGAAAATTTATGAGCCGTTACCTGGATATGGTGGATCATCCGTCGCACGTCAAGAAATTGACTCTGGAACAGTTGCAACAACTGGCCGGTGAAATCCGCCACGACTTGATCACCAAACTGGCCAAGAACGGAGGCCACTTGGGGCCTAATCTTGGCGTGGTCGAATTAACCATTGCGCTGCACTTTGTCTTCTCCACGCCGCAGGACAAATTCGTCTGGGACGTGAGCCATCAAAGTTACGTGCATAAACTGTTGACCGGGCGCAAAGACCGCTTTCACACCATCCGCGCGACCGATGGCTTGAACGGGTTTTCGCTGCGCACGGAGAGCGAGCACGATTGTTACGGGGCGGGGCACGCCGGCACGGCCTTGTCGGCCGCGCTGGGCATGTGCGCGGCGCGCGATCAGCGCGGGTCGAATGAAAACGTGGTTTGCATCTTCGGCGATGCCGCGCTGACCAACGGGATTTCCTTTGAGGCGCTGAACAATATCGCGCACACCACCAAGCGGTTCATCGGGGTTCTAAACGACAACGAGTGGAGCATCGCCAAGAACGTTGGCGCGATTTCCTCGCACCTCAACAAAATCATCACCCATCCGCAATATAACCGGGTGCAAAAGGACCTGGAACGCTGGGTCAAACGCATGCCCAAAGGCGAGTTGGCCATCAGGCTGGGCCATAAAGCCGAGGAGATGCTGAAAGGCGTGCTGACGGGAGTATCGCTGGAGCAAAACCCGGAACAGGCGGAGTCCGACGGGCGCGGCGGATACGGCAGCAGCCTGATTTTTGAGGAAATGGGACTGCGCTACCTTGGGCCGATAGACGGACATAATTTGCCGCTGTTGATCAGTTCGCTCGAATACGCCAAGGCCAGCGAATTGCCGGTGGTGCTGCATGTTCTGACAAAGAAAGGAAAAGGCTATGAAGCTGCCTTGAAATATCCTGAAAAATTCCACGGGTTGGGTCCCTATGATCCGGAGACCGGCAACACGCCTGCGGCCAAGCCGGGCACTCCTCCAAGTTACCAGGATGTGTTTGGCCAGACGATGGTCAAGCTGTGCCAGAAGGATAATTCCATTATTGGCATCACCGCGGCCATGCCGACCGGCACGGGGCTCAAAGCCCTGGAAAAGGCCATGCCGCGCCGTTGTTACGACGTGGGCATCGCCGAGGAGCACGCTGTTTTGTTTGCCGCCGGCATGGCCACGATGGGCTTTCATCCGGTCTGCGCCATTTACTCGACTTTCTTGCAGCGGGCCTATGACTGCATCGTGCATGATGTGGCCCTGCAGGATTTGCCGGTTATTTTCTGCATGGACCGCGCCGGTTTGTCGGCCAACGACGGGCCGACGCACCACGGCCTGTTCGACATCGCGTATCTGCGTTGCGTGCCCAACATCATCGCCATGGCGCCGCGCAACGAAGACGAACTGGCCGACATGATGTTTACCGCAACGCATCAAAAGCATCCTGTGTTCATTCGCTATCCGCGGGGCGTGGCGGAAGGGGTGGCGGTCAAGGACCAGCCGGCGCTGATGGAAATCGGCCAGGCCGAGATCACGCGAAAATTCCGCGGCAACAAGGGGCGCAAGGTGGCCCTGTTCGGCTTGGGCAACATGCATCACATGGCGGAGCAGGCGGCGGAGCTTTTGATGGCGGAGGGTATTGATTGCGCGGTCATCAACCCGCGTTTCACCAAGCCGCTGGACGCCGGCGCCCACGAATTTTATGCGCGCGCGGCCGACGCGATTGTCACCCTGGAGGACCACGTGCTGTCCGGCGGCTACGGGGCGGGTGTTTTGGAGTTGCTCAATGAAAAGGGCATTTCCACGCCGGTGGCGCGCATCGGCTGGCCCGATCAATTCATCGAGCACGCCACCACTGTTGACCATTTGCGCGAGAAATACGGGCTGACGGCGGCCAACGCCGCCGCCCAGGTGCAGGCTCTCCTGGCCAAACACGAACAGGCGCGCTTGACCGCCGTCGCGTAAAACACCCGTGGACCAACCGCTTCCCGTTCCAGGCGCGAAACTGACGCTGACCATCGACGACGTCGCCTTCGGCGGCGACGGGGTAGGCCGCTGGGGTGAATTTGTGGTCTTTGTCCCGTTCGTGGCGCAGGGCGAAATGGTGGAAGTGGAACTGACGGAGGTCAAACGCCGTTTTGGACGGGCGCGCCTGCTGCGGGTCCTGCAACCGTCAGCCGAACGCGTCGCGCCGGCCTGCCGGTATTTCGGGGATTGCGGGGGCTGCCAGTATCAACACCTTTCCTATCCGGAGCAGCTTCGAGTCAAACATAAGCAAATCAGCGACTTATTCCAGCGCATTGGCGGCTTTGACGCGGCGTCGATCGACCCGGTGCTGCCGTGCCCCGCGCCTTACGGCTACCGCAACCGGCTCATGATCCGCAGTCAGTGGGACAAGTTCAAACAAGGATTGAACATCGGTTTCATCCGGGCTGACAGCCGGCTGGTGGTGGACATCGAGGAATGCAAAATCGCCGAACCGGCCCTGAACCGGGAGATCGAGGAGGTGCGCCGTCATCCGCCGCCCAAGGGGGGCTTGAAAGTGGTGCTGCGCGTCGCGCCCGAGGGCTGGGCGGTGCCGCGCGATTCCTTTTTTCAAACCAATTATTTCCTGCTGCCCATGCTGGCCGACGTCGTGCGCGCGCGGGTCAGGGAGAGCGGATGCCGGTTATTGATCGACGCCTATTGCGGGGTGGGCTTTTTCAGCATTGAGCTGGCCGGCGTGGTTGAGCAGTTTGCGGGAGTGGAAGTGGACGCGGCCGCAATCAAGGCGGCGCGAGAGAACGCTGCCAGTCGGAACCTGGCCAACGGCGAGTACGTGGCGGGGCGCGCCGAAGATGTTCTGCCGGGAATGCTGACGCGGTTTGATCCCGCGACCACCACGCTCATTTTGGATCCGCCGCGCACGGGTTGTCCGGCGGAGATGCTGGAGGTAATCAGGACGGTTCAGCCGGCGCAGATATTGTATGTGTCGTGCCATCCAGCGACGCTGGCGCGGGACTTGAACGTTTTGTGCGCGGAGAGCGTCTTTAAGCTGGCAAGAATAGTTCCGTTGGACATGTTTCCGCAGACACAACACATTGAATGCGTGGCCGACGTGCGAAAGCAAACGGCTCCGGCGGAGGCTGCTCATAAGCCTTGCTAACGGGACGCGTCTTGTTGCAAACTCGTCTTTCATGACAACAGAAGAAAAGGTCAGCCCTCCTCAAAGGCGGGCCCTCACCGTGCTTCCCTGGCTGGTTGTGCTGGGGGCACTGCTCTTGTATGTGATTACGCTCAATCACTGGGTGACGCTGGGCGGGCTGCCCGTTACCGCCAGGATCACAGGGTGGGATTGGCACCCCAATCCGTTGCCATGGCGGCAAAACCCGGTGACGCCGTTGTTCACCGTTCTGACAATTCCGATCCGACTGCTGCCGACGGCATGGGTGCCGGTGGCCTTGAATCTCTTTGCCGCAGTGTGCGCGGCGCTGACCCTGGGCCTGTTGGCCGCCTCGGTGAGGCTGCTGCCGCACGATCGCACCCGGGAACAACGGCAACGAGAGGGCGGAGAATATTCCCTGCTATCGCTGCCCGCGGCGTTTCTGCCGGTGCTTTTTGCCGTACTCATGATGGGCCTGCAACTGACCTTATGGCGCGACGCCACCGCGGCGAGCGGGGAAATGCTGAAACTGCTGGTCTTTGCCTTCCTGATTTTCTGCCTCCTCAAATTCCGCATCTCGCAAAATGACGACTGGCTGGCTGGGTTTGCCTTCGTCTATGGCTTGGGCGTGGTCAACGACTGGGCTTTGATTGGATATTTTCCTTTCTTCCTCATTGCCATGGTTTGGATCAAAGGCGTCGCGTTTTTCAATTGGAGATTTTTGGGGCGTGTGACCGGATGCGGATTGTTAGGTTTGCTGTTATATTTGCTCGTCCCGCTGATCGGCAGCCTGAGCGGGGAACGGGCCGGTTTCTTCTCACTTCTGCGGGTGGAATGGGGCATGCAGAGCTACGGCCTGCACTTGGTGCCGCGGTGGATGGTGGGGTTGGCGGCGCTGCCGACGTTGCTGCCCCTGTTTTTTGCCGGAATCCGCTGGCCTTCGTTCGAAGCGGAAATGAGCGCGGCGGGCAACAGCCTGACCCGGCTCATGTTTCGCTTTTTGCACGTTATCTTTCTGCTGTTGGCGCTCAGCATGTATTTCGACTTCAAATACAGCCCCAGCCTGCGCCTGGTGGACGCGCCGATTGGATTTTTGACGTTTTACTACATGGGATCCTTGTGCGTCGGTTATTACAGCGGTTACATTTTGCTTGTCTTTGGCAAAGGCGCGGCCCAAGGCTGGGAGAGGCAGGGCCTGCTGGTCCAGTCCTTCAACTTGCTGCTGGTGGGATTGCTCTGGTTGCTGGCGATTGCCGCGCCGTGCTGGCTTTTCTACCAGAACATCTCCCCTATCAACGCGGGCAGGAAGGACGTGCTGGCGGATTATTCGAGGGAAGTAATTCAGGATTTGCCAGCCAAACCCGCTATCATACTGGCCGATGAACCCTCGCGATTATATCTATTGGAGGCGGAGTTTCGAAGGGAGGGAAAACCCAATAAGAATATCCTGATCGAAACCGGGTCGCTGCCGCACAAGGAGTATATCACCTATTTGCTTTCCCGTTATCCGGAGCTTAAGAAAGAGACAGCTGCGCTCGAGAAGCTGCATCCGGTCCTTCCTGCGGATTCGCTGATCAAGTATCTGTATGGCCTCAGCCGGACTCATTCTATTTATTATCTGAGCCCAAGTTTTGGCTATTACTTTGAAGCCTTTTATTTGAAGCCGCATGGACTGGTTTACGAACTTCAACCTTTCTCAAAGGATGCACCCCAGCCACCATTGGCCACCAGCGAGGCAATCAAGCAGAACCAGGACGTCTGGGCCAGGCTTGAGAAAAAACCGCTTGCGGCGCTTCCGTCCCTGTCAAAGCTGGACCCGGATGCCTCCACCATCAGTGACTATTATTCGGTGGCCCTGGATTTCTGGGGCGTTGAGTTGCAAAAGGCCGGCCATCTCAAGGAAGCCAACGCGGCGTTTACGGAAGCGGCTTTGATCAATCCGCAGAATTTCATCGCCAAGATCAACAAGACCTACAACGAGCATTTGCAGAAGAACGACCGTCGTCCTATCGACACAGGGGATCTCATATACAAAGCAGTCAACCTGTATCACGGTTTGGTGCCCATTCTCAGATTCAACGGACCGGTGGACGAACCGGATTTGGATTCTGAATTTGGCAAATTCATGGCCAATGGCCATGATTTGCGGCAAGCGGCCGCTTTGTTTGAACGGCGCCTGCAACTGCTGCCGGGGGACGACAGCGCCGAGTTGGATCTGGCCAAAATCTATGTGGACTCGGGTCAGATTGACAAGGCGATGGAGATGATTCGGAAACTCCGCGCCAATCCCGCCGCCAGCAAGTGGGAAATCGCCCGTGTTGAAGCCCTGGCCTACTATGCCAAGAATGACTTCTCTTCGGCGGAAAGACTTATGCAGGATGCTTTCAAGGAAGACCCGCGCGACCCGAGGCGCATTTATATTCTGGCCGAGTTTTATCGTGTCACCGCCTATGCAGCGTTGCGCGAGAAAAATGAAAAGGAGGCCAACCGCCGCTTCACCGTGGCCCTGTCCTGCCTCGACCAGGAATTGCATTTGCTCTCGCAGCTCAATGAAAAGAATGTTGGAGCAAACAGTGTTCCCGATGCCTTGCTCAAGAAGGCCGAAGTGCAGATGATGCTCAAGTCGTTCCAGCCGGCGATTGCCACCCTGAGTCAAATCCTGGTACTGCAGCAGGGCAATGCCACCGCGCTCTTGAATCGCGCGATTGCCGAGATTCAACTGGGTCAATTCCAGGCGGCCAAAGACGACTACAAAATGTTGCGCAAGTTAATGCCGAATCAGACTTACGTGGTGGATTACGGGCTGGCCGATATCGCTGCGCGGCAAAAGCTTCCCGTCGAGGAAATCCGCAGCCTCAAACGTTTTTTGAGCTCGGCCCCGGAGGACGCTCCTGAATACCAGACGGCCAGGCAGCGGTTGAGAAAGCTGGAAAGCCAATAACACCGCTCGACCGGATGCGGGTCACGCACGTCATTACCCGGTTGGTCCTAGGCGGCGCGCAGGAAAACACGGTGGCCTCGGTCCTCGGCTTGCGGCACAGGCCGGATTTCAAGGTCAATCTCATCACCGGGCCAACGACCGGCCCGGAGGGTTCACTGGCTTCGCTATTTCGCGATGAGCCGGATCTTTTGACCCTGGTGCCGTCTCTGGTTCGAGCCGTCCATCCGATCTACGACTGTGCGGCGTTGCTGCGCCTGACACGGATTTTCAGATCCACCCATCCCCAAATCGTCCACACGCACAGCGGCAAGGCGGGAATTCTGGGAAGGCTGGCCGCCTCCCGCGCCGGAGTGCCGATCATTGTTCACACCATTCACGGCCCTTCGTTTGGCGATTTTCAAGGCCCCATTCCCAATGTTCTGTTCAAGGGCGCCGAGCGCCTGGCGGCCGGCGTGACAACCCATTTCGTCAGCGTCGCCCAGGCCATGACCCGGCAATATCTTGCCGCCGGCATTGGACGTCCCGAAGAATACAGTTGCATCTTGAGCGGATTCACGCTCGGCCCGTTTCTGGAGGCGCGGAATGAACCCGCGTTGCGGCGCCAATTGCAGATCGATGCCAACGATATTGTCGTCGGGAAGGTTTCGCGCCTTTTTAAACTCAAGGGCCATGACGACTTGCTGGCGGCCGCTCCCGCCGTGCTCCGGCGCTGCCCGCGCGTCAAGTTTCTTCTTATTGGAGATGGGGCCTGGCGCGAGCGCCTGCAACGGCGGGCGGAGTCCCTGGGATTGCAAAAGCACTTTATATTTACAGGACTGGTGGCGCCGGAGGAGATACCTCGCTACTTCGGCATCATGGATGT
This sequence comes from Verrucomicrobiota bacterium, assembly GCA_050014435.1. Taxonomy (GTDB): domain Bacteria; phylum Verrucomicrobiota; class Verrucomicrobiia; order Limisphaerales; family Palsa-1400; genus DASRLE01. The sequence goes on along the minus strand of JBEKDI010000002.1, from coordinate 73,351 downwards.
GCTGGTCCACCTTTCGCGGCGGGAAGGGTTGGCCCGGGCCTTGCCCCAAGCCCTGGCGGCGGGCCGGCCCGTGGTCGCTTATGACTGCGACGGGGCCAATGAGGTTTGTTTGCCCGGGGAAACAGGTTTTCTGGTGCGCCCGGGCGATTTGGACACATTGGCGGAACGCCTGGTCCAACTGGCCGGCGATGCCGACTTGCGGGAACGCATGGGAAAGCGCGGTCGTGAATTGATTCGCCAATCCTTTTCAATCGAGACAATGGTGGAAAAACTCTGCACACTGTATTGCGAATTGTCGGCGAGGCGGCAAAAGTGAATCAACCGTGTTTATATCTATTGGCCATTCTTGCGGCGGCGCTGGCCACGGCGGCATCGCTGCCGTTTTGGCGCCATTGGTGCCTGCGCCATGGCGCGGTGGACGAACCCGGGCCTCGCAAAATCCATGCCGCGTCCATTCCCCTGGCAGGCGGGTTGGCGGTGATGACCGGCTTGCTGGCCGCCTTGTTCGGCGGAACGGTCTTCGTCTTTCTCCACGCTCCGTCCGGCACGATGGAGCTTCTCCAATACGGGCTGGGCCGCAGAGCCACGCAGCTTGTCGGCATCTCTGTGGGCGCGTTCGGCATGTTGCTGATTGGACTGCGCGATGACAAAGTTGAGCTGAGGCCGGCGGCAAAATTTGCGGGTCAATTGCTGGCCGCCGTGGCGGTAGCCGCATCGGGTGTTCGGATCACGCTCTTCGTCCATAACATCCTCTTCAGCTATGCCATAACGGCGCTGTGGATTCTGACCGTGGTCAATGCGTTCAATTTCATGGACAACATGAATGGGCTTTGCGCCGGTCTCGGGGTCATCGGGGCCGTTGCGTTTGGACTGGTCGCGTCCCGAGCCGAGCCGCACCAATACCTGGTGGCAACGATGGCCTTTGTAATCGCGGGTGCTTTGCTGGGTTTTCTTCCCTTCAATTTTCCCAAAGCGAGCGTTTTTCTTGGCGACTCTGGAAGCCACCTGGTTGGGTACCTGCTGGCTGTTCTGGGCATCCTGCCGCATTTCTACACGCGGGGGCATCCGCGGACACTGGCCGTGCTGACACCGCTGGTGATTTTGGCGGTCCCGCTTGGGGACCTGGCCTGGGTTGTCCTGCTGCGCTGGCGCGCGGGCCGGCCCTTTTACCACGGTGACACCAATCATTTGTCCCACCGTTTGGTGCGGCGCGGCTTGAGCGACGGGCAAGCGGTGCTTGTTATATGGTTGCTGGCGGCTGTTTTGGGAGCGCTGGCATGTCTTTGGCAATAGTCTCAGTGGAGGAGGTGGTGGACATGCCGGCGGCAATGGCTTCTGAGAGGGCGGCCAGCGCCTCCGCGCGCGGCACCGAGCCAATCAGCCGCTTCTCCTCGGGCGAATTGATGACCGGGACGTTCCGCTGCTCGCTGGCCAGCAGGACGGGCAATGCGTCCAGCAATTTTTGCCCTGGCCGCAAACAAGGGGGGATGGCCCGCATCACGTCGCCGGCGATGATGGCGTTTAATTCCTGGCCCGCCCCCAGGTATTCCTTCAAATCCTGCAAAGCCACCACCCCGACCAGCCGCGATTGAGAGTCAACTACAGGAATGAAGTTGTTCTGGCTGCCCAGGAACCTTTCCGCGATCCGAGGCAGGGTGGTGTTCTCCCGCACCGGCGGCACCGGCGCCCTCATCAAATCGCCGATGGTTTGTTCGGTCGCCGCGCCTAACCGGTAATTCTCCATCTCCAGGCCGCGCAATCGCAGCGGCTCGGTATAAATGGAATTGGGATGAAGACGTTGCGAGACCAGGGTGGAGACGGCGCAGGCCAGCATCAGCGCCGGCATGAGCGAGTAGTTGAGCGAGATTTCAACGATCATGACAATGGCCAGCAAGGGGGAACGGGTAGTGGCCGCAAAGACGCTCCCCATCCCGACCAGCGCGAAAATCCCGATGGGCAAATTCTCCGGAATCAGGTCCACATGGGCCAGGCTCATGCCCATCAAACTGCCCAGACTCGCGCCCAGAAACAACGTGGGAGTGATCACGCCTCCCACCGCGCCCGATCCCACGGTCACCGCCGTGGCCAGCAGTTTTGCCAGAAAGATTCCCAGAAGAAATTTGGCCGCAACCGGATGTTGGATGAAGCCGTTGGTTACGGTGTATCCGTTGCCCCAGACCTGCGGGTATTCCAGCGCGAGTAATCCAACAAATAAACCGCCCACTGCCATACGCAGGGGCAGCGCCGGCACGCGCTTGAATAACTCCTGGCTGACGCGCAACAGCTTGAGAAACACCGCTCCCATCACGCCGCACAGCAGGCCCAGAACAAGAAACCACGGCAATTGCGCAATGTGCGTAAAGTCGAAACCCGGCACTTCATACCATTGCTTGATTCCAAAAAAGCTCCGCGACACCATCGTTGCCATCACGGAGGAGCAGAGCAGCGGCGCAAACAGGTTCATCGAAAAATTCCCCAGAACAATATGCGCCGCGAAAATTGCGCCGGTGATGGGAGCATTGTAGGCCGCCGCCATGCCGCCCGCCGCGCCGCAAGCCACCAGGAGCCGCAGCCGGTATGGTTGCCAGTGGGCCAGTTGCCCCCACGTTGAAGCTGCCGTGGCGGATAATTGTGTAATGCCCCCCTCGCGTCCAATCGATCCCCCGCTGCCAATGCTGATGAGCGATGAAATCGCGCGGATGAGGCCGCTTCGGAACGGCAGCCGTCCATCCCCCGCCACCACCACTTCCAACAGATTTGTCGTGCGTTGTTTTCCCGTCAAACGCAGTCCCCAAAACAACACGGCTCCCGCCGCCAAGCCACCGAGCGCGGGTGTGATGAACCGCCACGCCAGGGGCATTTTCTCCGCAACTTCGACAATGTTCTGGCCTGGATGGCCAACAAGAAGCACCTGGACTTTTTCAATGGCCAGATAGAAAAGCACATTGATGACCCCGCCCATGGCCCCGACCACGCCTGCCATGACCAGGTGCAGGGCTTCTTCGCTCAACCACAACTTCTCCCTCACCCGCAAGGCCTTTTGCCAGTGCAGGCTCAGAAAGGAGCGGGTTGCGGCGAGAAACCGCTTGTTTGTTTCCGGTTGTGGCACCATATCCGGGCTTTACCTTACAGCCAGCCGCATTGAAATAAAATCACTTTGAGTAGAATGACCGGCTTAACCTCTGGTTGTTTTGCAAGTCGTTCCTGTGTAGACCTTTGCATATGATTCGGGAATGTCCACACGCGAGCAGGCACACCAAAAGCCGAAGCCTCGCGTGCAACTTGGCAAATTCTTACAGAATTTGAAGGAGTTGGTTATGAGGTGCTTTAACCTTTGATGGCTCATGCCGATGTTGAAATTCGCGGGCATGCCGAAAAGTGCATTGGCAGTCTGGGGCAAAGGATAGACTCGTAAGGCGCAAGGCATTTGAGCTTCTTCAACAATCCCTTGCTACTGAGATGGATGAGGGACTTCGCCAATCCATCAAACTTTCCATTAAAATCTCGGCAAAGAAAAACCTCACCACGCGCTAAAATCGGCAACTCTGACAGCGAGGTAAATGAGCAGCGGGGCGGCCGCATGACTGCGACTCCCTTCTGGCCTTCCCATCGTATCCGACCGAGAACGGGATGTCGACAGTCAAGCTGCCACAGAAAAACAGCCTGGAATTGATTTTCCCACAAAACAGAGGTCAAGCTGCTTGAGCTGCCGTTTTCCCCCTGGCGTTGGCCCACGCTGCTGGCGTGAAGTGATTTATTTCCGTAAAGTTTATCAGTTCCTTTCACGTCAACATTTTGATGATCGGGACTCACGGCGGACGCCGCGCTTCATCAGTTGATTACTGTGACTGGTCGCGAATTGCGACCATCTCAGATTGTTTGTGGACAGTGAAGCCTTGTGCAAGGACAACGCCTCTCTGAGCCGGACAAAGGCGCGCATAATAGCCACATTAACCTGAACCGCCCTATGGCTGCGCAAAACCCCGGACAACATCGCAACCCCCTGCTCCGTAAAGGCATAGGGAAGATACTTGTAATGTTGACCCCGCTTTAAGATTCCAGAATGGAATCTTAAAGCCTGCGCTTCCTCAACCGTGATCTGAAACATCTTGAGGCGGATTCGATCTGTAGGACACGTAGGACTTGTCAGACGTTTCAGGCGCGCCAGGGTTCGACCTGAGTTTGAAATTGGAGATTGGATATTTCATATCGGGACGAGGGGGAATTCAGGGTTGAACGGAGTCACCCCACCGGGACCGTCCAGAGGCTGATTTGCGCCCTTGTCTTTTTGGGGCGCTCCCCTATTTTATTGGCCGCCCGACGTCACAGCCGTGGCGGCATTGCGGATGAACATTCCTTTGTTACAGAAGATCGACCGTTGGGCGGGGGTGCCGCTTTGCTTTTTGCTGACGCTGGCCCGGAAGGTTGTTGGCCGGTCGCCGCCGCCAGGACCCGCCGCGCCGCGGAGCATTTTGTTCATCAAACTGGCGGAGCAGGGGTCCACGGTGCTGGCCGGCGCCGCCATCGCGCGGGCCGTGGCAATGGCGGGGCGTCAAAATGTCTTTTTCATCACTTTCCAGGAGAACCGGTTCATTCTGGATTTGCTGCAGTTGATCCCGGAGGAGAACGTTATCACGGTGTGCCGGAACAGCCTGCCCGAGCTTGTGTCCAGCACCTGGCGGGCCATGCGGCGGATGCGGCGGCTGAAGTTGGATGCGGCCATTGACATGGAATTTTTCTCGCGCGGATCGGCCGTGGTGGCTTGCTTGAGCGGGGCGCTGGTGCGAGTGGGATTTCACGCCTTTTTTGGGGCCGGCCCCTACCGGGGTGATTTGATGACGCACCGGGTTTTGTACAATCCGCATCTGCATACGTCGGCCATGTTCCAGGTGCTGGTCGAGGTGTTGGGCAGCGATCCGGCCAGACTTCCCACGCTTGATTTCGCGGCCCCGACGGCAGTGCATGTGCTGGCGCCGTTTGTGCCGCGCCCGGAGGAAACGGCAACGGTGCGGGCCATGCTGTTGGGAGGGCCGCTCATTTTGCTCAACCCGAACGCGAGTGATCTTCTGCCATTGCGGCGCTGGCCCGGCGAGCGCTATGTCGATTTAGCCAAGCGGTTGCTGGCCCAAATCCCGGAAGCGCAACTGGGGTTCACCGGCGCTCCGGAGGAAGCCGCCGAGACGGAACGCCTGGTGCGGGAGGTGAACTCAAAACGATGCATTTGCCTGGGTGGAAGGACCACCCTGCGGCAGTTGATGGTGCTCTATACCCTGGCGGAAATATTGGTGACAAACGACAGCGGCCCGGCCCATTTTGCCGCGCTGACGCCGATTCACGTCATCACGCTGTTCGGGCCGGAGACGCCCGCGCTCTTCGCGGCGCGCACGCCGCGGCATGAGGCGATCTGGCTGGGCCTGGGCTGCAGCCCATGCGTCAGCGCCTATAACAACCGCCAATCCCCCTGCCTGGACAATGTTTGCATGAAGCAAATCACTGTGGAACAGGTGTTCCAGGAAGTGTGCAAAATATATGCCCGGCGCAGGAGCGCCGCCTGACGCATCCGGTCCGGCGCGTCATTTAACCGGCGGCTCGCCCGCGTTAAAAAGCAGTGTCTTTTCCGTCCGGGTGGCCATATTTTTCAGTTTGACAGCCAGTTCTCCGTCGGGCAGCCGCTGGAGTTTGAAGGTGTAACGGGCCTGCATTTCAATCGCGCGCTTGAACTGCTTGTCGGATTTGGCCGGGACCAGGGGGTATTCCACGGCATACCCTGCCTCGCGCAGGTGCTGCACCAATGCCAGGGAGGGTTCGCGCAGGGTTTCATCTTCAATCAGGCACCAGCCCTCGATGGTGGCCTCAAATTTTGGCAGCAGGCCGCGCGCCTTGAGCAACTCCAGCAACACGACGTCGCCCATGCCAAAGCCCAGCGCGGGCAGATCGACTTTCCCGCCGCTGATGAGACGGAGCAATTGATCGTAGCGCCCCCCGCCGGCGATGGCGCGAAAATCGCCCTTCTTGTCGAAGGCTTCAAAAACCACGCCGGTGTAATAAGCCAGCCCGCGGATGACGTGATAATCAATCTTGACGAAGTCGGCCAGGCCGCGCGCGCCCAAATTATTGACAATCTCCTCCAGTTGCGCCGTCGGCCGGCCGGCGTTGATGAACTCATTGACCTCGTCCAGGGAAAGATGGAGCGCGTCCAGTTTCTTCCGGCTTTCGTCGGGCGATTCGCGCTCCAGCTTGTCGATGATCTGATAAAAAGCGTATTCATCTTCCGCCACGGCGGAGCGCTGCCGGAAAAAGTCCTGCCAGGCGTTGCGGCTGCTCAGGCGAACCACGAAATCATCGGCGGCCAGGCCAAAGGCGCGCAGGGTGTCAATGAGCAGGGACAGCAGTTCCGCGTCGGCCGCAGGACCCGCCTCGCCGACGAGATCGGCGTTGAATTGGAAGTGTTCGCGCAGGCGGCCTTTTTGCTGTCGTTCGTAACGGAAAAGTTGCGGGATGGCGAACCACTTGATCGGCTTCTTGTAATGGCGTTCGTGGGCAGCGGCCATGCGCGCCAGGGTGGGCGTCATTTCCGGGCGGAGCGCGACCGCGCGTTCGCCCTTGTCAATAAAGTTATAAAGCTGCCCGACAATTTCCTGCCCGCTTTTCAGGGTGAACAACTCAAGCGGTTCAAGCGGCGGGCCGTCGTATTCACGGAAGCCATAACGGCGCGCCATCGCCCGCCAGCCATTGAAAATATATTGGCGGGCGTCGGCGCTCCAGACATCGGCGTGGGGGAGCGGCTCGGGATAAAAATCGCGAAATCCGGGTAATCGTTCCATAACGGCCTGGAACAAGAAGGCATAAAATCCCGCGAATGGAAACGAAATTATCCGGTCATTTCCCGTGTTTCAGATGGTGCCAGATGAGAAAAAAGAGCAGGACTTGAACGGCCACGGGCAGGAGCGCCCATAAAGCAACGGTGCGGGCCTTGCGCAAACCTCGTTTGAAGGGCGTGGAGGGTTCCAAGCGGTCGCAACGGCCGGTCAATTCCACTTTGACAGGCTCGTCCAGGGCCGCTTTGAGCGCGGCGGCGGTGGGGTACCGTTTGTCCGGATCACGTTCCATGGCGCGCAAAACGATTTCCTCGGCGTGCGGGGATATCTTTGGATTCAACCGGCGCAGGGATTCAGGATCGCCCGTCACCCGCGCATTCAGGATGGCCGTGATGTCCCCGTCGTTGAACGGGATCACGCCGGTCAGCATTTCGTAGAGGACGGCGCCGAGACTGTAGATGTCCGTGCGTGGGTCGCCGCGCTTGCCGTTGACCCGTTCGGGCGCCATGTAATGCGGTGTGCCGGGCGCAAAACCGATGAACGTCATCCGCCGCGCGCTGGCCAGGCGGGCGATGCCAAAGTCCATCAACCGCAGCGTGCCGTCGTTGCACAGCATGATGTTTTCCGGCTTGAGATCGCGATGCAGAATGCCGCGGTCATGCAAATATTGCATGGGTTCGCACAGGCGGCCAGCCAGGGCCAGTGCCTCGGCCTCCGGCAGCACGCGGCGCTCCCTCAATAGTTGGTAAAGCGTCTTCCCCTCCAGAAACTCCATAACCAGGTACATCCGGCTCTTGTTCCTGGCGGGATAAAACTTCAAAATGGACGGATGATCCAGTTCGCACCCGATTTTCTCCTCCGTCTGGAAGCGGGCGAAAAGGGACGGGTCCGCCTCGGCGGTTCGATGGGGAATTTTGATGGCAACCAGCCTGCCGTTGTTTTGCAAATCGATGGCTTTGTAAATGGCGGCCATGCCGCCGATGCAGATCACGTCCTTGATGGCAAAGCGGTCGTCGAGCAGGTTGCCTGGGGCAAACTCGCCGCTGGCGTGTTTCTGCCCGTTGACCGCGCTGGCGGCCGGCTCCATGAGCTGCGAACCGAGCTTCATGCAGAAAGGATGCAGTGCAATTCTCCGCATGAACAATCAAAACTGATGGAATACATGTTAAAATATCATTAAAAGCGCCCAAAAGCCGGCTTGATGATGGACGACCGAATGCCTTGTCTTCCGCGACTTTCGGTCTAAACTGAGGTGGATGACAGTGCGGGCCACATCATTTAAGGCTTTATGAATTTAAGAGCGCTGGTGAAGGGAAAGTGGGGGTGTTTTCTGTTCCTGATGGGGACCGCCTTGGGGGCGATGCAGGGGGGGCTGCACGGCGCGGTTTCCCAAAGCATGACGCCCGTCGCGGCGGCGGACGATGCTTCCAATCCGTATTCCGTCATTGTCGAAAAGAACATCTTTCATTTGACTACGCCGCCACCGCCTCCTTCTGACACCGACAAAGCCAAGGAGGAGTTGCCCGTGGTCAAAATCACCGGTTTTGTCAACATCGGCAACACGAGCCGGGTTCTGTTTCTTTCCCAGCCCAAGGACAAAAAGGAAGGGCCGTTTTATTACAGTTTGGCGGAGGGCGAAAAAAGCTCCGACGGCAAATTTGAGTTGGTCAAGATTTCCCCGGCGCAGGACGAGGTCGACGTCATCAATGCGGGTGTGGCGATGAAGCTGACGGTCAAAGACAACAGCTTGGGCGAGACCCCCGCGCCGACTGCTGCTGCTCCATCGGAGAAAGAAGAAAAGCACCATCCCGGAAACGGGATGCCTGGACGGCCCATGTTCCCGCAGGGCAGAACCCCTCCGCCAGGCATTCCAGGCCTGCCGGGTGCGGGCAATGGTTTTTCGTTCCCTGCCCGGGCGCGGCGGACTCCGCCATCGCAGCAGTGATTTTAGGGCTTGCGCAGTGCCTGGGCCGGGACTATGGTGGAAAGGCCAATGGATCGCGGGGTGGAGCAGCCTGGTAGCTCGTCAGGCTCATAACCTGAAGGTCGTGGGTTCAAATCCCGCCCCCGCAACCAATTTGCCCGTTGCGATGGACGTCATTGCAACGGGTTTTTTGCATGGTCTCGATCTCCCGATTGCTCAAGCTGCCGTTTGCAATTCCTTAAGCTGCCGGTCTAACATTGCCGGCATATTGTAATTGGATCAGCGAACTTTCTGCAGTAATCTGGAAACCCGACCATGAGCAACTTCCCTTTCCGACTTGGCACGGACGCCGCTCCACCGCCGCGCGCCGAAAAACCGTGGCTGGCGCGCCCCGACTGGGCGGCGGGCAAAATCAAATCCTCGATGGGCGCGGTTCTGATTCCATTTTACGTAATGGGGTTGGTTTTTGGCATCATGGGTGGGCTCATGACACTTTTTGTTCTCCCCAAGGAATTGCACAGGGGAAACTACCTGGCTTTTCTCGTTTTGATCTTCCCCGCAATCGGATTATTCCTCCTGCTGTATGCGCTGCGGCAACAGCGCGGACAGCGGCGCTTCGGTGAAACCACTTTTGTCATGGCTTCCACCCCCGGCGCGCTTGGCGGCGCACTGGAAGGATTGATCGAAACCGGCGCGCCCTTCCGCCCCGAGCAGGGATTGCGTCTCCAGTTATCCTGCATTCGTCGAAACAGGGGCGGCAAAAATACGACTGAAAATGTGGTCTGGCAGGATGAAAGATTTCTGAAAAACGAAGCGGTTTCAACGCAAGGGGACCATGCCGTCTTTCCGGTTCATTTGCCTCTGCCGGCCGGCCAGCCCGAATGTTTCGCGCATGGTGGGTTGGCGATTATTTGGCGGCTGAAAGCGCAGGCCAAAATGTCCGGACCAAATTTTGACGCGATGTTTGACGTGCCGGTTTTCAACGTCGCCGGCGCAGCGGCGGCCCGCACGGCTGAACCTGATCCGACGGCCTCCCTGCAAATACCCATCGAGGAAGTCCGCCGTGACGAACATTCGAGAATTCAGATCCGCAACGCGCCGGGCGGACGGGAGTTTTTCTTCCCAGCGGCGCGGAACCTCGGCATGGTACTTGGGGTTACTGCGTTCATGCTGGTTTGGTCGGCGGTGGTATGGGTCCTGATTCATATGAATGGGCCGTTGCTCTTTCGAGTCGTGTTTGGCCTGGCGGAGGTGTTTCTCCTCATCGCCTGTTTCAATCTCTGGTTCAAACAGAGCCGCGTGATTTTTCATTCCAGAGGCGTGCGCGCAACAAAGCACTGGTTGATTTTTGGCCGGACACGTTCGTTTGACACGGGCGAAGTCGCGCATTTTGACAGCAAAATCGGTTTTACGTCCGGGCAAAAGTTGTTTTACAGCATCCAGCTCATCACCCGAAGCGAAGAGAAATTCTCCGTTGGTACTGGCATTGCCAACAAACCTGAAGCCGACTGGCTGGTGCAGGAAATGAACAAGGCGCTGGGCCATTCTGCTTAGGAAAAACTGCCGCTTTACCGGCGGGCCAATGTCTGCCAAGCTGACCGCGCGGTTTCCAGTATGACAACGACGCCCATTGATTTGACAAAAGTGAAGGTCCTGCCGCTGGCCCGGCGCAAAAGCCTGGCGCGACTGGAGGATATTTTGATCGATCCCGGCTCAACGCCGCCGCCGTGCCCGGAGCATACCATGGCGCAAATCCGGCATTGTGCCGGCCAAATCACTGGCGCGCGGCGGAAGGGAGCGGCGGTCATGCTGACCTACGGAGCGCATCTGATAAAAAATGGCGCGGCGGATATCCTGGTTCGGCTGCTGGAGCAAGGCTGGATTACTCATCTGGCGACCAACGGCGCGGGCGTCATCCACGATTGGGAATTTGCTTATGCCGGAGTTTCGACCGAGAGCGTCAGGGACAATGTCGGGACGGGCACGTTCGGCGCCTGGGAGGAAACGGGCCGCAACGTTCATCTGGCTCTTCTGGCCGGCGCGTTGAACGGCGCGGGCTTTGGCCGCGCCATGGGCCAATTCATCATCCAGGACGGCACGACCCTGCCGACTGTCGAGTCCCTGGAAACGGCCCTTGTTGCCGCCCCGGCCAATGCGCTGGCCCCGGCGCGCGCGGAGTTGTTGCAGGCCATGCGCGTCCACCAGTTGGCGGCGGGCCGGCACGAAGTCAAACATCCGTGGAAAAGCAGCAGCGTCCTGGCGCAGAGTTTCCGGCTCAATGTGCCTTTGACCGTTCATCCGGGAATCGGATACGACATCATCGCCGTCCATCCCATGTTTAATGGCGCGGCCATCGGCCGGGGCGCCGACGCCGACTTTCGTCTCTTTGCCGGGGCGGTGGAGCAGTTGGACGGCGGGGTCGTGCTCTCGGTCGGTTCGGCGATCATGGGGCCGCAAGTGTTTGAGAAGAGCCTCAGTTGCGTCAACAACCTCCGCTTGCAGGCCGGGCGCGACATTGTGCGCGGCCACAACCTCTATGTGGTCGATCTGCAGGACGGCGGCCGTTGGGACTGGAGCAAGGGCGAACCGCCCAAGGACAATCCGGCCTATTATCTGCGCTTTTGCAAAAGCTATTCCCGCATGGGCGGGACCATGCATTATTTGCAAAGCGACAATACGCTGTTTGTCCACCACTTGCTGCGGGAATTGGAGAGCAAGAAGTAGGGCGGGCAATCCTTTGCCCCCCCCCGCAGTATGACGGAATTTCCAGGCACCCCTCCTCATCTTAATCCTAATCTTCTTCGCGGAAGTGGAGATTAGGATTAAGAGTAGGATTTAGATTAAGAACCGACATGGAATTCCTTGCCGATAACTACGATCTGGCGGCCACGCTGACTTCCGGCCAGGCCTTTCGCTGGCGCTGGATGAATGGTGCCTGGGAAGGCGTGGTGGCCGGGCGCTGGGTCCGCTTGCGACAGGAACAAAACCGCATCTTCGCGGAAACGGCCACGCCGGTGGCGGACTGGGATTGGCTACGGCACTACCTGCAACTGGATATCGACCTTCGCAACATCTTCGAGACATTTCCGCCGGATGAACCCCTGCAAAAGTCCGTCCAGGCGTGCGCGGGCCTGCGTTTGTTGCGGCAGGAGCCGTGGGAATGCCTGGCCTCCTTCATCTGCTCCTCCACCAAACAAATTGTGCAAATTCAGCAAATCATCGCCCTGCTTTGCCGCCGATTTGGCGGGCCGCTGGCGGTGCCTGGCGGCCATGAGGCGGTCCATTCCTTTCCGGATTTCGCGCGATTGGCGGAAGCGACGGAGTCCGGCCTGCGCGAGTGCAAACTGGGGTTCCGCGCCCCCTACCTGCTGGACACCGCGCGGAAATTGCGCAGCGGCGAAGTGGATTTAACCGCGCTGCATGGCGCCGCGCTGGAGGAGGCGCGCGCGCAACTGCTGCAACTGCCCGGCGTCGGCCCGAAAATCGCCGATTGCGTGCTGTTGTTCGGCTATGGATTTCAACAGGCCTTTCCCGTGGACGTCTGGATCATGAAGGCGCTGCGCCAGCTTTATTTTTCCAAGCGGCGGGTCAAGGTGGCGCGCCTGCATCGTTTCAGCCGGACCCATTTCGGCCCCCACTCCGGCTACGCCCAACAATACCTGTTCCATTACATGAGAACGAAGGGCAAGGCGCTCGAAGGCTGACACCGATTTGATGCGCGCTTCGCCAAAGAAGCGAAACACGGATTCATTGGGCGACGGCTTGATAGCAAACAATCGTGTCGATGCCTCGCAGGTAGAGACGGCCGTTAAAGAGGGTGGGTTGCTGCGGGATGCCCAGTTTGATGCCAGGGTTGACGCGGCCCGACTCCTTGTAACCAGTCTTGTTGGCCTCGGCCAGCACAAGTTCATCCTTCTTGGTCAGCGCAAAAATCAAGCCGTCGGCGACAGTTAGATTGCATTTGCGGGACCAGTCGGGACCGGCCTGTTCCCAGAGCAACTTGCCGGTTTCAAGGTCAGTGCATTGCAGGCATTCCTGTTCCGCGCCCAGGCCGAAGCCATAAACGGCGCCGTCAACAATGGAAACCGTGTGATAGGCATTGCATTGCAGCCGATTGCTTTGAGTGCGGATCACGGGCGCGATTTTGCCGTCTTTGGCTTGCATGTCGAGGCAGATGCCCCAGGAGCCAGTCCCTTGGAAACCGGACATGAAGAGTCGTGAGCCCAACGCCACCGGGGTGCTGACCATGCCGGAGGAGACTGGTGTGGGAAGCTGCCAATGCCAGAGTATTTCGCCGGTTTGGGCATTAACACCCATATTGTCGTTCCGGTAAATGCTGACGATGATCTGGGGGATGCTCCCAACGACTTGATAGGTTAGCGAGGCGCCGGCTCCAAAAACGGCCTTCTGGCCGGCATCAGCCGGTTCGGGGGCTTTCCAGAGAAGTTTGCCGGTCATTTTATCAACCGCGACAAGGACGCAGTCGCGATAGCTGGAGGAAATATAGAGCGTGTTGCCAACGATTAACGGTGTCGAGCCTTCAGTCGAGACGAATTTCTCGCCTTCGCTCCAGACCACGCCGCCGTCGCTGGCGCGAAGGCAGAACACCGGACAACGCAGCTTGTAGATGTCGCCGTTGTCGTTCTGGTAGGGGATGCAGTAAACGCGGTCGCCATCCACGACTGGTGAGGAGAGGGGGCCGCTGACTTGGTGATGGTTCTCATTGGTGGCGAGCATGGTTCTCCATTGGATTTTGCCAGTAACGGGATCAAGGCAGAAGGCCCACTGCCTCCCCTCCATCTGTGCGGCGGTGAAGGCGCGTCCGCCAGCTTCGATGACGGCGCTTTTGCCATCGCCGATGGTGGTGCGCCAGAGTTCCTTTGGACCGCCAGCGGGCCATTGCCGCAGGAGGCCCATCGCAGGGTAAACATTATTGCCGTCGTTGGGCAGGAGCCGGGCGTAAGCGCCGTCGGCAGCCTGCGCGCCAGACCCGGCGGCCAGCAAAATCAAGAGGCATAAAAATGTCCTGAATGCGTGAATTTCAGTCGAACAAATCATTTCGCGTCAAATTGGCCAGAAATGCCGGGGAAATCAAGATTGGGCGTCGAACCAATCACAGCGAAGTCATCCCATTCTTGAGACGGGGACGGCAAACCCCGCGTTGCCCTTGCGCCCGCCTTTCCCCAACAACCATCCATGCCGACCCCCGTTCTGCTTTGAAAAATGCGCAACACAAATTCCGTAATTCCTTGACAGGCTGACCATCAATGAGAACATCTAATCGGTGTTTTATGACACATTAGAAATATGAAAGTCATTGCCATCAATGGAAGTCCGCGCAAGGGGGGAAACACTGAAATTCTTTTGAAAAAGGCCTTGGCGCCCCTTGCGGCTGCCGGCTGGGACACCGAGTTCGTCCAACTTGGCGGAGCGCCCATCCGCGGCTGCCAGGCCTGTTACCAGTGTTTCGAGAAGAAGAACTCCCGGTGCAGCCAGAAAAACGATTTCTTCAACCAGTGCTTCGAGAAAATGATCGCGAGCGACGCGATCCTCCTCGGCTCCCCCACCTACTTCACCGATGTCAGCGCTGAAATGAAAGCGCTGCTGGATCGCGCCGGTTTGGTAGCGCTGGCCAACGGCGGATTGTTCCGTGGAAAAATCGGGGCCGCCATCGTAGCGGTCAGACGCGGCGGCGGCACCCACGCCTTCGACACCATGAACCACATGTTTCTCATGTCCGGCTTCATCGTGCCTGGATCGACCTATTGGAACCTCGGATTTGGCTTGGACAAGGGCGATGTCTCCAAGGACGACGAGGCCCTGCGCAACATGAATGATCTGGGCCAGACCATCGCCTGGCTTGGCGCCGGCATCCACCACGCCGGAAAACGCCCGACGACCTTCGTCCAAGAATAAACTCAAACCATTATGCCCATGCCATATCGCAAGTTCGGCAAGCTGGAGTGGAACGCCTCTGTTCTGGGATTTGGCTGCATGCGTCTGCCCACCGTGGATGGGAACCCCAACGGCCCAAACATCGACGAACCGGAAGCGGTGCGCCTGATCCGCCACGCAATCGATCAGGGCGTGAATTATTTCGACACCGCCTACATCTATCACCAAGGCAACAGCGAAACGGTTCTGGGCAAGGCGTTGCACGGCCATCGCGACAAGGTGAAGATCGCCACCAAGTCCGCCGTTTGGTTGATCCAAAAGGAGGACGATTTTGACCGGATGTTGAATGAACAACTGCGCAAGCTCCAGACGGATCACATCGATTTTTATCTGCTCCATGCCCTCGATCAAGGCCGCTGGAACGAAATCGTGCCGAAATACAAACTCCTGGAAAAGGCGGAGGCTGCGATTCGCGACGGACGCATCGTGCATCTTGGTTTCTCCTTCCATGACAATTATGAGAGTTTCCCGGACATCATCAACGGCTACGACGGCTGGACCTTCTGCCAGATTCAGTACAATTACATGGATACGAAAAACCAAGCCGGCACGCAGGGCTTGAAGTTGGCGGCTGCCAAAGGCCTGGCGGTCGTCATCATGGAACCGCTGCTCGGCGGCAGGCTGGCGCATCCTCCCGCCTCCATTGCCCAAGTAATTGAGCGCGCCGCGGTGAAGCGTTCCCCGGTGGACTGGGCGCTGCAATGGCTCTGGAACCAGCCGGAAGTATCGGTGGTTTTAAGCGGCATGAGCGATATGGACCAATTGAAAGCCAACTTGGTCTCCGCCTCCCGCGCCCGCAGCAGTTCATTTCAAGCCTCGGACCACGAACTGATAGCCGAATTGCAGGAAAAGTACCAGCAACGCGCGGCCATTCCCTGCACCAAGTGCGGCTACTGCATGCCCTGCCGCAATGGTGTGAACATCCCGGCCGACTTTGAAATGTATAACGATGCCTTCCTCTACGAAGACATTCCGGGCGCGAGCTTCAAGTATCAGATTTTCATCCCGGAAGCGGCGCGGGCCGCCGCCTGCGTTGCCTGTCACGATTGCGAAGAGCATTGCCCCCAGAAAATCCCGATCAGCGACTGGATGCCCAAAGTCCACGCGCTCCTCGGCGCGGCCTGATCCATCTGCAAAGGAAATGGCCGGCGTTCACGCCGGCCATTCTCGATAACTTGAACGCTGCGAACCAACCCGTCTAACCCGCCAAAGGCTGTTCGACCAGCGGCAGGGCCAGGGCCTCGCTTTCCTCGACCGGCGGCGGCTCAACCAACGGCTTCAGATCGACGCGGCGGTGCAATTGATAGCCCGTGCCGGCCGGTATGATGTGGCCCATGATGACGTTTTCCTTGAAGCCGCGCAGATAGTCCACCTTGCCCATGGTGGCGGCCTCGGTGAGAACGCGGGTCGTGTCCTGGAACGAAGCGGCGCTGAGGAAACTCTCCGTCTCCAGCGACGCTTTGGTGATGCCCAGCAAAACGGGTTGCGCCTCGGCCGGCTTGCCGCCCATCTTGTCCACGCGCATATTCTCTTTTTCGAACTCGATCTTGTCGATCTGCTCGCCCCAGAGAAATTGCGTGTCGCCTGGTTCGGTGACGCGGACTTTGCGCAACATCTGGCGGACGATGATCTCGATGTGCTTGTCGTTGATGGTCACGCCCTGCAAACGATAAACCTCCTGCACTTCGTTGACCAGGTGCTCCTGCAATTCCTGCGGGCCGCAGATGTCCAGAATCTCGTGCGGATCAACCGGCCCTTCGGTAAGCTGCTGGCCTTTCTTGACAAAATCGCCCTTGAAAACAATGACGTGTTTGCCAATGGGAATCAGGTGCTCCTCCTCGACCTGGGTTTGCGGCTCCTTGATCAGAATGGTGCGCTTGCCCCTCACGCTTGGGCCGAAATCGACAATGCCGTCGATCTTCGAAATCTCCGCGGCGTCCTTGGGACGCCGGGCCTCGAACAACTCCGCCACCCGCGGCAGACCACCCGTGATATCCTTGGTCTTGGACGTTTTGCGCGGCGTCTTGGCCATCAACGTGCCCGCGACGATCTTATCCCCTTCAGTCACGACGATGTGCGCGCCGGAAGGAATCGGATAGCTGGCCGGCGCTTCGCCCTTCTCACTGAGAATGACGATTTGCGGGCGAAGATCTTCCTTGTGCTCGATGATCACCATCGCTTCCTGCGCGGTGGTTTCATCCGCCTCCTGCTTCATGGTGACGCCCTCGATGATATCGACAAACTTCACCCGCCCGGCTTTTTCGGAGAGGATGGGCACGTTGTACGGATCCCATTGCACGAACGGCTCGCCTTTCTTGACCCGGCCGCCGTTCTTGACGGAAATCACCGAGCCGATCACCAGGTTGTGGGCTTCCAATTCGCGCCCGCCCTCTTCGGCCAGAATCGAAATGGAGCCGTTCTTGTTCAGCACAATGCTGCTGCCATCTTCCAGCTCCACCATGCGAACGTCATTGTAGCGCACCACCCCGTCGAACTTGGTTTTGATCTGCGGCTGTTTGAAAACCTGCGAGGCCGTGCCCCCGATGTGGAATGTGCGCATGGTCAACTGCGTGCCCGGTTCGCCGATGGATTGCGCCGCAATGATGCCGACCGCTTCGCCGCGTTTGATCATGCCTCCCGTGGCCAGGTTGCGCCCGTAACAACTGGCGCAAATCCCGTGCTTGCTTTCGCACGTCAGCACCGAGCGGATGCGCACGCGTTCCACCCCGCTGGCTTCGATGGCCCGCGCCGACACTTCGTCGATCATCTCGCCGGCCTTGACCAGCCCGATCTTGGTGTTGCGCGGATCGACAATATCGTCGCAGGCGATGCGCCCGTTGATGCGCTCGCCCAGCTTCACCACTTCATCCTCGCCTTCATAAATGGCCTGTACCCAAATGCCGTTGGACGTGCCGCAATCGTCCATGCGGATGATGACGTCCTGCGAGACATCCACCAATTTGCGCGTCATATAGCCGGAGTCGGCCGTTTTGAGCGCGGTATCCGCCAGCCCCTTGCGGGCGCCGTGGGTCGAAATGAAATATTCCAGCACGGTCAGGCCCTCGCGGAAGTTGGACAGAATCGGCTTCTCGATGATGTCGCCGCTGGGCTTGGCCATGAGGCCGCGCACCCCCGCCAGTTGGCGCACCTGCTGCCGGTTGCCGCGCGCCCCGGAATCCACCATGAGCGAGACCGGGTTGTACTCCAGCTTGCCGTGGTTGGCTTCGAGCGTGCGCAGCATGACGTTGGCAATCTGATCGGTGCAGTGCGTCCAGATGTCCACCACCTTGTTGTAACGCTCGCCCGGCGTGATGACGCCCTTGCGATATTGCTTCTCGACTTCGGAGATTTGCTTTTGCGCGTTGGAGATTTCCTGGTCTTTCTCCTTGGGAATAATCATGTCATCAATGCCGATCGAGCAGCCGGAGCGCGTGGCGGAACGGAAGCCCAGCTCCTTGAGGTTGTCCAGCATGATCACCGTCTTTTCATGCCCGCACACCTTGTAGCAGGTCCAGATGAGTTCGCCCAACATGGCCTTGCCGGCGTTCCGGTTGAGAAAGCCCAGTTCCTCCGGCCAGATTTCGCTGAAAATTACCCGGCCCACCGTCGTCTCAATGGCATTGCGTTCCGAGTCGCCGTATTGCGTCTTCCGGCCCCGGTCGGGATTGGCCAGGCGGATCCGGTCATGGATCTTGAGCCCGCCGTCGTTGTAGCAAAAGATCACTTCGGATTTGGACCCGAACAGCATCGGGGCCTTCGCCTCCCTCTTGGCGCGGGGCTCTGCTGTCAAATAAAAACATCCCAGCGTGATGTCCTGCGTCGGCGTCATGATGGGGCGACCGCTCGACGGGCTGAAAATATTGTTCGGCGCCATCATGAGCAGGCGCGCTTCTAATTGCGCCTCGACCGACAGCGGCACATGGACGGCCATCTGGTCGCCATCGAAGTCGGCATTGTAGGCCGTGCAGACCAGGGGATGGATTCGAATCGCCTCGCCTTCGATCAAAATGGGTTCGAACGCCTGGATGGACAAGCGGTGCAACGTCGGGGCGCGGTTGAGCAGCACGGGGTGGCCGCGGGTCACTTCTTCCAGGATGTCCCACACTTCCGGCGACTGCCGTTCGATCATCTTCTTGGCCGATCGGACGGTGTGGACGTAGCCCAACTCCTTCAAGCGCCGGATGATGAACGGCTCGAAAAGGACCAGGGCCATTTTCTTGGGCAACCCGCACTGGTGCAGTTTCAATTCCGGACCGATCACAATGACCGAGCGCCCGGAATAATCGACGCGTTTGCCGAGCAAATTTTGGCGGAACCGTCCGCTCTTGCCCTTCAGCATGTCGCTCAGGGATTTGAGAGCGCGGTTGCCGGCGCCGGTCACAGCCCGGCCATGCCGTCCGTTGTCGAACAAGGCATCGACCGCCTCCTGCAACATGCGCTTTTCATTGCGGATGATGACTTCCGGCGTCTTGAGCTGCAAAAGATTTTTCAACCGGTTGTTGCGGTTGATCACGCGGCGATAAAGATCGTTCAGATCGGATGTGGCAAACCGGCCGCCTTCCAACGGCACCAGCGGGCGCAAATCCGGCGGAATCACCGGCAATACAATCAGCACCATCCACTCCGGACGGGCCTTGGAATCGCGGAACGCGGACAGCAGTTTGATGCGCTTGGCGATTTTCTTGCGAATCTGTTTGCTCTTCGTCTCGGTCATGGCGATGGCCAAATGATCAACCTGCTTCTGGAGATCGACATTGCCCAGCGCTTCCCTCACTGCCTCGGCCCCCATCTTGGCGGAGAAACCTTCCGCCCCGTACGTTTCCCGCGCCTCGCGATACTCGTGTTCGCTGAGCAACTGATGCAGCTTCAGCGGCGTCGAACCGGGGTCGATCACCATGTAATCCTCGTAGTAAATGACCCGTTCCAGATTGCGCGCCGTCATGTCGAGCACCAGCCCGAGGCGGGACGGCATGCACTTGAAAAACCAGATGTGGGATACCGGCACAGCCAGCTCAATATGACCCATGCGTTCCCGCCGCACGCGGGCCAGCGTCACCTCCACGCCGCAACGGTCACATACCACGCCCCGATGCTTGATGCGTTTGTACTTCCCGCACGAGCATTCCCAGTCCTTGACCGGACCGAAAATGCGCTCGCAAAACAACCCGCCCTTTTCGGGCTTGAATGTCCGGTAATTGATCGTCTCCGGGTTTTTGACTTCCCCCTTTGACCAGGCCCGGATGGCCTCGGGTGAGGCAACGGAAATGGCGACATAATCGACCTGGTTCACCTTGTCCAGGCCAAGCAACTCGCGGGCGGTTTCTTTAGTATTCATGGTGCGTATATCGTTGCAGTATGACTTCTGTTTACTTGAGACTGCTTAAAGTAGTGGCTTGCGCGGCCGCGGCTTGTTCCACGGGATTTGAATATCCGACCTTTACGTCCATGGCCAAAGATTGCATTTCCTTGACCAGCACGTTGAATGACTCTGGCACGCCGGCTTCCAGGCAGTTGTCGCCCTTGACAATGCTCTCGTAAATGCGCGTGCGCCCCTGCACGTCGTCCGATTTGACGGTGAGCAATTCTTGCAGGCTGTAGGCGGCGCCGTAAGCTTCCATGGCCCACACTTCCATTTCGCCGAAACGCTGCCCGCCGTACTGCGCCTTGCCTCCCAGCGGTTGCTGTGTGACCAGCGAATACGGCCCCACCGCGCGGGCGTGAATCTTGTCGGCCACCAAATGGCCCAGCTTCATCATGTAAATGTTCCCCACCACGATCTCCTGGTCGAATGGCTCGCCGCTGCGCCCGTCAATTAGAATGATTTTGCCGTGTTCGGGCAATTTGGCGTCCTTCAAATAGGCGCGAATTTCCTTTTCCTTGATGCCGTCGAAAACCGGGGTGGCAAACTTCAGTCCGAGGAACTTGGCCGCCCAGCCCAAATGCGTTTCCAACACCTGCCCGACATTCATGCGCGAAGGCACGCCCAGCGGATTCAAAACAATGTCAACCGGTGTGCCGTCGGCCAGGAACGGCATGTCTTCTTCCGGCACGATCTTGGCCACCACCCCCTTGTTGCCGTGACGCCCCGCCATCTTGTCGCCAACCGACAATTTGCGCTTCGAGGCCACATACACTTTGACCGACTTGATCACCCCGCTGTCGATTTCCTCGCCGGCTTCCGCCCGTTCCACCTCTTCGTCGTGCTGCATTTGCAGATCGTCGAACTTCTTTTTGAACGTGCCGATGATTTCGTTGATCTTGTTGCGGATGGGCGAAGGATCGATCTCGATGCGATCATAAACCTGGGCCAGCTTGCGCAACAGCGTCTTGGTGATCTTCCGGTTGGCCGGGATGATGATTTCGCCCGTCTCGGAATTAACCACGTCCAGGGGGATTTTTTCGCCGAGCAGAATGTTGCTCAGCGCCTCAGTCAGTTGCTCGCGCAACTCATCTGTCTTGGCCCGGTGGTCATCCTGCGCCTCCTTGCCGTGGCGCTTGGTCTCGGGGGCCGTTTTGACTTCGGCCTCGCGCTCCTTCTTGGAGGAGACTTTGACGTCCATGACGATGCCGTAGGTGCCGGAGGGCACTTTCAGCGATGTGTCTTTGACGTCCGCGGCCTTCTCGCCGAATATGGCGCGCAACAATCGCTCTTCGGGCGCCAATTCCGTTTCGCTCTTGGGCGTGATCTTGCCCACTAAAATGTCGCCGGGCTTGACTTCAGCGCCGATGCGGATGACCCCGTCCGGCCCCAGATTCTTCAACGCCTCGTCGCCCAAATTGGGAATATCGCGCGTGATTTCTTCCGGACCGAGTTTAGTGTCGCGCGCGCCCACTTCAAATTCGTCGATGTGAATGGAAGTGAACACATCGTCTTTGACAATGCGTTCGCTGATGAGGATGGCGTCCTCGAAGTTATATCCGTTCCAAGGCATGAAGGCGCAAAGGACGTTGCGGCCCAGGGCGAGTTCGCCTCCCTGGGTGCAGGGTCCGTCCGCGATGACCTGGCCCTTCTTGATCGTGTCGCCCTTGGCCACCAAAATCTTCTGGTTGATGCAAGTCGCCGCGTTGGATCGCATGAACTTGCGGATGGGATAAACCCAAATGCCATTGCCCGCGTCAGTCTTGATCTTCTTCTTGCTGTCCGGAAGCTTGCCGTCCGGCGTGGTGATGACCATGTTGCCGGTGACAGAGGCGACTTTGCCCGCATCCTCCGCCACAAGAACCGCGCGGGAATCGCGGGCCACCCGCTCCTCCAGACCAGTCGCCACATAAGGGGCTTCAGTCACCAGCAACGGCACGGCTTGGCGCTGCATGTTCGATCCCATCAAGGCCCGGTTGGCGTCGTCATGCTCCAGGAAGGGAATCAAGCTGGCCGCCACGGATACCAGTTGCTTGGGCGAGACATCCATGTAATCCACCCGGGCCGGCTCCACGTCGATGAAGTCCCCTTTGCAACGGCACGTGACGCGTTCGCTCAGAAAATTCCCTTTGTCGTCGATCGGAGAATTGGCTTGGGCCACTATATAAGTTTCCTCGCGGTCGGCCGTGAGGTAATCCAGATGACTGGAAACGCGGCCCTTTTCAACCCGGCGATAGGGCGTCTCCAAAAAACCGAAATCATTCACCTGGGCGAAGGTCGCCAGGGAAGCAATCAATCCAATGTTCGGCCCTTCCGGCGTTTCCACCGGGCAGATGCGACCGTAGTGCGAAGGATGAACATCGCGCACTTCAAATCCGGCGCGGTCACGGGACAAGCCGCCCGGCCCGAGGGCGGACAGACGCCGCTTGTGCGTCAACTCAGCCAATGGGTTGATCTGGTCCATGAATTGGGAAAGCTGGCTGCGCCCAAAGAAATCCCGGATCACGGCCGAAAGCGCCTTGGGATTGATCAACTTCTGCGGCGACATGCTTTCCAGGCTTTGGTCGAATAACGTCATGCGCTCCTTGACCAATCGCTCGGTGCGCGCCAGGCCAACCCGGCATTGGTTCGCCAGCAACTCGCCCACTGTTCGGATGCGGCGGCTGCCCAGATGATCAATGTCGTCCAGCGAGCCTTCGCCCTTCTTCAGCCGGAGCAGATACTTCGTCGCCGCCACCAGATCTTCCTTGGTCAGGATGCGGGAATCGCCTCCCTTGATGCCCAATTTCTGGTTGATTTTATACCGGCCCACACGCCCGAGGTCGTAACGCTTGGCGTCAAAAAATAAGCGCTTGATCAGGGCGCGGGCGTTGGCCGCGGTGGGGGGGTCGCCCGGACGCAGCCGCCGGTAAATATCCTTCAGCGCCTCCTCCTCGTTCTTGCTCGGGTCTTTCTTCAGGCACTTGATGACAATGCCGTCATCCACCGTCGTATCCACCACTTTAATCTTGTTGACTCCCAACTCCGCGATCTGCTTCACCACCGCCTTCGAGAGCGGCTCAAACGCGCGCGCCACCACGATGCCCTTGTCGTTGTCCACCGCATCCTCGATCAGCACTTTGTTTTGGATGTCCTCGAGTTTTTCCGCTTCTTTAACGCTCAATTCCTCGATGTCATAGAACAGTTTCAAAATGTCGGCATCGCTGCCATAGCCCAACGCCCGGAAAAACGTCGTGGTCAAAAACTTGCGGCGCCGCTTCTTGCGGTCCAGATAAACGTAGAGCAAATCGCTGGTGTCGAACTGCGCTTCATACCAGGAGCCCCGGTCCGGGATGATCCGGAAGGAATGCAGCGTCTTGCCGTTGGGATGCTGGCTGGCTTCAAAGGCCAGACCCGGCGAGCGATGCAACTGGCTGACGATGACGCGCTCGGCCCCGTTGATAACAAACGTGCCCTGCGGCGTCATCAAAGGCAGCTCGCCCATGAAAACCTTTTCTTCCTTGGCGTTCTTCTCCTCCTTCAGCAGGAAAGTGACGTGCAGCGGCGCGCCGTAGGTGATCCCCTCCCGCAGGCATTCCAGCCAGTCATGCTTCGGCTCCCCAACCTCGTAGCTGTGAAAGTCCAGCACGCACTTGCCATCATAACTTTCAATGGGGAAAACCTCCGTGAACACCGCTTGCAACCCCATGTTCTTGCGCTTGGACGGCGGCGCGTCGGTTTGCAGAAACTCCTTGTAGGAGTTGGTCTGCAACTCGATCAGGTTCGGCGGGGCGATGACTTCCTTGATTTTTCCAAAATGTACGCGTTCAGCTAATCGTGATGGCATTGTGACCTCTGATTAATCACCGGCCCGGGCCGGGTTCTTGTTTAATTCAAACGACAAAAGGCCCGTTCCCTGGAGTCCAGAAAACGCGCCGGTCCAAAAACACTCTTTGAGACGATGAAATTCGTTTAGAAAATCGATCTCTTTGGTTCAAATTGGGCGGCGGGGAACAGGCTCCCGCCGCCGCAATATACACCATGATTATTTAATTTCAACTTTCGCGCCCGCATCCTCCAACTTCTTCTTCGCTGCGTCGGCGTCGGCCTTGCTCGCGCCTTCCAGCACGGGCTTGGGCGCCCCTTCCACCAGCGCCTTGGCGTCCGCCAGGCCCAGTCCGGCCTTGACTTCGCGCACGGCCTTGATGGCGGCGATTTTCTTGTCGGCCGGCGCGGAAACCAGAATGACATCGAACGATGTCTTGACTTCAGCGGCCGGTGCTGCGGCGGCAGCCGGGGCGGCTGCGGCGGCCGGGGCGGCTGCGGTCACCCCCCAGGCGGTTTCAAGTTGTTTCACCAGGTCGGCGGCTTCAATCACCGTCAACTTCCCCAGTTGGTCCACTAATCCTGCTATATCAGCCATATTTCCTTTCAGTCTCGTCGCCGTCCACAGCCGCGGACGCATTCTGCTCGCGAGCCCGCGAGCCGACGATTTACTTTGTTCTTGTTGTTTGCTTCATCCCGGCGGCTTGCCGGAAATGAAATTGTTGGGACCCCTCCGGGTCCGGTTAAAATTTATTCGCCTTTGGCCACACGCGCCGCCAGCACCCGCACCACTTGCGTGCCCGGCGTGCTGATCACCGCCGCCAGCTTGCTCGCCGGGGCCATGATGACTCCCAGCAACTTGGCGCGCAGCACTTCCAACGACGGCAAATCCGCCAGGGCCACGATTTCCGCCGTCTCCAGGCGCTGGTTCTTTAAATAGCCAAAACGGATCTTGGGCTTGTCAAACTCCGTGCTGAATTTCCTCACTACTTTCGCCGCCGACGCCACGTCGCGCTGCCCGGTCACTACCGCAAGCTGGCCGGTCAGGGTCGTGCCTAAATCCGCCACGCCCGCCTCTTTGACCGCCAGGCGGAACAAGGAGTTCTTCACAATATGCATTTCCGCTCCCGCCTGGTTCAAGCGTTTCCGCAATTCCGTGATCGGGCCGACCTTCAAGCCCCGGTAATCCACCACGATAAAATAGGGCGAGGCATTGATCCGGGTCAGATACTCGGTGCTGATATATTGTTTTTCGATGCGCATGATAATGTTTCCTCCGGGTTAGGCGGCCTCTAGAAATTCGCGCACGTCCACCCGGATCGGCGGGCTCATGGTGGCGGACAAAGTGCAACTGCGGATAAACGTCCCCTTGGAACTGCTCGGCTTGGACCTCGCCACCGCGCGGATCACCGCCCGGGCGTTTTCCTCGATCTGGTCGGCGGCAAACGATACCTTGCCGACGGGCACATGAATGTTGCCGCCCTTGTCCACTTTGAATTCAACCCGGCCCGCCTTCACCTCCTTGACCGCTTTGGCCGTGTCATCCGTCACAGTGCCGGTCTTGGGATTGGGCATCAGGCCGCGCGGACCCAGCGCCTTGCCCAACTTGCGCACCTCTGACATGGCGTCGGGCGTGGCGATGGCCACGTCGAAATCCGTCCAGCCTTCCGTGCATTTCTTGATCAACTCCTCGAAGCCGACGTATTCCGCCCCGGCCCCGCGCGCCGCATCGGCTGCCGCGCCCGGCTTGGCAAATACCAGCACGCGCACCGTCTTGCCGCTGCCGTGCGGCAGAGGCACGGTGCCGCGAACCATTTGATCGGATTGCTTGGGATCGACGCCCAATTTGAACGCCATATCCACGGTTTCGTTGAACTTGGCCTTGGGGAATTTGGTCAGCACCTCGATGGCTGATTTCAACTGATAAAGCTTTTTGGCTTCGACCAGTTCCATTGCTTTTTTATATCTTTTGCTTGGCATTTTAAAAAGCGGTGCAAACGAGTGCCGTCATAAACGGCGCTCTCCCGCGGTTGATTATTCCTGAACATCGATGCCCATGCTGCGGGCCGTGCCCGCTATGACCCGGAACGCCGCCTCCTCGGAAGTCGCGTTCAAATCCTTCATCTTGATTTTGACAATGTCCAAAACTTGTTTGCGCGTCACCTTGCCCACTTTTTCCTTGTTCGGGACTTTTGATCCCGAGGCGATGCCGGCGGCCTTTTTCAGCAGGATCGAAGCCGGCGGGGACTTGGTGATAAAAGTGAAGGACTTGTCCGCAAAAACAGTGATGACCACCGGGATGATCATCCCGGCTTGGTCCTTGGTCTTGGCGTTGAATTCCTTGCAAAAACCCATGATGTTCACGCCTTGCTGCCCGAGCGCCGGACCGACCGGCGGGGCCGGGTTGGCCTGCCCGGCCGGAATTTGCAGCTTGATCTGTCCTGTAATCTTCTTTGCCATAAAATCTCTTTTCTATGCTTTCTCCACCTGCCAATACTCCAGTTCCACCGGCGTATTGCGCCCGAAAATATTCACTGTCACCTTCAGTTTCCCGCGCTCGGGTTCGATCTCTTCGATCACCCCGCTGAAGTTCAGAAACGGCCCGTCGTTGATCTTCACCGTCTCGCCCGCTTCAAAATGGACCTTCGGCTTCTCCGTTTCCTCCGACTCCGAAATCTGCGCCTTGATCGTGGCGATCTCGTCCGGCGTCACCGGAATCGGGCGGTCCCCGCCCACAATCCCGATCTTCCCCGGCGTGTCCTGGATAAAATACCACGGCTTCTCCATTATCCGGTTCGCTTCATCCACCAGCACCATGTCGATATAAACATAGCCCGGATGCAGCTTGCGGCTGGTCACGGTCTTCTTGCCGCCCCGCACATCCACCACCTTCTCCACCGGAACCAGGACTTCCTTGATATACTCCCCCATCTCCTCCGCCTTCAGGCGTTTTTCGATGTTCTCTTTGACCTTCTGCTCCTGGCCGGACAAAGTATGGATGACAAACCATTGGCTCTTTGACATGGGCAAATCCTTAGACAATGTAATGCATCACAAGGGTCACAACGTAATCCACCCCCATGGTGAACCCGCCCAGGATGCCAACCGAAATGATCACCACCACCGTGGACCCCGTTAACTCATCCCACGTCGGCCACGTGCATTTCACCAGTTCATCCCACGTCTCGTGGAAGTAGCCGGACAGGCGCAAAAACGCCCCCTGCCGCCACAGCAGCGCAAACGCCACCAAGGCAGCCACAGCCACAATCAATATTGTCAAATAATCTTTCATTTAACGCATTCTCCTGATGGCGGAGGGGGAGGGATTCGAACCCCCGGTGCGGTTTCCCGCACAACGGTTTTCAAGACCGTCGCAATCGACCACTCTGCCACCCCTCCGGCAACCCTTTCCCCGGGCTTGCCTCCCTCGATGGCAGGGCGGGAGGGACTCGAACCCCCAACCGACGGTTTTGGAGACCGCTACTCTACCAATTGAGCTACCGCCCTATGCCGTCGAGTGGTCCCTCGTCCCCGGCAGAAGCCGCCTCGCGCGCTCCTGCCGTAAAATCAAGTTATAATCTCAGACACGCGGCCCGCGCCGATCGTTCGGCCTCCTTCGCGGATCGCGAAGCGCTGCGCCTTTTCCATCGCCACCGGCGCGATCAATTCGATCTCCACCGAGACGTTGTCTCCCGGCATCACCATCTCCACCCCCTGCGCCAGTTTCACCGTCCCCGTCACGTCCGTGGTGCGAAAATAAAACTGCGGCCGGTAATTGGTGAAGAAAGGCGTGTGCCGGCCTCCTTCATCCTTGGAAAGAACATAAACCTCGGCCTTGAATTTCGTGTGCGGCGTAATGCTGCCCGGCTTGGCCAGCACCATGCCCCGTTCCACTTCGTCCTTCTTGGTCCCGCGCAACAGCACACCCACGTTGTCCCCCGCGCTCGCCTTGTCCAGCAGCTTGCGGAACATTTCAATGTCCGTCGCCACCGTCTTCCGCGTATCCTTCAAACCGACGATCTCCACATCGGACATCTTCAGCAACTCACCGCGCTCCACGCGGCCGGTCACCACCGTCCCGCGGCCTTCAATGTTGAACACATCCTCGATGCACATCAGAAACGGCTTGTCCACTTCGCGCATCGGCAGCGGAATGAAGCTGTCAACCGCCGCCAAAAGCTCATCGATGGATTTCAACCCCGCCTCTGTCCCGTTCAGGGCCGCCGTCGCGCTGCCGCGAACGATCGGCGTCTTGTCGCCCGGGAACTGGTATTTCGTCAGCAAATCCCGGATTTCCATGTCCACCAGGTCCAGCAGCTCCGGATCATCCACCAAATCCACCTTGTTCAAATAAACCACGATCGCCGGCACTCCCACCTGCCGGGCCAGCAAAATATGCTCGCGCGTTTGCGGCATCGGGCCGTCCGCCGCGCTCACCACCAGGATCGCCCCGTCCATCTGCGCCGCCCCCGTGATCATGTTCTTGATGTAGTCCGCGTGCCCCGGACAATCCACGTGCGCATAATGCCGCTGGGGAGATTCATATTCGACGTGCGACACGGCGATCGTCACCGTCTTGGTCGCGTCGCGAACCGTGCCCCCCTTCGTGATGTCCGCGTAGCTGATGGGCACGGCCATGCCCTTCTTGCTTTGCACTTCAACAATCGCGGCGGTCAAGGTGGATTTGCCATGGTCAACGTGCCCAATCGTGCCGATGTTGACATGGGGTTTCGTTCTTTTGAAGGCTTCTTTTGCCATAATCTCCTGCGTGTTTTTGTTTATGTTTTAACGGTCATTCATGATCTTCATCGATCATCACGACCCTTATTTCTTCTGCAAAATTCTCAAACTTTGCCGTTCACCACGGTTATCATGGAGCCCATGATCAGAATTGAACTGATGACCTCGTCCTTACCAAGGACGCGCTCTGCCAACTGAGCTACATGGGCAGAAGTCCATGTCCCCTGCTCCTGACCGTGCGAAACGACAAAAAACCACTACCCCATCCCCCTTCGTTTCCGAAAGGGCCACGGGGCATAATGGTCAATTTGCTATGTCTAGCCCGATAACTTCGCGCAAAAATACGCCCCGCGGCAAAAGATGTCAACGGCTTTTTTCAGCTTTTTTCACCCCTTTTTTGGGAAAGCTTTTACGACCTGACATCCACCAAGATGGAATCAGCTCGGCGCGCATGGAAGATTTTTAAAGGAAACCCGTTTGACCCGCGTCTTCGCCCGCACAAGATTCACCGTCTTTCCGCGTATTACGGCCGAACGATTTATGCGGAAGTGGAAGGCGATTTGCGGGTCGTGTTTTACGTCGAGCGTCATTGTCTTGCTACCGTGGACATTGGCACACATGGTATTGACAAGGGGTGAGTTGGTATTCCTGTCCGACTAAGTTTCAATGTGAGTTTAAACCTTCCACCTGGGCGTTGTTCAATTTAAACGCCTCGCCTTTCGGCACCGTCACGGTGACATTTTTCAACTCGACGCCCCTCGCATTCCGTATCTCAAAACTTTTGGCGGCGGAAATCTTCACGTTCTCCAGGACCACGCCGGTGATGCAGCTTTCCGGCAGGCCGGCAATCGTTCCCGCTGCCTTGGGACACGTCGCGGTCAGATTGCTGATGCGGATGTTCCGGTAAACGGGAATTCTTTCGGACATTTTCATCGTGTGATCGGCGGCCGCCGGGGCGATCGTGTCGCCCGCCGAATTGTTCGCGTAGTAGCAGGTCAGCGTAATTGCCGGGTCCACATTCTTCATCGTGATGCCGTCGCAGATGATATTCTCCACCAGGCCACCCTTGCCGCGCTGGGATTTGATGCGGATGCCGTTTTCCGTGTTCTCGAAGGCGCAGTTCCTGACTGTCACATGGCGGACGCCGCCCGCCGTCTCGCTGCCGATGCTCATGCCATGACCGTGCAGAAACACG
This sequence comes from Verrucomicrobiota bacterium, assembly GCA_050014435.1. Classification (GTDB taxonomy): domain Bacteria; phylum Verrucomicrobiota; class Verrucomicrobiia; order Limisphaerales; family Palsa-1400; genus DASRLE01. The sequence goes on along the minus strand of JBEKDI010000002.1, from coordinate 43,556 downwards.
CAGTCCGTCACCGTGATGTCCTCACTGGCGAATTCCCGGCCCGCGACCTTTCTGCCCGCCTTGATGGCGATGTTGTCGTCGCCCACGTCAATATGGCATTTGGTGATGAGAACATCCTTGCAGCCGCTCGGATCAATCGCGTCCGTGTTCGCCGCGTGTTCCGGGGCCAGAACGGTGACGTTGGAAGCCACCACGCCCTCGCACTCTGTCGGCACAAAATGGAATCGCGGCGAGTTTTGCAGCGTGATGTCCTTCAACAGCAGGTTTTTGCATTGTTCGATGATGATCAGATTCGGGCGCGGCAAAGTGTAGCCGGGCTTTATGCGGCGCGCTTTTTCAGCCTCGCCCCACCACACCGCGCCGCCGCCGTCAATCACGCCGCCGGTCAGGGTCACGTCCGTCAGATGTCTGCCGCCGATGAACGGTATGAAATCGCCGTTGCCCCTGGCTTTCAACCAGTCGCCCGGCGTTTTCATGAAGTCACTTTGATTGGTGCTCGCCTGCAAGGTCGCGCCCGCGTCCAGTTTCACGGTCGTTTTGGAATGCAGCGTGAGCGGCTTGCTCAAATAAGTTCCCGCCGGAAATTCAACCGTCCCCCCGGTATCCTCGCAGGCGTCGAGCGCATTCTGGATGGCAGCGGTGTCGAAATTGATTCCGTCGCCTTTCGCCCCGAATTTGCGCACATTGAATTCATTTGTGGACGCGTTCGCAAGCGTGCTGGGATCGGTCGCGCAACTGGTCATGGCAAAAGTCAGGAGGCACGCGCACAACAGCCGCAAGGGCGCCGCAGGGGCGGATTTTGGATTGAGATTTCTCACGGGTTTATCATATGGAGCAAACCATGCTTACGCACTATTTTATGCATAATCCTTCCGCAAAAAGTCCGCCGGCAAGCACCAAAACGAGCAAAAGTATGGTTTGACGCCTGAAATGGTTTCCAGTTTTCGACTTTTGAGGCCAAGATTTGGGCACTTTAATTCAACCGAGAGGTAAAACAGATGAAAACATGCGATTCAATTCTTGTCGCATTAACACTCCTCACTGCCACCAATTGCCTGCTCGCCAATTCTTGACCCAATTGTCCCTCATCTGTGGTGGTCAAAGGATGGGACAGGCGCGGACGATTACGGAGGGGTTTGAAAGAGGCGTTGGTGCATCATCGGTCGCCTGCATTGGGGTTGGTGCAAAGTATTCCAATCCAGGAATTGTTGGAGCGAATCGTCAAAAGCGCCTCGTAAGCTGATGGCGGGATTGAAGCCTTAAAAAGAATCGGGTAGAATCTATCCATAATAATCCGTGAAGGCGACGTCCTTGAAAAAAGACAGTTCATTTTTGGATAATCTCTTAATCCTTTATCGCCAGCGTGCCGCGACCTGACGGACACTCGAAACATGTTGCCCCTCAGCAGCGGATCGTGTTGCGGGGCTAAACTGTTGATTATCAACCATGTAGCGGATGTTCCGCCTTTTCCGGACCAATCTATCAACTTGCCGTCCGAAAGCCTGAATCTGTGTCGATCTGTGTTCGTCTGTGGCCAAAACCGTCCCGGCTGCAATCCTGTGGGTCCAGGGGCGTTCATCCTGTCAGAAATCACATTTTTTGATAATTCTTTAAAATATCTATAGAGTAAACAATATGTGAACTGTAGTATTCATTTAATGAAATGTGAATAATAGATAGTGGATAATTAACAATGGATAATTCAAGCCCAAAACGGAGACCGTGGCGAGAGGACCGTCTGTCGCCACCCTGAAATGCCTGCCGTTTTCAAACCGATTCGGGCCGTTTCAAAGCGATTCCAACCAAAAAAAAATAAAAAAATGGCTATGAAATCTGCAATTTCAAGTTTTAGATTCTCCTGCAATAACCGGTGGCTCTGTTCCCTGCAAGGAATAGGCCAAAAAATCCGACTTAATCGCACTTGCTCGCACTTAATCCGGGTTAATCGCACCATTTTGAAACATTTTTTTATCCGAAATAACCGTAAGAACCGTAATATCGATTTTTGCCCTTTTTCCATTGGAACCCGCTGTCAGCCAATCCATTCCAACCGAAATAGCCTCCTCTCCCCAGTCTTTCCTCCACCCACCGTCGCCAACGCTATGGCGGGCAAGCCCAGACCCAATATGTTGTGTTTTTTTCTTTACTCCACCCTGCCGACTGTGGTTTCCTCTCCATCCAGGATGTATCTTAAGAATCTGACTGTTTTAGGATTTAAGTCGTTTGCGGACAAAACCTCGCTGAACTTTCAGCCGGGCGTGACGGCCATTGTCGGCCCGAATGGTTGCGGCAAATCCAATGTCTCCGACGCCATCCGCTGGGTTTTGGGCGAGCAATCGGCCCGGGCCTTGCGCGGCGACGAAATGGCCGATGTCATTTTCAACGGCACCGACACGCGCAAACCGTTGAGCATGGCGGAGGTGTCGCTCACCATCGGCGGCGTCGATGCCGAGCATCTCAGTGCCGCCGGCGTCGAGATCGCCTACAACGAAGTGACGCTGACGCGCCGCGTTTTCCGGGACGGGGCCAGCGAATATTTTCTCAACAAAACCCCCTGCCGCCTCAAGGACATCCAGCAACTTTTCATGGGCACGGGGGTGGGCCGGAGCAGTTACAGCATCATGGCCCAGGGCAACATCACGCAGATTCTCTCCAGCAAACCGGAGGACCGCCGGCTGGTGTTTGAAGAAGCGGCGGGCATCACCAAATTCAAGTCGCAAAAGAGGGAGGCGCTGCGCAAGCTCGAAGCCACCGAACAGAATTTGCTGCGCGTGGCGGACCTGATTCGCGAAGTCAAACGCCAGATCGGCTCGCTGCAACGCCAGGCCGGCAAGGCCCGCCGTTACAAGCAATTGATGATGGAGCTGCGGCACCTCGACACGCAGTTGGCCCGGCACCAGTTCGACCTCTGCCAGCTCGACCTTCGCGCCCGCCAGGACCAGCTCGAGCAAGCGCGCGCGCAAATTGAATCCCTTTCCGCCAGTGTCCTGCGGGCCGAGAACGAACTGGCCGCCTTGCGCGAGGAACTGGCCGAACAGGAGCAGCAGATCAGCCAGTTGCAGCAGCAGGGCCTGGAGCTTAAGGGTCAAGTCGAACGCCACGAAAGCCGCATCCAGTTCAACGACGACCGTTTGCGCGATCTGGCCGCGCAGAATGCGCAGGCCGCCGGCGAGATCACGCAGGCGGAGGAGCGCGCCCTGGCCGCGCGCCAGGAATTGGACGAGGTGTCGCAACGCCTGGCCGCCGCCAGCGCGGCCCTGCAATCCCATCAGGAGGCACTGGAACTGAAACGGCAGGCTTTGCAGGGTGTGGAAAACGAGTTGCGCGCCAATCAGGAGGCCTTGCGCGAGGCCCAGACCCGGTCTTTCGAGGCCGCCCAGCAACTCAGCCGCGCGCGCAACGGGATCAACTCCCTGGATTTGCAAAAGGAAGGCAATGCCGTCCGCCTGGAAAAACTCTCCGCCGAAAAAGTCCAGCTTGAAGAGGAACGGACCGGGCTGGCCAGGCGGCTGCAGCAGTTTTCCGCCAGCGTCGAGGCGGAGATTTTGAACGCGCAAACCCATCGCGGCACGCTGGAGGAACGGCAGCAGCGCCTGCGCGAAATTGAAGGGCAACTAAACGATATCACGCAACAGTTGGACGATCTCCTGCGGCAGCAGGCCGAGAAACGGTCGCGCCTCAACTTGCTGGAGCAATTGCAGTCCGAACACGAGGGCTTCGGCACCGGCGCTCTTTCCGCCCTAAAGACCGCCGCCAATGTGCTCGGTTCGCTGGCGGACAAAATCCGCGTGCCGGACCAGTACGTCGTGCCAATCGAGACCGCCCTGGGGCACCATTTGCAACTCGTCTTGACAGAACAGCCGGAGGCCGCGCGGCAAATCCTGGACGATTTGCGCACCAACAAGAGCGGGCGGGCCAGCGTGGCCGCGCTGCATCTGGCCGCGCTGCCGCGGCGGGAAGCCGCGCCGGAAAGCGAGGCCCTGGCCCTGGTGCGGGGCCGGACTGTCAGCGCCGCCGGCGTGATTGAAGCGGACCCGTCGGTGCAGCCGTTGCTGCGCCGGCTGCTGGGGCAAACTTTGATCGTGCCCGATCTCGCCGCCGCCACCGCCGCCTGGCACGATTGCGGCGGGGCCTTTGACTTTGTCACGACCGGGGGCGACTTGCTGAATCAACACGGCATTTTCACCGGCGGCTATCTGAACGGCCACGGTTCGGGCAATGCGCCCGCGTCCATTCTCGGTCGCAAGAACCAGATCGCCGGTTTGCAAACCGAAACGGCGGCCTTGCAGGAGAGCGTCGCCGAAGTGAGCCGGGGCAAGGGCGCGCTGCTGAGCGAGCAAACCCAGTTGCAGGCCGGCTTGCAGCAGGCCCAAACGGAATTGCGCACCCAGGAAGTGGCCATCGCCACGCGCCAGGGCGAGTTCAATGCTTTGCAAAATTCGTCCCGACTTCTTCAGCAGAAGATCGAGACCGTTGTCTATGAGGTCAGCAGCCTGGCCGCGCAGGAGGAGGAAGGCGCGCGCAAACGGCAGGGGCTGGCCGCGCAGGCCGCCGCTTTGGAAACGGGCGAGCGCGAATGGCAATCCCGCCTCACCGCCCTGACCGCCGCGCAGGAAACCCTGCGCCAGCAGCGCGATGCCGCCAACGCCGCGTTGACGGAAACCAAAGTGGCGCTGGCCACCCAGGACCAGTTGTGCGCTTCCTTCACCAGCCAGAAAAAACCGCTGGAAGAGCGCATCGCGGAATTGACCAATTTAGCCGAAAAGCGCCGGGGCGAAATCCAGTCCTTCCTGCAACGCAAGGCCCAGGCCGAATCGGAAATCGCCGGGTCGCGGCAAAAAATCGAGGGCCTCCAGCACGAGCGCGAACAGGTCAATGCCCAGGCGGCGGAGCGGCTGGCCCTGAAGCAAGCCAGCGAAGAACGGATCGCCGGCGCGGACGGCGGGCTGCGCGAACAACGCCGCGCCTTGAACGAAATCCAGGAACAACGCGCCTCCATCGAGGTCGAGCTGGCCCAGAAAAACATGGCGCTGCAAAACCTGCGGGACCGCATCCGCGAGAAATATCAAGTGGAGCTGGACAGCATCCGCAGCGAATGCATCACCATCACCGTGGTCGACGAAGGCCCCGCCAAGGTCCACACCCTGACCCCGGAGGAAATGGCCGCCAGCGGCGCGGCGACGGATTGGGAGGCGGTCGCCCTCCAGGTTTCGGCCCTGCAAACGCGCATAGACGAAATCGGCCCGGTCAACCTCGTGGCCATCGATGAATACGAGGAAACCGAGCAGCGCTACCAGTTCCTGACCAAGCAAAATGACGACCTGGCCCAGGCGAAGATACAATTGACAGAGGTCATCAACCGCATCAATACCCAGACGCGGCAGATGTTCCTTGAGACTTTCGAGAAGATCCGCGGCAATTTCCAACAGATGTTCGTCGAGATTTTCGGCGGCGGCAAAGCCGACTTGATCCTGGTCGAAAATGGCGACGTGCTGGAATGCGGCATTGACATCATGGCGCGCCCGCCGGGCAAGCAGTTGCAGACCATTTCATTGCTCTCCGGCGGCGAACAAACCATGACGGCCGTGGCCCTGCTCTTCTCCATTTACCAGGTCAAACCCAGTCCGTTTTGCGTGCTGGACGAACTGGACGCGCCGCTGGATGAATCCAACATCAACCGCTTCATCCACATTTTGCAGCATTTTATAGTTTACTCTCAGTTCATCATCATCACCCACAACAAACGCACCATTGGCATGGCCGACATTCTCTATGGCGTGACCATGCAGGAACATGGCGTGAGCAAAATCGTCAGCGTCAAATTCCGCAAGAGCGACGAACCCGTTGCCGAGCAAAAGGCGCACCCGTTGGAAGAGCCGGGCGCCAGTCCCGACGTTCAAGCCGAGGAAGATCGCCCCCGCGAAGACAGCCTCGTCATGGCGAAGTAACTTCAATACATGACTTTGTCCGGCATTTGCCGCCATTCCTCGAAGACCTCGACGGATTTGTCGCGAAGAATCTGTTGCAGGGGCAGGCGGCGCGAAGACAAGGGCAACGCCAGTTCCCGATAAAGTTGTTCGTCGTCGAACCCCGCACCGGCGGCATCGGCGCGCGTGGCGGCATAGACGATGCGCTCCACCCGCGCCCACCAAGCCGCGCCCAGGCACATCGGGCACGGCTCGCAACTGGTGTAAAGAACGCATCCTTGCAGGGCAAAGGTGCCCAGCCGAACCGCCGCCCCACGAATGGCCACAATTTCCGCATGGGCCGTCGGGTCATTCTTCGAGGTGACCTGGTTCCAGCCGGTGGAGATGATTTCGTTGCCCCGCGTCACGATGGCGCCGAATGGCCCGCCGTCTTTGGCGCGCATGTGTTCGGCAGCCAGTTGAATGGCGCGTTGGATGAAATCCGTGTCGGGCGAGTTTGGCAGAGTGGGCATTTTTAAATGAAAAGGCTGGTCTTGCGCAGTTTCACCGAATCGATCAGGCCCTGGTCGGTCAGCTTCAATGCGGGAATGGGCGACAGGCTCAAAAAGGAAAGGGTCATGAAGGGAGCCTCCAGCTTGCAGCCCATGGCCCGCGCCTCGGCGTTGAGGGCGTCCAGCCTCTCGATGACTTCCTCCAGGGGACGATCGGAAACCAAGCCGGCCACGGGTAGGCCCAGTTCCGCCGTGACGCGGCCGTTTCTGACCGCGACCTGGCCCCCTTGCAATTGTTCCAGCGCCTGGATCGCCCGGCAAATATCGGCGTCGTTGGTCCCAACCACCACCACGTTGTGTGCGTCATGCGCCACCGTCGAGGCGAGCGCGCCGTTCTTAAGCTGAAACCCCCGCACAAAACCAACACCCACGTTGCCGGTGGCACGGTGCCGTTCCACCACTACAAGTTTGAGCAAGTCCCTCCCCGTGTCTGCGACAGCGCGGCCGTTCTCAATTTTGGGCGAGACGATGACCTGCCGGGTCACAATCTGGTTGGGGACAATCTCAATGACCCTCATTTTTCCGGATCGCGCGGCCTTGACCTCCAGATCGCTGACCTGGTAGCGCAGATTCATCGTTCCCCGCGGCAGAGGCGAGGCGGTGGTTGGCTTGGCCAGATAATTCCCGTCCTCGGCCACGAGCACGCCTTTTTTCCAAGTCTGCCGGACGGCGAACTTTTTCAAGCTGTCAAAAATAATAAAGTCCGCCCAGTAGCGGGGCGCGATGGCGCCTAGGTTCTGCAAACGGTAGTGGCGGGCAGTATTGATGCTGGCGATTTGCAGCGCCGTGATGGCTGACAAGCCGTGGCGGATCGATTGGCGCACCATGTGGTCGATGTGGCCTTCCGCCACCAGGTCGCCCGCCAGTTTGTCGTCCGTGGCGTAGGAGCAATTAACCGCATTATGGGGATTAATCAGCGGAAGAAGATCCACCAAGTTCCGTTCCGTGCTGCCTTCGCGCAGCAAAATGTGCAGGCCCAACCGCAGTTTCTCCCGCGCCTCCTCCAGCCCGGTCGATTCGTGATCGGAGCGAACCCCGGCCAGGGCGTAGGCGTTGAGGTTCTTCCCGCGCAAACCGGGCGCGTGCCCATCGACGGCCTTGCCTTTGCCGACGGCGATCTTGGCCAGCTCGCCTTTTTGGCCGAGATAGACGCCGGGGTAATTCATTAATTCGGCCACGCCGGCCACGCGCTCGTCGGCGATCATCAAGCCCAAATCATCGGCCGTGATGCGCGCCCCGGAAGTCTCAAGCGCGGTCGCCGGAACGCAGGAAGGCAACATGATGAAAAAATCCAGCGGGAGGTTCTTGCTCGATTCCAGCACGTAACGGATGCCGTCCAAGCCCAGCACATTGGCGTATTCGTGCGGGTCGATGACCACCGCTCCCGTGCCATGAGGCACCACGGCGCGGGCAAACTCCGGCGCAGTGAGCTGCGAGCTTTCGACGTGAAAATGCCCGTCGATCAAACTCGGCGCGATGCAGGCCCCGCGAAGGTCGATGGTCTTGCGTCCCTTGTAATCGCCCAAGCCGATGATCCGGCCGTCCTCCACCGCGAGGTTTGCCTCATGGATTTCGCCGCTGAGGACGTTGACCACGCGGCCGTTTTTGAAAAGCAACTCGGCCGGCTGTTCGCCGCGCGCCACGGCCAGTTTATGGTTCAGATTACGCATGACAACGTCTGCACTCTACAGCATTCCTCCTCCAGACAAAATGAAATATGCGGACGCACTCCGCTACGCGCCTTCCCGCGCTTTGGCGCTTGCCAGCGAATCCCCCTGCCGCCTACACTGCCGGCGCATGAGAAGGATTGGTTTATTGGCTGCGCTGGCTCTGCTGGCCGCCTGGCCGCTCCAGGCGCAGCTCAACGGGGTCACAGCACAGTTGCAATTGTCCCAGGACCAGTATCTTCCCGACGAAGACCTCCAGTTGAAAGTCCGCATCACCAACCGCTCCGGCCAGGAAATCTTTCTAGGCGCAGACAATGACTGGCTGGTCCTGTCCATCGTCGGCGAAAACAACGCGGTCTGCACCAAGCTGGGGGACATGCCCGTACAAGGCGCGTTTTCGCTGCTTTCGGGCGAAGCGGGCGCCCGGTCGTTGAATCCGACGCCTTTCTTCGACTTTCGCCAGCCGGGCCGGTATCGCATCTCGGCGAGAATCCGCATTCCGCAGTGGCATCAGGAAATAGTCTGCAAGTCTGTTGCCTTCACCGTCGGCAACGGCGTGCCGTTGCCCGGTTTGGCCAATTTGCAGTTCGGGATGCCGCCGCCGCCGGGAGTGTCAAACGCGGCCCCGGAGGTGCGCATTTATAGCTTGTTAAAAGCCACTTATCTGAAGGAATTGAAACTCTATTTCCGGCTGGCCGACAGCAGCGGCAAAATCCTGCGCGTATTCCCCGTTGCCCGCATGACCTCATTCAGCGTCCCGGAAGCGCAGATCGATCGGTTCAACAAATTGCATGTCCTGAGCCAGACGGGTGCCAGGGCTTTCACTTATTGCGAGATCAATCCCGAAGGCCAATGGGTGACGCGCCAAACTTATATGTACAGCGACACGCGCCCCGTTTTGCGGGTGGATGCGGAAGGTCGCGTGTTTGTTGCAGGCGGCATGCGGCGCGTTGCGGCGGATGATTACCCCCCGGTCGCGCCCCAGCCCGCCAACCCGCAGTGATCAGCGGCTGATCAGGTCGCGTTTGCGCGAGGCGGGGTGAAGCCGCGTAATCTTGTCAGGCACATCCGCCACTTTGGCTAAAACGATGTCGCGATGGCCTTTGCCAATCCAAGGTGACGCAATCAGCAGCGAAGTACAGCCCGCGTTATGCGCGGCTTCGGCGTCCTGCCATTTATTGCTGATGACGAAGGAGTGTTCCATGTTCAGCTGCCATTTGAAGGCCGCTTCGGTCAAAAGCCCCGGTTTGGGTTTTCGGCACGGGCAGAAGTCGTCCGCGTCATGCGGGCAAATGAAAATATCGTCCAGGCAAAACATCTGGGTCAAAACGGAATGCATGCGATCTAATTCGCGGCGGGACAAGGTGCCGTGCGAGAGGCCGGGCTGGTTGGTCGTGGCAATGAGCAGGAACCCGGCGGCCTTGAGCTGGCGCAAAGGTTCCAGCGCCTCGGTTTTCGGCTCCATCTGCTCCAAAAACAGAGGGGGCATGGGCTGGGATCCTTCCAGCCGGTCCGAAATTAATATCCCATCTCGCTCGATGAATACGGCAGATCGCATAATTAGGAATACTAGCATACTCTACACCACTAACGCGGTTGCCGCTAGAAATATATCATCTCGACCCCTAAAGTATTTTCCTGGATTGCCGATCAGGGGTTTTCCCAATGCCCAAATCGATTGGCGGGGATTCGGGCCGTTTCGGGATAGACCAAATAGACCGTGCTGTGCGATGCCTGCCAGGCGCGGATGACATTTTGCCGGGAGTATATTTGACGCACCTGTTGTCCCTTTTGCAGATTGGCCGCCGGGTCGTTTATGACCACGTTGCCGTCTTTTGTGAAACCGATGCACACGGAAAGGTGCCCGCTGCCGGTGTCTTTCCGGCCGGGGCCGAGCAGATGCCAGGGCGCTGAGAGGATCACCGGTATGCTGGCGGCGATCCAGTCTTCGACCTCGGACAGGTCGCTGAACCGCGCCACGTAAGCGCGCATGCCGGGAAAGCCGCCGGCGTAGGCCGTGTTGAAGGCCCAGTTGCCCGTCCCGTCCAAGCCCGGGTCAAAGACGCCCGCCTCCACGGCCGGCAGGTCCGGGATCAAATCAGGCCGGCGCAAAACCCCGCCCCAGCGGGCCAGCACCATCGCCAGCGACGCAGGGCTGCACGAGCCGGCACGCGCAAAATCGGAATGTTGCGACCGCTCGGGGGTGTCAACGATTGTTCCCCAGGCGGCGCGGTTGGGCGGCAGCGGGCCGGGATGGATGCGGTTGTCAAGCAACGAAAGCCCGAGAAACTTCAATTGTGGGCGCGGCGCCCCGTCCGGGCCGGCCAGGGTCAGCCTCAACCGCACGTCTGCGCCGGGACGATTCAAAACCAGCGTGTCTGTGTTGACCCATCCATCGGCGTCCACCTGGCCGCGCACGCTGCCCGGCCTGTTTTGGCCGGGATCCGGCGGCCACACGCCCATGGTGTAGAACCGGGTCGCGTGATCGGCATAACTGCCCATCGCCTCGACTTTCAGCCAGGAGTTTGACGGCATGGCGGCGTTCCAGGAAACGACCAATTCGTTCCAAGCCATCGGCGCGGTGATGACCGGGGAAAGAAGCACCGTGACATTGGAGGAGGCCACTGCATTAAAACCGCCGAAGTCCTTGATCCCGATGAACCGGCATTGGTCCTCCGGGCCGGCCCCGGCCGCATCAGCGCAATGGACCGGCGCGCCCATTATTAACAGGAGAATGGGTAGATGTTTAAGTTGCAAGGTTTGGCGGGCGCACAAAGGGCTGGAGTTTTTCGAGCAATTCCTTCGGCAGGCGGCGGGGTTTCTCGTCGGTGCCGGCGCAGACGTGCCGTGTTTCCCCTTCGGCCAACAAAGCGCCGCCCGCATTGAGGATGCGGAAGCCGAAGCTTAGCCGGATGCCGCCCAATTCGTTGACCCAGATCTCAATCTCCAGCAAATCATCGTAACGCGCCGCCGCTTTGAAGGACATTTGCAGCCCGATGACCGGAAAAGCCGTGCCCGCCTCCTGCCAGGCGAGAAAGGGACAGCCCAAATGCCGGAAAAATTCGCCGCGCGCCCCTTCCAGGATGTCGAGGTAGCGGGAATAATAGACATGGTTGCCCACCGTGCATTCACTGTAGATGACCCGGTGCTGATGCTGAAAAACCGATCCAGACACGCAAAAATCAAATATAATACATTTTCCCCTTGTCAAGACTGGCCTCGATCATTTGCTGAAAGGTGATGGAATCAGCCGTTTGGTTGACGGCGCGGCGCAGTTGTTCCCAGGCCTGGCGCAACTCCGGCGGCGGGGGCGAATTGCCCAGAGCGGGCGAATCGAAGATTTCCCCATGAATGCAGCGCAGCACGTCGCCAAAGGTGATTTCGGCCGGGGGACGGGCCAGCAGATAACCGCCGTCCTTGCCGCGCTGGCTTTTGACGATTTGGGCCGACTTCAATTCTATGAGGATCTGCACCAGATAATTGGACGGGATGCCTTGTTCGGAGGCCATGTCATCGACTGTCCGCGCCGCGCCTTCCGCGTAATGTTGGGCAAGCCAGAAAACGGCCCGGGCGGCATAATCGCTTTTGATCGAGAGTTTCATGCAGAATGGCGGAGAGGGGGGGATTCGAACCCCCGGTACAGTTTAACCCGTACAACGGTTTAGCAAACCGCCGCATTCGGCCACTCTGCCACCTCTCCGTCCGACAAACCGGCGTTCCATGACGCAGTGCTGAAACACAATTTGCCTTCAGTTCGCGCACTTCGCAACCCAAATACGACAGTGTTTTGTTCTTCACCCTGTGCGGCGGTTTGGGCATCACGGGATGAGATTTTAACAAATCAGGGAAGTTTTTGTCGGTTTTCAGATTGCAGCATGAGCGATCGAGGATTAGAACTACCGGACGAAAAATCTGGTATGATGCTTGTCGCATTTCTGAAAGATGCAGATGGTGGCTTCGACATTGCTGGGCTTGCTGGTACTGCAGGCGGGATGTTTGGCATTGGTTCTGGGTTTTGTATCCTACGAAGAGCCATTAGGACTGGTCGGATGCCCTATGGGTTTGGCACGTATGGAAGCTACAAAACTTACTGGCTGGAGCGAGATAAGCATCCGGCGTGGTTTTGGATTTTGTTCGTGCTTTATTCGTTATTGATACCTTTTTCCATTCTCTTTATCAGTTTGTGCCTCTTCGGCTGGGGACGGACGCAGAATTGATTCGATGACGTTTGGCTAGGCAGCGGAGCGCCCCCAGCTAAAACCCGCGCAATGGACCATCACGATGGGATGGTCAAGATCAGCCTGCTCCCGGCCAATTTTTGCTTATGCCCGCGCAATAGAGGGTGAGGAATAAATCGAACCTTTTTTTGACTTCGCGGCGCTTCGGGCGTTAACTTGATAACAGTAGGTTGCAACCGTCCGATCAAGCCTCGCATTCGAGCTGCTTTGGAACGATTTTCCACCTTCAGTTGAAAACGCCCAAGGTGGCGTAATACATGAGCAAACGCATTCTTTTAACCAGTGTTTGCCGACCGATGGGGCCGAAATACGGCGATGCCCCGTCCGTTGGCTATGAACTCCTTTATCGCCAGGTCACCCGCGCCCAGGGCCTCTTCAGCCCGCGCACGGTCAACAGCCATTTCTCGCTCGACTACATCGCCGCCAATCTCGATGCCCCGACGGTGGTGTTGCAGTATCCCTCCAAGAGCGAGCTGATACGCGAATTGAAGAAAGGTTACGATTACGTCGGCATCACCTTCATCATGGCTGTCATGCATAAAATGAAGGAGACGGTGGCGCTCATCCGCAAATACTCGCCGAAGAGCAAGATCGTTCTCGGTGGTTACGGTACGGTGTTGAAGGATGAGGTCTTGAAGCCCTACGCGGACCACATCTGCCGGGAGGAGGGCGTCGGCTGGTTCAGGCGTTTGCTGGGAGAGCCGGAAATCCCGATGCCGTACCAGCAACCGCTGCTGATCAGTTGGTTGCGCGTGTTCGGGTGGGAGGTTTCAGGCACGGGAAAAATTTTCGCCGGATTGGGCTGTCCCAATGGCTGCGATTTTTGCTGCACGTCGCATTTCTTTTCGCGCAAACACATCAAGCTGCTTCCGACCGGACGGGACATCTACGACGTCGTTGAACGCTATCTCGCCCGGGACCCCAAGCTCGTCTTCCTGATCCTGGACGAGGATTTTTTGCTCAACAAAAAGCGGGCGATGGAATTCCGCGACTGCGTGATGAAAAGCGGCAAGACGCTGTCGATCTTCGCCTTTTCCAGCATCAAGGCCCTCAGCCAGTACACTGTCGAAGAGATCCTGGAAATGGGCATCGACGGCTTCTGGCTTGGTTACGAGGGCACGCGTTCCAATTACCCCAAACAGCAGGGCAGGCCGGTGGGAGACATTCTTACCGAATTCCGCGAGCACGGCATCACGGTGCTGGCCTCGATGATCGTCGGGTTTGATTATCAGGACAAGGAAGTGGTGGCGCAGGAACTGGACGGGCTGCTGAAATTCAAACCTTCCCTGTCGCAGTTTCTCATCTACGGACCCGTGCCCGGAACGCCCTTCCACGAGCGAATCATCAAGGAGAACCTGCTGCACGACGTCTATACGACCGACAAGGACTTGTTTTATAGGCGCGCGGACGGTTTCCACACCATGATCAAACACCCGACGCTTTCGCCGGGGCAGATCGAGGAAATCCAGCGCTGGTGTTTTGAGGAGGATTTCCAGCGGCTCGGCCCGAGCATTTACCGCGTCCTTGAATCGCGGCTCTTGGGCTATCAGAAACTCAAAAACTCGCCCAATCCATTGCTGCGCCGCAAGGCGGAGTACTACGCCGGGGAATTGCGCTACGCCTACCCGGTGTTTTTGGCCGGCAGTTTATTGGGGCCCAACGCCGCCATCCGGCGCTGGATCGGCGATCTGGAACGGAGCGTCCATGCCGAGCTTGGCCGCCCGACACTGGCCCAGCAAGCCAAGTCTGTCGTAGCCGTGGGCGCGGCCCTTTGGACCGGGCTGACGCTCAAACTGGATTTGTTCCAACACCCGAAATTGGCTCGTAATACTTACCGGTTGGAGCCTGAAGGGAAACGGGCCTTCAAGAGTTTGGAGGATTTCGTGCGCAACCGCACAGCGCCGAACCTCTCCGTGCAAGTCGAATGGCAGCAGGCCAAGCAGCAGGTCTGGATGCGGGTGGAAGGCGCTTTATCGGCCTCCGACGCGGAGGGATTTGGACGGCGCCTGCGTGAAGCGCTGGGGCGCAGCAAGAGCAAGCTGGTCCTGGACCTGAACAAACTGCGTTGGGACGATCGGCTCGATCTGCGCCCGTTGCGGGAGAATCTCGCCGTTTATCGCTCGCGCATCCGGCTCGTGTTGCCCAAACTGTCGGCGACCCATCCGGAATTATTGCTGCTGGCGGGCATGTTTAATCTTTACAACGGCTGAGGCGGTTTTCCTGCCCCAAATTGGGACGCCAAAGCAGCGAAGCGAGACACCTCTCCCGCTTCCACCCCCTTAAGCTCCGCGCAAAAGGGGCGGCACACTTCTTGCCTCTCTGATTCTCGCGTGTCTCACCCAACCGCTTGTGCGGTCGGGGCGGGGTCCAGTCGAGCTCAACGAACTGGACCCCGTTCTTTTTTAAAGGACGGGAAAACCAGCTTTGCGCGCAGCCTGCCAGGACAAAGCAACACCTGCGCGAACGACTCGTGTTTCGCGGGGGTGGAAATGCGGCGAAACCCGCCCCCGCCGGGCGGCGGGAGCAGGCGAAAGGTCCCGCTTATTTTACATGTCCGGAGACCAGCTTGGTCATCTCGAACATGGTGACTTTCTTCTTGCCATTGAAGACCGCTTGCAGTGCCTCGTCGGCATTGATGTCAGTCTTCACCTTCTTATCCTGCAGCCCGTTTTTGCGAATGTAAGCCCAAAGTTTTTTGGTCAATTCAGTGCGCGGGAGCGGATTGCTGCCAACAACCAAGGCCAGCTTCTCGTCCGGTTGAACCGGTTTCATAAAAGCAGCACTGGGTTTTCTCTTTGTTTTTGCATTAGTAGCCATACCCCTATTTGACCCACCCTCCCCGGGAATGCAACATTAAATTTACAAAAGTTTTTCCAGCGCCGCCCGGCTTTCAAACATACAGCGCGGCTTGCAGGTCCCGCACCACAACGCTCATGAACGGATACCGCGCGTCCATCTCCCGCCTGAGGCATTTGAGGATGATCTTTTCCATGGACGCGGGGATGTCCGGATTGATGTCGCGCGGCGCGATGCATTCGTCATTGAACTGCTTGCGCAGAATCTCGTCGGGGGTGTCGCCGGGAAAGGGCTTCTGCGTGGTCAGCACCTCGTAGGCGGTGACGCCGAAGGCAAAAATATCGGCGCGCTGGTCAACAGCCAGGCCCTGCAACCTTTCCGGCGCCATGTAAGCGGGAGTGCCGGGGTTCTTGCCTGGTAATTTCTTCGGCTCCACCGGCTTGATGCAGGCTAGGTCGAAATCAATCAGCCGCACCCCGGCGTTGCGCGTGACCAGGATGTTCTCCGGCTTGTAATCCAGGTGGATGAACCCGCTGTCATGCACCTGCTCCAGGCCCAGCGCCATGTCGATGATGATTTGCGCCACGTTTTCCGACAGCACCTCATCGCCGCGCGACAATAGCAATTTCAGATTGGAGCTTTCCACATATTCCATCAGCAAATACGGCGTGCCTCCGATTTTCCCGTGCTCGAGGTAGCCGATGACATTCTCGTTGTGGTGGATTTTGGAAAGGATTTTGCAGCCGTTCATGAAGCGCCGGCGGTCGGCGAAGTTGAAAATGGACTTGTTCCTCATGCGCCGCAAAGCGTAGGGGCGGCGTTGTTCATCGGTGGCGACCCAGATGTCGTTGACGCCGCCCCGGTTGATCAACTCCTGCAAATAAAACCGGCCAAACCGGCCGGGTTCCTCGGACGATTCGCCGCCCATTACTTGGTTGTCAGAAGGCATAATGTCCCCGGCCAAAGGCCGGATGTCCATGTCAGTGTCCCGAGAAAGCCCGGCATTGGCAAGTCTTTGTGCCGGGCCGGGGCCACCTTCAGTTTACCCTACTGCGCTGCGTCGGGCACAAAGCGGATTTCCATGGGTTGTCCTTCGGTTTAGTGGGAAACGATTTCCACCGTCCCCGGGGTGTTCGACAATGTTACCACTGGATTTTCTTCCAGCAAGGCGTCCTCCAGCGGAAGGATGATCTCCCCATGATCGTCCGCCTCCAGTTTTCTGTCGCCTCCCTTGGCGTGGATGACGACAACGGGCCTTCCTTGAGCCGCGGGAAAAGTCAACCTCAAGCCGGTCATGACTTGCCGGGGGGAACCGGGGAAGAAGGACCGCAGTTGATCCTGAACCTCCTGACTCTCCCGCACCGGCAGCATGACGTGCTTGTAATGCAAGGAATGGCCGAGCGGGCCGGGGATTACCCCCACTTGCACACTGAGTTTCATTGTGCCTTTGGGCTGGTTGATGACGACCCACGGATCTTCCGCCAGCAATGCCTCCCGCATGGAAATCGTGAAATCTCCCCCCACCCCGATCTCAACCGGAATTTTCCCGCCCTTGGCATCGATATTCACGGTCAGATCAGAGGTTTTGACATCCGGCAGAGTCGATTGCATCGTTAGCATCACCAGCAGATTCGTATGGGCGAGGTTCAACTCCATCCTGGCTTTTTGGGCGTTGTAAAGCAGGTGATAAGGGAGTCGGGCGTTCTCCGCCAGGACAGGCCCAGCCAGGGCGGACAACAAAAGCACGGCGCAGCCACCCCTGAGAACAGATTTGACGTTCATAATAAACAACTATCAATTGTCCGCTAATTGTAAATGATGTTCCCACAATGGCTGGTGCTCTTGAAGAGGCAAACAGGCTGGCACAGAGCCGCCGCAAGTGGAAGGCGCAAAGTATGAATTAAGATATGGAAAAGGAGCATCATTGGGCTGTGGGCAGAGCGGATGCCATTTTTCCCTGAACCTCTTGATTGCACGGATTTTGGCATTTTTCGCATTTTTAAATTATTTCCTCCATCCGGTTGACGGGCCATCCGATTCCTCCCACCCACGCCACCCGGCCTGCCCGGCCGCAAAATAAAAAAATGTTTCAAAATGGTGCGATTAACCCGGATTAAGTGCGATTAAGTCGGATTTTTTGACCCACTCTTTGCAGGAGCAGGGAGACCGGCTTATGCAGGAGAATCTAAAACTTGAAATTGGAGATTTCACGGTTCTTTTTTCTTTTTTTGGTCGAAACTGGTCGAATCGGCTCGAAAAAGGCCGAAACGATGAGGGCAGGCATTTTAGTTGCAAGTCGTTCAAAGCAAAGTAGCTGCATTCGTTTTGCATCGATTTTAGGCAGAAACACCGGTTTCCCCTGTTTCGACAGGGTTCTGACTGCCAGGAAAGCGACCGGTCGAAGGAACAGCCACCGCAAAGCCCAGAACGCGCAAGAGGCGAAATTCCGCTTTGCGACTTTCCGCGATGCTTCGCCACAATGTCCCTTTTCAGCATCGGCTTCAGATACTTTTTTTCACTTGCAACATCCCAATTCCATATTCACTAGAACAATAATATCGTTAAAATATCCTTTCGTCAACAGATATTTGAAAGAATTATCAAAAATATGATATTCTGATGGAACGAGCTGCGCATCAAAGGCTTGGATAGCCCGTAACCATGATTCAGAATTCTCACGCCACGCGAAGGGTTTTGACCTGCCAGCACTCGGAATGTTTAACCACAGAGCATGGAGATCACAAGGAATTGAACACAGCATCAAGGCAGGACATGCCCTGGAATGCTGCAACCCGGTTTCTCTCCAACCGTGCCAATGGTGTAAACGCCTCCGTCGGGACAGGACGGCATTTCTCCAGTCGGTCCGCAGCCAAGGTAGGGCTGCAAATCGTTCATCGTTGGGGTGTCGTTGGCTGTTCTCCTCTGCTCCAGCGCCCATTGTTGTTTGGCGGCGTCAAAGAGCCGGAGATTGTTGATGCACGCATTCATGCGTTGCGCTTTCTCATTCTCGGCTTGCACCGCCGCTGACTGGCTCCTCCTGGCCTCCGTTTCGACCGCCCTTGCCTCGGCTTCGGAAGCCGCGCGATCATGGAGCGTTTGAATTTCCTGCCGCGCCCTGACCAGTTCGTTGGTCAACTGCCGGAATTGCTGCGCTTCGGCGCGCAATCGCGCCATTTCGCGCACTTGCGACTCGCGGGCCGACGCGCCGCCGCCGGTATTGTCCATGTCTTGCGTGGCGCGCGCCAGTTGCTCCTGCAACGGTGCGATCTGCGCCACCTGTTCCTTCAACGTCTCCTTCTCATGGCGCAATGCCTGGATCGTCTGATATTGCACCACCGCAAGCACCGCCAGCGCAGCGGCAGCAATGCCGCTTGCGATTGCGAATTTGCTCATGCTCATGATATTTAGGATGGTTAACAAATGGTTTAAGAGCAACTTATTTTTGTAGGAAGCAAGCAAAACGCCGAGTCTGAATTGAAACTTTGTCATGGCGACCTGAATTCTTCCATGACATTCGGGGAAAATCATGCACTTTGGGGTGATGGTTTCGCTCACCAATCCGCAAATACGTTCTCTCAAAGCCCAGGCCCAGCGCCTCAAGGCCACGCTGAAGGTCGGCAAGGAAGGGCTTAGCCCGCAGTTCCTTGCCGCCGTCGATGATGCGTTGAAACATCACGAGCTGGTGAAGGTGAAGTTCGACGAATTCAAGGAGCAAAAGAAGGAACTTGCGCCTCAACTGGCCGAAAAAACCGGCAGCCGTCTCGTCACCCGGGTTGGCAATGTCGCCGTGCTCTTCCGTGCGAAGCCAGCGGAGCCGCCGGCGGAGTAACGATATGGACGCACCCGCGCAAGGAAAAGCTCGTGTGGTCGTGCTTGGCGCAGGGTTTGGAGGATTGACCTTCTGCAAGCACTTTCGGCGTTCGGATGCGGTGGTCACGCTGGTGGACCGCACCAATCATCATTTGTTTCAACCCCTGCTGTATCAGGTCGCCACAGCCGGACTTGCCGCGCCCGAAATCGCGCAGCCGATCCGGTCCATTTTCTCCCATCGCCCGGACATCACCGTGCTGATGGATTCAATCACCAGGTTTGACCTGGCGCAGAAAAGGGTTTTACTCGAAAAATCCACGCTTGATTACGACTATCTGGTGCTCGCCCTTGGCAGCCAAACAGGTTATTCAGGTATTGTGACAAAGGAACGATGGCGACCATTGGGCGGTCCGCGGCGGTGGCGCAGATCGGAAGAATCAAATTGTCCGGTTTTGTCGCCTGGCTGGCGTGGTTGTTCATCCATTTGATCTTCCTCATCGGTTTTCGCAACCGCGCAGCCGTGTTATTGCAATGGACTTACGCTTACTTCGCCTACAAACGCGGAGCCCGGTTGATAATGGAAAATTGATAATGGATAATTGACAATGGACAATTGACAACTTCTGGACTTTTTAACCACGAAGTCCACGAAGATGGGCTATGCGAATTGACAATGGACAATTGATAATGGACGCGGATTTGCAGCGCGAAAGGGTTTGGCCACGGGCCAAGGCAGGCGGATTTCAACGCAAAGGGTGAAGACGCCAAGACGCAAGCAAAACGCTGGGTCTGAATTGAGACTTTGTCATTGAGAATTTCTCATTTGTCATCCGGAAAATCAGCCACAGGCGAACACAGGCGAACACAGGCGAACACAGACAAGCACAGACATCCCAAATCAGAACAAATCAAACCCGTGGGCTTCGTGCCCTCGTGAACTTTTGCGGCAATTAACTGTGGTTGCGGCTGGCCGGCGGGACGCCAGCCAGAGCGACCGAGACGGTCGCGCTCCCCGAGACCAACTGCACGAATGCCTACACGGCCGCCGTGGGCGGGGCTTCCCAGCGCGGTTCGGGGGGCGGGGGGGCTATCGTTTCTTTGAAACTGGCCCAGTAACGCAGCGGCAGCAGGGCCAGGACCATGAGCGCGGCTTGGCTGAAGTCAAAGGCCATCAGCCATGGGAAGGCCTTGTCCATCCAGCCGTAGGAATGCAGGCCGATGCCCAGCATGTTGACGCCGAACCACGAAAAGCTCGTCACAATGTTGCCAAAAACCGCCATGGCCATCAGGCCCCGTTGCTTGATCATCCCGCCCCAGCGCGCGTGCAGGATGATGGCGTTCCACAGCACGATGAGCAGGGCGCCGTTCTCCTTGGGGTCCCAGCCCCAGAATCGGCCCCAGGATTGATCGGCCCAGATCCCGCCCAGGATGGTGCCGACAAAACTGAAGAGCGTCGCGAAACAGACGATGCCATAGACCATCCGCCCCAGCGCTTGCGCCGTCCCGGCTGTCAGCGTCCGGGTAAAGAAGCCGCGCACGATGTAAATCACGGCCAGCAAACCCGCCACGAACATCGACGCATAGCCGGCCGTCACCACCACCACGTGGGTGGCGAGCCACAAATTGGTGTCCAGCACCGCCTGCAACATTTCCATCGTGTCGCCGTTGAGCGCCAGGTGGTGCGCGATGATGAGGGTCACGAAGCCGATGAATCCCGCCACCACGATACCTATCGCGCCCTTGTAAATGCGTTCCAGAATGATGCCCAGCAGGCATGCGCCCCAGCCGATGAAGATCGCCGAGGAATATAAATTAGTCACCGGCGGGCGTCCCTCCAGATACATGCGGAAGACCAGCCCAATCGTATGGACGACAAACGCCAGCACGAGCAGCGCGAACCCGCTGCGCCGCACCCATTCGGACAGGTTGATCCAGAAAAGGCAGCCCAGCAGCAGGGCCGCGACGTAAATGACCATGGCCTTGTAAAACGGTTCGATCTGATTGAAGAAGAACTCCTGGCCGCCCTTCTTCAATGCCGGATAAAGATCATTCACGTTCAGCCAGGCCCGATAGCCCAACACAGCCTGGTTGAATTCCGCGGGTTGATTGGCTTTGGCGGCGGTGGCCATGGCTGCGTAAGCTGTGGCGGCGGGGCTGATTTCCTCGGAGTGCAACGATTCCAGCAGGCTGTTGCCGATGTTGGCCCAGGCGTTGCGCGGCTGGCCGGATGCAGGCGGAATAATCAACGGGCCGGCGAGCTTGGACAGTTCAGTATAACGATCGAACGCTGCCGCGATGCGGTTCAAGTCCTGCGAGTTGGGCTCTTTGCCCTCCTTGCTCTGCTCCAATGCCAGTTTGCCCGGAACGATGAATACCTGATACGCCTTTAGTTCCTGGGTGAAATCGCGCGTGCCTTCCGGTTCGAGGCTGTTTTTGAGTCGGTTATAAAGCACCAAGCTGTTGACCAGGTGGAGCAAGTCCCTTTGATACGGCGTGCGCGACTTGACGGCATCGTCCTTGTCCTTCTCGGAATTCATCACAGCCTGCGCCTGATCTTGCAAGTGCTCCAACTGGTTGCTCATGTCGTTGAAGGAATAATATTCCAGGCCGGCGTTTTGCGTGCCGAACGATCCTTCCAAGTCGGGATGTTGCACGCGGAAAAACTTCAGGCTGTCGGCCAGTTGCGGTTGCGTCATCGTGTCCAGCAGCCATTCCGTCGCCGAAAGGGGCGGGGCGTTGGAGACGCGCACGATGGACCGGCCGCTGATGCTCAACAAGGCGTTGCGCGCCACGGAATCCAAGGGCTGCACGCGGCCATCCATCAAAACGGGCAGCCGGCCGAAACCGGCGATGTCAAAACCATTTTTCGGTTGCGGCGGATTGAAGCCGGCAAGGAACCAGGCGGCGAAAACGGCAACTAGAATCCAAGGCAGCCATTTTTTCATATCGAACTCCTTTTGCCATTGGCCCGGGCCGGCGCAAGGACGGGGTCCAGGGACGTTCGCTGCGGCGGCGCGGCTTCAAGCGACTGGGCGCGTTTCCGGGCAAATCCGCTCAGATGCATCAAGAATTGGACGACCAACCCCAGCGCCACCAGGCTGCAAGCCACATAAGGCGTAATCGAGGCGGGATTGCGCACCACTTGCAGTATCGTGCCGCGATCGCCCGGTTCGAAGCTGGCCTGGTAATAGGTTTCGCCGCGGTAACGCAGCGGGCTGTTCATAAAAATCTTCACGTCACGGTCTTCGCCCGTCGCGGGATCGTGCAGATGGACGTTGCTGGAGTAATTCTTTGGAATGTCCGTGCCGGGATACAAATCATGATGAAAGGCCAGCAGTGTCATGGCGTAGGGCTTGTAATAGCGCACCGGGCGCAACGCAATATGCCAGGTGCGTCCGCCGAAAGTGAAACTCTGCGGCTGGGTCAGGGAGGTGTTCCCCAGAATGCTGCCCAGGCTGTTTTGCAGTCTCTCAAACTCCGGGTAGCGCGTCATCCATGTGGATACCGTCCAATCCCCCACCGGCCCCTTGTCGGAAACGACTTGTATCAAAGCAGCCGGATTGTCTTCGGAGTCCATGTCCGTTGTGATCGGCGCGGGACTGAAAAGCAATTGCCGTCCGATGCCCTGAGTGGCCCTGATTTTCTCGCCTTCGCCGGTCATGGGGCCGGCTGGCGTGGAATTGGGCAGGTATCTCTCCACACGCAAAGCGAAAGGCAAGTCAGGCGCGCGAATCTCCCCGCCTTTGGCCAGCACCGATTCGGGAATGACCACGACCTTGTCCTTGTCGGGGTCCGTCACATCCACCACCGCCAACTCAGCGCGGCGGGGGGCTTCGGAATAATTCTTGGTTCCGCCCACTTCGATGCGCATCGTGCTTTCCACCTGGAAAATCTCGGTCATGAACTGGCCGACAAGCAGGAAAATCAGCCCACTGTGAACGAGGAGGATGCCGTATTTCCTGGGCGTGAAGCGGAAGCGTTTGACGTGGGCCGCCAGCAGATTGGCCAGCAGCACCAGGCCAATGAGCCAGCCGCCGGGGAAAACGGGAATGCTCAAGCGCCCGCCACCCGGCGTCCAATAGACGAAGAAACTGCGGAAGAACTTCGCCTGCGCCGCGTACAGCCCCAAATCCACCTGCGCCAGCGTGCCGACGAAGACCAGAATCAGCGCCGCGACCAGGCACACCACGGTCAACCGCAATGAAGTAATGATGCTGACAAAGCGATGTATCATGTCAGGGATAGCGAACGGTTTGCACAAATTTCAGGAAACTCTCCTTTTGATCCCCCACCACCGGGTTTTCGCCGGACAACTTATAGAACCAAGTGTTATCACCATGCGGAACCATGACCGCGACCAATCGGGCCGCCTGGCCTGACTTCGAATCCGTGCCGGCGAAGTCCACCAATGTCGCCCGCCCGCCCGCGGTGTCAAGAGGCTGGGTGACGGTGGCCAATTGGTCCTGCCCGACCGGCGGCAAGCCGAGTTGCCTCCGCCAGCGATTGACGTTGGCAAAAACACCCCCAACGTCACCGGGGAAGAAACTGATATTGACACTGGCCATCCTGCCCTGTCCGTTTGCGGCGGAGTAGCTCTTGAAAATCATCGGCCCTGCCGACTTCTCCGTCCAATTCGGCGGCAGCGTCCATTTGGGTTCCTCGCCGGAAGTCTCAGCCGGAGCGGCGGCCAGACTGGCATGCGGACTGGGCATGGTGGCGTCGAAGGCGGGGGCCGGCGGCGCTCCACTCCCGGCGGCGTTGAAATGAATTGACCTCAACAATTCCAGAAACGCCGGCTTCGCGTCCGAGACCGTGTCCCTGGCCCCCCGCATTTTAAAGAACCAGGTGGCGCCATCCTTGGGAAGGCTGGCCACGACGGTGCGGCCGGACGCGCCGGAAATATCGTAGAGTCGACCCGGCAACGAATCGATGGCGACAGGTTCGGAGGTGATTTTGCCCGCGTCCACCGGGGGCAGTTGCAGTTCGTTGCGCCAGCGATTGACGTTGTCCAGTTCCGTCCCGACCGATCCGGGGAAGGAAAAGATGGCGACTTCGGCCTTGCCGCCGCCCTTGCCCGGAATGAGGAAATTACCCAGTCGGATGCTGGTCGGGGCCAATTCCTGCCAGCCGGCGGGAGTGGTCCAACTGACAGGAGCCGCGCTGACGGGGATGTCCGAGCCAGGCATCGACGAATCCATGCCCATGCCCTGCGGCGCGGCGGCAGGCTGAAGCGGGGCAGGCTGTTCTTTCGGGACGGCGTAGGACTTGATGCCGTCGTCCGCGCGGACGGCCCAGGGCACGGCCAGCCCGCCAACCACAAGAGCCAGTGCCGGAAGCCGATAAGGACAAGTGAATCTCACCATAATTAAACAAACGATACCACGTCTCCATTCGATCAAAAGCTGTATTTTGAAGTTTTTGCCAAGCCGTAAGTGTTGCTGAATCTTCAAAAAAAGTGCTTCAATCAGCGAACCGGTGGTTGTATGATGGAAGTTGATCATGCGCGCTTTCCTTTTCAAATAAAATGTGCAAGCCCAAATTTCCGAGAATCGCCGCCTTCGTCACCAATGTTCTTTTACTATTCCTCATTCCGTTGTCCGGTTACGCGGCGACGCTGGGAGTTCCTCCCGCCGCGGGCGGAGCGGGGATTCAACAGGCGCTGGAAAAGCTTGGCACCGACGCTGAAGTTGTTTTGAGCGGAGGGACTTACCTCGTTCATCAGCCGATTATCCTGCGTCAGAACGGGCAGACATTGCGCGGGGCCGGGCCGGAGACGATTCTGTACCTGGCCGACAGCGCCAATTGCACCGTCGTGATCCTCGGCCCGCCAAAGGACAAATCCAAAGGGCCAACACAGCGCCTGCGTCTTTCCGATCTGCTCGTGGACGGCAACCGGGCCCACCAGCAGAACGAACTCTGGCGAATCCTTACCAATGGCGTCCTTATCAATAACAACGGCATTCATGTTTGCGACGTGGATAATTCCACCATCGAGCATGTCACCTGCCGCAGTTGCCGCTCGGGCGGTCTGGTGTCCACCGGGCGGACGCGGCATCTGACGGTGCGGGATTACACGGCCTGGGACAATCAATTTGACGGGCTGGCGTGTTACCACACTGAAGACAGCCATTTCAGCCGGTTGAACCTGCACGACAACCTCGCGGCGGGCATCTCGCTGGATCTGGAGTTCGACCATAATGTTGTTGAGGGCGCGGTTCTGACCGGCAACGACCTGGGCATTTTCATTCGGGATTCGCACAACAACGTGTTTGAAGGAGTGACGATCCGCCACAGCCGGCACGACGGCGTGTTCATGGCGCAGACGGGCGAGTTCAGCCGCTTCGGCTGGTGGCTTGTCCCCGCCACCGAATGCACCGGCAATCGCTTTAACAACTTGCTGGTGGAGGAGTGCGGCGGCCGGGCCTTCCGGGTCAACGACGATTCCTGCACCAACAACTTCATCAACAGCGGGCAATTTCTGGACAATGCGCAAGGCGGCCTTTCCCAACCCCGGAGCAATCCTGTCATTACGTGCGATTTGACCGTACAAGCCCTTGCCCCAAAGCAGCCTTAGGCTTTCCCTTGCTTTTTATGGCCGAACGGCGTGCGATTAGTTCCGTGCTGCGAATAGGAGCCATTTTGGTTGTGGGCTATCTGGCTGTTGTTGCGATGGCCTGGCTTCGGCAACAGTCAATGCTCTACTTCCCGTCGCATGACACGCTTCCCACCGGTCTGGCTCCGTGGTCGGACGGCTCCCGCACGATAGGCTTCTGCCGGGAAGCGCCCAACGCGCGCACGATCTGGTTGATGATGCACGGGAACGGCGGCCAGGCTGCGGACAGGGATTACGTCCTGGAGCGCATGTCCGGGCAGGATTCCCTTTACGTGCTCGAGTACCCCGGCTACGGCTCCCGTGAAGGCAGTCCATCACTGGAATCCATGAACCGGGCGGCGTCGGAGGCTTATCGGCTGTTGCGGGCGCGGAATCCAAAAACGCCGGTTTGTGTCCTGGGCGAGTCCCTGGGCAGCGGCCCGGCCTGCGCGCTGGCCGGGGAGAAAATTGCGCCCGACAAGATCGTGCTGGTCACGCCGTTCGATGTTTTGGCGAATGTGGGCGCCAGACATTTTCCCTTTCTGCCCGTCCGGCTGCTGCTCCGGGACAATTGGGATAACGTGACATCGCTGAAGCGCTACACCGGGCCGGTTGAGATTTTTGGGGCCAAGGATGACACGATCATTCCGGTTGGCTTTGCCAGAGCTTTGGCAAAACAGATTCCCGGCGCGCAATTCATCGAGATCCCCGGCGGACACAATGAATGGTCACGGCAGGAACAGGTGAAGATCAAACTATGAACGTTGACATCAACATCTCGGCGTGGCTCAGTTCTCATCGTTGGCCGATATGCGCCGCCGTATTCTCATCTTGCTCGGAACCGTGCTGCTGCTCGCGGTGTCTTACGAAGTGGCGTTTCGATACGTCACGGCGAGTTGCGGCGAGGTAGACATGAAAGCGCAGCCTCCGCGTGTTTATTACTCTGATGATTTGGACGCGTCACTTCCGTGGCGCGGTATGTTATTTGGTTTTCGCGCACACTTGTCGTTAGGCAGGGTCAAACTTGCACGGGGCACCGGTGCTTACGTTGATGGTGGCAGATTCTATCGTCGTTTGCGCGATGGCGGTTGGCGGGACGTGACAGATTCCCTGATCGAGTATCAGAAAAGGGGGAAATGACGTCAACAAACTCACCGCACACGAATCACCTCCTGCGATTCTAATTATGAAATTCCTCGTTACAATCGGACTGGCCGCGCTCGCTTGCGCGGGATGCACTACGCGGACGAAATCACAATCGGGCGCAACAACTCCACGCGAGTCGATTCCGTTGACGAGTTGGGAGTTTGTCGAGGACGTTGCAAGCAATGCGGCAACGATCCAGCCGCCAATCGCGGCAGAGTGGAAGCAAGTCGCGGTGCCGCATGTCTTTCGCCAATCCGGATTGCCCGATAACACCGCCGGCTGGTACCGCCAGACCATCACGCTGACCGAAGCTGACCACAACAAGCGCGTGTATCTGGAACTGGAAGGGGCCGCCTCGGTCAAGGACGTCTTCGTCAACGGCCAGTTCATCGGGCGGCACAAGGGCGCGTTTTCGGCGTGCGCCTTTGACCTAACGGACGCCCTCAAGACCGGCCAGACCAACATCCTGGACGTGCGCGTGAGCAATCGCGACGGCGAGGCCCGGAACTGCTTTTCGCGCTCCACGCTCTATTACGTCAACGGCGGCATGTTCCGCAAAGCATGGCTGGTCAAGACCGGCGCGGTGCATGTTTTCCCGGACATGGGTTCGAGCGGTGTTTATTTGACTCCGGTCAACATCACCACAGACGGCGCCGATCTCGAGGCGCTGACGGTGGTGCGGAATTCGCTCGCCACGCCAGTCGAGGCGGTGGTCCGCCATTTTGTGGCTGATCCAAGCGGAAGGGCTTGCTCTGAGTTCGTGACGGAACAGACCATTGCCAGCGGGGAAACGGCACGGATCAAGGCTGCGGGACATATCAACCATCCCAAACTTTGGGACATTGGGCGGCCCAATCTTTACACCGTGCGCACCGAGGTCAGTGTGGGCGGTCAGGTGAGCGACGCCGTGACGGAGCGGGTGGGGCTGCGCACCATTGTGATCCGGGACAAACACTTTTTCCTGAACGGGCGCGAGACGCAGTTTCGCGGCGTTAACAAGCACGCGCAAAATGAATACGCCTGGAACGCAGTGAGCGACGACGATCTGCGCGGCGAATGGCAGTCGATGGCCGAGATGGGCGTGAACATTGTGCGGCTGCCGCATTATCCGCACAGCCACCTGGAATACAGTCTTGCGGACGAGCGCGGCATTGCGGTGTGGGCCGAGAACGGCTTCGCGGGGCAGGCTTGGACGGCCCCGGATGACCCGGAAAAAAACATGTCGTCCGACGGCGAACGCCTGACGCGCGAGTTGGTGCGGCAAAACTGGAACCATCCGAGCATCCTGTTTTGGAGCGCCGGCAACGAGACCATGGTGAACGTGGTCAGCCATTACGCCAGCGTGATTCGACAGGAAGGGGACCCGACGCGCCTGGTGACCTATGCGGCCAACGACAAGTCACCTCAGAATTGCGACTTTGTGGCCAACAACACTTATGACGGCTGGTACACCAGCGGCCCCTACACCGACTTCAGCAAGCTACCGCGCAACGCCTTTGTCTCCGAGACCGGCTCAGGCGATTGGATCACGCATCACCTTCCATACGGCACCATCCAATGGTCAGTGGATAAATATGAGCCGGAGGAATATTCGGAGATGTTCACCGAGTACCGGCTTCAGACCGTTTGCCGCGACGACGTGAAGAATCGCCCCCTTTTCCTCTGGTGGAACTTCCGCGAGTTCTACAACTTGAAGTTTAAGAATAATCGCAACACCAAGGGGTTGCTGACGCTGGCGGGCATGCCGAAGGACACGTACTTTTTGTTTCAGGCCTTCCTGAATCCCTCCAAGCCTGTGGTGCATCTTTGCGGGCGGCACCATTTTCTGCGGGCGCTTGCGCCCGACAATGGCATCAAGGCCTACTCCACCGCCGATGAATTGCAGTTGACATTGAACGGAACGCACCGGGAAATAATGACGAATGGCAATTATCGCATTCCGGATTCCACCATGAAAATGGGCAACGGGAGATCCAGGTCCGTGCCCGGCATCCCGGTGGCGAACGTGTTCTTCTGGAAAACGCCGCTCCAGCCGGGGCGGAACATCGTCGAAG
The DNA here is from genome assembly GCA_050014435.1 of Verrucomicrobiota bacterium. Taxonomy (GTDB): domain Bacteria; phylum Verrucomicrobiota; class Verrucomicrobiia; order Limisphaerales; family Palsa-1400; genus DASRLE01. The sequence goes on along the minus strand of JBEKDI010000002.1, from coordinate 14,775 downwards.
TCAGCGACGGCCGGGGGCACAGCGACCGCATGTTTATTTATCAGCAACCGGCGGGCGCTCAAGACCCCGATGCGCTGGTGCAGGATTTGCACAGCTCCAACGGCGAAAACCCCGCCTTCTTCATTGATCGTCCCGTCGAGGCGCAAGGCCCGGTTTATACCGACGTGGACGGTTCCTCGGATAATACATTTGACACACTCCCGGATGAGGTGGAAGGCGCAGGTTGGATTGCCACGCGCCGCCTGAGCGACACCCGGTTCAAAACCGATCTGGAGTTCCGCATCAACCAGTCGGCAAAGGGCGCAAAGGTGTTTGTGCTGTTCTCGACTGGCGCATATCCGACTGTTACGTTGAAGCAGCCTGACCCGGCGATTGCCACCGCGGCCGATGCAATGCGTTCGTCGCTCGCCGCCGCCGGATTCAAAGCCAGCAGCGCCGGGGCCGTCTGGCGCGATCATATGCTCAATCGCGCTTTCGCCGAATTATGGAGCCGCAGCGTTGCGCCTGGCGAAAAGATGAAATTGCCGGGCCAGACCCTCGATTATGTGGTCATGGTGAAGTAATGAAATGCATTGTCACAGCAGGGCCAACTTACGAAGAACTGGACGACGTCCGGCGCATGACCAATTTCTCCACCGGCGCCCTTGGTTCGGAACTGGCCAACTACCTCGTCGAGCAGGGACACGAGGTGGAGTTGCTGCTTGGGTATTATTCGACCTGCGGGATCGAGTCCAAGGCGCAACGAGTCCAGGTTTTCACCACCACCGCCGACTTGTCGCGGCGGCTGAAGGGGCTGGGGTCGGGCAGGGTCGGGGCGGTTTTTCACGCGGCGGCGGTGAGCGATTACACCTTCGGAAAAATCTGGCGGCGGACGGCGGGCGGGAAGCTGCTGCAAATCAAATCGCGCAAAATCTCCACGCGGGGCGGGGCGGTGCTGGCGGAATTGGCGCCCACGCCGAAAATTTTGCGGCGCTTGTGCGGCTGGTTTCCCAAGGCTCGTTTGGTGGGCTGGAAATATGAGTTGGAAGGTAATCGAGCGCAGGTCATTGCCCTGGCGGAGAAGCAACTGGGCGAGAACTCCACCGACGCCTGTGTGGTCAACGGTCCGGCCTATGGGAAGGGCTTCGGTCTCGTCACAGGCCCGGGAGGCTGCCGCCATTTGCGGAACAAAACCGCCTTGTTCAAGGCGCTGGCGGATTTTTCATAAATATGTGGCGTCGCAAACAGACCATGCAATTCCCACCCGGTACAGCTTGCGCTATCGCTTGAATGATTGATCCGACCTCACCTTCCGCCGTCCCGCCACCGATCTCGGTGCCCGAACACACGATGATCCGGCGCATCGGTGGCGGCGGGTGCGGAGAGGTCTGGCTGGCGAAAAACACTCTCGGGGCCTACCGCGCCGTCAAGATAGTGCGATTTAGGGAAGTCGGGCGGCGGCATATATCCCAGAACGAATTTGCAGGCATTTTGAAATTCGAACCCGTTTCACGCCTGCACGACGGGTTGGTGGACATTCTTCAAGTCGGCGGTGGCGAAGCGGAGGGTTATTTCTATTATGTAATGGAATTGGCCGATTGCGCCACCTCCGGGCAAGCCATTGATGCTGACACTTACGTAGCGCGGACTCTGTCGCATGACATCCGCCATCGGGGCCGCCTGCCTGTCGGGGAATGCATCCGATTGGGCGCCGCCATCGCGTCGGCCTTGGGATTTCTGCACCGGCAGAACCTGATTCACCGCGATCTCAAGCCATCGAACATCATTTTTGTCAACGGGTTCCCCAAACTGGCGGACATTGGGTTGGTGGCCGGGATGTCCGGAGGGCGCGAGTATGTCGGCACGGAAGGCTTCATTCCGCCGGAAGGCTGCGGAACGGCCCAAGCCGACCTCTATTCGCTCGGAAAAGTCCTTTATGAAATGAGCACAGGCAACGCTGCGGATAAATACCCGGTATTGCCCCCGGATATGGGGACGGGGCCGGGCGACCTCGAACTGGCGCAATTCAACCGAATCATCCTGAAAGCCTGCCGGACCAATCCGTGGATGCGTTATCATTCGGCCGATGAACTGATGATGGCCTTGCTTTCGTTCCAATTCAACCAGGAGGAATCGCATCGGGGGTTTCGCGGCCGGTCTCTGGCGCGGGCGATTGGCGTTTGCGGGGCGGTGATCGGAGTGGCTTTTGTCATCTTTCTTGTATGGCGGCTTATTTGGCTGATGCAGCACACCGAGTGAAAAGCTGAAAAAGCGCAAAAAAGCTGAAAGCTCGGCGGTGGCTGGCGCGAGTCATGGGTGGCTGAAATGCCCGGCGCGAAAGACGTATTTTGGGCTTCCCTTGAGGGATTGAATATGCCTTCATTAAAAACAGTAATCCAAAAGACATGAATCATTAGGGCGAAAAATGAAGTCGCGTCCTACATCTTCCATCGTTGCGGCTCTGACACTTGCAATGGTTTTCGCCGGCGCGCCGGCCTCCGCGAGTCCGTTCGGATTGATTTCGGTTCGCGCCCCGTCTTTGGCTGAGGCTTACGGCGGCAACGGGGATTCCGGACCGGTTGTGATGAGTCTGGACGGGCGTTATGTCCTCTTTAGCAGCGCGGCGAACAACCTGACGCTGCTGGGCAACGGCAATCCGGTCCCGCTCGTGATTCCGGCCAGCTTGAATGTGTATCTGCGCGATAGGTCGAATGAGGTGACCACCCTCGTCAGCGTCAATCAGGCGGGCAACGGCGGCGGCGATGGTAATTCGCTTGCAGCGGGCATTTCCACCAACGGCCAGTTTGCACTGTTCCAGAGCAGCGCCGACAACCTGCTGCCTGGCGATACCAACAACGCCACGGATGTATTCGTGCGCGACGTGGTCCATGGCAGCAACATCCTTGTCAGCGCCAGTACCAACGGCGGATTTGGCAACGGAAACTCCAGCAGCGCGGCCATGACGCCGGATGGCCACTACGTGGCGTTTGTCAGCAGTGCCAGCAATCTGGCGCCGGGTGATACGAACGGCATTCCCAATATTTTTGTGCGCGACATGCAATTTGGTATAACGACTCTGGCCAGTCCCGGCGCCACGTCCGCCGGGAGCACGTCAGGGAGCGCCTCCTTTGCGCCGTCAATCTCTTCCGGCGGTCGTTATGTGGTTTTTTACAGCACGGCCACGAACCTTGTGGCGGGTGTGGTCACCACCAACGACATTTACGTGCGTGATCTTGTACTGCAAAAGACTTACTGGGCCAGCGCCACGGCGCGCGCCCAACTGCACCAGGTCTTCGGTTCCAGCAACGGCATTTGTTTCAGTCCGAATATCAGCGACGACGGCACGCATGTCGCCTACGAGGTGAGTGAGACTGGTTATGCCAACGCGGCTGGGATTGTCCTTCGTTACAATCTTTCCTCGGGAAAGACAGATGTGGTCTGCACCAATGCCAACGCTCCTGGGAGCGGGTCTTATGAGGACATGAGCACCGTCAACCTGAGTCCGGACGGAAACTTCGTGGCCTACGTTAGCAACACCGTCGCCAATGGTTCGAGCACCGCGATTTATCTGTGGGATGCGACTACTGGCGCGAATATTTTGGTCAGCGCTGCTTTGGGCAGTACCGTCCCTGCAAATGGCTACTGCTGTTCGCCGCAGGTTGACAGCTCCGGACGGTACGTGGCGTTTGTCAGCGACTCCGCCAACCTGACGACCAATCCGCTGGCGGGCGACGCCCATCTGTATTGCTGTGACACGCAGGCTGGCACAACGGTTCTGGTGGATGCGGGTACCAACGGCATCGGCATGGGCGTCAACCCGGCGGCGCTTGCAAGGTTTAACGATAACGCCCAGTTTCTTGTTTTCGAGAGTATCAACAACGCCGACCGCAATCTTTACCTGAACACATGGGTTTATGATCTTCAGTCGAATACCACAGAATTGGTTTCGGTTCAGAGTCCCTCCATTCAATTCCAGACTCCGGATGGCCCCAGCACATTTTCCACCGGCCCTCTGAGCGCCAATGGCCAATACATCTGCTTTACTAGCGATGCGGATAATCTTGTGACCAACGACCAGAACGGTTTCCGCGATGTGTTTGTTGCGAACCTGGCTTCCAATACGACCATTCTCGTCAGCGTGGCCACCAACGGTTGGTCGGGGGCGGGCTTTTCATCCGAAGCCTCCATCAGCAGCGACGGGCGTTATGTGGTGTTCTCCAGTTCGGCGGCCAATCTGGTGCCGGGCGACACCAACAACGCGGTGGACGTATTCGAACGGGATTTGCATGGCGGCACAACCACACTGGTCAGCGTGAATCAGAGCGGCACCGGGCCTGGCAATGCCGCTTCTTATTCACCTGTCATGAGTAGTGACGGCCGGTTTGTGCTGTTTCGCAGCCAGGCGCAAAATCTCGCCACAGGCTCATTTGGAAGCGGAAACGAGAATCTGTTCCTGCGCGACTTGCAATTGGGCGTCACCTACGCGCTGACGGCCTCAGGCACAAGTCCGGCGGTTTCGTCGTCAGCCATGACACCGGATGGACACTTCGTCGCATTCATCGGAATCATCCCGGGTTCAAGGTCGTCATATCTTTATGTGTGGGACTCCCAATTGGCCACGTTGACTTACACCAATACCACGTCCAGCCTGCTGCAAGTTGCCATAAGTCAGAATGGTCAAAGACTAGCCTACAGCACCGCCGGCGCATTATACGTCGCCGACCTCTCCAACCCCACCAACAACTCGACCGTTGACAATACTAGCGGCTGCGGCTTTTTAACCCGCCAGGGAAGCTTGAACTTCAGTGCTGACAGCAGCCAGTTGGCTTACGTGACCAGTGCGTACCTCGTCACCTTGGGCTATCCCGCCAGCAACAATGTTTATCTCTATGATGTTGTGGCGAAAACCAACTTTCTGGTCAGCCACAATAATAATGGCGTGGCGGGCAACGGCCCTTCGGATTCGCCGGTTTTCAGCCCGGACGGACGGTTTGTGGCGTATCGCAGTTCCGCGAGCAATCTGGCGCCGGGCGACAGCAACGGCGTGCCCAACATCTACATCTATGACCGGAACAGCGGCACGACCACGCTGGTGACCGTGAGCCAGTACGGCAATTTCTCGGCGGACAACCGGTCGCTTAGCCCATTCTTTAGCAGCGATGGACAGACCCTGCTTTTTCAAAGCGCGGCTTCCGATTTGGTCACCAACGATTACAACTGCGCGAGCGATGTTTTCACTTTCAATCTATTTACGGCCGGCCTGATCCAGACTTTTTGGGTTCAGGCCGTTCCGGGCGCCTCAGCCGGCCAGAATCCCACGCTCATTTGGCCTGTGCTGTCCGGGATGACTTACCAATTTCTATACAAGAACAACCTGACTGACCCGGCTTGGCAGACCCTGCCGGGCAGCCCAACCATTCTCGGCAGCACAGGTTATTATACGGACCCCACACCCGCCGCCGGGCAAAGATTTTACAAGGTGACGGGTTCCAGCCCATGAAGCAAAGCCTATGAACACAAACCGCCGGGTTGATTTGCCAGCGGGACGCTGCCAGAACCCGCAGGCGCGGCCGCCTGCGATACGCAACCCAGCCGTCCCGGCTGCGGGTTTACGGGGCTTCCCAGCCCCGTCTCGCTTCCGGCGGCTTTTGCATTTGGCGGCCGTGTCAAGACGCGCCACCAACGACGGCTGCCGCGCTTTTACGCTGCCCGATTTACTCGTGGTGCTGTTCATTTTGACATTTTTGGCTGTGCTGCTTCGGCCCGCATTGGCCGGCAGCCAGTTGGAGGCCAAGTCCTTTCAATGCCTGAGCAACTTTCGCCAGATCACCCAAGGTTGGATCTTTTATGCCCAGGACAACCACGATGTCCTTGCCGATAATCATGACTACCACGAATATGGAGATTACTCGCCCCCGTCTCCCCCGGGAACGCCGTCTTGGTGCGAAGGCTGGCTGACGTGGTTTGTAGGCACGCCTCCTTCTGACAACACCAACACAGCTCTCTTAACCGGAGTTCCACAGAATGGAAGGTTTTATGCGTTGCTTGGGAATTACATTGGCAGTAACGCGCAAATATTTCGTTGTCCCGCCGATAATTACGCCAGTCCGGCGCAACGCGCTGCCGGGTGGGCGAATCGTTGCCGCAGTATTGCCATGGATGCGCAGGTTGGTGGTGGAAGGAAATGGACGTATGGTTGGCCATCTGCTTTCACGAATGCGGTTGCTACCATGAGCGGGTTTACCAATCCTGGCCCGTCAATGAGCTGGGTGTTTATCGACGAGCATCCTGACTGGATTGATGACGCCCTATTCTATATTGACGCCGCCGAAACAAACGGAGTGGGTGAGTTCATTGAATTATCGGCGAGCTATCTGAATAACGGATGTGGCATCAGTTTTGCCGATGGCCACGCCGAAATCCATCGATGGCAGGATCCTCGAATCATTCTGCCGGTCACATATGTATATCAAGGAGGCATTGGAATGAGCTTTCCCGCTAGCAGCCCTTCCGTCGATCTGGCCTGGCTGGCACAGCACACCCCCTATTAATGAGCGCGGCCTCAGCGGCGCCCAAACCGGCATATCCAAATTGATTGATGGCGGCTATAGCTCGAACGTTTTAACCCGTCTCAAGCCCAGGCGATAGGGGATCCAGCCGATGAGGACCGAGAAGGTAATAAAGCCCACCCAAGCGGCCAGAATCCAGCGGGGCGGCGCTCCGCCGTGACTGCCCCAGGGTGAGAAAACCGCCATCAGCGTGACCGAACCGACAATGTAAAGAAAGCTGAGGAGCAAGCATAACGTGCCGCCAAATCCACTGACGATTTTCGTAGGATTGTCCTCGCGGAAGTTGGGGAAAAGCGCGCCCAAGCCCATAGCCAGCGCGGCGAGGGTGAAGGTCATGACGGCAATGATGAGGCCAAGGTAAAGGGTGCGGTTGAAAGGCAATTGAAGCATGTGACAGGAGAGCAGGATCAGGCCCAGGGCAACGGGGAGGGCGGCGCGGCTGGCCAGCCAGAACTTCGCTTGCAGCGCCCGCACCAAACCCATCGGCGCCATTCCGACAATCCAGAGCCGCTTGCCTTCGAGGGAGAATTGGGGAAAAACGAAGCGCGTGGTCAGGGTGGCCAGGTTCAGCGCGCACGCGCCCAGGTTCAGATAGGAAACCAGATGGAGCCAGAATGCATTGGTCAGTTCCTGCGAGAAATGGCGGAGGTTGATAACATAGACGGAGAGCAGTCCGAAGAGAACGAGCGTTTGACCCCATTGCGTGGTGTCGCGCCAGAACATGCGGGCGTCCTTGACCAGCAGGGCCAGAACGTCATCCGTCCCCCGATGCGCCAGCCGGAAGGACTTCTCCAGCGGCCCCGCGCCGTAGTCAATTTGAACCTGGCGCGAGCGCCGGCGCCGGAACCAATTCCAACGCGCGAAGATGCTTTCGCGGCTCTGCACACTGGAGAACGCTTCGTAAAAAAGCTTCCCGGAATAGTTGAAGGAAAGCCAGCCGAAGAACAGAACGTTGCTGAGCAGGACGAGCAGGAAAAACCCGGCGGCGGACCAGGCGCCTTCCGACCATTGCAAAACGCTGGTGGAAAGCCAATAACTTGGCAGCCAGGGCCATTCGGCGAAATGAGTGCGCATGAGCAGCTTGTCCAGCGTGGCCAGGACGCGCGGGTCGGTCGAGGTGTCAGTCAGAGTTTCCGGACGGAACCAGACCCCCATCAAAATCACGACAGCCAGAACAATGACGGTGGCCGCGATCTGGAAGGAGCGGCGGTCGAGATACCGGCCCAGGTTGAGGGCCGCCCAAGCGCCAACCACGCCGGGCAAAACGATGAACATGCCCAGCGCCGCCACGGTCATCAGGTAAAAATGCCAGGGCGCGCCGCGCATCAATCCGTAAGCGGCCAGCAGCGGCGCAATCAGAAAGAGAAACGCCCACGACGCCAGAAGGGTGGATTCAATAAACTTCCAGCGGTGGACGGTTTGGGAAGAGATGGGCAGGCTCATCAAAAAACTGGTTTCCCGATTGCGGAAGAAAGTGGCGTAACCGACGACCAGATTGCTGAAGACCAACAGGACGAGCAGAAAAACAAAGAGCAGAAAAAAGAGCCGTTCGGTCAGGAGCGGGCCGAGGGCGGGGAAGTGATTGAGGAACCGCAGGCCGCGGTAAAACAGCTCGAATGACACGCCGAGGTAAACCACCACGAACAGCCCGATAGTGAAAGCCATGGGGGCCGAAGTCGAGTGGACGGATTTGAGCCGCCGCCAGCCTTGCAGGGAGTTGATCCGGATCAGCAGCCACAAGGGCCAGGCGGTTTTGGCGCTCTTCTCAGGCACGGAGGAATTCTCAAGCAGGCGGGGGTTTTGGCAAGGCAAATTGGACTGACGGGTGTCACAGCACGAATGACCAGAACAGGCATTCCGCAGCAATACTTATGGACAAAGCGGCGGCTCCGGGTCCATCATGGCCCACTATGAAATCTCAACAAGTGATTGACTCGCGCCGCCAGGCCATTCCCCTGGCGGCCGCCCGGCGGTGGATGATGGTTTGCGGGGCTGTGCTTTTCGCCGGCTGCGCCAGCATGAACGGACAATTGTGCAAAGGGCCCGTCGGCCTGCAACTGTGGAGCGTGCGCGCGCAAATGGACAAGGACGTTCCCGGCACGCTGGATGAAGTAAAAGGCTGGGGAATCAAATACGTCGAACTGGCCGGCAATTATCATTTGACGCCCAAAGCGTTCAAGGCGCAACTGGATGCGCACGGGCTTGAACCCATTTCGGGCCATTTTGCGTTCGACCGCTGGCGCGATGATCCGGAAGGCGTGCTGGCCGAGGCTGAAACATTTGGTTTGAAGCATGTGGGCTGCGCCTGGATTCCGCACCACGGCAAATTTGACGAAGCCACCTGCCGCCAGGCCATCGCGGTGTTCAACAAAGCCGGCGCCCTGGCGGCCCAGCACCACATGGTGTTTTTCTACCATACGCACGGGTACGAGTTTCAACCGTTCGAGAGCGGAACCCTTTTTGACTTGTTGATGAAGGAGACCAATCCCGATCAAGTGAAGCTGGAGATGGACATCTTCTGGATTGCCCATGCCGGCCGGGACCCGGCGCAAATGCTGGGGCAGTTCCCCGGGCGCTGGGTGGCGCTGCACTTGAAAGACATGAAGAAAGGCACGCCGACGGGGCTGTTGACCGGCAGTTCGCCGGACAGCAACGACGTGGCGCTCGGCACAGGACAACTGGATCTGCCCGCCATTTTCCACGCAGCGGCGAAAGCCGGGGTAAAGTGGTACTTCATCGAGGATGAATCGGATGTTTCCGAACAACAAATTCCCGTGACCCTGCGCTACTTGCGCGAGACGCAGTGAGCGGCAAAGCTTGGCATATTTCATGTGCCTTGGCCAAGCCGTTCATGCACGCGATAAATGTCAATCGTGAAGATTGGCGCCTGCGCGGCTGTTGGCTCCGGCGACGTTTTGGCGTCGTTATCGTCCGAGCCACACTAGCAAACAAATCACCACCATTAGCAATCCACCGAGGAACGGGAAGGCCGAGCGAAACGGATACGGATCCATCGGGCCGATAAACGGTCCCTGATAAAAACACGCCAAATAATCGCCGAAGACAAAATATGCCAAGGGGCGAATTAGTTTAATGTTATCAGTAGCAGCAAATATTCCACCCAACTACAGGAAGCCGATAAAAAGGACAATCAGGCTCGAGAATATAATGACTCGAGTGCTCGTTTTCAGATAAAACTTCGAATAACCCTTGCCTCTTATCATGCGAGTTGAGTTTTATATATAATAGCCAGCCATCCGACCGATTTCAAGAGTCGCAAGACGTTCACCCTTCAAAGATTTCTCTTGAGGATACCACCACCGGCTTGCTTGTTGGAGCACAAAGATTCTCACTCCACGCTATCGATGAGGAAATGCCAAAGGCCACTTCCTCCTTTCTAGAATAATACGTGTAAGTAGTATTATTTATTTGCCAAATCCGCTTCCGGGCGCGATGTTTCTGCCGCCGGGATTCAATCGATGCATTATCCGAAACAAAAGGTTGCCGCGCTTTTCATGCGTGGCGTGCTGGCGCTGGCCCTTTGCCTGGCCCATGCCGCCCTGCCCGCCAACGCTGCGTCGCTGTCGTCCCAAGCCGCTGGCGCGAGCGAGTGGACGATGTTTCGCGGCGACCCTGCCCTGACCGGTGTGGCCGCAGGCGCGGTGCCCGATCAACCCTCCCTGCTCTGGAATTTCAAGACCGGCGGGCCGGTGAAATCGTCGGCGGTTATCGGCGGCGGGAAGGTCTATATTGGCTCCAACGACGGTCAGGTCTATGCGCTCGATTTCGCTTCCGGCCGCAAGGTGTGGTCATTTAAAACCGGCTCGGCCGTGCTGGCGCCGCCGCTCCTGGCCAATGGCACGGTCTTTGTCGGCACGAGCGAGGGAATTTTTTATGCCATTGACGCCAAAACCGGCCAGGCGCTTTGGAAGCATGAGACCGAGGGGAAAATTGTGGCTTCGGCGAACCTGGCCTCCTCCGGCGACGGCCCGTTGCGCATCTTGGCCGGCAGTTATGATTTCAAACTGTACTGTTTGGCCGCCAGCAACGGCAGCACGGCCTGGACTTATGAGACCGGCAATTACATCAACGGCTCCTGCGCCGTCGCCGATGGCCGGGCGGTGTTTGGCGGATGCGACGCGCTGCTGCACGTGTTGTCACTGGCCGACGGGCGCAAAATCAAGGAGATTGATGCCGGCGCCTACATCGCGGCCTCGGTGGCGCTGGCCGGCGGCTGCGCCTACTTCGGGCATTATGAAAATGAGTTTCTCTGCGTCGATCTTCAATCCGGAGCGGTCGTTTGGCGTTATCATGACCTGGACTTTCCGTATATGGCCGCCGCAGCCGTCACGGCCGACCGCGTGGTCTTTGGCGGTTTTGACAAGGCGATGCATTGTCTCCAGCGGTCCAATGGCACAAATATCTGGAAATTTGCCACGCGCGGGAAAATCGAGAGCGCGCCGGTGGTGGCGGGCGGCCATGTGATTTTCGGCTCGGACGACGGCAGCGTCTATATGCTGGCGCTGGCCGACGGCAGGCAACTGTGGTCCTATGATTTGGGCCAGCCGGTGGCCAGTTCCCCCGCGGTCGCCGCCGAAAAAATAGTGATGGGATGCGACGACGGCGGCGTCTATTGCTTCGGCAGAAAAGCAAACTAAAACACGTAACGATGAAGAACTAAGGCGAATGACCATTTCGATAAGGATTAGTAACAAGAATAAAACGATTAAGAGGATGCCATTATGACCCTGGAAGAAACAGCCAAGCCCCCCGCGCCCGCCTTGGAAAAGCAAACGACGGTAGGGAATTATTTCGTCTCCAATTACCCGCCCTTTTCCTTTTGGAAGCCGGAGTTTGTGCCGGACATCCTGGCGGCGTTGGAACGGCCGCCCGCCTCGCCGCCCGCGCCCCTGGGCGTTTACTTGCACATTCCCTTTTGCCGCAAGCGCTGCCATTTTTGCTATTTCAAAGTCTATACGGACAAAGACTCCGCCGCCATTCGCGGCTATATCGACGCCGCCCTGAAGGAATTGGCCCTTTACGCCGCGAAACCGATCATCGGCGGGCGCAAACCGAACTTCGTTTATTTTGGCGGCGGCACGCCTTCCTATCTGTCCTTCGATCAGCTTCAGCATCTCACCGGTTCGATGAAGCAATTGCTTCCGTGGGACGAGGCGGAGGAGGTTACGTTCGAATGCGAACCGGGCACGCTGACGAGCCATAAATTGAAAGCCATCCGCGAGCTGGGCGTCACCCGGTTGAGCCTAGGGGTGGAAAACTTCGACGACCACATCCTGGAGATCAACGGACGGGCCCATCACGGCAAGGAAATCGCCCGCGCCTGGGCTTATGCCCGCGAACTTGCCTTTCCCCAAATCAACATTGACCTCATCGCCGGCATGGTCGATGAAACGGAGGCCAACTGGCGCGAGAACGTGCGCAAAACCATCGAGATGTCGCCCGACAGCGTGACCATTTACCAAATGGAAGTGCCCTACAACACGACCATCTACCAGGAAATGAAGGCGGCCGGCAAACTGTCCGCGCCCGTGGCCGATTGGGAGACCAAGCGCGGATGGGTCGCCTACGCCTTTGCCGAACTGGAACGGGCCGGCTACACCGTGGGCAGCGCCTACACGGCTGTCAAAAATAAGGAAACGGCGCGCTTCCTCTACCGCGACCGGCTGTGGGCGGGGGCGGATTTAATCGGGCTGGGCGTGGCCTCGTTCGGGCACTTGCAGGGGACGCATTATCAGAACCAGCACGATTTCGAGCCGTACGTCAACGCGGTCAATTCGGGTCGGCTGCCCATTTACCGGGCCATGACGCCGAGCGCCGACGAGCGGTTGATCCGCGAGTTCATTCTGCAACTCAAGCTGGGCCGCGCGCGTTGCGATTATTTTCAGAAAAAATTCGGCGTCGATGTCCGCCAGCGTTTTGCGCAGCCGCTCCGCGTTTTGCAGGACTGGGGTTTCGGGAACGTCGAGGACGGCGCGGTGGTGTTGAACCGCGACGGGCTGCTCCAGGTGGACAGGCTGTTGCACGAGTTTTTCCTGCCCGAACACAAAAACGCCAGATACGCCTGAAGATGAAAGCTGCCAAAGAAGAAATACCGCAGCCGGAACCGCAGCCCGTTGATTCGGATATCTATCCGCTGGACGAATTTTACGCGGAGCGCGGCGCGGCGGCGCCGGTCATCGAGCGGATCGAACCGGACGAAGTGCCCGAGCCGTATCGCTCCCTGCTCGTCCACAAGGCGGACATGACTTCGACGCTGGAGCGGTTTCATCAGGAAACACTGCACATCGAGGTCCTGGCGCGGTGCGCCCGCGAAAACGAGTATTGCCGGGAAACGGTGCTGGTTCTGGATCGCTCGAAAAAGCGCGTTGAGTTCGGCGCGATCAAGATCTTCCTCGACCTGTTCCCACCTGGGGCGCGTCAAGAGATTTTGCGCGAGCAGAAGCCGCTGGGCCGCATTCTCATCCTGTTCAACATCCCGTTTGCCAGCCGGCCCGGGGCCTTCCTGCGGCTGGCGTCGGATAAATTTATTGACACGGCGCTGCAATTGCAGGGGCCGCAAATTCTTTATGGCCGCCGCAATTCGTTGATTGATGCGCAGGGCCGGCCCCTGGCGGAGATCGTGGAAATTCTGCCGCATTGATCCCCATGAACAACGACCATTCCTTCGACGCCATCATCATCGGAGCCGGCCCTGCCGGATCATCGTCCGGCGCCATTCTGGCCGAATACGGCCATCGCGCCCTCATCCTGGAACGGGAGAAATTCCCGCGTTACCACATCGGCGAATCGCTGCTCCCCTTCACCTTTCAGCCCCTACAACGGCTGGGCGTGATCGACAAAATGCGGGCCTCGGCTTTTGTCAAAAAATACAGCGTCCAATTCGTTTCCCCGTCCGGCCGGGCCAGCCAGCCGTTTTATTTCTTCAACCGTTACGACCGCGACACCGTGGCCCAAACCTGGCAGGTGCTGCGTTCAGAATTCGATCAATTGCTGCTCGACAACGCGCGCGAAAAAGGCGCCCTTGTCAAAGAGGAAACGACGGTGACGGAATTGATCCAGGAAAACGGGCGCGTCGCGGGCGTGCGCGCCCGGACCAAAGACGGGGCGGTGACGGATTACCGCTCTCCTATCACCCTGGATTGTTCGGGCAAGGAGGCTTTTTGCGCGGTGCGCAATCAATGGCGCGTCAAGGACCCCGTGCTCAACAAGATCGCGGTCTGGACCTATTACCAGGGCGCGCAGCGCGACGAGGGCCTCGACGCCGGCGCCACCACGGTGGCCTACGTGCCGGAAAAGGGTTGGTTCTGGTACATCCCGCAGCACAACGACAGGATCAGCGTGGGCGTGGTGGCGGAGGGCAAATACCTGACACGCGGCGGCGTGAAATCGCCCGAGGCGATTTTCAAGCGCGAGATCGAGGAGAACCAATGGATCAAGCAACACCTGGCCCGCGGACAACAGACCGGTGACTACTTCCTGACCAGCGAATACACGCATCACGCCAAACATTGCGGCATGGAAGGGCTGTTGCTGGCGGGGGACGCGTTTGCCTTCCTCGATCCGGTCTTTTCCTCCGGTGTCATGCTCGCCCTCAAGAGCGGCACGCTGGCCGGGGAGGAAGTCCACAAGGCCATTGTGGCGTGGGACTTTTCACCGGAGCGTTTCGCCGAATATGGCCGCTTCATCCGCGAAGGCGTCGAGAACATGCGCAAGCTGGTCTATGCCTTTTACGATCCAAAATTCAGCTTTCGCAAATTGACCAACAAATATCCCGACGCCGTTGGCTCGGTGACGGATTGTCTGAGCGGCGATGTCAACAAAGATTTTTCGCGTCTGTGGCAACAAATCGCGGAATTCGCGCCCCTGCCCGAATCCCTGCCCGTGGGCGGCCCGATGCTCAAACCAAAAATCCCGGTGGGGCGACACGCTGTCGAGCCCATAGTCGATTTGCCCCCTTCTTGATTCTGCCTTTATCTGCCCCTTCTTAATTCATACTCTTTTCTCCCATCTCGTCGCACCATAACCGATGACAAACAAAACACGCCACAACATTAGAGATGACCAATTTCTCATAATTAACTAATTTCTGGACAGTGGAACGTTCATGCAGCCTTTTCCAGTTCAAGGATTTCAGCGTAGCCGCAGCGGGCGGGGCTGATTTTGGTTGCGAGGAATTTCTTGAGGGTAACGCTTTCGGGTGAACGAG
>JBEKDI010000001.1:0-155072 GCA_050014435.1 Verrucomicrobiota bacterium | reverse complement strand
CGTTCACCCGAAAGCGTTACCCTCAAGAAATTCCTCGCAACCAAAATCAGCCCCGCCCGCTGCGGCTACGCTGAAATCCTTGAACTGGAAAAGGCTGCATGAACGTTCCACTGTCCAGTTACGAACTTGAAGTTCGGACACGACTTTGTCTCATAATAACAAACGGGATGCCGGATATGAAGGCGATGTTGGATGGGGCGAACGCCACGTCGTTTACCAACCGCTTCGGCATCGTCACTTCGCCACCATTGCGCATCAAAGTGATCAAGGAATGATGTTTGCCTTCATTGCTTGCAAGAAGCCGAATGGGTGACTGCTACAATCAGACCCGGGGCTTTGCCTTAAAGATACTTGACACATCCGCGACGTCCATGGACACCAAATCCATGCTGCCCTGCGGCGAGCGTTGCCGGGCCTTTTGCAGTTGGCGGCTCACCTGCCGGACGGTTGAGACCGCGTAGTACTTGATCGCCCCCGCGCTAATGTCCGCCTTGAAGATGATGATGAGCAGGACGTTGTCGTCGATGTCGCAGAAGAGCAGGCTGTGGTGCTCGCCCTGCTGGTAGATGTTGGCAAAACCGCTCTCACCGATCCGCCCGGCAATGGCTTGCGTCGCGCAAAACGAGCCGGCCGCCAGCGCCGCGATGGTCGTGGCGTCGAAATTCTCCAGCGCGCCGCGCTGGCTGATCACCGGTCCGCCCTTGTCAATAATCAGCGCGATGGACGCTTCACTGCGGCGCAGCAATTCGTCCAGCGCGGCGTCGAGCGTTTGGACGTCTTCTTCAATGAGCGGTGGGAGGCCGGGCATATCACGCTTTTTTGGGCGCGTTTTGGTTGATGAACTTGTTGAGCAACAGGCGCGTTATCATGTTGAGCGGCTCGAAGACCCCTTCGCACTGCGAGGCGACGGAGGTGAAGGAGGGAACGCGCACTTCGCGGTTGTTGAGCAGGAATTCCATGTACTCGACCGGCGCGGCGTCGGGCAGGTCGCGCTTGTTGAATTGCAGGACGTACGGGATCTCGGCGAACTCGAACTTCAGCGCCTTGAGATTGTCCTGCAGGTTCTGAAAGCTCTCGACGTTCTCCGCCATTTTGTCGTATTGGGAATCGGCGACAAAGACAATCCCATCGACCCCGCGTAGCACGAGCTGGCGGGTGGTGTTGTAGATGACCTGGCCGGGCACGGTGTAAAGTTGAAATTTGGTTTTGAAACCCTTGATGGCCATCGCCTCGATGGGCAGAAAATCGAAGAACAACGTGCGGTCCGAACTGGTGGCAAGCGACACCAGCTTGCCCTTCTCCTGCACGTTCTGGACGTGGGCGTGGATTTGTTCCAGGTTGGTTGTCTTGCCGCCTTTGCCGGGGCCGTAATAGACAATTTTGACCTGAAGTTCCCTGGTCGCTTGATTGATGATCGCCATAAGTTTATGGATTGCGTTTCGCCAGTTCGCCGGCG
This sequence comes from Verrucomicrobiota bacterium, assembly GCA_050014435.1. Taxonomy (GTDB): domain Bacteria; phylum Verrucomicrobiota; class Verrucomicrobiia; order Limisphaerales; family Palsa-1400; genus DASRLE01. Next base: position 153,616 of record JBEKDI010000001.1, on the reverse strand, counting down.
ACCCGAAGCAGGACGGCATCGGGCAATGACTCACCGGGCTTGCCCAGAACAGCCAGATAAAGAGCGCCGGTCCTGAAAATCGTGCATGGTTTCTGGCCGGCCTGCAAGGTCAGGGCGGCCAGCGGCCCCAATTGAATCTCCGTGGAATAGTGGGCCAGGCGGCCAAATATTTGCGGCAGAAATGCCGCCATCGTCTCGGACTTCATCGGCGGCGGTAACGCGCCCGCCACCAGAAACCCGTCGCTCATGGCGATGAGGCTGGCCGCAACGCCGGGCAGCGAGTTGATCTTTTGCGTGATTTCCTGCGGCGACCATTCCTTCTTGGCCGGTTGCCCGAAGATTTCGCCCAAACCATCGGCCAAGGCGGCCGCCGCGGGATTCGGGGATACAACCGCAGGCACCGGAGCGGGAACGGGCATGGGAGCAGGAGCGACCCGCACAGTCGATTTGCCCGGCGCTGCAAACAAATTGGGCAGATTCTCTCCGACGGAAACCTGCTTCTGAGCCACAGGCGTTCGCTGCTGATCCATGAAAAGAGGCGCAATGACCTTTAGCGGAAGTTCCAAAGCCGTGTCCCGATGCGGTGTTGAAACGGAGGTGGACGAACCGTCGAGCCATTGAATCAATTGGCCCCAGGGAAAAACAACCCGTCCCGTTTTCATGGCGGCCTCGAGATGATTCATGGGCAGGGAAACCGTGGCGTCGCTCCAATTGGCTTGCCCAATTTCCTGGCGAATCGGTTCAGGCCAGAATTCGTAAAGCGCCGAAAGCCGGACCATCAGCGCGCCCCCGGGAGAAGTTTGCGGCACAGGCGCCAGTGCCGGCGCGGCTGGTTTCTGAGTGACGAAAGGCAGCGGGGCGGCTTCAGGAAACGCAACCGGCGCCGGCGGCATCCGGGGGGCAGGCGCCGGCTTGGGGGCTACAGAAACTGGCAGTGTGGTTGGAGCGACTGGCGCAGCAGTCCGGGCAGGCCCCTTGCCTTTCGATCCAAATATTCCGGAAATATCCGCCGGGACTTCAACCTGCTTCTGTCCCGGACGCCGCGCCAGCAACGCGGGATCAATCGCCGCCAAAATCTTTGGCAGCGGCAAATCAACCAGCGTTTCGTCAAGACTGGCATTATCAGCAAATGTCCCCGGCGGGGAACCTCGGCGAATATCGCCAAATGGAACCCGCACCGCGCCCGAAGCCAGTTGCGCCAAAGCGGTCTCGACAGCAAGCGCAAAAGTGCCCGTCATCGATGATAAAATCACCGGGGCAAAAGACGCGGGCAATCGCGCCACAACATCGTTGAGTTGCAGCGCAATGGCGTCGCCCGCCTGCGCGATTTTTGCCGGCGGCGGCGCGGGAGCGGGTGGTGGCGCGGCTGGTTCGAGCGGCGCCGGGATGGACCCCGGCGGGGCCGCAACCTGGCGCGAAAAGAGCCATTTTAAAAAGTCAAACATGCAACCATCTGAGTGATACTATCAAAAACCCAGAGACAATCGTCCCTGAAATTCCATCGGCGCAAACTGGCCCGGAATTAAGCTTGCTGGCGCACTTTTTCCTTTTTTTCCTCAAGTTCGGCCTTGAAAGTTTTGCGCTCGGAGGTGAGTTGCTTTTCCAATTGCGCCACGGCTTCAAAGTCCCCTTTGCCCGCGGCGGCGGCCCGGTTGTCGTTCAGGAAAATCTCGCGCTCGGCAATCTTGGCGGCGTACTTCGCGTCCAATTCCGCCAGTTGCTTTTTTTGTTCCCCGGTGAGTTTTGCCGTTGGCGCGGTCTTGTTCAATCGTTCCATGGCCAGTTCGTAGGAGGACTTCATAATGTAATGGGATTATTGCGTTTTCTTTTTCCAGGGCATGTCTGGAAATTTTTCCGGCACTTTCATGGGCGGCGGTTTGGGCCGGGCCATCTCCAGCCCGGATTCTGCGGCCGGGACCGCGCCGGGCGGCGCCATGTTGCCGCGCCACGAGGCGATGCGCGACTGCAATCCATGATGCTCGGCCGTCTCCTTGTCGCCCGCCTTCATATAAGCGCGGGAAAGATTCGTATGCACCAACTGATCGTGCGGCCGCATTTTCTCGGCTTTGTGGCCTTCGGCAATGGCGGCGGCATAATCGCCCCTCGCAAAATAAGCGCCGCCCAAGGCCAGTTGCGCGTCGAAATAACCGGGGTCCTGCCCCAGGATGCTGCTAAGACGAAGGATGGCGCCATCCACATTGCCCCTGCTGAACTCGAACATGGCGTCATCAAACTGCTCTTGCAAATTTGGCATCCCAGGCATTATACGATAGATTCTAAAAGGTGTCGAAATCTTTGAGCGCAACAAGTTCGGCAGAGGAGAGGGCGGGATTTTCCATGTATCACGCGTACTCGAACTACGCCGGCGGGAAGTTGATGGGTCTGATTCAAGACTTCCACGGCTTGGGCGCTCTGCTTCTAATCACTTTGGGGGTGGCCCTCACCAAATCCCACACCGCCACTGCGGTCATGCATCCTTTGGTGCGAAGACAAGTGACCCGAGCTGGATTCCGCCTGCTGCCGATGGCGGCTTTTCTGGCCGTGGCGCTGGGCATGGTGGTGATTGGCCAGACAGTCCTGATCTTAAACCGTTTTGGCGCTCAGAGCTACGTGGGGACCGTCATGGTTACAGTGGTGGTGCGGGAGTTGGGACCGGTCCTCTCCGCATTGCTCGTCCTGGCCCGAGTGGGCGCGGCGAATGTGATCGAGCTCGGCACAGCGCGGGCCTTGGGCGAGGTGGAGGCTTTGGAAGCCTTGGGCATCGACCCCATTCATTATCTGGTCGTGCCCCGGTTCATCGGCATCGCCGCATCGATTTTCGCTCTGACGGTCTATTTCATCCTTTTTGCGCTGCTCAGCGGCTACCTCTTTGCCTTTCTTGAAGGCGTGCCGTTGTGGCCCGGCGAATATTTCCGGCAACTGGCCGACGCGCTGATCTGGCAGGATTTTGCCTTGCTCGCCCTGAAAACTGTTTCCTTCGGCACATTAATCGCCATGGTGGCGTGCTACGAGGGGCTGGCCCGTCCCTTGCGCCTGGAAGATGTCAGCCGCGCCACGACCAGCGCTGTGGGCAAATGTGTGGTCGGCGTTGTCCTGCTCGATGCCATTTTCATCGTCGTTTATCTGGTCCTTTGAACCATGAAAAAAATCGATTCCAACGGACCAGTGCTCGAAGCCGTCTCAGTCGATGTCTTCTCGACGTGGAACAATCACATTCAAATCGCGGGGATTGATTGGAAGGTCCTGCCTGGCGAATTTTGGCTCATCGGCGGCCCGCATGGTTCCGGCAAGACGGATTTGCTCATGACGGCGGCTGGCCTGCGCCGGCCGGCGGCGGGGTCCATGCAGGTTTTTGGCCGCGAACCAGCCCGAATGTCCGAGACGGAACTGTTGCAACTGCGCACCCGCCTCGGTTTTGTTTTCAAGGGCGGCGGCCGGATGTTCAATGAATTGACCGTAGCCGAGAATGTTTCTCTGGCCCTTTGCTACCATCGCAATTGGCCGGTCGAACAGGCCTGGGATGAGGTGCGCGCAGTGCTTGAGATCACGGAGTTGGCCCCCATGGCCGGAGAAACTGCCCAGCAGTTGGGGGAAGACTGGCAACAGCGCGTCGGCTTGGCCCGCGCCCTCGCCCTCAAACCCGAAGTGCTGTTCCTGGATGAGCCGGCGGCCGGTTTGGAGGCGCGTCATTGCCAATGGTGGCGGGATTTTCTGGAGCAACTTTCCGCCGGCGGTCCCGGCTCGGGCGGGCGAAAAGTCACGGTGATTGCAGCGACGAATGATTTTGCCCCATGGCTCGGCGAAAGCCGCCGCTATGCTCTGATCAAGGACCACCGCTGGCAGTTATTGGGAGAGCAATCGGGACATCCCAAAATCGATTAGAGGACCATCAACAGAGAGATAAAAATGCCATTACAAGATCTAACTCCGGAACTCCGCACCCGGCTGAGCCGGGTTGAGCGAACGGTCGGCTGGTTCGTTATCGTGGCCACCGTCATCCTGCTCGGCGGATTCGCCTATTACCTTTACGCCACCGCCCAAAGCCGGGGATGGTTTGTCACAAAAATCAACTATGCCACCAGCCTGGACAACGCCTCGGGATTCAAAGTCGGCAACCCCGTCAAACTGATGGGCTTCGACGTGGGAGAAATCAGCCAGATCATTCTCCGGTCCCCCGAAAACTCGCGTGGCATCACCATCTACTTTTCCGTCCGTGAGCCTTTTTTCAATTACATCTGGTACGATTCTCATGTTCGCGTCGTGTCGGATCTTTTGGGCAACCGCTATCTGGAAGTGACCAAGGGGCAAATTGGACCGCCCAGTGTCATCACAAACCACGCCGGCAAACTGCTGGCGCTGAACCGCTACCTGGCTTGGGATACATTTAAATCAATCACCAATGAGTTGAAGACAAACGCCGCCAACCCCTCCCGTCAGGAGATTCTCATCGAAGCGACCAACGAACTGAAGGTTGCGGTCACAAATCGCATCGATGCCTATTACACCAACGTTTTTTCCGCGAAGTACACCAAGCCCGCCAATCCGGACTCGCCTCCCCGCGCAAGAAACTATTTTTACATCCCGGCCTTGGATACGCCGGCCTTGGAGGATCGCCTCAACGCCGTCGCCAACCAGGTCGAAGTTGCCCTGCCGAATATTTTAGGCCTGACCAACCAATTGGCCGCGGTTTTAAGCAATGCCAATAACGCCGTCCTGCGTCTCGATAACGCCCTGGCCAAAACCGATCCCATCCTGACCAACCTGAACGTCGTGACAGGGAATTTGCGCGATCCCAATGGTTCTTTGGGGAACTGGCTCATCCCAACCAACCTCGCGGCGCAGCTGCGCCAAACCCTGCAATCGGCCACCGTCGCCCTGCAATCCGCCCACACCACCCTGGACGACTCCGACACCAACATCACCATGCTGGCCGTGGATTTGGACAAAACCTTGCAACATCTGTCGGATTTGACCAGTAACCTGAGCTGGCAGGTGCAAATGAACACGAATTTAATCAGCGAAATCTCGACAACCATCGTGCATACCGATGGTTTGGTTCAGGGTTTAAAACGCCATTGGCTGTTGCGTTCGGCCTTTAAGAACAAACCTGCCAAACAGTCCGATAAAGCTTCCTCTGCTCCCCCTCCCGCGCCCTGAAAGCCCTGGGGTTGGCATAGGAAGCGTTGCTGGCGCTTCGACTCCCATCAGTCCTGTCGCGGCGCGAGCAAACCTGTGCTCTCTTCACCAATCGCCCCAAATGAAAATTGTCCTGCTTTGCTATCTCCAAAAAAATCATGCTTTGAAAAATACGCATTCCTACCTCTTGTGATCTTGCTCATGCCGGGAGTTTTGATAAGGTGGATATCCATGTTACATCGCATCCCTGCCATTATCATCGCCGGAATCGTCGGGTGGGCCGTCGGGGCGTCTGCAGCGCAGATCCAGTTTGACTTCAGCAAGGACGCCTTGGACCAGACGCCGCCGGGGTTTCTCAGCCTGGTCACCGGTCGGGGCGAACCGGCGCATTGGAAGGTCGTGGAGGAAGAAGTGCCACCAATCCTCGCTCCCCTCGAACCCAACGCGCCGGGCAACAACGCCAAACGCGCCGTCCTCACCGCGCAATCCTTCAATCTGGACGAGGACCATTTCCCCGTGTTGCTTTATACCAATGAGATCTTCAGCGATTTTACGCTGACCACGCGCTTCAAACTGGCCGGGGGCATCGTCGAGCCGTCCGCCGGCCTCATCTTCCGCGCCCAGGACCAAAGCAACTACTATGTGCTCCGGGCCAGCTCGGAGGGCAATCTGCTGTGGTACCGGGTGGTTGCCGGCCAGAGCTTCACGGCGCTGGGCATTGGCGTCAAAGTCCCCATGCCCAAAGATGTTTGGCGGGAATTGCGCGTCGAATGCTCGGGCAGCCAGATGCGCTGCTATCTGGACGGCCATCTGGCCATTCCACCGCCCAAGGCGGGCGCGCCCACCAACGAGCTGGCCATCAATGACACCACTTTCCAGCGCGGCCAGGTCGGCTTTTGGACCAAGGCCGATTCTAAATGTTTTTTTGTCGATGCGGGGGTACGGTACACCCCGCGCGTGCCCTATGTCCAGGTGGTCATCAACAATGTGCTCAAAGAACATCCGCGCCTGCTGGGCCTGAAAGTCTATGCCAACAAGGACGCCGGCCTGCCCGTGGTCATCGGCTCCATGAATGAGCATGACTTCGGCGCAACCGGAACCAGGACGGAGGCCGACGTGATTGCGCGCGCCTCGGTGTATTATCTCAAGGCTGACAAGACGGTGGAAATCACCATGCCGTTGCGCGATCGCAATGGTGAGGTTGTGGCGGCCATCGCCGTCAAATTGAAGACCTTCCGCGGCGAAACCCAGTCCACCGCCGTGACCCGCGCCACCATTGTCAAGAATGCTTTCGAACGCCAGATCTCAACCATGGAGGACCTCAAGCAATAAGGCCCAGGCGATGGCGTTTGAGAACTTGTAGTCGACCGCCGGGAGGCGCGCCAATCTAATTGGAATGCTCCTTGCTGCAACCTACCCCCAATTTTTCCTTCCCCTTTTGCCATCTCCCCTTCTACTATTGCCACCCGGCGACGCGCCTTGGCGCGTTGGCGGAAAAAATATGCCACTGACACATACCAAAGAACTGTTCGCCAAGGCGCTCAAAGGCAAATACGCCATCGGCGCTTTCAACGTCAACAACATGGAGCTGCTCCAGGCCATCATCGAGGCTTGCGAGGAGGAAAAGGCCCCCGTCATGCTCCAAATCTCCAAAGGCGCCCGCCAATATGCCAGCCCCGTCTATCTAAAAAAGCTCATCGAGGCCGCCGTCAGCACCTCCAACATTCCCATTGCCGTCCATCTCGATCACGGCGACTCCTTCGAATTGTGCAAGGAGTGCATCGACGAGGGCTTCACCAGCGTGATGATCGACGGCAGCCATGAGCCGTTCGAGAAAAACGCCGAGGTCTGCCGCCGCGTCGTCGAATACGCCCACAAACACAATTGCGTCGTCGAGGGCGAATTGGGCATGCTGGTCGGCGCCCAACACGACGATGGCGAGGAAGGCGGCGCCTACAGCAAGGGCGGCGTCTATACCCACCCCGAGGAAGCGGTCCTGTTCGTGCGGCAAACCGGGGTTGATTCGTTGGCCGTCGCCATCGGCAATTCCCACGGCGCCTACAAATTCAAGGGCGAACAGCGTTTGGGTTTGGATCGCCTCACCGCCATCAAAAAGGCCCTGCTCGACGCCGGATTGGGTGATTATCCCCTGGTCTTGCACGGCGCCTCCAGCGTTCCTAAGGACCTGACCGCCGAGATCAACAAATACGGCGGAAAACTCGGCGAGGACACCGCCGGCGTTCCGGAGGGGGACATCGAGGTCGCCCGCCGCATCGGCTGCACAAAAGTTAATATTGACACCGACCTCCGGCTGGCCATGACGGCGGCCATCCGCAAATGCCTGTGGGAAAACCCCAAGGAATTCGACCCCCGCAAGTATCTCGGCCCCGCCCGGCACAAGGTCAAGGAACTGGTGCGCCACAAAGTGCGCGACGTCCTTTGCTGCGCCGGCCACGCCTTCGACTGACGGCGGCGCGCGGGAGGCCGGTCTTACTCTCCTCCTAATCTTAATCTTAATCTTAATCTCAATCCGATGAATGGGAGCTTCGAATCTGGGAGGACAGGAAGATTAAGCTTAGGATTAGGATTAAGAGCCGGCCTAGCGTGGCTTCTGCTCGCCGCAGCTGCGGGCAGCATTGCCTCACCCTCCCCTGCACCCCGGACGGTTTTCACCAATCTTTTCACGCAGCCGCTCTCTCGGGCCGAAGCGGTGGACGTTGCCCTTCGCCACAACAGCGACATCCTCAAGGGCAAAGCCGACTTGGAAGCGGCCCATGGGGTGGTCGTGCAGTTGCGCTCCATTGCCTTTCCCACGCTCTCGGCCGGGGGCGGCTACAACGCCGAGCAAACCACGCTTATCGAAAAGTTTCCGCTGCCCGCCCCCTTCAGCAGTTTCATCCAATTCCCCAACCAGAATTGGAACAGCGATGTCCGCGTCCAGCAATCCATTTACGAAGGCGGGCGCATGACCTCGGCCTTCCGCTCCGCCAAATTGACCCGTCAGCAAGCCCTGCTCAATTACCAGGCTCTCCTGGCTGACACGCTGCTGGACGTGCGCGTGGCTTATGACGACATTCTGATGGCCCAGCAACAAATCGCCGTCAACGAAGCCTCCGTCAAGCTCCTGACCCATGAATTGGAAGACGCGCAGCGCCGCTACAAGGCTGGCACCGTGCCGAAGTTCGATGTGCTGCGCGCCCACGTGGAACTGGCCAATGAAAACCCCCGCCTCATCCAGGCCAGAAACAGTTTTCGCATCGGCAAAAACAACCTGCTCAATCTGCTCGGCTGCGATCTGTCCAGGACCATTTGGGAGGATGTTCCGCTGCAGCTGAGCGACACCCTCCAAGCCACCCCGCTGGAGATTGACCTGCCCGTCGCCCTGGCTCGCGCTGTGGAAAAACGGCCCGAATTGGCGGCCTTGCGCACAGTGGAGGGCTTGCGCCGGGAGGACGTGGTCCAGGCCAAAGCGGGTTTCAAGCCCAGCGCGAAGATTTTTGGCGGTTACCAATGGCAGAATCCGCCCTACGAAAATGATCTCAGCGCCGATTTATACGGCTGGACCGCGGGGGCGCAAATCACTTGGAACATTTTCGACTTCGGATTGACTCGCGGCAAAATCGTGGAAGCCCAGGCGCATTACGAGCGGGCCAGGCTTGATGTCGATGAGTCCCGGCGGCAAATCGAACTGGAAGTGCGCACGGCGTATTCCAACTTCATCGAGGCGCGCGAAGTGCTTGAGTCGCAAAAAACCGTGCAGGAAGAGGCGGAGGAGGCGTTGCGCCAGGCGGAAGCGCGCATGGCCGCGGGCAGCAGCACACAATTGGACGTGCTCAACTCCCAAACCGCCCTAACCCAGGCGCGCACCACCCAGGCGCAGGCCTTGCACGATTATTCCGTGGCCCGCGCCCGTTTCGAAAGAGCCGTGGGCGAAGACATGGAGATTGTGCGGAACTGAGGATTGTGGCATAGTGCGCGATTGCGTGTGCCGCAATGGAATGAAAAAACGCTCCATTTTCATCATCTTTTTGACCGTGGCAATCGACCTGATCGGGTTCGGCCTGATCCTTCCGCTGATTCCTATTTATAGCGACAGCTTTCACGCCACCGGCTTTGTCATCGGCGCGATCATCAGCGCGTATTCCTTGATGCAATTCATCTTCGCGCCCGTCTGGGGCCGGCTTTCCGACCGGATTGGGCGGCGGCCGGTCTTGCTGGCCAGCACCTGTTGCGCTTGTCTTTCCTATGTCATTTTCGCTGTCGGCTCTGGCCTTTCCAACGCCACCGCAGCCCTGGTGGTCATGTTTGTTTCGCGCTTGTTTGCGGGCATTTGCGGCGCGAACATCACCGTGGCCCAGGCTTACATCGCGGACATCACCCCGCCGGAAAACCGCTCCGCCAAAATGGGCTTGATCGGCATGGCCTTCGGCGTCGGCTTTGCCTTCGGCCCGGTCTTCGGCGCCGTTAGCAGCAAATACTTTGGCGTGACCGCTCCCGGCTGGACCGCCGCCGTCCTGTGCGCGATTAATTTCATCTCGGCTTTTCTCTGGCTGGGGGAAAGCTGGAAGCCCGCCGAACACACTGTCATCCAGCGGCCCCACCTAGAACAATGGATGCACACCCTGCGCGCGCCGCGCCTTAACCTGCTCATTGGCATTTATTTCCTGGCCACTTTCTGCTTCACCTGTTTCGAGGCCACCATCGGACTGCTGGTCATCCGGAATTTCAAAATCGACATCAAAAGCAGCCTGGTGACAGTGTCGTGGTTGATTGCCTACTGCGGCGTCATGGGTTTCTTTGTGCAAAGCCCGGGCGCGATTGGCCGAGTGGTCAGGAGGTTGGGCGAACCAAAAATGATCGCCGCCAGCCTTGTTGTGGCCGCCATCGGCATCGGCCTCCTGCCTTTTATGAGGACTTGGGGTGCGCTCCTGGCCGGCTTGGGCATCTTCACCATCGGTTCCAGCCTGACCCGCCCGCCCGTCTTCGGCATGATTTCCATGATGACGCTCTCCACCGAGCAGGGGGCGGTCATGGGCGTGACCCAGGGCATGGGCAGCCTGGCGCGCATCCTCGGCCCCATCTTTGCCGCCACCCTCTTTGTGGCCCACGCTTCCCTCCCCTATCTCATCTGCGCCGCCCTCTGTTTCGCCACCGCCCTCGTCACCTCGCAATACTTGACTCACGTTCCGGTACCCGCGAAGACATGAACGCGTTTCAGCGGGCCATCGAGGCTATCGACGCCGAGAATGCGCGCGATCCCAACTTGGAGCCGTGCTGCGAAACGAACCAGCCGCGCGAACTCCTTTATGCACAACGCCTGACCGGCTGGCTCCTCAAGCTGGCGCCCGATGCCTCCGAAACCCTGCGTCTGGCCGCCCGTTGCCAGCACATCTGCCGATGGACGATTCCACGCGACTCCTATCCGATGACGAAGGCGGGCTATCTCCGCTGGCGCAACGACCTCAAGAATTTTCATGCCCGGAAAACCGGGGAGGTCCTGGCCCAAGCCGGTTGCGCTGCGGACGTCATCCAGCGGGTTCAGGACTTGAACCTGAAGAAGAATTTCCCGGGCGACCCCGAAAGCCGGCTTTTGGAAGACGCTCTTTGCCTGGTATTCCTGGAATTTCAACTGGCCGATCTTGCCGCTAAAACGGCTGAAGCCAAGATGATCAACGCCATCCAAAAAACCTGGCAAAAGATGACCCCCACTGCCCGGCAACACGCCCTGGCCCTGCCCCTCGGCGCGAAGGAAACGCAATTGATCGACCGCGCCTTTGCTCCCTGAAGCCGCGCCAAGAACGGGCCGGTGCTACCGGGTGGAAACTGGGCCTTTGACTTTTGCGCGGTTGCCGCATAGCGTATAAGGGTGTCTGTTTTATAGTATAAACTAACCCTGTTGCGGCATGAACTGGTCAAATCCCGTTGAAGAAATGCCGCCGCGCGAAAACCCTCCGCGGCCGGACTCGTTCACCCTGATTGAACTATTGGTCGTCATCGCCGTGATCGGCATTCTGGCGGGCCTGCTCCTGCCCGCGCTGGCCCGCACAAAATCGCAGGCGCAAAGCGCCTTCTGCCAGAACAACACCCGCCAGCTCGTGCTGGGTTGCCTGATGTATTGCGACGACAATGCGGGTTATTTCCCCTATAACATGGCCGGTCAGGCCGTCCACACCAACATCAATTGGGCCATGGATGTTCTCGATTGGGAAACCGACGCCGATAACACGAACACCGCCCATTTAACGCAGGCTGCCCTCGGCCCCTATGTGGCCCGGGCTTGCGCCATCTATCGCTGTCCGTCCGATACTGTTCTAAGCACGATCCAGCGCAGCGCCGGGTGGGTGAATCGCGCGCGCAGTTATTCCATGAATGCGTCCATCGGAAACGCCGGGGAATACACCCAGACCGGCGTCAATGTCAATAATCCAGATTACATTCAGTTCTTCAAATTATCGTCCGTGCCGGTGGCGACGCAGATTTTTATCTTCACGGAGGAACATCCGGATACAATTTACGACGGGTATTTTCTCAACAAGGCTTACGACAACGAATGGTCTCGTCTGCCCGCCTCCTATCACAATGGCAACGCCAACATCTCGTTCGCGGATGGACACGCCGAAGTGCATCATTGGCAAAACGCCAGCACCCTTGTCCCCAACGAACCGGACGGCGCCGCAAACCTGGTTTCCACTTATCTCCCGCCTGGCCAGCGGACTGATTTTAACTGGATCATCGCTCACATGTCGGTGGAAACGGACAGCGCCCCCCCTCCCGTTTGGTGAACCCCTCTTAAAAATACCTGCGCAGAAACTCTTCATCGCCAGCTGCGGCGAGAATGTACATTTTCCCGCCCCGGGTCCACGAAGCCGTGATGAGTTTATTGACCCGGGCCACCACGGGCGCGCTGGCGGCAGGGCCGTTCCGCACCGGGGAACCATCCACGATGAACAGCCACAAGTCCGTTTGTTCGCCGGGGGGAAGCGGGTGCCCCGAGCGGAAACAGAGCATGGACACGGGCCGGCCCTGCCATCGCAACACCGCGCAACCTGCCGCCTGCGCCTTGTGCATCCCTCCCGGCAAAGTGTATTCCGCCGGCGCTTTGCGCCCGGCCAGATAGGTGTTGATGGCCTGCAAATCCTGGCTCCGCAACTCCATGCTGTAAGGCTGCAGAGCGGTCCGGACCATGCGGCTTCGCCACACGCTAAAATCGTCCTCCCGGTGGTGGGATCGCCAGAACAGCGCAGCCAACCCCAAGCACAACGCCACAATCGCGGCGGCGCGCAGCAGGACCACGGGCCGGAATGGAATCACCTTCGCTGCGGGAACCGGGATCTCGGACAAAATCTGATCTTTGAGTCCGGGCGGCACCGGCATCTCAAGAAACTTGCCCCGGATGCTGAGATGGGAGGCGCAGTGCTCTTGAAACCAGCGGCCCAATTCGGGGTCGGCATTGTTCTGGCCGTTCACCGCGGCGGACGGGCCTTTGGCGCGCTCCAGGGCCTCGGCGAAACTCGGGTCGGTTCGATCGGCCGTTGCCGGCCGGTATAACGCCAGAATTTCTTTTGCTTCTTGATTATTCATGCTGGGCCTTTCCAATCCGGCCGGACGGGCTGGTTTGTGTCAGTATCTTTTTCAGTTGTCCCAATCCGCGCGCCAGACGCGATTTCACCGTGCCGATGGGCACTTCCAGTATTTCCGCGATTTCCTTGTAGGAACATTCCTGGAGGTAAAAGAGCGCCACCGCCGCCTGATAACTTTCCTCCACCCGCCCCAATGCCTCCAGCACCTGTTCCCAGTCCAGGTCATTGGTCATGACGGGGTCGGTGAAGGGCAATTGATCGTCCGTCTCGCTCAACGGCTCGTGTGGAAACCGCGTTTGTCTGCGGCGGCTCTGCAAGAAGACCCGGTGCAAGGTTGTGAACAGCCACGTTTTGGCGCTGGATTGGTCGCGCAATTGATGGCCCTTGGTCGCCCAGACATAAAAGGTCTGTTGCGTCAGGTCGCAAGCGTCGGCTTCGGTCCGCGCGAGGCTGAAAGCAAACCGGTAGAGCGGCTCATAATACTGCTCCACCACACTTTCAAAACTCACGCTTTCCATAGTGCTGCATTCCAAGTAAGAGGCATGGTTTGCTGGATTGTTCCCAAAAAACAACCATCTTTTCGTGGAACAAAACCGCTGGCCAGCTTTCCCAAGTTAAGACAAAATGACGCCGTGTTGGTTTCATGAGAATCTGGCTTAAACGGATTGGCGCGCTTGCCCTGCTCGCGGTCATCGCCTTGCAGTTGACCAATCCGCCGCGCCAGAATCCGCCCGCCCTGCCCGGCCACGACGTCCTGGCCACCAACGCGCCTCCCCCGGCCATCGCCACACTCCTGAAGAATTCCTGTTACGACTGCCACTCGTTCGAAACCAAATGGCCTTGGTACAGCCGCATTGCTCCCGTTTCATGGTTCGTGGCGCGCGATGTCAACGCTGCCCGCGCCAGCCTGAATTTTTCCGAATGGCCGCACGACGACGACCGGCGCGCGCGCAAGCGATGGCGGCGTATCGCAGACGAAGTTCAGAACGGCGAGATGCCGCCGCCCAGTTACAGTCGGATGCACCGCCAGGCGAGACTTGACGCGCGCCAGCGCGCGGAACTGGCTGTTTGGGCTGAAGATGCGGGCGGGCAATAATAATCTTGGATTTCCGCGATTTAATCTCTTGATTACGAATTCGTCCAGCGCGGCCAGGTTTTTTCGCTGATGGGAAGCCCGCTTCCGGGAACATTTCCTCCCCCCGCACATCCTATTCCTTGGAGAGTGGAACCGCATCAGATGACTATGAGGACGACAACCTTCAAACTGCTTTCAAGGCCGGCGCGGGCTTTGGTTGTGGTGCTATTGCTCTGTGGAAGCGGGGCATGTGTTGGGTCAGCTTCTGCGCAAAGGACCAATGTGGAACGGGTTTTCGCCGGCCAGGGCGTCGTGGAGAACCTTGGTCTTGACGGCGATACAGTGACGGTCAAGCACGAGGCGATCTCGAACTTCATGCCCTCCATGACGATGCCGTTTAGAGTCGAAACGGCAAAGGAACTGACCGGCTTGAAACGTGGCGACGAAGTTTCATTTCGACTGCATGTCACGGCAACGGACAGCTACATCAGCCAGCTGACCAAAATCGGAACGGCGGATTTGTCCGCCCGTGGAAATATGGGGACTCCATCGGGACCGCCGGCGCGACCCATGCCGGGAAATCCGTTGTTGAACTACAAGTTCACGAATGAATTGGGACACGCGGTGAGTCTGAATGATTTTCTCGGTCAGGCGCTGGCGATCACCTTTTTCTACACTCGCTGTCCTTTGCCGCAATTTTGCCCGCGCCTGGCTAAAAATTTTCAGCAGGCGGAGAAAATCCTTTTCACCATGGCCGGGGCACCTACCAATTGGCATTTGATATCGGTGTCCTTCGACCCCGGGAACGACACCACGGAGACACTCAGGCAGTACGGCGAGAGCTACGGTTACAACCCCAAACACTGGTCGTTCTTGACGGGGTCGGCCGACAAAATCGCCGAACTGGCACGGGCCTCAGGTGTTGAGTACGAGGCCGACGGCGCGACGATCAATCACAATTTTCGCACGCTCATCGTTGATCCTTCCGGTAAATTGCAGACAGTTTTTCCAGTTAGCGGCAATTTGTCGGATCAGATCGTCGCGGAGATACTCAAAGCCACCCAGCCGGCGAAGCAATTGTCGGGGAACAAAATCACCTCGCCGAACCTCGCATCCCGGCAAGGCGTTCAATCCGCACACGCAACGCAGTAAAACAACACCGAGCCATTCACCTATCCATCATAAATAAGAGATATGAGATTAAATTCCAAAATTGTCAGAGCCCTTCTCCTTGCGGGCGGGTGTCTCGCGCACGGAAATATATCCACCGCGTCCGCCGCCATCGCCAACGTCAGCGTTATTAATTTCGCCTTCGTCCCGGCGACGACCAACATTAACGTCGGTGATACGGTGGTCTGGACATGGCAACCCAACGCCAACAACCACAACGTCACCAGCACGAGCGCAACACCTGCCTGGACCGCGTCAGAAACCATGGATTACCCCGCTGCGTTCACCAACACGTTCTCCATCGCCGGCAGTTTTCCGTACAAATGCAGCATTCACTTGTTTACCGGTTCTATCACTGTGGATTCCGGGAGTGGATCAGTGTCGGGGTCGTCCGTCGCGATTTCATCCCCGAGCACGGGCGAAATATATACCTCCCCTGCCACAGTGAATCTGACCACGACGATTTCAGGCGATGTCGCCAACGTCGAGTTTTTCACCAATGGCGGTTCGGCGGGTAGTGTTACGTCCGCCCCATTCTCGTTGACGCTCACCAACCTTCAGCCTGGCCCCTACGCGGTTACCGCCATGGGAACCGCCGACGGCACGGCCACGAATTCGGCCGAGGTGGATTTCCTGGTCGTGACCAACTATTCCTCGGTCCCGGGCACTCCGCCAGGCCGCAATTTCAACAAGCCGGGCAACATTCTGATCGCCGACCAATTCAACAACCGGGTCGTTGAGATCACACCAAACGGACAGATCGTCTGGTCCTTCGGACTCGGACCGGACGATTTTTCCGCCAATTCCATCATCGGCGTCAATGACGCGGAACGCATTGGCACCTGGACACTGATGGCCGGCACCGGGACACCGTCCGGCATCGATCCCAGCGCCACAAATGGCGCATCCGACAACCGCGTCCTTCTTGTCGATTCGTTCGACCGGCCCATCTGGCAATATGGCCAGTTTGGACAAGCCGGCTTCGGCGCCAATCAATTAAACGGCCCTGTTCAATGCACCTACCTGCCAACCTCCCACATCCTGATCACGGACCAGGGCAATGATCGCGTCATCGAGGTTACTCTGGATAAAAACATCGTCTGGTCATATCCGGGCAACAACACCAACGCTCCCGATCAACTGAACAGTCCCAACTCTGCGGAACTACTGACCAACGGCAACATCCTTATTGCGGACGAGGGTCACAATCGCGCCATCGAAGTAACGCGCGACGACGTCATTGCCAGGACCTTCACCGCCGGCGGCACGGCCAGCGGAATCGAATTCGCCAGCCGCCTGCCCAATGGCCACACCTTGCTGGCGGATGCCGCCAATTCCCGCGCCGTGGAAGTCGATGCCAACGATAAAATTGTTTGGGAATACTTTACCACCAACAGCCCGGGCAGCATCTCGGCGCCAACCCCCTCCCGCGCCCTTCGCCTGCGCAACGGCGACACGTTGATCAGCGACCAATTCAACAATCGCGTCATCCGCGTCAATCACGCCAGGCATATTGTCGCCTCATACGGCCTGCGCCTCGACGGCGGAGGGGTCATCGGCAACAATACCGGTTACAACACCAATTCTGTCGATAAAGGCATGTTCGCTCCCTACGACGCAAAAGTGATCAATGACTTCACCGGCTTGACGCCGCCCGTGGATAACACCGCCGACTCGCTCAACGAGGCAGACCCTCCTCCATCATCGTCTGGCAGCGAATGGTAAAGCGCTTGCATTCGCCGCGCTTTTCGGTGTCTCAGGCGCGTCTGAACGCTCAGCGCAATTGTTCCTATTCCTGTTGGAACAAAACTGCCGCTCCAGCCTCTCAGTGGAAGGAATATGTTTATACCGTCGCCACGACGCTTAATTCCACACTGGGAAGTGCAAAACTGGGTCTGTCTTGTTCTCCCCAATCGCGCCACGAGAAATGAACAGAAGATGCCATTTCCGCCTCGCAACTGGAGTTTTATCCGCAGGGTTGCTCCTTCTGGCTGGCTCCGTCCGTGCCGTCACGACCAACGTCCTCTACGGTGACTACTATTTCAGCCCGGAGATCGTGACCATCCATGTAGGCGACACGATCAACTGGACGCCGGCCGGCAGTGACACGCATACATTGCTGGGCACCGGTTCGGATCCAATTTGCGGCGGGGTCAACCTGCCCTGCAGCTATACTTTTGACACGGCGGGAAATTACCCCTACGAATGCACTCTTCATTTCTATCCCCCCCTTAACATGACTGGCATGGTGGTCGTGCTGAGCCTCCCCCCGTTGCCAGTCATTGCCGCCCAGCCGCAAAGCCAGATCGTCCTCACCAACACGACGGTGACGTTTTCCGTTGCTGCTTCCAACGCCGCGTTTTACCAGTGGCAAAGCAACGGGGTCGATATCGCGGGTCAAACGAACGCCTCCCTCATCCTCAGCAACGTCGTGACCGCCGATTCCGCCACCTATCGGGTGATCGTTGGCAATCTGGCAGGCACAGTGGCCAGTTCCAATGCGAACCTCCTGATGCTGACCGTTGGGTTTCCGGTTATCACCGTGCAACCGCAGAGCCAGACTGTTCTCACGAATACAACGGTGACTTTCTCCGTCACAGCCTCCAACGCCGCGTTTTACCAATGGCAGAGCAACTCGGCTGATCTCCCGGGCCAAACCAACTCCTTGCTGATTTTGAGCAATGTCATCACCGGCGATTCCGCCACATATCAAGTGGTCGTCGGCAATCTTTCAGGGTCAGCGACCAGTTCCAATGCGGTGCTCATCGCGGGTTATCCCATCAGTTTTCTCGAAGAGCCGATGAATTTGGATGTCTTGGCCGGAACCCCTGTCACCCTGCAGGTGGAAGCCGCAGCTTCGCCTGCGCCGCACTATCAATGGTTGTTTAACGACTCCAACCTCCCGGGCCAGACCAACACGGCCTTGTTCCTGGAAGCCGCCACCCCCAACCTCCAGGGCACGTACTCTGTCCTCGTCTCAAACGCATTTGCCGCGGTGTCCAGCAGCAATGTCGTCTTGACCGTCGAGCCTCTCACCTCGGTCACAAGGGAAAAATTGGCGGTGACGATCAATCCCCCCAACTCGGGCGCCGTGCTTCCGAATTTGAACGGCAAATCCCTCATCGTCGCCCATGCCTACACCGTCGCCGCCGTTCCGGGCCAGGGCCGCGCGTTTGCAATTTGGAGCGGGATAGTCCAGTCCGGCGACCGCTCCCTCACTTTCGTGATGCCATCCGTCTCCAACGCAACCCTGGCGGCCAATTTCATTCCCAGCCCGTTCGCCAGCAACGGCGTGGCCGGTTCCTATTCCGGCCTTTTCTGGGATACGAACCATCTGTCCAATGACTCATCAGGTTGGTTCGCCGCGACACTCGCCAGGAACGGGGGCTTGGCCGGGCAAATCAAAATCGCGGGTGTTTCCACCCCGTTCTCAACCACCCTTCATGCGGATGGCAGCGCCGCCTTCGAACTGAAACGCGATGACCAACCCCCCCTCGTCTTGACTCTCCTGGTTGACCTGACCGGCTTGGAAACGCTGACCGGCACGGTTGGCGACGCGAATGACACGTTCAATGCGCAACTCACCGCCCGGCGCGCGGCCTTTGCCCCATCGCATCGTGCCACAGATTACGATGGCTACTACACGTGGGCGATGCCTGGCGCGGCGGGAAATGCCCCGGCGGGATACAGCTATGGCACAGCCGCGGTCGGCGCGGCGGGCGGAGTCCGCCTCAGCCTTTTTATGAGTGACGGCGCCAACGCCACTGCTTCCGGCGAGATTTCCAGCAACGGCCAAATGCCCTTGTACGCCTCGTTGTATGGTGGCAAAGGTTCGCTTCTTTCCTGGCTTTCGTTTACCAACTCTTCCGGCGGCCTTTCCACCAACAGCGCATTTTGGTTCAAGGACGGCGGCGCGCCAGGCTCTTATTCCAACGGCTTCACTTTGACCAATCTGTCTCTTTGGATGGGCGCTTTTCCGGCCGCAGTTGCAGGCACGAACGCTCTCAATGCCGCTAATGTCTCCGTGTTGCTTTCCGGGGCAAACTTGACGAATTCCATTGCCGAGGTCATCGCGGTCAACCCCAACGGCATCGGCGGCTCCTTCGCCAATATCGTGGTGACCATCTCCGACAGCGCCGGAGTGTTCACGGGATTGAGCGCCGGGACTTTCACAGGTTTTTTTAAACATCCTGTGTCCGGCAATGCCGTCCGTTTCAATGGGGCTATCCTCCATCCGTTGCCGGCGGGGTACGGATTCTTTACCACCGGCGGTCTGAGTGGCGCTGCCGTTATCGAACCGCAATGAATTCTTGATTACCAACGCGATTAATACTCATTTGCCCGGCCGGCTCCTGCGCTGGCTTGCCGCCCTTCTGGTCGTGGCAGGCTCCGCCTGCGTTGTCGTTTTGCTTGACTCCTGCTCGTCGGATCGGGCGATCGTCGTCCCTTTGAACATCCCCGGCGCCCATTTGGCGGGCAACATGGCCTGTGCGGATTGCCATGCCGCCATTGTCTCGAAATTCCCCGCCAGCCCTCATGCCCGCGCTTATTCAGGCAGGAACGCCCTGCCCGGCGGCTCCGGCTGCGAATCCTGCCACGGCCCCGGCAGCAAACACATCGAGGCCGGTGGCGGGGCCAAATTCATCATCAATCCCGGCAACGATCCGGCCGCTTGTTTCCAATGCCACCTCGACATCGAGGTTCAGTTTCATCTGCCGCAACATCATCCCGTCCTGGAGGCTCGCATGAATTGTGTGCAGTGCCATGATCCTCATGGCGGGGACATCTTCAAACCCGCGGGCGGACTGGCCATGGCCCGCTGGAACGAAAGCTGCGCGCAGTGTCATCGCCAACAAACCCGCCCCGTGGTTTTCGAACATGACGCGCTGCGCGAGGGTTGCACCGTCTGTCACAACCCGCACGGTTCGTTGAATCGAAAATTGCTCACGCAAAGCGATCCCAACCTCTGCCTGCGCTGTCACGCCCAGGTCCAGGGCCCCGCCTCCGCCCCCGGACAAATCTACATCGGCAACGTGCTCCATACCTCGTTCCTCAGAATGGGAACATGCTGGACGGCCGGTTGTCACACAGCCGTTCACGGCTCAAACCTCGATCCGCGCCTCAGATATTGATTCCACCCTGCCCATGCCACCCTCCCGACAATATGTGCTCACAATGTTGCCGGCATCGCTCGTCCTGCTGTGCGTCGGCCCGCCGGCCGAGGCCTCCGAAATACCCGGGGCCAGGTTGCCGCCGCCGGCCCGCCTCACGATTGACTTCGACCGCGACATCAGCCCCATCCTTGAAAAAAATTGCATCCGCTGCCATGGAGGCGAAAGACCAAGGAGCCGTTTTCGACTTGACGATCAGGCGGCCGCGCTCAAAGGCGGCAAGGAGGGCGTTGATATCATCCCCGGCGACAGCGCCAAAAGTCCGCTGATTCGCTACGTCTCCAAGGGTGACGACGAAATCGAGATGCCTCCGCCCGGCAAGGGCAGTCTGACGGACCTGCAAATCGGCTTGTTGCGCGCCTGGATCGACCAGGGGGCGGCTTGGGGTGTTTCCAACTCCATGCCAGGCCCCGCCGTCAACGCGGAGTTGTCGCTCGGTGACATTGCCGTTCACGGCAACACCGGAAAATTTCGCGAGTTGGAGCAAACACGCCAGGGTGGTTCCGGTGGTGTCAAATCGTTTTCCTATGATGAACCGCTCACTGCCGATGAAAAGTTTTCAGCCGAAGGGCATTACCTTTCCGCTGATCAGGATTTTCAATTGAAACTCGCCCTGACCAAAAACGACGTGGGTTTCATCCATGCCGGATTCGAGCAATGGCGCGAGTACTTTGAGAACGGCGGGGCTTATGATCCCGTGGTCAAACCGCCTGACTTCATGGCCGGTTCCGGTTTGCACCTCAACCAAGGACGGGCCTGGATGAACATCGGCCTGGACCTGCCGAATTTGCCGGCAATCACGTTGGGCTATGAATACCAGTATCGAAACGGAACGGAATCAACTTTGGATTGGGGTTATGCGCAAGGCGAAAACATCTATCCTTCAACCACGTCCATTGATGAGGCAACGCACATCATCAAACTCGATGTGGCCCATGAATGGGCCGGCTGGTATTTTGACGAACGTGCGCGCGTCGAAATCCACAGCCAGAATAATCTCGATGTTGAGCCAAACATTTTTGGCGCCGGTCCGGGGCCTGATACGCTGATCCAGACGCGGGATGATTATCATTCAGTCCAGGGCATGAGCACGTTTACGCTAGAAAGGCAGGTGCGGGATTGGTGCAATGTGTCCGCCGGTTATTATTATTCGAGGTTGGAGGGCGGCGATTCCTTCAATCAAACCACGACTAGCGCCGCCAACACCCCCTTCTTCGGCAATTACTGGAGCAGCCCGCAGGTCACGCTCAGCACCGAATCGCATGTCTTCAGCGTGGCCAGTCGCTTCGCGCCGGCGGGGCCCTGGAGCCTGTCGCTGGCCTCACAAAATGAATGGACCCATGAAGAAGGCTTTGGCGAGGCGGACCTCAGCTCGGGACTTCCCTCCGTTCCCTCCTTGTTCATTTTGAATCCCGTCTCCAATGACTCCGATCTCGACAAATTCAAGTCGATGCAAAATGCAGCCTTCCGCTTCAAAGCAATTCCCTGGACCGTTGTGTTTGCCGACTTGCGTTTTTCCCAGGAGCAGGTCGGCGAATTCCAAGAGCAAATCAGCGGTGTCACTGAGGCTTTCGACCGCAAAACCGATGCCGACCACGAGCTTCAAGACATCCGGACTGGTTTCAACACCTCCCCTTGGACGTGGGTCTCCTTGAATGCCCAGTACCATTATGCTTCCAGCGACACCACTTATGGTAACGTCCTTGCTGCAGCGCCGTTCTCCGGCTACCCCTCGTTCATTCTTGCCCGGCGGATTCTGACCCACGACTTCGAGACCAAACTAATCCTGCATCCCGCATCGTGGCTCAAAACCACCCTCTCTTATGACATCGTCAAATCCGTTTACAGCACGGAAACAGAACCAGTCCCCGGCGGTGTTTCGCCGGGTGGCGCGCTGACCGACGGAATTTATGATGCGCGCGATTACGGATTCAATGTGACGCTGACCCCGATCCGTTCCCTTTATTTTTCGGGCGCATTCACCTACAGCGATTCCACCACCACGACGGCGGATAACAACGATCCCTCCATCGTCCCCTACAAGGGCCATGGCATCACCTTGGTTTCCAGCGTCGGCTATGCCTTGGGCAAATCGGCGGAATTGAGCGCGAGTTATTCGTTTTCAGAAGCGAACTACGGCGAAGACAATGCCGCCGATGGCGTGCCGCTGGGCCTTGATTTCACCCGGCACAACCTGACCATCGGGATCAGCAAGAAAATCAACCCTCACTTTTCCGCCACCTTGCGCTACATTTATTCGAACTACACGGAGCCAAGCGCCGGGGCATTCAACGATTACGCTGCACAAGGCGTCTTCGCCACCTTGGCTTATGCCTGGCCCTGACTCGCTCCTCATTTTTCCCGGGGTGGCTAAACGTTCGGGAACAAATGATTTCCTCGTGCCTCACAATGAGGAACGGCTGTCGTTCGCCAGATCTGGCGATAAGAAAAGCAGCATCATGAAAACAACTGCTCGATTCGTTATGAAAACAGTTATTTTGGCCGTGGCCTTGTGCCTCGGCGCCGCCGCAACTGCCCAGGCTCAAGTCGTGGTTTCCCCTCCCAACTACACCGTGACCACTCCCGGCGGAAACTTCGAGTTCGACGTCAACGGGCTGAGTTCAGGTCAGGCAATGCAGGACTCTAACGTCGATGACAGCTTGAACTTCAGCCTCAACGCGGGGGCGACTTATCTTTTCACGATGAACACCGCCTCTTTTCATCCGGTGGACATCTGCACCGCGCCGAACACCACATCCCATTACAGCGGCGCCAGCGCTCAAGCCGTCAGTTCGGGCAGCGTGACTCTCACCATTCCCGCCACGAATTATCCAACCACTCTGTATTATATCTGCAACATCCACCAATTTTACGGCATAATCACCGTCAATCCCCCCCAGCCGCCGCCATCAGCAACCATTCTCAGCACGGCGGTGACAACCAACATCGTCCTGACCTTTTCCGGCGGCACCAACACGATTCAACTGGTCCCGCAATTCAGTTCCAATTTGGTGGGCGGCGTCTGGCAATCTGTTCCCGGTTACACCAACACCTTCTCCGGCAGCGGCACCAACACCACGTCCTTCGAACGCCTCGACGCCATCTGCGGCCCGGATGTTTTTCTAAGAATTTCGCAGGCTCCCAATTGACGCATGAACGCCCCGTATTTCGCGTATTTTTGATTTTCAGGGACTTACGCCAGCCCTGAAGATGCGCCGGCCGCCGGGAAAACGTCCAAATTGTTTGGAACATTCCGGCGGCCCGGCCATCTAATCGAATGACCGCATGGAAGCGCGCGCTGCATCAATAACGACAAACTGGAACAAGTGGATCGAATGAAGACACGTCGTTCGCTTTGGTTCCAAACTTTTTGTCCCTGGCCGCCGCAGGGCACGCGTTGCCGCAAGTTCCGTGACCGCTGATTAGCCGGCTGCGGTTCTTGCGGCGTGTTGGTGGGCGCGGCTAATCGCCGTTTTGGCGGTTAGCCGCGTTTTGTTTTCTATTCCGTTCCAGCCGTGAACTGCTCCAGCGTTCTTTTGGCAATCAGCAGGCCCGCCTCCTCCAATCTTCGCCCGCGCAGGCGCCCTGGCTCGTCGTTGTAATCGCGATAGACCGGGTCATGCCAACCTTCAATGTTCAAATCCGAATCATAGCCGGCGCGCAGCAGGGCATGGACGATTTCCGCCCAATTCGCCTGGCCCAGCCCCGGAAAACGATGTTCCGCCACTCCCGGATGGCAGATGCCGTAGGTCTCCAGCAGGGCCCCGTTGATGCATGCGTCCTTGGCGTGAACGTGAAAAATCCGCCCGCCGAATTTATGGATGTTCGCCACCGGGTCGATAAACTGGCACATCAAATGGCTCGGGTCCCATTCCAGGCCGAGATTCTCGCATTTGCTTTGGTTGAAAAACCGTTCCCACATCGCGGGCTGCCCCAGCGCGTTGTAATGCATGACCGGCAGATGCCACGGGCCTTGCGGGCAATTCTCAAACGCGATGCGCACGCCCTTTTCCGCCGCGTATCGCGCCAGCGGCTCCCAAAAACCCAGCAGTTGCGGGATGTAATTCTCGAACGCCTTGTACACCGGATTCCCCCCGCGCTCGTTCATCTCCCATTCGATGACTGCCCCCGCAAATCCGGCCACCGTCCGGACGCCGATATGCGCCGCCACCTCGATGGCGCGGCGAAAAACGGCGGCGGCCATCTCCGTTTGTTTGGGATCCAATGGGTTCTGGTAAAGCGCGCCAATGGCGGAAATCCGAATCCCCCGCGCCTCGCATTCGCCGACCAGTTTCTCGGCGAAAGGTTTCCAATCGGCATGAGGCGGCGCGGCCTGGCTCCCGGCAAAACTCATCCATTCGATGGACCCGAATCCGAGCTTGCTCACCCAATCCAACTCCGCCATCCCCCCGCATAAAACGCCAACTCTCATCCCATGAGATTGCTCACAAACCAACCATTGTCCAAGCAGGAACAGCAGAGGTCCGATCCGTCCGATCCGTCTGACTCGTCCGACTTGTCCCTTCCCTCACGGCTTGCCTGACGCTCCAGATTGCCAGTGATACACCGCCACATTCTCCGGCGGCACATGCCCGAAGATAAACGGCAGCGGCCCATCCGCGGAACTGTAAAAACCCGCCCCGGCGTACAGATTCATGTCGGTGAGAAACCGCGGTCCGTTGACATAAAACGCGTCCCTCGGGGCTGCCGGAGGGTCCAGATTAGTATTGTTGAGCGGCACGGCCAGCACATCGCCGTCGCGGAAGCCGGGGTGCCGTTTGTCCTGCGCCTGGCCCCCCAACTCCGCCAGATAGTATTGAAAACCCCAGTGACCTTGAAACCAGACGGTCTGCCCGCCGTGTCCGTACCGCTCGTAGGTTTGCTGCGCGCTTTGGCGCACGGCGGCGGCAAGAAGAAAATCCGACCCCGCCACCAGCAAGGCCAGCAGCGCGCTGCCAGCCAATCCGATCACGACGCGGCGGCGTCCAACTGCGGCAACGGCTTCATTCGCTCCGGCTCGTGATTCCAATCGCCGGGCCAGTAAAATCCCCACCGCCGGCGCCATCGGCAGAATGGAGCGTCCGTTAATCGACCAATTGAACTCTGCTGTAAAGGCGAACGTTCCCATCACCCACAAGCCCGGCAGCCACGAACGCGCATCCCGGCCCCTCCACACATCCGTCGCCGCCAGGGCCAGCACGAGCGCCCCTCCGATTGTCCAAAACACGAATTGCCCTTCCAAGGATATGCGGTGCCAGCCTTGAATCCAGTGGTACGGTTGCAAGAGCGTTCCCTCGCCAAACAGCGCAAAAGCCGCCAGCGGCACGCCGCCAACAAACGCCTGCCATGCGCGCGTCCGCCACAACGAAGGTGCCAGGAAAATGGCCACGCCAAGGCATCCGCCGGTGAAGCTCAACGCCGTGAAGCCGGCGGCGCCCCTTGCGCCGGTAAAAAAACCGCTCTTGTGGCTGGCGTAAGCCGCCGCTTTCCAGAAAAGATCGTGCTGGTACACTGTTTTAGTGGCCCATTCGTAGGCAAACAGCGCCAGCAACGGAATGAGCAGATAGCCGGCCCACCATCCAAACCGGCGCTTGCTGAGCGCCCCGCAAACAGCAAGCAGAGGAACCAGACACACCCCAAAATATTTCGTCAGCGCGGCCAGCGCGATCAACACTCCGGCCCCGGCCAGCGGCCAAAAGGCGTCCCCCTCCATTCCCTCGACCCACAGCGCCACCGCCCACACCCAAAAGGCCAGCATCAGCACATCGCACATCAAGCTCGTGGCTGAAACCAGAAAAACCGGCGTGAACAAAGTGGCTAGCGCCGCCAGCAAGGGTCGATCGCAAAAGCGGCGGGCCAGCCGGTATGTTCCCAAAATCACCGCCAGCGCAGGCAGCAGAAATGCAAAGTGCAATGCCATTTCGCTCCAGCCCAACATCCCGGCCGCCAGCGCCACATAATAAGCCCCCAGCGGCGGATTCTGCGTCACCCCCCACATGGGCGACGCTGTCCCGTACCAGTTCACGTTGAACCCGTAAGGATTGAATGGATGTGCCTGGATTTGCCGTGCCGTCCAAACAAAGAGCGGATCATCCATATTGAACGGTTTGGACAGGAACGGCCCCAAAAAGAGGACCACCGCCAGTGCAAGCGTCCACCTGGGATGCGCCGCGACCCACGCACTTGCTCTGTCCCCCCAATTCCCGCGCTCCGGTGAAATTAGAGCATCCATGTTTTCATCAGAATGAAGTGAAAACGACCATTGTCCAAGCACTGGTTTGGCAATTTTAACCTTTGGCCTCGAGCGTTTAGCCTTTATCGTTCTGCTGCTGGAGAAAGCAGTCCGGCGATACTTGGACATGTTAAATAGAAACAACTTGATCAGAGAGAAGTCGTTCGCCTTCGCGATTCGGGCGGTGAACCTGTATAAACACTTGGGCAACAAGAAGAAAGAAGTTGTGCTATCCAGGCAATTGTTGCGTTCTGGCACGGCCATCGGCGCCTTGGTGCGCGAGGCGGAACAAGCGGAAAGCAAACCGGATTTTGTCCACAAATTGGCCATCGCCCTCAAAGAAGCCAACGAAACCGAATACTGGTTGGAATTGCTGCACGAGACAAAATACCTGGAGACACCTGCCTTCTCCTCCATTCAGAAAGATGCGGTGGAACTCCTCAAACTCCTCACCAGCATAATCAACTCAACCAAACGAGGAATGGACGCCAGGACGCAAGAACAACGGATTAGCGGCTAATTGACAACGGGCAACAAACGCCGATAATCATTATCAATTGTCAATTATAAATTATTTAAGCGATGACGATACAAGTGGCAGTTTTGTGCGACGCGGCTACAGACTACAACGGCAAGTTGAATTTGTTGGGCACATTCGACACCATCTATGCCCCCGGACTGCCCGCCCATCATCCCCAATGTTCCGTCGCCTTGCGCATCGCCTTTGAACGCAATGAGGAAGGGCCGCACCAGATGCGGATCCTTTTCGCGGATGAAGACGGCCATCCCATCCTGCCAGCCACCGAAGTCCGGCTTGAGGTGGCTTTTCCTCCGGACGCCACTTTCATCTCGCGCAACTTCATCGTCAACATCCAACAGTTGAAATTCGAGAAAACCGGCCTTTACTCCATTGATCTGATCATGGACGACCGGCGAATGTGCAGCATCCCGCTGGCCGTCAAACGCTTGGAGCAAAAAGACGCCTGATGTTTTCCGACTTTCCAGAACAGCTCAAAGTTACCCAATTGCTTCAGCGCAGCCTGGAACGCGACCGCCTGGCGCACGCTTATCTCTTCTCCAGCAACTCGCTCAAGGAACTGGAGGACATGGCCCGCACCCTGGCCAAGGCCGTCAATTGCCTCTCCCCGCCCCGCCGCGCCTCCCACGGCCTGGCCTTGGACTCCTGCGATGCCTGCGACCCTTGCCGCCGCATCGACCACTTCAATCATCCCGACGTCCTCTGGGTCCGCCCCGAATCCAAGTCGCGCATCATCACCATCGACCAGATTCGGGAGGTGATGCAGATGGTCAACTTGAAGCCGACTGTGGCGGAGTTCAAGGTGGGCATCATCGCGGCGGCGGACCGGTTGACCCTGCAGGCCGCCAACGCTTTTCTGAAAACGCTGGAAGAGCCGCCCGCCAAATCCATCTTGATCCTGCTCAGCACCGAGCCGCAGCGGCTCCTGGATACGATCCTGTCGCGTTGCCTGCGCCTGTCCTTTGGCGGCGACGAAGCCCATTTTGACGCGGAGCAACTGGCCTGGCTGGCCTCGCTCAGCGCCACCGCCGCCGCTGGCAAACAAGGACTGCTCGGCCATTACCGCCTGCTCGGCATAATTTCAAAGAAGCTCGCCGAACAAAAAGCCGCCATCGAAGAATCCCTGACCGCGCGTTCCCCCCTGGAAAAATACGATGATCTCGAGGCCAAAATGCGCGAAAAGCTGGAAGACGAATTGTCCGCCGCCATCGAAGCCGAATATCGCCGCCAGCGGACGGATTTGATTGGCGCATTCCAATGGTGGCTGCGCGACATCTGGCTGCACACCCTGCCGGCGCGGGAAGGTTTGCTCACCTTCCCCGACCTGTCGCGCGAGGCCGGCGAAATTGCCCGTCGCATTTCCCCCGCCGACGCCCTGGCCAACTTGGAAGAAGTGGACCGTCTCCAACGCCACCTCCATTCCAACATCCAGGAAGCCCTCGCCCTCGAAGTCGGCCTCCTCAAACTCAAATTGTAGGCCAGGTAATGAACATCAATTCCGTCTGCGTTTACTGTGGATCCAGTCCCGGCCTCCTTCCTGAATATCTCGTAGCCGCATCGAAGTTTGGCCGCTTGCTGGCGTCACGCGGGATTACGGTTGTTTACGGCGGCGGCAAAGTCGGTCTCATGGGCGCCGTGGCCGATGGGGCTCTTGCGGCGGGGGGACGGGTTATTGGTATCATTCCAAAAATGATGATCGCTAAAGAAGTGGCTCACAGGGGGTTGACGGAACTTCATGCAGTTCACTCCATGCACGAAAGGAAAACCAAAATGGCTGATCTTTCAGACGCATTTGTGGCGCTGCCGGGTGGAGTGGGGACACTGGAAGAAATTTTTGAGGTCTTCACATGGACACAACTCGGACTTCATGCCAAACCCTGTGCGTTCCTCAACGTCGCGGGATTTTATGATTCCCTGTTTGCCTTCATCCAGAACCTTGTGGCGCAACGATTTCTAAAGATGCAGTATTTGAATTCACTCCTTTTGGAGACAGACATGGACCAATTGCTCGCCCGGTTGCAGGCATACGAGCACGCGTCCCTCGACAAGTGGATCGACAGATAACCCGCCCTCAAAAAACGACTCATTCCCGCAGGAGACGACGTGACGGCGTATTGCCCAAGTGGTGTTTTTTTGGATTGACGGGTCATACGGTCAGAATTCGTGGGCGCAGTTAGGAGAAGACCCCTTGTGCCTTGACACTAAAAAGTCGAAAAGTTTGGGCAGCGACCGTTGGCCACGGTCGCATACGGCACAGGCTTTCCATCCCCTCTGAACCTTCTCGGCCAGCTTGGAGATAGTTTCCAGCACCGTTCCGGCGCCCGCGGCCGGGATCGGTCGCATCCGGCGATGTTTGACTAAAAGGCGCAGGTTCTGACAGGTGCAGATCAGCCAGCTCTGGAGCTGTTGCCGGGCCAGTCCTCGCCAGCGGGCACGCTTGGAGCCATGATTGTTGGCCGCATCGGCGAAACTGTCATAATAGAAGAGCAGCAACATCATCTTGAGGATTACCCTTGGATCCAGCGACACATGCCCGGAGCGGCCATAAAGATGGTGGACGGCTGGAATCACGAAGGAGAGGTCCAGGGCGGCCTTGAGTTGGCGCAGAGGGCGGTCGGGGCGGACGCGATGCTCCAAGTTGATATGGCAGGAGAAAAGCGGCTGCTCCTGGTGCGAATCAAGTGGAACCATCATAGTGCAAGATTAGACATCAATGCCGTATTCTTATTCAATGAATAAGTAAATATTTTGACTTGGGCAACACCCCGTCACGTCGTCTCCTACTTTTTGAACAGGCTATCGTCGGGCTGAGGAATCTTTCATGGCACAGGCGTAGGATTTTCCGTCAACAAAGACTTGCTGGTTGGTGGGGCGGCCGGAGGCGGGCACGACCACCTGCACGGTGAGTTTGCCGGTTGGATTGCCCGTGCCTTCGGCGACAAAATATTTCTCGATGCCGTAGTCAACGTGGACTGCACTGGTCGTGTTCCAACAGGCGTAAGCTTGTATGCCGTGCAACAACAGTTCGCCCGCCGCAGGCGTGAACTCGTTGGTGGCGGCACGCGTAACTTCGTAGAAGCCATTCGTTCCCGGCGCGAGGGCGACGAAGATGTTTGCGCCGAAAAGTGAATCTTTCTTTAGCGGCGACGAGAACATGCTCGCCGGCACGTCGCTGATTTTATAATTCAAGATCAAATAATCGCCGCGCAGCATGTCGCGCGGGTCCACGCGGCGCGTTTCCAGAAGGATGACGGTGCCGTGATTAGGCACGTATTCCTGTGTGGCGACTGTGGCGAACAGCCAGGCGGTTTGCAGAGCGAGGACAAGGATGAGCAGTTTTAGTTTCATGGCTCGAACCGTTTCGTCACAATTCTCCACTCAGGTATCCGGCCAGGCGTTTCACCAGTAGCTGGTCACATCGGTCACTGGAAATAATTCCAATGCTCTGGTAATCGGGATAATGGGAGTTTTGCATGTCCACAATCACCCACTCGCCCTTGCGGTCGCACACGACAAAATGCACGAAGCCCTGCTCCGGGTTTTGCGGGTTGAAAGCGTAATCGGCGCAAAGCGCGTAGTCGGCCGCGGGCGGATTGGCCCGGACAAAATTCCGGAACTCGCGCGCCAAATTCCACAGCCCCTTCAGTTCGTTCGGGTCGGCCAGTGAAGCTTTAAGGAGAATCGGCTGGCCGGCCTGAACGGCCTTGCACAAGCCCGCTTGATTGAGCAGCCGCACGACGTTGGCCGCGCTGGGGACGCTGTTCTTGTTCCCGCCGAGCCGCGCCGGGTAAATGAGCACAGTCGCGCCCGGCAGCGCTTGCTTCATCGCCTTTTGGCGTGCGGGGAGCGCCTCCGTTTCATCTTTGCGGGGCAGGCCGCTGCGCTGATCCATGATCGCCGCCATCCTGCCCGGTTTGGCCGCCCTTGCCGTAGCCTCGTTAAGGCCGAGATGCGGACTCAGCCGTTCGACGAGCAGTACGGACATCGTCATCGGCTCCGGACGTCCAAGTTTCTGGAACGCTTTATCCTGCGGCGTCTGCTGGTCCATCCAGACCAGTGCGCCGGTTTGATCCACGACGACGGCGCGCAATTCAGTTAAGCCGGTTTGACGATTGCCATTGAATTCGGCGTAAAGCGCGTAACTGGTTGTGATCGGATTTGTCTTCACGAAGGCGCCGGCGGCGGCGGCCAAATTGTCCAAATTTGTTTCAGCCGGTGTGAACGCGGTTGTCCCAAGCTCGATGTTTCTCAAACCCCGCTGTTCGAGAAGAAGGCCGACCACCTCAGTCACACGATCCCAGGGTTTGCCCGCCAAGCGCACGGGGAGAATGGTCAGCGAAGTGTCCGGGCCCTTGGATTTCATCAACTCCAAGCGCATCTGCTGCTCCGGCGCAATGCCGGCCTGCGGCGCGGCGGCGACCGGGAAACGACACGCCCACAACGCGAGCAGGATCATTGACATTGGCACGGCTGCCGCGCGGAACGAACTGATTGCTGTAAGGGGATTTTTCATGGCTTTGCTTCCGTATTTTGCAATTTGATTTGTTTTATCAAGGTCCGCGGCTTTTACGAGATCATCCATCATAATTTCATGAGATTTCCGCGTCATCTTCCGCAGATTAACACCGCTTGCAGGCGGGGCGTTAATTGATAATACTTTGGCCAACATCGTTTGGCTCAATGAACGTTCATCATCTCGAACTGTTTTATTACGTCGCCCGGCATGGCGGCATCATGCCGGCGGTGCGGAACATCCCCTACGGCATCCAGCAACCGGCGGTGAGCGCGCAGGTGGCGCAACTGGAGGAGTTTCTGGGGGTGACATTATTTCAACGCCGGCCCTTCGCGCTCACGCCGCCCGGCGAAAAACTCTACGAATTCATCCGCCCGTTTTTTTCCAACCTCGATACGGTGGCGGCCGAATTTCAAGGCGGGCAGGCTCGGCATTTCCGGATTGGCGCCTCGACGATAGTGCTGAGGGATCATTTGCCGCAGTTGCTGCAAAATGTGCGGAAGAAATTTTCCGGGCTGAAAATTTCATTGCGCGACGGCTACCAGGCGCAACTCGTGGCCCTGCTGGAGCAGGACGAAGTGGACCTGGTGATCACCTTGATCGAGCGGAAGTCGCCGGCCGGGTTTCGTTCCCTGGTGTTGCTGGAATTGCCGCTGGTTTTGCTGGTGGAAAAAGGCAGCCGGATAAAGTCGGCGGAGGAATTGTGGCGGCGCGACAAGATTGACGAATCGCTCATCTGCTTGCCGGCGACAGAAACGATTTCGCGGGATTTCCAGGCGCAACTGCACAAGCTCGGGGTGGAGTGGTTTCCGGCCATCGAGGCGAGTTCGACGGACATGATCGAAAATTATGTGGCGGGCGGACTCGGGATTGGTTTGTCGGTGGCGGTTCCCAAGAACGCGCTTTCGCCGAAAGTGCGCGCGCTGGCGCTGCCGGAATTTGCGCCAGTGCTGATCGGCGCATTGTGGCGCGGCAAAACGACCCCTTTGCTGGCGGCATTTCTGGAAGAAGCGAAGGCGCGGGCGCGCGAGCTGATGTGAGGCCGCCGCGCTTTCACCTCACGCGTTATTGTTTTTTTTCGAGGAATTCCTTGAGCGAAG
Organism: Verrucomicrobiota bacterium; assembly: GCA_050014435.1. Lineage (GTDB taxonomy): Bacteria > Verrucomicrobiota > Verrucomicrobiia > Limisphaerales > Palsa-1400 > DASRLE01. The sequence continues at coordinate 121,101 of JBEKDI010000001.1, read as the reverse complement.
AACCAAGAATGTGCGTCCAGCCCTCCAGGAAATTACCCCGCGCGAAATCAGCAGTTTGTGGAAAAGTCTCAAGACCCGCATGCGTCAGTTTCAAACGCGTTTTTGCGCCTTCGGCAAACAGTTCGAATGTGACCAGCGAATCGCCCTCGTGCCCAAGGTAGCGCCAGGTGTAGGCGAGTTTTTTTTCGGGAATCACTTCCATGATCTTGCAGTGGTGAAAGTACTTCACTCCGTTCTTTTCCCCGTAAAACTCAAATTCAAAACCAACTTCCGGCCTGAATTCCGCCATTTTGAATGACCATAGGCTGATTTTGTCGCGGTTCGTGAACGCCTGCCAGACGAGGGCGGCGGGAGCGTCATAAACACGCTCGATAACCAATGGACCGCCCTTTGACGCCAGCGTTTCCGCAAGCCGATCCAGGCTGAGCGACATGCCCGTCTCAAACCCTGCGATATATTTTTTCGCCTCGGGCGTTGTGTTGATGACGCGCGAGCGCAACGTCATTTCGGTTTGGCCGTTTCGCTCGATAAATGCCGCTGTGTGCAAAAATTGGAACAGGAAATTTCCCTTGTCGTCAACAGGGCCGCACATGAACACCACCCGTTCCGGCGCGACAATCGCCCTAAACTCGCCGCCCATCGGATAATCCACTCCATTCGGCGCGCGCATAACGTCATAAATTTTTCCGCCGGGCCGTGCGTCCCACTCGCAAACCGGATTGGTGAAACCCTTTGGCCCCCACCATTGCGCCAGTTGTTTCGGGTCCGTCCACGCCTTAAAGACCGCCTCGCGCGTCGCTTCGAACGCGCGTGTCATGACAAATTCCCTGCCGGCAAAATCGTCGGCGGCTTGAACATTCGCAGCCATAATCCGAGTATTGGGTTTAAACTACTCTGGGGTAGCCAGAATCATCCACGACACGCCAAACCGGTCCGTGACCATGCCAAAGCGCGAGGAGAAAAAGGTCTTGGCCGCCGGCATCTGGACCTGTCCGCCATCGGAAAGGGCGTTGAAGAGACGGTCCACTTCGGCGTCGCTGTTCACAATGAGGGATAGTGAAAAACCTTGAAAAACCGTGTTGGCCGTGCAGCGTCCATCCGACGCCATGATCAGCGTGTGGCCGACACGGAACTGGGCGTGCATGACTTTGTTTTCAGAGCCGGGGGCCATGCAGCCTGGCGCCGGCGGTTCCGGGCTGTCCCTGAAACGCATCAGCCGGGTGACTTCCGCGCCGATCGCGCGTTTGTAGAATTCGAGCGCCTCTTCGCAGCGGCCGTCGAAATTCAAGTAAGTCTGAACGAGAGGATTATCATTGCTTCTATTCATAATGCGTTTACTAAAGCACAGTCCGGCGGGTCGCGCAACTTTCACAGGGGCGACAATGGCGCGACCGTTACTCTTTGGTTTTGGCCTGGCTGGCGTGTTCTTTGGCCAGGGCGACCATTTTCTCGAATTTTTCCTTGCCGCCGAAGTAAGCGTAATTGACTGGCCCAAGTTTGGGGATCAGCGCGTTAAGGAAGCCCCATTGTTCGGCTTGCCAGGCGTACTTGGCGTAGTTGTGATACCAACTGGTTTCCCGAGGATTCAGTTCAAAGAAGCGGTCAAACGCGTCTTTGACATCCGCCCAGACTTCGGGCCTCTCCCAATAATTGGTCTTCTCCTCGTCCGGGAGGGTCTCCCTGAGAAAATTGTGGGCATCCACCAAAATAAGCGGGACATGGCCTCCCCATCGCTTGTTTTGGACGCATTCGTGTCCGAACTGCAGCGTATCGGACACTGAGCCGTACCAGCGTGGCAGAAGGTAGCGAAGCTTGCCATCGCAGGCGTCGTAATTATTGGGGTCCAGGTCCATGGCGCGTTTGAACCAGAGTTCCATCCGGTCCCGGCCACGGCCCTGGCCGAGCTCCACCGTTATCATCTGGGCGGCGATGCAGGCGTTGTTAGTGTCCAATTGCCAGGCGTTGGTCAATGCCTCCTCGGCCGCGTCCAGACGTTGACTGAACAATTTCCAACCCTCTTTGGTCACTGTATCCGCATAGCCGCAGCCCCGAGCCTGCCACGCCATTTGAGCGTAAGTCTCGCCCTTCAACAGCAGCAGGGCCGGGGCATTGGTCCTATCGCCGGCAAACTGCGTCTCCATTTTGTGATAGAGCACAGGGTAGTAGTTTGTGTCTCCCAGCCATTCATTCAGATACTCGTGGCAGGCATCGTGAGCTTCCTCGGGCGGCATCGCCGGGTCTCTGAGCGCGCGCAAAAGATGCGATTCCGCCTGCCTCCAACTTCCCAGCCGATCCAGTTCCGGAGGAATGTTCGTGCCATACCCATACGCACGAATGATTTGTTGTCCCGCCCGCAACCATGCATAAAACTTCCGGATGCCCGGATAGGAGCTTTTCTCAAACTCTACCGCATTGTCGCAAAGTGCGCTGGCAAGCCCTTGCTTGTCCAGGGTCGGGCCCAGGCAAAGACGGATGTACAAATAGCGGACCATCGGGTCCTTACAACCCGCATTCACGGCGGCGGCGCAACCGTTGGAAATTATCAACTGCCAATCCTCGTTCGAAGCGGTGCATCGGGCGCGGCTGCGCGCGAATTCAGTCAAGGCGCGCTTGGCAGACTCATCCCATTTTGGGTTGCTGTCGCGGGTCTTTTGGTATGCGCCGACGAGGGTGTTCAAGTTCCACTCCAGACGCGATTGCGGGGGGGGACCGCCGCGGGAGGTTTTTCTTCGGCTGCTTCCTTCTTGTCGCAGGCAACAACGATCAAAAGGGCGGCGATGCACAATGCGAACGGCATCCAGGCGCGTCCGGTCTTTTTGGTGGCGGCTAAATTAATGGCGTTCATGATGTTCTGGGAACATGCGGACAGTAGCGTAGCAGGGTTATCGTTTCCATCGAAATCCACAACAGAAACAGGGGACACAATTCAGATTTTGGGAAGCTCTGCGAAATAACCGGCTAAAATCCCAACCCCAACTGCGCCCCCTCCGGCCTGCGAAAGGCGGCGGCGGACAACTCGGGGCCATCTTCCGCCAAGCCAGCTTTCTGGCGCGCGACGTGGAACATTTGCGAAATCTGGCCGGCAAAAATCCCCTCGCCACGCATGCGAGAGCCGAATCGCGCGTCGTTGAGCTTGCCGCCCCGGATGGCGCGGATACGGTTCAACACCTTGTCCTTTTTTCCGGGAACGTTTTGTTCCAGCCATTGTTCAAAAATGGGCGCGACCGTCAGCGGCAAGCGCAAGATCTCCGTGCAGGCCCACCCGGCGCCGGCGGCTTTGGCGGCGGCCAGAACGGATGGGATTTCGTGGTCGTTGAGGGCTGGAATTACGGGGGCCACGAGCACGCCCACCGGCACGCCTGCCTTGGCCAAAGCCTCCACTGCCGCCAGCCGCATTTTGGGGGACGCCGCCCGCGGCTCGAGTTTTCGAGCCAGTTCGGGATCCAGCGAGTTGATGGATAGATGGACCATGACCGCGTGATGCGCCGCCAAGTCCCGAAGGAGATCAATGTCCCGTGTCACCAGGTAATTCTTTGTGATGATGCTAACCGGGTTTCTGAATTCAGCCAGAACGGCCAGGCATCGGCGTGTCAATTCCAGCCGGCGCTCGACAGGCTGGTAGCAATCGGTCACGCCGCTCATGCCGAGCGGTTGTGGTTTCCATTTGGGCGAGGACAGTTCGCGCCAAAGCAGATCGGGCGCGTTTTCCTTCACCATGATTTTCGTCTCGAAATCCAAGCCGGCCGAGAAACCCAGATATTCGTGGGTGATGCGGGCATAGCAATACGAACAGCCGTGCTCGCAGCCTCGGTAAACGTTCAAGCCGGCACGAAACGGAATGTCAGGGCTGTCGTTGTAAGTGATGATGCTCTGGGAAAGATCGCGCAGAAAACTGGTTTTCGGGGAGGGGTCTTCCGCGGGATCCCAATCCTCGTCCCGTTCCAACCGGATCTTTTCGAAGCGATTGGGCGGATTGCTCCCGGCGCCCCGGCCTTTGATTGGAACGACTTCTGCCACACATGGAACAAAATGGCAGGCGTTGGGCTTGTCAAATTCTTATTCAAACCGGGGGCGACTTCATCGGATTTTTCTCTTCGTGATCTTCGTGCGCTTCGTGGTAATAAAACCAGATGATCTTTGATTCCCTGTTCAACAGAGTGATTGGTTGCGCCATTGAGGTGCATCGTGAACTTGGTCCTGGTTTGCTCGAAACGACCTATCAAGCATGTCTCGCACATGAGCTATCCCGAGAGGGCATCCGCTTTGTGTTGGAACATCCGATGCCAGTCGCTTACAAGGGCGTCTTTCTGGAATGCGGATATCGCCTGGACGTTCTGGTGGAGGATCAATTGATACTTGAGCTTAAAGCCGTCGAAGAAATATTGGGAATTCATGAGGCCCAGATTCTCACTTATCTAAAATTGGCCAAACTGAAAACCGGCTTGTTGATCAACTTTAACGTTCCCACCTTAAAGCAGGGCATCAAACGGTTTGTTCTTTAAAGAGCGGAATTAACCACGAAGAACACGAAGATCACGAAGTGCTCCCGACTCTGTGAAGCAAGACTCTGTCGAGCCGTCCGCTTCCGCTACACTTTGGCGCGATGATGGAGTCTCAGTCTGCTTTTCCCAAAAAGGTCTGATGGACCAAGCGCATGGCTTCTTCGCCCCTGGCCAGATCGACGATGACTGAGACTTTGATTTCGCTGGTGGAGATCATGTCGATGTTGACGCCGGCGTCGGCCAGCGTTTCAAACATTTTCGCAGCGACGCCGGGATGGCTGCGCATGCCCACGCCGACAATGGACAGTTTGCCGATTTTTTCATCGGCAATGACTTCGCGGAAGCCAATCTTTTCCTTCAATCCGTCAATGATCTTTTTCGCCTTGAGCAAATCCGGCTTGTCCACGGTGAAGGAGAGGTCGGTGGCAGGGGAGGCGGGGGTGTGGCTGATGTTTTGCACGATCATGTCCACGTTGACGCTGGCCTCGGCGATGGCCTTGAAGATGTGCGCGGCCACGCCGGGCCGATCCGGCACCGCGACCAGCGTGATCTTGGCCTGGTTCTTGTCGAGCGAAACGCCGCGAATGACGACGTCTTCCATGCTGGGTATTTCTTCTTTCACAATCGTTCCTGGGTTGTCGTTGAGGCTGGAGCGGACTTCAAAAATGACGCCGAACTTTTTGGCGAATTCCACCGAGCGCGACTGCATGACTTTGGCGCCCAGGCCGGCCAGTTCCAACATTTCGTCATAGGAAATCTCGGCCAGCTTGCGCGCGTCCGGCACAATGCGCGGATCGGCCGTATAGACGCCGTCAACGTCCGTGTAAATCTGGCAGATATCGGCTTTGAGTGCGGCAGCCAGGGCAATGGCCGTCAAATCCGAACCGCCCCGCCCCAGGGTTGTGATCTGCCCTTCATTGGTCTGGCCCTGGAAACCGGCGACGATGACGACCCGGCCCTCGTTGAGCAGGGCGTGGATCTGTTTGGGCGTGATGTTTTTGATCCGGGCCTTGGTGTGGACGCCATCGGTCACAATGCCCGCCTGCGGGCCGGTCATGGAGATGGCGGGCACATTCCTGGCGTGCAGCGCGATGGCGGTCAACGCGATGGTGGTCTGTTCGCCGGTGGCCAGGAGCATGTCCATTTCCCGTTCGCTGGGCAGGGGCATGAGTTCCTTGGCCATCTTGATCAGATTGTCCGTTACCCCGCTCATGGCGGAGACGACGACAACGATGTGATCGCCCTGCGCATGACATCGGGCCACGCGCGAGGCCACATTCTTGATGCGCTCTGGATTGGCCACCGAAGTGCCGCCGAATTTTTGAACAATGAGAGCCATTGAATTTGCGCCGGTTTTTTGGCCGGCAAGGGGAAAGCATAGCCGGTTCAAGGGCCTGTGGCAATGACGCGCCGCGGGTCAGTAAACCATGACCATGGCAATGCCATCTGCGACGGCTTGGACGGGCTTGGCGGGTGTGGCGGTGGTGACGGCCGGCATGAGTTGCTGGGCCACTCCCTCCACCCGGCGCAAGAGACGCAGGGCCAGTTTTGATTTGATGGCGTAATTGACGTTCTGCGGCACCGCGCCCGACTCGCGCAAGGCCGCCAAATCATCCAGGCGCGCCACGATGATTCCCACCACCTCGCCGTTGGCGTCGCAGAGGGGGCCACCGGAGTTGCCGGGCTGAACCGGGACGCTGATTTGATACTCGGCCAGATCATCTCTCATGCCGGAAAGGCTGCTGATCTTGCCGTCGGTGAACTTGGGTTCCATGCCTTGCATGTCGATGTTGGGAAAACCAATAGTGAACACTTCCTCGCCCAAATCGGCCGAAGCCCGGTGCGAAATGGCCAGGGGCGAGAAGTCCTTGCCGGAGACCTTGAGCAAGGCCAGGTCGTTGTCCTCGTCCACCTCAACCACCTCCGCCTTCCAGTCGCGAACTTTATACTTGACTTCAACCCTGTTCGCGTCCCGGACGACGTGGAAATTGGTCAGGAAGTAGCCGTCCTTGGTGACGAAGAATCCCGAGCCGATGATGCGCAATCCCTTGTTGTCGGGCAGCATCCGGGCAGGGCGCTCCTTGTGCGCGTGCCGGGCCGCGGAGGGCAGGCTGGCCGCGGCCTGGCCCCCTTTGACAATGGCGTCCGGAATTTCGTTTCGCTGGCAGACGCGACCCACGTCATAAGCGCGAACCGTTTTCTCGAAGAGATATTTATTGATGTAACTGAAGTCGCCGGTGAATTTCGCCATGAACGTAACTTTTTCGTTGTCGGCGAAGATACGGGGAAGATTGCGGACGAAAACCTCGGAAGGGTCGGGTCCGTTCGGCGAGTCCTGGATCAGTGCGCCGTCCTCGGTCACTTGCAGAATTTTGGCGTCGGAAAACTGCCTCCAGCCAGCCTGGGGTTTGCGCAAGTCATAAATAACCCCGTCCACCTCCCGGAACTCGCCGGCGCGCGCCGCCTGGGCCAGCGATTGGTCGGCCTGTTTTTCGGCGGCCGCCTTCGAGGCCGCCAGGTCCCGCGTCGTGATGCCCCAGGAATCCAAAAAATCCTTCGGGAGCTTGTCGGCCGTCGCCGTTGTCCCGCCGTTGCCATAGAGAATGACGATGCGCCCGCCGCTGACGATGTGGACATCCTGAATGTCGGCGTACGACACACCGTCGATGGTGACCGCCGTCATCTTTGCAGAACCCAGGGCGGGCAAAGTCAGAAGGGCAACGAGTAGCGCGGCCAGGAACTTCATGGCGGCAATATTCCACAGCCACGGCCACTCTTCAAGGCGGAACGAAGCGGGAAGCGGGCGTACCGCTGGACAAAAAATGGTTAGCAATGGCCAATAGGCGTGTGGGGAGGTTGCCGGATCCGAGCCATGCTGATTTGCAATACTGCCAGCGGTATTGGTGGATTTTCTATGAAAAAGGCTGATGGTTCGCTCACGGACGCGCAGTTGCGCGCGGAACTGGAGCGGTGTCTTTACTGCGAGGAGAAGCCCTGCAGGGAGGCCTGCCCGTCGCACTGCTCACCGGCGGACTTCATCATGGCGGCGCGGGTCGGCGGGAGATCCGACTACCGCCGCTCCGCCGCGCTCATCCTGGCCGCCAACCCCCTTGGCGGCGTGTGCGGCGCGGTTTGCCCTGATTCTTTCTGCGTGAAGGCGTGCGCGCGCCGGACTTTCGACCAGCCCATTAACATCCCCGCCGTGCAGTCCGCGATTGTCAAAAGAGCCATGAAATGCGGCGTGGCCAAATTTAAAACTCCCCAAAGCAACGGAAGGCATGTCGCGATTATTGGCGCCGGGCCGGCGGGTTTGGGGGCTGCCGGCGCGCTTGCCCAACTCGGCTATAAGGTCACGATTTACGAAAAGCGCAAAGCGCCGGGCGGAATGACGAATCTGATTCCCGATTTCCGGTTGGACAGGGGGGTTTTGAGGGCGGACATCGCATTTCTCAAGGGACTGGGCGCAATCAACTTTAAAACCGGTGCTGCCGTCAGCCCGGATTCTCTCCTGGCCGGCCACGATGCCGTCATCGTGGGCGCGGGTATGGATGAACCCTTGGGCTTGAACATCCCCGGCGGGGAACTGGCCTTGTCCTGGATGGAGTATCTGGAAAACCGGAAGAAGATCAGCGTCGCGGGCAAAAGGGTGGCCGTGCTGGGCGGCGGCGCGGTGGCGGTGGATTGCGCCATCACGGCGAAAAGACGGGGCGCGCTTGCCGTGGAACTGATTTACCGGCGCAAGCAGGACAACATGCCGCTGACGGCGTTTGAACGGGATTTATTGATCGAGCATGGCATTGAGATTTCGAGCTGCTCGAGGCCGCTGGAGATTGTTCATGCCGGCAAACGGGTCAAGGGCCTGCGCCTTGCCCGGTTGATGCTCGGCAAGGGAAAGGCGCCCCGGCCGGAGAACTTTACTGTCAATACTAATGAATCGCCGTTCTTCCGCGAGTTCGACGTGATTGTGTCCGCCATCGGCGGCCGCTCGAAGATTCCGGTCAAGAAGACCAGGGGCATTTTTTACGCGGGCGACATGGCCCTTGGTTCCTCGACGGTGGTCGAAGCCGTGGCCAGCGGAAAGAATGCTGCGGCTGAAGCGGATGCCTTCCTGCGAGGCGGCAAGACCATCCGGATCCGCAACCGCGCCAAAAGCCGGATGATTTTGGCGGGCGCGAACCCGTGCCCGGCGCCGCTGGAAGCCGATTTTTTTGGCCGCAGGATATTGTCCCCGTTTCTCCTTTCCGCCGCGCCGCATACGGATGGTTACGCGCAGATGCGCAAAGCTTACGAGCGGGGGTGGTCCGGCGGCGTGATGAAGACCGCGTTCGACAACGTGGCCATCCACATCCCGTCGGAATACATGGTGGTGATGGGCGCTTCGACCTACGGCAACTGCGACAATGTTTCCGGGCACCCGTTGGACCGGGTCTGCCGTGAAGCGGCGCGGTTGGTGAAGGAGTTTCCGGACCGGCTGACCCTCGCGTCCACCGGCGGACCCATCACTGGCCGGGACGACGAGGACAAGGCCGTGTGGCAGGCGAACACGCGCAAGCTCGAAAATGCCGGGGCCATGGGCGTGGAATACAGTCTTTCCTGTCCGCAAGGCGGCGACGGCACACACGGCGACGTGGTTTCCCAAAATGCCGAACTGACCGCCAGGGTCGTTGATTGGGTGTTGGAAGCCAGCAGCGATGACAACCCAAAATTGTTCAAACTCACCGCCGCCGTCACCGCGATCCAACCGATTATCAACAAAATCCGGGAAGTCCTGGCCAGGCATCCGAATAAGAAAGCCGGCGTGACGCTGGCCAACAGCTTTCCGTCCCTGGCCTTTCGCCGGGCGGAGAACGGCCGGCGCTGGGAAGAGGGCCTGATCATGGGCATGTCGGGTGAAGGCGTGTTGCCTGTCAGTTATCTTACCCTGGCGCGGGTCTCGGGCATGGGCATCACTGTTTCCGGCAACGCCGGGCCGATGGACTACAAGGCGGCGGCCAATTTTCTGGCGCTGGGCGCGCGGACGGTGCAGTTCTGTTCCATTGTAATGAAGCACGGACTGGGCATCGTCGATGATCTGCATTCGGGCTTGAGCTGTTTGATGGAAGAACGGGGGTTCCGTTCGGTCGAAAACTTGATCGGCTCCGCCCTGCCTCAACCCATCACCGATTTTGACGCGCTGTCCGCGATCAAAAAGCTGCCGCAGGTTGCGCCCGGGGCCTGCGAGCATTGCGGCAACTGCGCGCGCTGCCCGTATCAGGCCGTCGCGCTGGATGCGCGGGGGGTCCCGGCGTTCGATCCGGCGCGGTGTGTGGGTTGCTCGTTGTGCGCGCGGGAATGTTTTGCCGGTGCGATCTCCATGCGAAAACGCACGGCGCGGGAATTGGCCGCGCTCCAGGAATCCTGAACACCCCATGCCGCGCCCTTTGCTCATCGAAAACGGAACGGTCCTTTCCACCGGCGGAAAGCCATTCGTCCGGCGCGATTGCTCGGTGCTGATTGAAAACGGACTGATTACGCGGGTGACGCCGAAAAACAAAATAGGGCGCTTCACGGGCCGGCGGTTGGACGCCGCGGGCAAAGTGGTGATGCCGGGGATGATCAACGCACACACCCATTTTTACAGCACCTTTGCGCGCGGCTTGACCAAGGCCAAACCGGCCGGGGATTTCACCGGGGTGCTCAAGAACCTCTGGTGGCGGCTCGATTCCGCGCTGACCACGGAGGATTGTTACCACAGCGCGCTGATTGCCTTGCTCGATGCCATCCGCCATGGCACGACAACCATTATCGATCATCATGCCAGTCCGCGGGCCGTCGCCGGCTCGCTGGGTGCAGTCGAGCGGGCCGTGCAGGAGACGGGCCTGCGCGCATGCCTTTGTTATGAACTATCTGATCGCGACGGCGGGCGGATCACGAAAGAGGGCCTGGCGGAGAATGTCCGGTTCATACGCCGCTGTCAGCAGCGGGAGGAGAACCATCTGAAGGCGTTGTTTGGCCTGCATGCTTCCTTCACGTTGTCCGATGCATCGTTGGAAAAGGCCGCCAGTCTGGGTCACGAATTGCGGACGGGTTTTCATGTTCACGTCGCAGAAGCGGCAAGCGACCAGGCGGCGGCGCAGCGCGCCTCGGGCATGAGGGTCGTCGAACGGCTGAACCGGTTCGGAATCCTGGGCCGCGGCTCCATTGCGGCGCATTGCGTGCATGTCAACAGGAAGGAGTTGGATTTGCTGGCGGAGACGGAGACGGCCGTGGTGCATAATCCGCAATCCAACATGAACAACGCCGTGGGAGTGGCGGACATCATCGAGATGAACCGGCGCAACGTCCTTGTCGGACTGGGCACCGATGCCATGACCGCAAACATGCTGGAGGAACTGCGGGTTGCGCTGTGGGGCCAGCATCTCTCGGCGGACAACCCGTCGGCGGGATTTTCCGAGGTGGTGAAGGCCCTGTTCGTCAACAACCCCAAAATCGCCGGGCAAATCTTCGGGCTGCGTTTCGGGGAAATCCGCGAAGGCTGCGCCGGCGACGTGTTGATTTTTGATTACATCCCCCCAACGCCTCTGGACGGGACAAATCTGTTCGGCCATCTTGTTTTCGGCCTTTCCCAAAGCGCGGTGGATTCAACCATCGTCGGCGGAAAAGTGTTGATGACGAACAAAAAACTGCAATTGAACCTGGACGAGGAGCGGGTGAACGCGCGGGCCCGAGAGCTGGCAAAGAATTTATGGAAGCGATTCTAATGAAACCACCAGACACGATTTAATCACCCATGGTCGAATTTGTCTATAAATGCAGCACATGCGGCAAGCGCTACCAGCGCGAAGAGGTGCGCTATCTTTGTCCGTCTTGCGCCAGAAAATATCGCCCGGGCATCCCGCTGGTGGGCGTGCTGACGGTGGAATTCAACTTCTCCGCCATCCTCAGGCAATTCAGGAAGACGAAGCTGGACTGGAATTTATTTTCGGCGGTGGAACCTCGATTTTACCCGGATTACGCCATGGGAATGACGCCGTTTTTCCGGTCGGCTGCGCTGGGGGATGAATTTGGTTTGAGGAATGTCTGGATCAAAAATGATGGATTGAACCCCAGCGGCTCCTTGAAAGACCGGGCGTCATTTCTGGTCGTGGCGGAGGCCAACCGATTGGGTGAAGATACCATCGTGACGGCCTCGACTGGCAACGCGGCGAGCGCGCTGGCTGCCGTGTGCGCCGCCGCCGGCAAACAGGCGTTGATTTTTGTGCCGGAAAACGCCCCGCGGGCGAAGCTGGCGCAGATGCTCCTTTATGGCGCGCGTGTCGCGCCGGTCAAGGGGACCTATGACGACGCCTTCCGCCTCTCGCTTGAATATACGGCGGCGAAGGGCGGATTGAACCGCAACACGGCTTATCATCCGCTGACCATCGAGGGAAAGAAGACGGCCGGGTTGGAAATCTGGCGGCAGAACGGCTGGCGCGTGCCGGACGCCATCCTCGCGCCCGTCGGGGACGGGGTGATAATTTATAGTATTTACAAAGCGTTCCACGACCTGAAATCGGCGGGGTTGATTGCAAAACTGCCGCGGCTGGTGTGCGCGCAGGCGGCCGGCTCCGCCGCCATTCACCGCTACGTCATTACCGGTAGTTACCGGTCTGTACGCAATCCGGCAACTATTGCGGATTCAATTTCCGTCTCGGTTCCTTCCAATGCGCACCTGGCGAGGCAGGCCGTGCTCGATAGCAACGGCTTCTCCCTCACGGTCACGGACCGGGAGATTCTGGCGGCGCAACAGACCCTGGCCCGAAAAACGGGTGTTTTTGCCGAGCCGGCCGCCGCGGCCACTGTGGCTGCGCTGAAAAAAATCCAAGCTGAGGAATTGCTCGGGCCGGAAGCGCAGATTGTTCTGTTGATTACAGGACACGGGTTGAAAGACGTGGACGCAGCCATGACCAACATTCGGATGCCCGCGGCAATTGAGCCAACCCTGGCCGCCTTCGAGGAAAGCCGCGCCCGCAGCGCATCGAAAGGAGCGCGTCTGTGACGGATCGGGAATCCAAATCCTGGCGCAATGACGCTTATGCCAAGGTCACGGGCGGGGCGAAGTACACGGACGACCTCAAATTCTCAAACCTGCTCCATGCCGCGCCCGTGTATTCGGACTTCGTCCATGCGAAGATCGAATCAATAATAACCGAGGAGGCGGAAAAATTTCCGGGCGTGGTGCGCGTGCTTACAGCCCGGGACGTGCCCGGCGCCAATCATTGCGGACAGATTGTCCGGGATTACCGCATTTTTGCCGACGATAAGATCCGTTACAACGGCGACGTCGTGGCCATGGTGGTGGCGGAATCGCGCGACATTGCCATGCGCGCCTCCCGCCTAGTGCGGGTGGAGGCCACGCCGTTGCCCACGGTGCTGGACCCCGAACAGGCCATGGGACCGGATGCGGTCCTGGTCCACTTGAACCACGGCAGCAACATCATTGCCACCCATCAAATCCGCCGCGGCGACATGGAGCAGGGATTTGGCGAAGCGGCCTTTGTCATTGAGGAGAAATTCCAGACGCAATTCATCGAGCACGCCTACCTGGAGCCGGAAGTCGCGGTCTGCGTGCCGCGACCCGACGGCGTCATTGAGGTGTATGGCAGCATGCAGCATCCGTTCAGCACGCGGCGGTTCACGACGGCGTGTTTGGGCGTTGCGCTTTCGGAGATCGAAGTGGTGGGAGTGCCGATGGGCGGCGGCTTTGGCGGCAAGGACGACACGGCGGCGATTGTCTGCGCGCGCACGGCGCTGGCGGCCAAATTGCTCAAACGGCCGGTGAAAATGATGTACCGGCGCGAGTGGTCCATCCGCGAAAGCTACAAGCGCCACCCCTACCGGATTTACTACAAGATGGGCGTGACGCGAAGCGGGCGGATCTCGGCGGTGCAGTGCCGGATCATCGCCGATGCGGGCGCCTATTGCTCGGTCACGCCGTGGGTGACGTGGCGCTCGACAGTGCAGTGCTGCGGGCCGTACCAGGTGGAAAACGTGCATTGCGACACTTACGGGGTTTGCACCAACAACGTTGTGACGGGGGCGATGCGGGGTTTTGGTTCGCCGCAGATAAACTTCGCGATGGAACAAATGGTGGAAATTGCGGCTGCGAAAGCGGGCCTCACGGGCATCGAGTTCCGCCGCCGCAACATGGTGCGGCAGGGCAGCCTGACCATCACCGGCCAGCGGCTCGACGGGCACAAGGTCGCCATGGAACAAGTGTTGGAAGCCGTGCTCGGCGACATGGATTATGCATCGAAACTGGCCCGCTGTTCCCTGGGAAAATCGGATTCCGATGAGCTTTATGGCATCGGCCTGGCCATGAGCTATCGCGGGGTGAGCCTGGGCGCCGAGGGCGTGGATTTCTGCGCCGCCATCATCAATGCGCAGGCCGATGGCTCGATTCTTTTGGAGACGGGCATCCATGAAAACGGCCAGGGATCGGAATCGGCGCTGATGCTGATCTGCGCCCGGGAACTGGGGGTCGATATCGACCGCATTCGCTATCGCCGGGCTTCCACCTCGAACATCCCCGACAGCGGGACCACGGTGGCGTCGCGCGGGACGATCATGGGCGGCGGCGCGGTCACTCTGGCGGCGCGAGAACTGAGGAACAAAATTGCTGCGGCGCTTTGCGAAAGGCTGCATTGCTTGCCCGAAGACGTGCAGTTCAAGGACAATTGCGTCTTCGGGAAGACGGAGTGCATTTCGTTCGCAGACGCGATGAAGGCGATGTTCCAGAGCCAGCGCTTCCCCTACGCCTTCGGAGTTTTCAAAGCGCCGCGAGTGACTTGGGAGGAGCGCACAGGCCAGGGCGACGCCTATTTCACTTGGGTCTATGGCTGCCAGGCGGTGGAACTGACGGTGAATAAAAAGACCGGGAAAGTGAAGCTGCTCAACGCCGTCGCCGCGCATGACATCGGCAAGGCGATCAATCCCGGGATGGTGAGAGGACAGATCTTCGGGGGCATGGCCATGGGCACGGGCTTTGGCTTGCATGAAGAGATCAAACTGAAGGACGGCAAAATCACGAACCTGAACCTCAACACCTATCGCATCCCGCGCGCCACGGATTTGCCGGAGATGAAAGCCATTCTGGTCGAAAATCCAGACCCGGTTTCGCCAAGCGGCGCCAAGAGCATCGGCGAGCCGGCCAACGAAATCATGGCTCCGGCGATTGCCAATGCCATTTGCCACGCCACCGGGCGGCGTCATTTTGCGCTGCCCATCCGTCTGGCCGCGGCGGCGGAGCAGACGCAAGGGGAGGAATGCAAACTATGAAATTGCACATCAACGGCAGGGAAATTGAGGTGGCGCGCGAGCATGGAGAGAAACGGCTGGTGGAATTCCTGCGGGAGGATTTGAATTTGACCGGGGCGAAGAACGCGTGCGACATCGGAGCCTGCGGCGCATGCACCATCTTGGTTGACGATGAACCGCTGAAAATTTGCATCAAGCGGGTCAAGGACGTGGAAGGGCGGCGGGTGCTGACGATTGAAGGCATGGCCGCGCCGGATGGGACGCTGCATCCGTTGCAGCAGGCTTTCGCGGATGCGGGCGCCATTCAGTGCGGTTTTTGCACGCCGGGCATGGTGCTGACGGCGCATGCGTTTCTGCTGCGGAAGCCGTTTGCGACCCGCGAGGAAATGCGCCAGGCCATCAATGGCAACCTTTGCCGCTGCACGGGTTATCAGCAGATCATCGACGCCATCCAACAGGCTGCGCGCCATTACCAAAGCCGGCACAGCGAACAAAAACATGAAATCGTTACAGAAGCAAATTGACGAATTGCAAGAACTCAAGACTGACAGTCTCGGCAAGGACTTTCTCCTGACCTGGGAGAAGACCGACCAGGAGATTCGCGCCCTCACGCTCGTGACCGAGTGTCTCCATGAATTACACCGGGAGAGGAAATCATTCCGGGTCTTCGACACCGGGCTGGCCATATCCATTTTCCGCGACAACTCGACGCGCACGCGTTTCAGCTTCGCCGCAGCCGCGAACGCGCTGGGGCTGACGCCGGCGGATCTGGACGAGGGGAAGTCGCAAATTGCCCACGGCGAAACCGTGCGCGAGACGGCCAATATGATTTCCTTCATGGCCGAGGTCATCGGCATCCGGGACGATATGTATTTGGGCGAGGGCAACCGTTACATGCGCGAGGTCGCCGCCGCGGTGCAGGAAGGGTATGACCAGGGCGTGTTGCATCAGCGGCCCAGCATCATCAATCTGCAATGCGACATCGACCATCCCACCCAAAGCATGGCGGACCTGGCGCATTTGAAAAACGTATTTGGTTCGCTGGAAAACCTGCGCGGCAAAAAGATCGCCATGAGCTGGGCCTATTCGCCGAGTTACGGCAAGCCGCTTTCGGTGCCGCAGGGGATCATCGGCTTGATGAGCCGGTTTGGCATGACGATGTCGCTGGCGCACCCGGAGGGTTACGGCTTGATTCCTGAAGTTGTCGAGCTTGCCAGGAAGAACAGCGCGAAGAGCGGTGGAAAATTCGAGGTCGTGTCAAGCATGGAAGAGGCTTTTCGCGACGCGGAGGTGGTCTATCCAAAATCGTGGGCCCCATTCGACGTGATGCAACGGCGCACGCCGCTGTTGCAGAAGGGCGATCGCGATGGTTTGAAGGCGCTGGAGCAGGAATGCCTGGCGAACAACGCCAGATACAAGAATTGGGAATGCGACGAAAAGAAAATGAAGCTGACCAAAGGCGGCAACGCGCTTTATATGCATTGCCTGCCCGCGGACATTTCCGGCGTCAGCTGTGCGCAGGGCGAAGTGTCGAAAGGGGTGTTCGAAAAATACCGCATTTCGACGTATCGGGAAGCGGGCTACAAACCGTTTGTCATCGCGGCGATGATGTTCCTGGCGCGTGTGCCATCCCCGCTGGCCGCGCTCCATAAATTGAGTAGAGAATCCTGTTGAGCTAACGTCCGTCAGTTCTTTCGCCGAAGTTTGAGCCGTTACGAGTCGTTCCCGACAGATCTTGGAGTGCCTTCAAGTCGTGTATGATTCCTCGGCCCATAACTTCTAATCTTGTTGTTTCAGGGGCACAATAAATGTGCTTCTTCCCAATCGTCTTGCATGTCTTAACCAGCGTTTTTGCCGAACAATCTTTTACCAACTCACTACACTGTCATCCGGTTAAAACATGTTGAAGATCAATTGGTTAGGCGAGTGCGGACAGCATCGTGGGTTTCCAGCACGAAGACTTGTGCCTTATCCTGTAGCCGTCGAACAGGAGTCGAAAAAATTGAACGGTCGTAATCCTTCTCGAACTGAGACCGCAAGTCGCCAACGGTCCTTTTATTAGGCTTTCCGCTGATCCGCTTGTCGCAGAGCAATTTTTTCCAGTCCATCCTCATATGCCTTTACGATTACAATAAGGCGGATTTGATGAAAATCATAATTGTTTATGGCACAGGGAGGCAAGAGTGAAACAAAAAAATGATCGATTACACTGTTTTGGATGGGTCTGAATGAGGGTCGAATAACGCGTAAACCATTGCAAATCAATATGATCTACTTTTCGTGGGCAACGAAATTTAACACCGCCAAGCAGGGGGAAGCGTTTCCGTCAGCGAAGAACTTTGTCCTGCCACGCTCGTGAACCAGCCGGATCATTCTTCCATTCCCTTTTACGGCGGTTTTTCGTAGGATTGACCCGGCATGTCCAAGATTATCAAACGCCTGCATCCGGAGGTCATCCGGAAAACTGCGGCGCGTTGCCGCAAACGCGGCATTGTGCTGCCCACTTTTCAACAGTTGCGCGAGCCGGAGTCGATTCCGCAATCCATCAGGGCGAAACTCAAAGGCGTGGGACTTTGGGACGTCAACCCGGTGAATTTGTTCCGCATCACGTGGAAGAACGATTTGAAGTCGGGGCTGTATGGGGGCGTCAATTACCTGGAGATTCCGCCGGCGCTGACGGGAATCCAGGCGCGGGTCATCGGGCTGATCGGCTCATATTTTCCGACGGGCGCGCACAAGGTGGGCGCGGCCTTCGGCTGCCTGGCGCCGCGCCTGGTCAGCGGCGGGTTTGATCCGGAAAAGCACAAGGCGGCGTGGCCGTCGACGGGGAATTTCTGCCGCGGCGGCGCGTTTGATTGCGCGCTGCTGGGTTGCACGGCCATTGCCATCCTGCCGGAGCAGATGTCGCGCGAGCGGTTCGAATGGTTGAAACAGATCGGGGCGCAGGTCATCGCCACGCCGGGATGCGAGTCGAACGTCAAGGAGATTTACGACAAGTGCCACGAACTCAGGAAGGACCCGGACACGATCATTTTCAACCAGTTCGAGGAGTTCGGAAATCCGATCTTCCATTACAACGTGACGGGGCCGGCGTGTGAAGAAGTCTTCGCCGGGTTGCAGGGCGGCGCCTGGCGCGCCGCCGCGTTTGTCTCGGCAACAGGTTCGGCGGGCACCATTGCGGCGGGGGATTTTTTGAAGCGGAAGCATCCGGAGCTGAGGATTGTCGCCGCGGAGGCGCTGCAATGCCCGACACTGCTTCAGAACGGGTTTGGCGCGCACCGCATTGAAGGCATCGGGGACAAACATGTCCCGTGGGTGCATAATGTGCGCAACACGGACGCCGTGGCGGCGATTGACGACGAGGATTGCATGAGGCTGCTGCGGTTGTTCAACGAGCCGGCGGGGCGGGAATGCCTGGCGACCCTGGGCGCGGACACGGCCCTGATCGAGAAACTGGCGCTGCTCGGCATTTCGGGCATTTGCAACCTGCTCGCGGCCATCAAGACGGCGAAGCATTTTGGACTGGGCGGGCGCGATGTCATTTTCACCGTGTTTACGGATTCGGCCCAGCTCTACAAATCGCGGCTGGAAGAGTTGCAGGCGGAACGCGGCGCTTATGCCGCGATGGACGCGATCAAGGATTTCTCCGGGCCGCTCGCACACCAGGCCGATGATAATTTCAAGGAATTGACCTGCCCGGACCGGAAGGCAATCCACAACCTCAAATACTACACCTGGGTGGAGCAGCAGGGGAAAACACCCGGGGAATTGGACGAACAGTGGCAGCCGGATTATTGGAGGAGCTTGTTCGAGGAGGAAGTCGAGGGTTACGACCGGTTGATCGAGGAGTTTAATCGATGAAAATGGGCCGCCGCACTTTTATCAAAGCTTCAGCGGGCGCCGCCCTGTCAGCCGGCGTATTCACGGGCTGCCGCACAGCGGCCCGGCCCGCCCCGATTCCGGTCATCCTTGCCACGGACATTGGCGATGACATCGACGATACTTGGGCTTTGGGCTTTTTGCTGAAGTGCCCCGAATTGAGCCTGAAGCTCGCCGCGACGGAGTATGGCAAGGCCCCGTATCGCGCCAAACTCCTGGCCAAGTTTTTGCAGCAGACCGGTCACGGAGACATTCCCATTGCTGTCGGGCCGGATGTCGAACCTCGAGGCGGCGGGCCGCTGGACGAGTGGGTCAGGGATTACAATTTGAGTTCCGATCCGGGGCGTGTCCATGCCGACGGTGTGGGCGCGATGATCGATGTCATCATGGGTTCACCGCAGCCGGTGACAATAATCTGCATCGGGCCGATGGCGAATGTCGCCGCCGCGTTGCAGCGGGAGCCGCGCATTGCGCAGCGCGCCCGGTTTGTCGGGATGGACGGCAGCGTGCGGCTTGGTTATGGCGGCGCAACAACACCGTGCGCGGAATGGAATGTCAGAGCGGATATTGCCTCCGCGCAGAGAGGGCTTGCGGCGGCTTGGAGAATTACCATCACTCCGCTCGACACCTGCGGCCTCGTCATACTCGACGGAGCCCGTTACCAACGAATTCTGCAAGCGCGCAACCCCGTGGCCGCCACGATTGTGGAAAATTACCGCGTCTGGAGCAAAGCCAACAAGACGGAAGCCGGGACACGAAGCCACTCCTCGACTCTCTTTGATCCCGTGGCGGTTTATCTCGCGTTTTCCAGCGGTTTCTGCCACATGGAACAGCTCGGGATCCGCGTGACCAACGACGGTTTCACTGTTGTTGACGATCATGCCAAGCGGATGAACGTCGCCGCGGCATGGAAGAACCTTGACGGATTCCGCGACCTGCTGACCGACCGCCTCTGCGCCCCGGGTTGACCGGCTTTCATTTCCACGCGGCCAGGATGGGGGGCCTCAAAATTACTAACCAATTTTTGGGAAGTATATCACAATAAATGGTAAGCTTGCTTTGGATTCGGTCGATATATGTGGAACATGTTAAAGATCAGTCATATAGAGGGCGTGCCAGGCGGGTGGGGGTCCTCGTCCGACGGCGACGGTCTGAACGTTCCAGCCGCGCGTCCGGGAGGTTGGGCTCGACTCACGATTGTCTGGCACGCGGCCATTAACTATTTCGTGCCCGTTGGTTACGAAGACGAAACCGGATTTCATTATGGCGAAATGCCCGCGCCCGCCGCCGAAATGAGCCTCGTCGAAGAGACAGCTTGAGCTTACGGTGCGCCAAGTAGTGCTGTTGATTCGACGGCTGCAAGACCTGTGTTTACGTCGCACCCCGCCGGGAAAATCTCGCCTCGAGGGCGGGTAGGATATAAATCACGGCATGACCTATCAACGAGAAATCCAGGTTCAAACCACGGGACACAAGGAAATGCACGACCTGACCGGCGAGGTGGCCCGGATCGTGGGTGAATCAGGCGTGCGGGCCGGCCTTGCGCATATTTTCAACATCGGCAGCACCGCCGCGATTGGCACGATTGAATTCGAACCGGGCCTTCAAGAGGACCTTCCCAAGATGCTGGACAAATTGTTTCCGCCAGGCAGGGACTACGGCCACGAACGCGCCTGGCATGATGGCAACGGCCATTCCCATTTGCAGGCGACGATGCTCGGCCCGTCGCTCATCGTGCCGGTCAAAGATCGCAAACTCGTCCTGGGCACATGGCAGCAGATTTTTCTTCTGGAATGCGACATCAAACCGCGCCGGCGCGCGGTTGCCATCACGGTGATGGGCGATTCGTGACCGCCGTTCAGGCGCGTGTCATTTTACCGGTCAATCAATACATGCCCAGTGTGACGCGCAGAGCTTGAGGAGCGGAGTCAAAACTCAGGCTCCAATCGGTTTCGTCCCCGTTCCAAAACCGCAGAACGTGAAACGCGGAAGGCACGGGTCCGCCATTTCCCTTTCCCGATGAGTGGGTGGTCCTCTCCACCGGCGCTGCTTCCTCGACACGGAGAAAATCGCGCTGTCCTCCGGACGCGGCCTTGAAATCGATTTTGCAATAGGCGCCGGTGACCAGGAATTGGTTCTCCGCAAGTTGGGCAACCAGCGCGCGTCCGATGGGGGTGGCATTTCCCGGCGCATCAGTGATTTTCCTCCGGCCCGTTGCTCCAAATCCAATGACAGCCTTCCACGCGCCAAAATCCAGCGTTTCCATCTCGCGGCCTGTTTCCTCTTCAACCGCCTGGACTTTGCCTGCGAAATTGAGCCGCGCCAATTCACGCATGATTGGCTCCAGCATCCGGTAGTTCAGCCCGACTGGCGCGAGCGCCTCCTCCGTCAGTCTTGTGTAATCGAGGCCGAACGGAGACCACCCAATCGCTCCGCGCGACAAGGCGGCGAAACACATCCGGGCATTGGCGCCGGCTCCAATGGTCTCCGGGACAAACAGGGCGTTGTCGGGCCGCCCATAATGATCCAGCACCGCGCGATACTTCGCGCTGTCGTTCTGGTAAATGTCCGGCGCGAGAATATCGATGGCGGGAGCGGCCGCCTTCCAGATGCCAAGCACATTATCTGTCGCGCCGCCGCTTTCATAACTGCTGGCCGGGCCTGGCGTCAGAGGGTCGCGCAAGGCGGCATTGACGTACATCGGCAATGGGAACTGGGCCTTGCCGGCGGCGGCAACCTGCCCGATGAAACGGGCCACCGACCAGGCATGAAAATACTCGTCCGCGTTGGTGCCAAAAATCGCCGTCCAATTCCCGCCCGCACCGGTGTCGATTTTAAGCGCCTGCAAAAGCTCCGCCGGCACCGGCGAAGCGAAAGCCTTTTCCGCCTCGGGGGAATAGTCCCGGACGGTTCCGCCCCAGGTTCCCGGCTCATTTTCCACCTGCACCATGATGACGGTGTGAACCGGGTCCGCGGACTTGAGATGGCGCATCAGGGCGCTGAAGGCGCGAGCATCTGATTGCAGCGCGACCGGCGCGAATGGCGAGGGTGAATCGACCCGTTTCTGGCCGTCCCTGGCGATCATGCGCGGGAAAAGGTCCGGCCGATTTTTCGCCCAAAGGGGCAGATAGTGAGAGCTGCCGTTTTTCCATGTGCCAAACCAAAGGAGAACCAGCCGCACGTTGTGTTCCCGGGCCTGCTTCAGGATCAAGTCAACGATCGAGGCGTCGAATTTGCCCTGTTCCGGCTCGAACTGTTCCCAATAGACCGGGATTTCGAGCGTGTTGGCATGAAGATAATCAATGGCCGGCCAGACTTTGGGGAGAATGCCCGGCCAGGCGCTGGAATTGTGGCACTGCGCGCCGAGGATGAGGAAGGGCGAGCCATCCACGATCAGGGCGTGATGCCCGGCATCATTCACGACTTGAGGCAGTGCATTGTTGCCAGCCTGCGCGGTAATGTGCATCAACGACAGGAGGAAGATAAAAATGAAGGCTTTAAACGGACGGAGTAAAAGTTTATTGCGGTTCTGGTTCATAGTCCTCTCTCGGGTTGGTTTTTTGACATGGGCACACGGGAGAATTGCATCTTTCCCAACGGACGGTTGGGCATCGCACTCCACGATACGGTTCATGCCGGGAATCAGATTCGCAGGCAAGACAGGCGTCAAGGACAAACATGGCCGCAAGCCATCACCCGGCCCCAAAAATCCTTTTGCCCACTGTCGAATAAAGAAAGCGGCCGGATGCCATTGCGGCATCCGGCCATTAACGGGCAAACCAACCAACATTTTGGCCTCGGAATTGCAACTGAATGGGAAAAACCAAAAACCCATCCAGCCCCTCATGTCCGAGGCTGATTATATATCGGCAGCAATCCGAAAAACTTTAGGGGGGAGTTTCTGTCCCTGTTTAATGAAAGACGCCGGACGCCATTACGGCGTCCGGCGCACCCAACAACCAGACCTCGGGATTACAACCGAAAGGGAAAACCAAAAACCTTTTCGGCCGTCCGTGGCCTGTGGAGAGTTGCTCATTCTTTTGTCTAATGGTCAACCATTTGTTTAATAAAATTTTGTAATCGGTTCCTGAGGCCAGCGGTCAACTGCATTTCATTCGGTATTGACAGGGTGGTTGAGGTGTCCACACTGAAATATGATCGCCGTTAAACCGTGGGTGCCAGTCGCACTCGCAATCATCTCTTGGCGGGCCATTGCGCAAAACCAGCCGCTGTCTGCGGTTGACACGAATCAGATTCTCGAACGCACTTGTTTTCAAACTGGCGCGCCGTGGAGCCCACAGGGAGATCTGCGCTCCGACGTCGCCATCGTGTACGGCATCGACACCAATCTCCCGGCGCGGATTGAATCCTGGCGCGCGCACGGATACCGCATTCACGTCATGACCGGTGCCTCGTGGGGACAATATCAAGATTACCTCTATGGCCGCTTCGACGGCGTCAACCACGAAGATCAGGCGCAAACAGATCGCAACGGCGATAAGATCAGCCATGGCGGCGATGTTTATTATATGTGTCCCGGCGAAAACTACGGCAAATTTCTTTGTATCGGCGTCCAGCGCGCGCTTGATGCCGGAGCTGAAGCGGTCCATATGGAGGAACCCGAGTTTTGGGATCGCGCCGGATATTCAGAAGGCTTCAAGCGGGAATGGCGCAACTTCTACCAGGACCAATGGCAGCCCCCCGGGAGTTCGGTGGATGCTCGTTGGCGCGCATCGAAACTGAAATACTTTCTCTATCGCCGTGCGCTGCAACAGGTGTTCGATTATGTCCAGGCTTACAATGATCGAACCGGTCGCCAGGTTCGTTGCTATGTGCCCACGCACAGCCTGCTTAATTATGCTCAGTGGTGCATCGTCAGTCCTGAATCCAGCCTCGCCCAGCTCATGGGTTGCGACGGCTACATCGCTCAGGTCTGGACCGGCACCTCACGCGAGCCCAATCGTTTTCGCGGCGAAGTTCGTTCGCGCACTTTTGAGACCGCTTTCCTTGAATATGGCGCGATGCAAAATCTTGTCCGTGCCACCGGTCGCTCCGTTTGGTATCTGGGCGATCCAATTGAAGACAATCCAGATCACGATTGGACTGATTATCGGGCCAACTGGGAATCCACCCTGACGGCTTCGTTGTTCCAACCGGAGATTTCAAAATTCGAGGTCGCTCCATGGCCGGAAAGAGTTTTTGGCGGACGCTATCGGCGCTCGGCTGAACCCGAAAAAAGGAAACCCATTCCGCCGTCATACGCCACCGAATTGCAGACGGTTTTCAATGCCCTCAATGACATGAAGCAAGCAAAGTTGGGATGGGATTGCGGCACGACCGGCATCGGCGTGCTCGTCAGTGACTCGCTCATGTTCCAACGCGGCCAGCCAACCCCGAGTGATCCTTATTTGGGAAATGTTTATGGTCTGGCCATGCCGTTGCTCAAACACGGTCTGCCCGTCACCCCTGTCCAGCTTGAAAACGTCACAGTGCCTCATTATCTGGATGGTTTCCACGTCTTGCTCTTGAGCTACGACGGACAAAAACCGCTGTCGCCTGAGGTCCACGTGCCGCTGGCGGACTGGGTTAAAAGCGGTGGGGCGCTGATTTTTTGCGACAATGATTCCGATCCGTATCTGCGAGTTCATGAATGGTGGAACAGCCATGGCAGAAACTACTCCACTCCTCGCGAACATCTTTTTGAATTGCTCGCTTTGGACAAATCCGTCACGCCGGACCAATTCAACCGTTTCGGCAAAGGTGGCTTGATTTGGATGCGCGTACGGCCCGCCGAACTTTCGACCAGCGCGCAAGGCGCGGCGCGCGTTGTGGCGGCAGCCGAACTGGCCGCCAAAAACATTCAGCTGAATTGGCGCGACACAAACTACCTCCTGCTTCGGCGCGGCCCATACCTTGTCGCTGCCGGGCTTGATGAATCCACCGATGGTGCTCAGCGCGCGTTGCATGGAAGATTCGTCAGTCTGTTCGATTCGGAACTGCGTGTTCAAAACGATATTCCCATCAGTCCCGGTTCCCGGCGGTTTCTGCTCGACCTCGATGCCGTCAGCACCGGCCGGCCGCATCTGCTTGCTTCAGCGTGCAAGGCGGTGCTTAAGGAACAAGCGCGCCATCAAATTAGTTTCACCGTCGAAGGTGTGCGTGAAACACCGGCGATCATGCTTTTGGAGTCGATCAAAGCTCCGCATGGAGTGACATTGGACGGGCATAATCTGACAACAATTGATTACTCAGCCAAGGAGCACTTGCTGTGGATTCATTTCGAAAACGACGTTGTTCCCCGCACTCTGGCGGTGCAATACTGATTGAACATGAAACATGCAATTGCCACCGTCATTTCAGTCATTGCGCTCCTGGCCGCGCCTTCACAAGGAGCCTCGGCGCATTCTCCAAAACGCATTGAATTTTACATCACGGCCAAGGATGCGGGGCAATGGCTGGCGAAGGCCGGGGATTTGGAGCTGGTGGACAGCCTGCCGCCGGTTGAGAAGGAAGACTGCATTTTTGTTGATCCCTCCAAAACTTTTCAAACCGTCCTTGGCATTGGCGGCGCATTGACCGATGCCGCAGCCGAAACTTTCCATAAACTGCCTCAAGCCAAACAGCAGGAGGTCTTGCGGGCCTATTTCGATCCGCAAGATGGCATCGGTTATACGCTCGGACGAACCCCCATCCACAGTTGCGATTTTTCAAGCGAGAGTTACACCTACGTCAAGGACGGGGACAAACAACTGGACAGCTTCGACATTGCTCATGATTTGAAGTATCGCATTCCTTTCATCAGAGCGGTGCTTGCGAAAGCTGGACATGATTTCACGCTGTTTGCCAGCCCTTGGAGTCCGCCTGGCTGGATGAAGGACAACGGCGACATGCTTCACGGAGGCAGGTTGAAGCCGGAATGCTATGAATCATGGGCTCGCTATTATGGCAAGTTCATACATGCCTATGAAAGGGAAGGGATCCCAATCTGGGGATTGACGGTGCAGAATGAACCGATGGCCAGTCAAACCTGGGAATCCTGCAACTACACGGCTGAAGAAGAGCGGGACTTTGTCAAAAATTATCTTGGCCCCGCTTTGCGCGCCGCCGGCTTGAAGGACAGGAAGGTGATCATATGGGATCACAACCGGGGTTTCATGTATCAACGTGCATCCGCGGTGTTGGATGATCCGGCGGCGGCTAAATTCGTTTGGGGCGTCGGTTTTCATTGGTACATGGACGACAATTTCGAAAACGTCAGGCGCGTCAAGGAGGCTTTCCCTAAAACCCACCTTTTGTTCACGGAAGGGTGCAATGCGCCGTTTGATTTCAGCAGAATCGACGACTGGCAGTGGGGCGAACGCTATGGCAGATCAATGATCAACGACTTCAACAATGGCGCCGAAGGCTGGACGGATTGGAATGTGTTATTGGATGAAAAGGGCGGCCCCAACCATGTTCAGAACTTTTGTTTTGCGCCGATTCATGCCGACACCAAAACGGGGGAGTTGTTTTACATGAATTCGTATTACTACATCGGCCATTTTTCAAAATTCATCCGTCCAGGAGCAAAACGCATTGTCAGTTCATCCACGACGGACAAATTGCTGACCACCGCCTTTTTGAATCCGGACGGAAAAATTGCCGTCGTTGTGCTCAATCTTTCTGACCAAGCGCAGCCTGCCAGTCTTTGGCTGGCCGGCAAAACCGTAAGAATCAACAGCCTGGCCCATTCCATTATTACTGTTCAAGGCGATTCCAAGCGGTAAAACGCGGCGTTGTTGCTGGGTCTGATTTGCCATGGGTTTGTCGTCGTGACGACGTTGATCCAGTTCGTGCCAATGCCTCCCGTGCCGGGCGGATTCGTTTGCATTTGCAAGTGACAGATGATGTTCCCGGGCCAGGCTAGCGTGATATTCGTTCGGGACGGAGCAACGGAAATTTGCAGCGGCGTTGTCACGTTGTAGAGGCGGATATAATCCACCAGCATTTCGACAGGAAACGGCGTGCCGGCATTAATGGCGCTGGTGCTGGGGTTGCCAAGATAGCTCCCGCCGATGGCCATGTTCATGAGAAAGAAAAACGGCTGGTTGAACGGGAAAGGATAAAGATTCGTGGTGGAACTGGACCAACCTGTCTGATTTTCGTAAAGATGGCCATCCACATAGAAAAGAAGCGCATTGCTTGTCCAGTCCAATGTATAGGTGTGGAAATTCGTGGCCGAGTCGCCGTCAATGAAGTTGTAGTAAGCCGTTTCATCGCTGCCCGAGTGGAGGCTGCCCTGGACCATGAGTGAATCGCTGCCGTTGTTCTCCATTACATCCATTTCGCCGCAGCCCGGCCAGCCAATTGAATTGATGTTGGTGCCGAGCATCCACAACGCGGGCCAACAACCGACGCCTTGGGGCAACTGCGCGCACCATTCAATCCGTCCAAATTGGCAGGAGAAAAGGCCCTGCGATTTTAATCGCGCGGAAGTGTAATTGAAACCATTGGTGGATTGTTTTAGAGCGACGATGTGAAGGTAACCGCCGGCGACATAGGCATTGCTGGCAAGGCTGGTGTAGTATTCCAACTCATTGTTACCCCAACCAGGGTTGGATCCCCCATTGCCAATATCGAAGGTCCAAGTATTCGTATTGATGGAATTGCCGTTGAACTCATCACTCCAGACAATGTTCCAATTTCCGTAAGGCGCGCCGCCGCCTTGGGCGAGTTCCAGGTCATCGAAATACATTGAGCCGCCCGAGTTGTTGGCGTCTCCTTGAAAAACGATTTGATAGCGCACAAAATAAGTGCCCACGGGCGCGACAAGTTGCGCCACGGTGTTGGTCACCATGTAAGTGGTGGGATCGTATTGGTTGGTGATGAACTGGTTGACCCAGGTATTGACCGGGAACGCCCCGGTGGCGATGGAGTTTGTGGTGATCAGCACCGAACGATAAAGCGCAAGAACATTGGCATTCGCATCCCGGAAAGTGACTTCGATCCACGCGGCGTTTTGTCCGGCCAGCGCATCGCTGGACAGGGTGTAGGCCCAGCCGTTCGCGGAATACGTCGCGCCTGGACCGGAGATATAATCCTGATATACGCCGGTGTAATTCACCTCGCCGTTGAAAGCCTGATAAACCTTGAAAAAATTGCTGCCGCTGTGCGCCGCGGTCTGGCTGGTTTCGCCATAAGCATTCCCGCCGTACGCATTCCATCCAGGCAGATCTGTGGTTTGGCCGGAAGGATCAGACTCAAAGCCGGGGTTGGTGAGGGCATTGCCGCCCAGCACAGGTGTCACGGCGACAACCAGGCTAAAGGCCATTATCCTGATTTTGTGAACTGTTTTGGTTTTCATATTTTCTGCTCACTTAAGAATGGCTGGTTGAATACCGACGAAGATTGATTTAATCACTCCCGAGCGCTCAAATATCGAACGGCTGTTTTTCTCGTTCAGCACGGGAATATCCTGCCTGCGCCTTTTGCCATCTGTAAAGCGGATCTCCAGCAATGGTTTTAGCGCGCGTTCATACACCACCGGCACCTGGCAATAGGTAAAGGCGAGCGCGCCGGCTTTTAACGGAATTTTTTGCGTTCTGCCGGAAAGGTTGCAATAGTTGAAGACCTCCGGCGCTGCCAGGAAATCCCCCGCGCACAGAAAATTGGGTTCGAAATGGATGCGCCCCTCGCGAACACTGACGCCGAGCTCGCCAAAGCGGCACAAAATGTCTTCCTTGACCTGGCCGGTCAACCCCGGTTGCCGGGCGCCGGCGTGTGCAGGGGTGTGCGAATAGGGATCCATCGGAAACGCGCCGTAATCCTTCGGAGTCTTGTAATCCCCAATGCCGGTGCGAAGATCGCGATAGCATTTCGCCAATGGCGCGGCGAACGGGGTCCCGATTGCATGGTGAAAAGCCTCCTGCGCCGCGAGCATCAGCTTGGAAACCATGTGCCAGTAGATGCAACCCAAACCTTCATATCCAAAAAAGGTTCCCGATCGGCCGGTGAATGAGCGATGGTTGAACATCTTTTCAAACAGCTTCAGCACAAATGCCGAATCGCGCTTGACTAATCCCGCATAACCGTTGGCCATTAAGTCACCCAGAATACGACTCACGTCGCGGGCATTGCTGATATGCTTGCTAAAGTGGCAAATTCCATTTCCATCCCGCTCGATCAATAGCTGATTACCATCGGCCAACAGTTGTCCAAGCAATGGCGAACGTGTGACAGAAGCCGCCGGGAGATTGTTTTTCTCGACGAAGCGCGCCAGGCGGCGATCTGGGTAAAGAAGGTACGAACATTGGTCCGCCCGGTACATTGAACTGCGTTTCAACGCGCGCAGCAAGTCAAGCGATTCTCTCGCGGAAAGGAATTTCGCGCTGAGAATTGCCGCCTGACCCTCGAGCATTTCAGGTAATCGCCGCACGGCAATGCCCTTGTTGTTTTCCCATTCAACCAGATTGTAAGTGTGATACAGTCCATCCGCCCGCTTATTGGCCCGTATCGACTGGTCCGTCTTTGCGAGCGCCACGTTGAAGAATTCGATCAATTGAGTTTTCGCCACCTCAGCGTTGCGCCCGGAAAAAACACCCGCGCAAATCAACTGGCGATAACGTTGCGCCGCGCCGCCAAGAGCATTCAGAATCTGACGGCGCATCCTCTCGCTGATCCTCAGGGAGCGATGGCGCTTCAGGATCAGAGTGGTGGCCGCAAGCCATTCCGCCACTTCAGCCGAGAGGCGGACTTC
The DNA here is from genome assembly GCA_050014435.1 of Verrucomicrobiota bacterium. GTDB lineage: Bacteria > Verrucomicrobiota > Verrucomicrobiia > Limisphaerales > Palsa-1400 > DASRLE01. The sequence continues at coordinate 91,710 of JBEKDI010000001.1, read as the reverse complement.
GCCGGCTTCCAAGGACAAAAATAATTGCCGGCAAAAGGCAAGATGCCGGCGAAGTTGATACAGTGTGACCATCGAAGCGCCGTGGCCGACCAGGGCGTTGTTCGCGTCGTTCCATTCGGGCCGCTGGGTATTCAGCCAAATGCCCGCCCCGGGAATAAAGTTGGCAAACTTCGCCAGCAGCGGGATCACCAGCTTCTCAGTAAGGTTGACGTGGCGCACCCGGTTTTGACTGTCCAGAACCAACTTTCCATCGGACCCCAATGTGCCCACACGCCTGCGAATGGCTTGATCCAGTGCGAAATCAAAATCCACCGTTTCATGAGGATTGCGCAACAAATCCTCATACGGTTTTATTTTATAAGGAATCTGGGCGAAGGAAAAAATTGCGCGCGTCAAAAATTCGCGCAGCGTCGCCGGCTCATGGCGCTGCAGAATTTCCAGGAGCTTCAGCAGATATATGATTTGATGATCCCCCCAGTAGCCGATGTGCGACCATGGATTCTGCGGGTCAGGGACTTCCCAATCGAATCCGTCGCGGGTGATGCAGTACGGATTGTAGCCGTCCATGGTCGAGGCATTGACAAACTTGCAAACCATGCCCGCAACGAAGCCCGGAAATGAGACCGCCAGCGCCTCCCAATTTTGGAATATATCGCGCCAGTTGCCTTCATATTGCAAAACCCGCCGGCCATCCGCGCCCCGCGCCGCGATGGAAAACCGGTTCCATGGACGGCTCGGATCGCCGTGCCTCCGGCTGAAGCTCAGCGGCAGGTACTCCTGGCAAAGCCGTTCCAGATTCGCATCGGCGCGCGCGCGGGCCCACGCCACCATGTTGCCGCGCGAAACTGTCTTGCCGAGCTTGTGGAAAAACTCCTTGTGCCGCATGGCGACGGCTCGATTGGCCCGATTGATAAATGAATGGAGATCGGCAACATCAATTTGATAGCCGCCGGGGAATACCCCGCCGCGCATGATATTGAAGAGCACGTTGCTGAAATGGCGGGCGTCACTGAGCGGACGCGCCGATTTCTGCAAACCATCCGCGCTCGCCACCATGCGCCAGATCTCCTCCGTGCCGCGCGCAATGTCTGTTTCGACTTTTTTCTGCAACTGCGCCGGCCAGCGCAACCGCCGGCACAGGTCGGCCACTTGCGACGGACCCATATTCACGTCTGCCACAGTCAGCCATTCGCGGAATTGGCCGGGGCGCAATGAGAATTCCGATTCCGTGAAGAAGGCGCCCCGTTCTGCCCGGATATCAGTCTCCGTCTTCAGCGGCAGTCCCTGGCGAAATGTTTCCAATTGAACGGAAGACAGCAGAACGCATTGTCGCGGGATTCCGGCTGACCAAACGGTGGTGGCGCAAAGTGATTCCGCCGGCTCCGGACGATCCACCGGAATGGAACTTAGCAGGAAGAGTCCCAAACCACACCGTGGAAGCAACTCGTTCTTCTTGTAGGCATCGACGAGCGTGCTTTTCTCGAGCTGAAACTGGCTGCTCATGCCGCAGGGCAAAAGGTTCTGCAGGCCATCCAGCAAACGGACTTTGACCGCCGCGGAACTGGCCAGGGATGATTTGCGAACCCAGCCGAATTTTTCGCTGCCGGCCCACCCCTGGCGAAAGGTCACGCCAAGGTCCTCGTTGGTCTCTTCAAAGATGATTTTGTTGCCGCGGAAATTCTTATAGAGATTGCGCCGGATGCCGTAAATCCCGCGCCCGCGTTCGGAAAACGGTTCCCACAAGAATCTTCCTCTGCCGCGGCTGACGATGAGAATGGTTTTGGGACCCGTGATTTCAGACGCGTCATGGATTTTGTCGTCGGTATAATACGGGAACAACGCAAGGTCGGGATTACCACGGCCGGCGGTCAACCCGCCATTACTGGAGATATACATCCACAGATCGGCGCTGCTTGCGACGGTCAAAAGAAACGGGCGCAACTGGTGGTAATTGGCAATGCAATAGAATTCCTCGCCATCCAAAATCACCAGCCGGCCTTCGGTTTCCAGCCGGCCGGATCGAATGGGATTTGCGCCAGGAAATAGATTCTTCATCCCATGGCGGGGCTGGCCCGGTGATCAACGTTGGATGGCAATTGTGGAAATGTTCGCATCCACGTAAAAGGGTATGTTCGCATAAGCGGCCTTGCCGTGGCTGTCGGAAGCATAAACGAAGAGCCGGTAAGCGCCGGGGTTGGACGGGGCCTTGAATTGCGCTCGGGCGTCTGCGCCTTTCGCAATCAGCCCTGGCAATCGTTGCGGGGGTGCTTCAAAATCACCCCCGATGGATTGCGCGGCGCTCTCACGCATGATTTCCCACGAGTAGGTTAGCAGCGCATCGTCGGATGATTTTGCCAGCACTTTGGCCGCGTAATTCTGGCCTGCGTTCAAGTGCACATTCTGCTTCGCCGTCTTTCCATCAAGCCAGAAACCTTGCAGTCGCGGGCTGCGAAATTCCGGCCAACGGCCCGTCCAGACGTATTGCATCACATCCACGGTTTCGGTCGATTCGCCGGAAGGCAGAAACATCCCATACCACGTCGGCGTGCGCTCCTGCTTTTGTCCCCAGAGGAAGACATAAGAACCGAGGCAATTTCTTTTGTCCGACGCGATGGCGATCTCATAGCGCTTGTTATACAAAGAGGCTTTGACAGATCCATCGTCCTCGATGGGCGCACCCCAATCCGTCTTCGCGCATTCCCAGTGCCCGGTGGCGCCCCACTCTGTGACGGCATACGGTCCGTCCCAGCCGCTCTCGTGAAGTTCGCGCGGCAGGTTGACGATGTCCGCGTAGGACTGCACGCAAAGCAGATCAAGATCCGGCGCGCGGCTTTTGATCTGATCGACCAAAGTTTTACTGATGCCTGCCAGCGAGGTCGTCGTGGGATGATTCCGGTCAACTTGATGAATCATTTTGGAGATATCATTCACTGCGTCCCACACTTTGGGATTGTGCGAATTCAAATTCAACTCATTGCCGATGTCCCACATCAGTAACGCCGGATGATCCTTGTACTTGAGGACTTGGGCCTTGATTCCGGCCAGTTGCCGGGCCACTGCTTTAGGGTCGGAATAATCAAATCCATTCCGTTCGCGCTTCACGTCCAGGCCCATGGTGACAAAAAGCCCGTTTTTCAGGGCGCGATTCAAAACCTCCCGGCCATTCTCTGTGCGCCAGGTGCGAAAGGAATTGCCCCCTGCCGCCGCGAGTTGTTCCTGGTTTCCGGATTCAAGCCCTGCCCCCTTGATGAAGAACGGCCGCTGGTCCACGTACATTTGCCAGCGTCCCTCCACTTGGCGCAGCTCCACCTTGGCCGGTCCGGAGCCGGCTGGCTTGATGTCAGATTGCGCCAGGCAACCGCCTGCCACTAAGAGGCCGGCCAGCAAGCATAACGGCCGGTTCAACAACCATATTTTGCAATTCATAAACTTTGCTCCGATGAAAGCTTGAGATGCACCAACAACTCCTCAAGTTCCTCCAGCGACTTGCCCTTGGTTTCAGGAATGGCCAGCAGCACGAATAGCAGCGCCGCCAGCGCCAACAGCCCGTAACCGAGAAAGGTCCCCGCCGCGTTGAAATGCGAAAGTTCCCATGGAAAAACGAATGTGACAGAGGCGCTGACCACCGAATTCCAAAAGCCGACCAGCGATATCGCTGCGCCGCGATAAGCATTGGGGAATATCTCCGAAAGCAATACCCACATCACCGGTCCCAGCGAAATGGCAAATGACGCCACAAATCCGATGATGGCATAAAGCACCAGCCGTGCCTGGATGTTCAACCCGGCGGTGTGCAAGACATCGCGGTAAGGGGCCAGCCGTTCCGCCCCCAACTTGCTCTCCAAGTCGGCCAGAAATTCCTTGTCGTTGGCATAAGTCTGCGCCGGCAGCTTGTGAAGATCCGCAATCAAATCAGCAGGAACGCTGCTGGCATTCAATAGGGCGAATGATTTTTCCGTCAGTTGATAGCTGGAATTGTGAAACGCGGCGGCGCAGGTCAACAACGAAACAGCCATGCCGGCGGTTCCAAGCACCAGCAGCGGTTTTCGACCCAGACGGTCAATCCAGCGAATGGCCACGAAGGTCATGCCCAAATTGACCAGTCCCACAATGACCGCCTGCCTGAACGCTGCGTTCGTGCCGCCGCCGGCTTGTGAAAATATTGTTGGCAGATAATAGAAAATCGCGTTGATCCCGGTGATCTGCTGAAAGAACGCGATCGTCAGAGCCATCAACATGACGAACCGCATTTTCCGGCTGAACAACGCCCCAACCCGGACCCCGGCCACGTGCTGCGCCGCGTTTTCCCGGAGACTGCGGAGTTCCGCCGCCGCGTCATCCGCCCCGGCCACCTTCGTGAAGATTCGCAATGCCTGCTCTTCCTGTCCTTTGCCATACAGCCAGCGCGGGCTTTCCGGAACGAAGAACAAAAGAAAAAAATATGCCGCCGCCGGAATGGCCTCCACCCCCAGCATCCAGCGCCAGCAAGTGTCGCCCAGCGGCAATAAGTAGTAGTTGGAAAAAAAGGAGGCGGAGATGCCGGTCACGATCATCAACTGGTTGAACGACACCAGACTCCCTCGAAGCCCGCAAGGCGCGATTTCGGCGATATAAACCGGCGCAATAAGAATGGCGCCTCCCACTGCGATGCCGCCAAGAATGCGCGAGAGCACGAAGACGGAAAACTGGGTCGTCATCGCCGATATTAAAGCCGATACGGTGAAAAGCACCGCTGTGAACATCAGGATTTTTTTCCGTCCGAAGGCATCGCTCAAGAACCCGGCCAGCGCATTGCCGGCCAGCGCCCCCCACCCGAGACAGCTCACCGCCCAGCCCAATTTCAAATCACCCGAAGTTCCGGCCAAAGCAAAATATTTCTTCAAGAACGGCACAGCGCCGGAAATTACCGTCGCATCAAATCCCAAAAGAAAGCCGCCCACCGCCACGATCAGCGCCACTGTCACCGTAAATAGTCTGCCTTGTTTCATGGCGCGGCCGAATCTGATGCCTGACTGGAATAACCCGTTGGTTTGCGGCCCTGATTAAACCGGCTGTCGCAGTCAACTTCAAAATGAGGTAATGGCAAAGACATCATTGACATCGGTGTCCAGGTTTTTCCAGGTCCAGCTTTCGGCATGCCCGTCGCAAAATGTGAAGACCGCGCGCTTGTTGTGCCGGCATGCGGCTTGTTTATACGAAGGGTCCCTCGTCCAACCAAAACCGGGTGGAGGATTTGTCGCGGGTTTTGTAGTGGTTATATCCGTATAATACCCGCTGGTCGGCAGTTGATTTATGGTGCCGCCGGATTTGGGATCGCCGACATCCCCCACAAGCCAGATCTTGCTGGCTCGGAAGACAGAGTTAAATCGCCGGCTGTTCTCCACGTTGCCAGATTCGTCCAGATTGTATCGGATAATGCCGTTGGCAGGGATGACGGTATCTTCGAAGGGGCCGTACCCTTCGCATGGGGCGTCGTAGTAGTTTTCCGTGCCGATGAGAATGTCCTGATTGTTCACTTCCGTACAACGCCACACATTGTTTGAGATCGTGCTGCTGGTGATGTAATGGCCGTTGTCCAGATAGCGAAACCACCAGTTGCTGGTGTGGCTGACGAAGTTACTTTGATTCAAAGGCGGCGGATAATCATTGTTGTCGTTCGCATACATCATTATGGCGATGGCGATTTGCTTGTTGTTGTTCAAACAGCCGACTGCTTTGGCTTGTGTTTTGGCCCCGGCCAGGACGGGAAGCAAAAGGGCCGCCAGAATGGCAATGATGGCAATGACCACCAGCAACTCGATCAGGGTAAACGCCGTGACGAACATCCGGGGGGGGACAGCCGCGCGCTTATCAATTGGGTTTTTCATGCTCTTTTATCCGTTCCGTCTTTTGTGTTGAGCGGCGAAGCTCGTCAGTGGAACCGGGCTCAAACCGGGCTTCCACTCCTTTCCAAATTTGCCGGCCCTGTGCTCATCGGCAGGGCCGGCTGGATTTATCATTGTCAATTCGGACAGGCGACTGCCGATTTTATCAATGGACCCAAATCCGATAGAAGCGGGTTGTCTGGCTGGCTGAATCGGCGGCCAGTTGGGCCGACCCGTTTCCTGTCTTTGTGGTCAACGTCCGCCAAACTGCATCCGCCAGATTTGTCTTATACTGAACCGTATAATTCATGCTGGTCTGCGTGGAGAATGACAATTGAATGTTGCCGTTGACCTCGCTGACCCCGATCGCCGGTTGCGACGGGACAACACCGTTGTAGAAATAAACGTTGTCAATATAGAAAATGCCGCCCGTGACTCCGCCGCCCTGATTGTCAATCCACAGCAATTGCTCGAGGTTGCTCAGGTCCAGCGTTGCCGCGTCAACCTGATTTGCAGCAGCGGTGAACTCGCTGAGCGGGATATTCAAGCTGATCCACTGGTTGCTGACAATCCCGCCGCCGGCAGCGAGAAAGTTGACCTGCCCCGCCTGGGTGCCGCCATTATCAAGGCTGACCAGTTGGAGGCCAAATTGGTTGGCATCGGGCGTCCATACGTCAAAATGCATCATATTATATCCGCTGGCGTCGATCTGGTTGGGATCCTCGAAATCCACACCCGCATACAGGAGCGCGCCATATTGCAGAACAGCATCGGAGGTGTTTGGAATCGTGTACAGACCCTGGACGGCGCTGCTCCAACTGGCACACCAGTCATCTACCGGCGCCACTGGATAGACGCCACTACTGTCATACATGGCCAGCACACTGCCTGCCGCGTGCGTGGGTGTCGGCGCATTGTTCGTCGGCTGCGGCACCGGCGGCGGCGCGACTGAGTTGCTGTAGAAATAAATGTTGTCGATATAAAAAGTTCCGCCCGTGACCCCGCCACCAGCTTGGTTGTCAATCCACAACAATTGCTGCAGAGCGGTTAAATCCAAGGAGCTGTTTACCGCCGTGAACTCATTGAGCGGGATGTCGAGGCTAATCCACTGGTTGGTGACAATGGTGCCGCTGCTCGGCAGGAAGTTGACCAGCGCTGGTTGCGTGCCGTTATCCAGGCTGACCAGCTCGATACCCAGCTGATTGGCATTGAGCGTCCAAACGTCAACATGCATCGTGTTGTAAGCGCTGACATCGATTTGGTCCGGAGAGTAGAATTCCACGCCGGCATATTGCAGGGAGTAATATTTTAACACGGCATTGGTGCTGGCGGGAATTGTGAAGAGCGTTTCCTCGGCGGAACCCCAGCTTGCGTCCCAGTCATCCACCGGCGCCTCCGGGTACACCCCGCTGCTGTCAAACATGGCGAGCACACTGCCGGCCGGGCGGGTTGGCGTCGGCGCATTGTTCGTCGGCGTTGGCACGGGCGGCGGCGCGACCAGGTTGGTGGCGGCGCTGAAGTAGATGTTGTCAAGATAATAATCCGCCCCCGCCGTCTCTCCCCCATCATTGGCGATCAGTCCCAATTGCTGGATGGATGCCAGATTCAACGCGGGATTAATGGCGGTGAATTGACTCATCTCCATGTTGAGCCCAATCCAGGAGCCGCTCGTAATCACACCGCCCGCCGTCGTGTAAATTATATCCGCTGTATGGCCGGAGGTGTCCACCATGCGCAACGCAAAACAGTTTCCGTTGGGTGTAAAAACATCCATGTGCAAATTAGTGCAGCCGGCCACGTCTTGCGGGTTCGCCTCAAATCCAATGCCTCCGTAAGAGACGTAGTAATAGGCCAGCACGGTGGGCGGTATGGAATAGTCTTGCCCAATGCTCCACCCGCCCCAATCCTCATAATAATTGACGCCGGCGATGTTGGTATAAGTCCCGCTGCTGTTGTAGAGCGATATGACATGCCCTTGCGGCAGCGTGGGTGACGGCGCCACCGTTGTGGGCTGTGAGTAGCCCGGAATCGCACCGCCAAAAACGATGCAGGAAGCCAGGATGAGAGGAATCAATGTCGGTCTTTTGTTTTTCATGGCAATGTTTGATGTTGACTGGTTATTAAGACTAATCGCCGTTGCTGATAGGTCCGTTTTCATGATCTTGCACCGATCTTAACCGTTTTTGCCCCATTGCCTAGCTAGCCGAGCGGCTAGTTTTTAACTGCCTTTTCGTTGGGTCAGCTTCAGCGCCGCTTCCGTCCGCGAATGGACGTGCAGTTTCTCGTAGATATGCTGCAAATGCCATTTTATCGCCGCCAGGGTCACACCCAGCCTCTCCGCAATTGCCTTGTTGCCAAAACCATGCATCACAAGTTCCAGCACTTCCCGCTCGCGCTCGGTCAAATCCTCCACCTGGGTGGCGGTGGCGGCTTGTTGGCGAAATTGTCCAATTACTTTGCGCGCAATTTCCGGAGTCATCGGCACTCCGCCCTCATGCGCTTCTTTGATCGCCGCGATGATTTTTTCCGGCTGGGCGCGTTTCAAAAGGTAACCGCAAGCCCCGGCCCTTAAAGCCTGGAAAATCCGCTCAGAATCTTCGTAGACGGTCAGGATGACAATTTGCAGGGCCGGGAGCAGTGCCTTCAACTTCGCTGTGCATTCGACCCCCGTTGCGTCGGGCAGTTGAATGTCCATGAGCACCACCTCCGGCTGCGCCTTGGGAATCTTTTTTAACGCCTCCGCCACCGTCCCACACGCGCAAACGCATTGAAATCCCGGCAGGCGGTTGAGCAGAGTCTCAAAGCCTTCCCGGACGGTTTTGTTGTCCTCCACAATGCCCACTTTGATCATGGCATCCCTTTCGGCAGCGGCGCGGAAAAACGGATCGTTGTTCCTGTTTTGGCGTTGCTGACAATTTTCCATTCGCCTCCCAGTTTTTTTAAACGCTCTCTCATATTGGCCAAACCGTCGCCTGCCACCTGCCGCTCCGACATATCGAACCCGCGCCCGTTATCCGCCACTTCCACCACCAGACCTTGTTCGCCCACCGAGATGCGCAGCCATGCCTGCGTCGCGTGCGCATGACGAACAACATTGGTCAGCGCTTCTTTGAACACAAAAAAGATTTCCTGCCGAAACTTCGGGTCGAGCGGATGCGCCGGGAACTCCTCGGGCATGTCCAGACCACAGGCCACTCCGGCGAGGTCCAGCAATCGTTGCGCATACGAGGCAAAATAGCTCGCGAGCGAAGCAATGGTGTCATTGCGGGAATTCACCGCCCACACGATTTCGTCCAGCGATGTCACCATGCGACGCGCCGTTTCCGTCAAATCATCCAGGTATCGTTCCTTTTCCGCGACGGAGGTCGTCGGACTCTTCACCAGCGAGCTTAGCATGTTGACTTCCGTGAGTCCTGCGCCCAGGTCGTCGTGCAAATCGTGAGCTACGCGGGCGCGTTCCTCCTCAATCTCCCGCCTCCGCTCGGCCCACTGGCGTTCCTGAATCTGAACCTCCAATTGTCGGGTGCGTTCCGCGACCTGCCGCCGCAAAACGGCCACCCAACCGAAAGCGGTCAGCGCCGCCAAACCGAGGGCGCCAGCCATCCATAAAACATTTCTCAAGGTCCACCATGGCGGAGCTTTTACCAAAATGACATCGGCCGCCGAACGAAGTTTGATGCTAAATGCCCTTGCGCGCCACGTCTCGCCCGCCACCCACTCTCCGGGGTCGATCTGGCAAACGCCCGTCACCGCCACGCGACTGCCGTTTGCCAGCCCGGCAAAGGCGTCCCCGCCTTCTGTCTCCTTAAGCCCGGCATGAAATATGTAATCGCCCTCTTGCAGGATCAAATACCACTCCGCCCCGTGCAAGTTGCGATCCAGGACCCGAGCCGTGACCTGAATCAAACAGCAATCGTGGTTTCCCTTCAGTGTCTCCTCCGGCGTCAATACCGCTGCATCCGGCGGCTGGCCCGGGGAAACTCTACGAAACGTGGCGTCTTGCAAAATCGGCGTGTACTCGCCCTGGCTGACAAAACCAAGCACTTCCACCCGATCCCCGGGTTGCAGCGGATCACGCTCCCTGGTTTGCACCTCAACCCCCTGCTCCCCATCTTGGAGAAAGAGCGCCTCCCCAGGCGCATAATAAATGACCGTGCCCAGGACCTTGACCCGATGACCATAGATTTGCTGGGGGGCGAACTGCAACAGACTGCCAATGGGGCGCGCCGTGATGGCATTGGAATCCTTCGGCGCCGGCAATTGGATCTCCAAATCCTCCGGTCGTGGCACCATGAGCCGTATGGCAAACAACTGCCTCTTGTGGGTGAATTTGGTTGAACATACGCCGCGCACCCTCACCGTGCTGTCTAAAAGTTCATCGCTTTGTCTCACGGGCAACTCCTTGACGTAAACCAGGAGCCGCCCGCCGCCGGTGGCGATTTCAATCAGGTTATACTGGGAATCTTCCATGAACCGGGTGGAGCGCACAATGCCCGTGATCTCAATGAACTGGCTGTCTTCCCCTCCGCTGGCAAGTTGCTCATAGGTCACCACCTTTGGCGCCGGTAAGGGCGCGGTCCCCGTTACCCGCACCCAATCCACCACAACCACCGGGGCATACTCGCCGGGACTGCTGAACCCGGTAACTTCGACCAACTGGCCCGGCACGAGCCCCGGAGGCGCAACGTTCGTCGGGAACTGCAAATAAACCCCTGCCGTCTTGTCTTGCAGAAAATGGGAATATAGCCGCTCATCGAAAAAAGTGACCACGCCCTCCAGGTGAACCGGTATTCTCTCCCGGGTTTGTTCGACGCTCAGTTGGCGGATCGCTGCCACTGATCGCAATTCTTTGGGCGGTCTCTGATCTGCTGACGCAGAAAGGAAAAAGGCCGCACAAAATATAAACGCAAAAAAAAATGCCGTGGGTCTCATTACAATCCTCACAACCATCTCAGAAATCGTCATATTTCATGCGTCCGGGTGCAGGATGGTAATATCGGAACCTGCCGTAATTGTCAATAATCATCAACGTGCGCATACGCGGCTTTGATTTAATATTGACTTGATCCTTCATCTTCATTCAGGTTTCTTGGCCGCCTGAAATTGTATTTAAAAATGAAACAGAACATGAATCCCTCCACTGGCCGGAACATCGATGGTTTCGCGCTGCCGATCAACATTTCAGGTTTTTTCAGGTTTTTTCGGCCCGCAAAGATTGGAGCCATCCTCGCCCTCTTTTTATTGTCAGCTTCGGGCATTCTCGCTCAGGCCGTGACAAACACACCCCTGCCGGCGCCCTTGAGTTATAAGGCCGATTGGCGCTGGGTGAAGGGCGCGGTTTTTGTGCCCACAAAATATGTGAATGAAGCCCAGCAATGGGACGAATATGACCCGGTTATCAACGACCGCGAGCTTCATTATGCCTCTATTTACGGGATCAATTGTGTCCGCGTTTATCTTCATTTTGGCATCTACCTGAAGAAGAAGGAAACGTTGCTCAAGGAGATCGAGGATTTTCTGACGCGCGCCGAAAAGTATGGCATCAAGACAGAACTTGTCTTTTTTGATGATTGCTGGAATCAGCCTGATAAAGACATGCTTTCACCCGATTACAAATATCCCGCGCCCATTTTTGGAGTGCATAACAGCCGCTGGCTTGTGTCGCCGGGGGAAGACGTGCGCCAGCATTACGCTGAATACCGGGATCGCCTCAAATCTTATGTTCAGGACATCGTGAACGCACACAGGGACGACAATCGGATTGCTTTCTGGGAGACGTACAACGAACCCACCAAATCCCCGGAAACCCTGCAATTGTTGAGGGATTCCTACGCTTGGATTCATGAAACGGGCACGAAAATACCGGCGACGGCCACCGGCGGCGATTCATCGGGCGAACCGTATTCTGATTTCAAGTCGTGGCATGAATATGGCGGTTACAATTATACCGGCGCGCCGGATTCACTGAACACCGAATGCATGAACCGCAGCGGCCAAACCATCCCGGGCATCGTGGAGCATTTCAAGAATAAAACCGGATTTATCGTCTGGGAATTCGGCATCGGACGGGACAACTGCCGCTTCACTTGGGATGAAAACCGCGACCATCCACGCAACGACGAGACGCCCAAACCGTTCCACGGCATCGTCTATCCGGACGGCCATCCGTGGTCGGTGGATGATGTCAGGGCATTGTTGGGTGCAGAAAGCTTTGCACGCGCGCCTCTTTTTACAGTGGAATATTTCAAAAATGCGGACTTTACCGGCATGGCAAAAAAATCCGTCACTCCCATGGTTGACTTCGATCTGGGCACCGAAGAAGGAACCGGTTCGCCGGACGCCTCGGCGGGTGTCCCGCAAGAAAACTTTTCCGTGCGTTGGACGGGAACAATTTTACCGCCGGCCAAAGGAACTTATATCTTCTATATCGATGGCGACAATCGAGTGAAGTTGTTCGTGAATTCCAAAGTGGTCTTGGATAAAAAGACACCAGGACGCAAGGAAATCTCCAAGCACCTCAAACTTGCCGGCGGCCAATCCGCTGAAATCAGAATTGAATATATCCACGCCACAGGCGACCCAAACCTTCATGTGGCCTGGTCCGGTCCTGGCTTCGCCACACGAACCCTGACCCCAATAAACAACGCGAGCGTCCCCTGATTTATGGTGTTTAAATAAAGAGGCCGCACGCCTTGCGGTGTCCGGCACTAACGACCAGGCCTCGGGAATTCAACCGAAATGGAAAATCAAAACCTTTTCGGTCATCCATGGCCTGCTGAAAGTTACCCATTATTTTTTTAATTTAATCATTTGTTTAAAAAAATTTTGTAATCAGTTCCGGTCGCGGGCAGTCAATCGAATAATTGCTGTGCTGAGGCTCGGCCGCCTGAAGCGGAAATGGATGCATCAATGCCCCGTTCGTTTTACGGCACCATCATGAGGCAACTTCAGCTGCGACTTTCGTAATGTGCAGGGGACGAAAGAATGCGGTTAGTGATGGGGGTGGCTGCAAATCAGCAGAACCGCACTTGTTGGTATTCAACTACTTGTTCATGACCTCAAGCTCGACGGCAAAGTTTGACGCCTGCTCGAGGCCAAAAAGTCAGGCGGAAAATAATCCAAATACCCGCCACTCTTTCGTTTCTCAGGAATAAAGCCGCCACACTTTTCATAATGTTTTTTGCGAGTTCGCTGCGGTCGGCAGGGGCGGGGTATAAGCAGGCCGGAGTGTTGGGGTGCCGGCGCGCTCGCTCATGCCCACGCTCTCCCAAATTGCCTGGGGTCGTCTGGGCAGCGCTAATGGGTATTTGTCGCTCTGCTAGCGGGGCAGTGTTGGGTGGAGTTTCCGGTAAATGGATTCAGGGCCGTGGGCTCGGATTCTGCGGCGGCCATCGGCGTTCTCGGGAAACTGGTAGAATGGGACGCCGATAAGGACGGGGGTAGCCTCGGCGCATGCGTCGTCGACAGCCACAATCTGACTTTTTATCGGGAGTTTCAGCCCAGCTCGGATAAGTTCGTTCCGGAGGCTTTAGCGGTTTCTGGATTACAACTTACCAAACTGAGCGAAGGTGGGGCGGATCCGAAGCAGGGAATGCAGGAATTCAAGGACTGGATCGAGACCACCTGCCGAGGCCCGAAACCGGCGTTCGTTGGGTTTAACGCGCCTTTTGATTGGTCTTTCGTGAATTATTACTTCCATTTTTACCTGGGAGCTAGCAGACTGCCTTCAGGCTCGCTCGTCCGGTTGACATTCCAAATTGGTCCGCGAGTCAGGACTTGCACCTGCAACCTTTCCGTCTTGAGCGGAACGCCTCTGCGTTGGGCTACACGCGGGTCTTTACAGACGGTCATCAGTGCTCCCGGTCAGAGTCGCACTGACACTGTGCGGGGTTTAAATCCGCCGCCTCTGCCTTGGGCTACGGGAGCGATGTGAATTGGTACCGCGTGAAGGATTCGCACCTTCAACCTCTCCGGTCTGAGCGGAGCGCCTCTGCTAGTTGGGCCAACGCGGCTTAAATGGCACTCCCGGCAGGAATTTCGCCTGCAACCTCCGCGTTTGAAGCGCGGCGCTCTATACATTGAGCTACGGGAGCATGAAAGATTTCCAAGAGGGAGAACGAAAAAGCAGAAGGCTGAGCCGCGTCTTCTCGCAGCAGGCCCCGGAGGAATTGTTGGTTTCCATTGAGGCCGATGTGTTTTCGCTCCGTGATCCGGCGGACAGTGATTTGATTGACGGCTCCATTGGTGAAGGCTCGCCGTTTCATCAAACTTTCGGTTACTACGCCCACGGTGTCAGCGTTGAGACGGCTGTGTTGCCTGAAGGATGGCGTCATCGGCTCATTCCCATTCACAATCAAAACACGGGCGGAGGCACTGGGCTTTGCCTTGAGATTCACGACTTGGCCGTCTCCAAACTGGTGGCGGCCCGGGAGAAAGACCTGGATTTCTTTTCCGGTTTGCTACGGCACCGCCTGATTTTGACAGACACCATTCGCGCCCGACTGAAGGCGACTGCACTTGCTCCGGAACGCCTGGACATGTGCTCTGCCCGGCTCGATCGACTCGCCCGCGAATACGGCAAGAAGTCCTGAATCCATCCGGTTCGGAAGGCAGGCGTGTAACTGTCAACACTATGTCCGAAGAATTGGAATCCCGTCCGGGAGTTGCACCCGGCTGAACGGTTTTGCAGACCGCTGCCTTGGCTGCTCGGCCAACGGGATGATGTTCAGACTTCGGCCACAAAAAATGGATCGAAGCCTGAATCCGGCTCGGACTTATGGCCTCTGGGATTAGAGATTACGCGCGTACGTCCAACCATATATTCGGCCCGGTGATGAATGTGACCGTGAATCCACAAAGCCGGTCCAATGTCGGCGATGAATGGTTCCAAATTGGACGCATAGGCCACGTTCAACGGATCATCTTGGCGGCTGGCAGGTATAGACTTTGGACTGGGCGCATGATGCGAAACCACCACGACTCCCTTGTCCTGCGTCGCAGATGCCTCCCTGCGCATCCATTCCAACGAATGCGCGTGAAATTCCCTCGCGTTCTTCGGAAGGAATCGGCGGAAGGTGGGCATGATTCGAATCTTCTGAAAGTCGTTCATGCCCCATCGAGCCAACCGTTCCGCCTTCACCGGGTCGCCGTAAAGGCAGAAATCCGTCCAAAGCGTGGTCCCGAGAAACACGACACCTCCGATTTCCACGCGATCGTTGTCCAAAACATGCACATTCGAGCCGGCGGCCAGCTCCTTAAGCTTCGCGACGAGTTTTTGAATCTTCTGCCCGTAGAACTCATGGTTCCCCAAAACGTAAACGACCGGTTTATCTCGATAAGTTTGGAGAATCCATTTAAGTCCATTTGTGCCCGTGTGAACATCACCGGCGAAAACGGTGACATCCGCGTCCACGTGGCTTGGCTGAAACAGCGCGAACTCCAAATGAAGGTCGCTTAAAACGTGGATGCGCATAATAGACTTAATTAAAGTTGACTGTGTCCGAAATTAATGCGCGGGCGGGAGCTTTCGCCTCCGCCCGCGTTGTTTTTTGCCTTAACCATTCGTTACTCGCGAACGAAGTCCGCAATGATCGCCGGCACCGTCGTATCGAAGCCGACCACGTCCAGCATCCCGCGGTCGTTTGGGTCGGCGAGGGTGAAGCCGTTGGAGGTCATGCCTACAACTACCGCCTTCGCGTTGCCGACGAACTCGTCGCGATACTGGCGCAGGGCCTGGGCCGGATGAATGTTGCCTGCCCACGTTTCACTGTCCGTGTAGGTGATAAATGCCGACACGTTCAGCTTGTTGCGAGCAGCCCACACCATCGGCAGGGCGCAATCCGTGCCACCCATTGGGATGGCTTCGATGCGCTTGATGACGTCGGTCAGTCTCATGCGCGGCGAGAGGTTTACACGGGTGATACCCGGTTCGCCACCGCCATGCATGCCGCCGAACCGACCCTTTGCCGGAGCCGAGAATGCGATGATTTCGCATTCCGGTTCCGTCGAAGCGGTGATGAGCGCCATCGCCGCGCTGCCTTCGCGGGGCGAGATGCACGAACCGGCAATCATCGGAGCCGCCATCGAACCGCTCACGTCGAGCGCCAGCAGCACCGGCTTGTTGCACGGTTCAACGTTCTGGAACGTCGCGTAAAACGCTTCGTCCAGTGCGTCCACCACTGCCGACACCGGCGACCACTTGAGCGCACCCTTGTCGCCGTGGCCCTGGGCGTAGATCTTCTGCGCCACAAGGACCGCCAACGGGTGGATGCGCGCACGCTTGAGCGCCGTCTCGTCACGCAGCTTGCGGACGATCAAACGCTTGGCGTCGCTGAATGGAGCCAACAGACCGAGGCTCGTCATCTTGCCAAGGTTGCGGATCATCGCCGTCATCGGCATGCGTTCGAGCAAGGCTTCCCACACAACGGCTTCATTGAGCCACTGCGTTGGGATGGCTTCGCGCGGCAGGTCGAACTCGTTGATGAGCTTCACGATTTCGCCCGAGCTGGAAGCGCGCTTGGCCTGTTCGAAGGCATCGATGATTTTCGGCAACGCGCCGACGGCGCCATACTTGGCGACACGGTCTTCGCCGCGAATCTTGCGCTTCACTTCGCGTTCACCCAACGAATTCGCGCCCGCGAGCAACCAGCGGAATACCGATTCGTGCTGGGCCGACAGAGCCTTCGGGTGAGCGAGGCGGAGAAGGTCGCAGTGCGACCAACCATCGCGCTGCTGATACTTCACCGCCTGGTGGGCGAGATCATCGGCACCGCGCCCAACATACCAGTCGCCAACCGCATTGCGCAAACCACGGCCCCAGCCGCGCATGGCATTCACGTATTCGGCGAAGTGGAACAGGTGCGTACCATTGCGGCAGACCTTGCTCAGCCGATACGGGCGCCTTTGCTGTCCCACCACCGAAGCCTCGTCGCTGTTTCGGTCGGAGCGTTCGGCGTGGCGGGATAGCAGCCTGCAGAGATTGTGGTAACCCTGAGCTGACTCGACGTACAGCAGGAACGGATTGTCGCCGACCCGCAATTCCACGCCGAGGATCGGCTTGATGCCGGCTTTCCTGGCGGCTTCGGTGAACTCCACGGCGCCATGGAGATTTCCGGTATCGGTCAGTGCAACAACGGACATGCCGTGGCGCTTTGCCAACTCAACGATGGCTGTGGGCGACAGCATTGAGTCAAGAAACGAATAATGGCTGCGGACACGCAGCGGAACATAAGGAGCAACCTGCTTTGCCGGAATTACGCGTCGGCGGATGATCGGCGCGACCGGCGTGGCGGCGAGGGTTTCGGCCAGCGGTTGCAGCAAACGGAAATCGTGGCCGCGAAGAATGACAGAGCGCCCGCGGGCGTGACGCAGTTCATCAATCACGGCTGCGAGTCGGACACGCGCGTCCTGCCGTTGCGCCGGAACATCCAGCGGCAGTTCGCTGCGAAATCGGCCATCGTAAATATTCGACAGTTTCAATGACACCAACCGCAGGCTCACCCGCCGTTTCCAAGCTTTTCGCAACATGCCGTGCAACCGGCCGTAAATGTCGGTTTCAAGATCGCTCGGTTCGGCAAGGCTTTCGCTGACCTGGTCTTCGCCCATGTCGTGGTAGCGAACCCGCACATGCAGC
The DNA here is from genome assembly GCA_050014435.1 of Verrucomicrobiota bacterium. GTDB lineage: Bacteria > Verrucomicrobiota > Verrucomicrobiia > Limisphaerales > Palsa-1400 > DASRLE01. Next base: position 74,214 of record JBEKDI010000001.1, on the reverse strand, counting down.
GTGCGGATAGTTCGCTTCTCTTCACGCACCTTGGCGAATAGATCGTCCGCCATGCGGCGCAAGATGGCTTCGACGTATTCCTCGTCGGTCAAATCCTTCCCAAAGGTTTCCTGATGACTGAAGGTCTTCTGTGATTCGCGGACAGGAATCAACGGCCGTTCATCAATTCCATGTGAATATTGCCGGATGACCGCCGCCTGCTGGCCGAGCAGCAGTTCCAACATTTCCAGCGGCGTGGCCGCGACGTGACGGATTTCCGCCAAACCCGCGGCGTTGAGCCGAGTGCTCGTCTTGGGTCCAATTCCTGGCAGCCATTTGTTGGGCAATGGCTGGAGGAAGGACATTTCAGAACCGGGTGGCACTTCGTCGAAGGCATTCGGCTTCCGCAATTTTGACGCCACAGCGCTGACGAGCTTGTTCGAGGCAATGCCCTCGCTGACCGTGATCTTGAGTTTCTGGCCGATGGCCTTGCGGATGGTTAGCGCGATCTCAACCGGAGATTTGCGCGCGCCGGAAAGGTCAAAATAGCCTTCATCAATGGACGTCTGCTCAACATCCGGCGTGAAGTCGTAACAATAGGAAAACATCCAGCTGCTGAACTGTTCGTATCGTTCGTAATCACCGGGCAGAACGATCAGCTTAGGGCAAAGTTTCCGCGCCCGCATCGTCGGCATGGGCGTGTAAACCCCGAACTTGCGGGCTTCATACGAGGCCGAGGCGATGATTCCTCGCTTTTCCCCGCCCACCGCGATGGGCTTGCCCCGCAAATGGGCGTCAGACGCCTGCTCGACTGCGGCGAAGAAGGCATCCGCATCCAGATGAACGATGGTGCGCATGATTCATTCACGCGCCTTTCGGATGAGCGTCTTAAATACTCCTTGAATCATCAGTTCCTGGGCAGGGATGAGATTGGGATATTTTGGATTCTCGGCCCGGAGGTAGGGTTTTCCAGCTTTGACGAGATAGGTTTTCAGCGTGCTTTCTCCATCGATGAGGGCCGCGACGATCTCGTTTTGGCGGGGCTCGGGCCCGTGTTCCAGAATCACGATGTCACCGCTGACGATGTGCCGGCCAACCATCGAGTCGCCCGATACTTTCAAGGCAAAAGTGTTCCGGCCTGGTTTGAACCCGAGCGTTTCGACATCCACCGACACGCATCCTTCCGCCGATTGCTCCCGGTCCTGGGCAAAGCCGGCCGGAATGGTGCCGAAGATGGGAATGTGCGCGACGGCGCTTTGCAGACTGCGCAATGGAGAAATGACGCGCAGGCTGCGGCTCTTGCCGTCAAGCGCGTCCAACAGGCCTTTGCGCCGCAACGCGCTCACGTGCTTCGCCACCGCGCTCACGTTGGGAATTCCCAATTCGTGGCCGATCTCGCGCAGCGTTGGCGCCGGTTCGCCGACGGAACATTGCCGCTCGATAATCTTCAGCACCGCCAGCTGCCGTTTCGTCGCTTCTAAATTCATGGTGGACAGATGTTCACCTATCGCGTAAATTCCGTCAATCTTGAAATTCAACGTCTTGAGCGGGTCGGACCGCATTTGTCCAACCCCCTTCACTAATGTGGAATTATGACAGCAACATGTTTTGCAGAAAACGTCGCCGATACCGGCGCCGTTATCGCGACTTTTGGAGCAGCGGCGTTAATTAAGAAACCGGAAGGGGGATATGCCTTGGCCGGCGGATCATTCGATGATCGCATCGAAGCTAAAGAGTGGATCAGCCTCTTCATGCACGAGGCGGTCATTTGGGACAATTAGGGACGACCGCTCAGTTGCGCTCGGACGCGAGGGGGTTAATTTAACGCATGTCGGGTCGTCGCGTCTTTATCACTGGATCGTCCGATGGGCTTGGTCGCATGGCTGCGCAGCTTTTGCTGGCAGAAAACCACGCGGTCGTCCTCCATGCGCGAAATGAACGCCGCGCGGAGGAACTGGGAAAAGTCGTGCCGGAAGCCGAAGCGTGCGTCATAGGCGATCTTTCCTCGATTGAGGAAATGCGCTCGATAGCGCGCCAAGTCAACGACCTCGGCAAATTTGACGCTGTTATCCATAACGCAGGGGTTGGTTATCGCGAGCCGGAAAAAGTCACTACAAAGGACGGATTGCCTCACGTTTTCGCAATCAACACGCTGGCTCCCTACGTCTTGACTGCGCTAATTCAAAAGCCAAAGCGCCTCGTTTATTTAAGCTCCGGCTTGCATCACAGCGCCGGGACCGGCATGGATGATTTGTTGTGGGAAAAGAGGGTTTGGCGCGGCATGGAAGCTTACGCCGAATCGAAGTTTCACGATGTCTTGATTGCTTTCGCTGTGGCGAGACTCTGGAAGGATGTCTTGTCCAATGCCCTTGAGCCCGGTTGGGTGGCGACCAAAATGGGCGGATCCGGCGCGCCCGACGATCTGGATCAAGCGCATCGAACCCAGGCGTGGCTCGCCGTCGGGAGCGACGTGAAAACGTCCGGCGAATATTATTATCACATGAAATTGCGCGCCCCCAACCCGGAAAGCCGTGACGTCGAGAAGCAAAATCTCCTCTTGGAGAAGTGCAGGGTCCTGTCCGGCGTTACAATCGCGCAACCTGGTTGACGCGTGCGCAAGGACTTAGGGCGCGGTACTTCGAAACCAAAGTTTTATGTATTCAGACAAGGATGAGATCGAGGTCAGGCATGTTCCAGAGAGCCGCCAGTTCGAGGCGCGCTTGCACGGCGAGCTTGCCTATTTGAGTTACACGGTGACCGGCGATGAGATTAGTCTGGACCACACCTATGTCCCAGACGCGTTTCGCGGGAGCGGCGTCGCCGCAGACTTGGTCCGAGCCGCGGTAAAGGAAGCGCGCCAGCGACATTGGAAAATTCAACCGAGATGTTCCTACGTCGTGGCGTTCTTTGAACGATATCCTGAATTTGCCGATGTGCTCCAGCCACAGCATTCTTAACGCTCCCTTTTTGCGCAGTCGGTTGGTAATGGTTACGGCCAATCGCGATGAAAATTGCCACATACAACGTCAATGGCGTGAACGGTCGATTGCCCGTCCTGCTCCGCTGGCTTGAGCAGAGTCGTCCAGACGTCGCTTGTTTGCAGGAGCTAAAAGCTCCGGAAGAGAAGTTCCCGGCGCTCGCCATTCAGGAAGCTGGCTACGGCGCGATCTGGCATGGGCAAAAGAGCTGGAATGGCGTGGCAATCCTCATGCGTGGCGGCAAGCCGCGCGAGACAGCGCGCGGCTTGCCGGGCGATCCCGAGGACTTTCACAGCCGCTATATCGAAGCGGAAATCAACGGCATTGTCATTGGTTGCCTCTACCTTCCAAACGGGAACCCAGCGCCCGGTCCAAAATTCGACTACAAGCTGCGCTGGTTCGATAGGTTGACGCTGCACGCCGCGAGCATGTTGGCGAAGAAAGTTCCAGTGGTATTGGCCGGAGATTTCAATGTCATGCCGACAGACCTCGACGTTTATAAACCGGAGAGTTGGGTTGATGATGCGCTTTTCCGACCCGAAACGCGTGCGGCATTTCACCGCCTCATCGCGCAAGGTTGGACGGACGCGCTGCGCATACTTCATCCGGGCGAGAAGATTTACACGTTTTGGGATTATTTCCGGAACGCTTATGCCCGAAATGCGGGCCTGCGCATCGACCACCTGCTTCTCAGTCCGCAACTTAGGAACCGCCTTGTGGCCGCTGGTGTTGACCGTGACGTGCGCGGCTGGGAAAAAACCAGCGATCACGCGCCCACTTGGATTACCCTTCGCGACGAACCGGTTGTGGGCAGCGTGAAATTGGTCGAGATGCCATGCGGCCAAATTACATCATGAACAAAAACAACTGCTTCTTAAACCCATGCTCGACCACGTCTTCATAACCGTCACGGATCTCGATCGATCAATTACTTTTTACGAGAAGGCTCTCAAGCCGCTTGGCATCGTTCATGCCATCGATTACGAAGGCAAGGATGGCCCCAAAGGCCATCCCGACCTCAAAGGCTTCGGACGGGATGGGCGCGTGTTCTTCTGGCTCAGGCATGGCGTTGCGGATGCCAAGGCGGCGCATATCGGCTTTGTCGCCAAGAGCAAAGCCGAGGTGAACGCATTCTACAAGGCCGCAATGGCAGCGGGAGCCACCGACAACGGCAAGCCCAGCGCGCGCCTGTACTACGATCCGCGTTATTATGCTGCAAACGTTTTCGATCCCGACGGTTACAGTCTCGAGGCCGTCTATAAGAGCTGGCAACACCTGCAATCATAGAGGCTCGAAAAAACAGCGTTGATGTCTCGAGAGGGGGGGACGGGAAACTTGGTATATTGAAGGCGTTGTCACAATCCACAGCGCTGATTCGTCTGGATTGGTATGAATGCAACTATGAACACGGTGTCGGTCGAAACAAGACTCAAGAACAAGCAATTGGTTCAACCCATGCTCCAGGCCATGTTGGCGCTCCAAGGCGTGGCCAACCAAACCCAAATAGAGAAACCGCTCATTGAACTTGTCAAGACTCGGGCGTCGCAGATCAATGGTTGCGCGTTCTGTCTGGATATGCACACGCGCGAAGCGGTGGCCCATGGAGAAGACGCCAAGCGCCTGCATTTGCTTCCGGCGTGGGAAGAAGTGAGTTATTACACGGCGCGAGAGCGCGCAGCCCTGCGATGGACCGAGGCTCACACGCAATTGTCGGAAGGAGGCGTGCCCGATGACGTTTTCGCGGAAGCGAGCGGACTGTTCAGCGAGCAGGAACTGCTCGAATTGACTCTAGCCGTGGTGGCGATCAATGGATGGAACCGTTTCAATGTGGCATTTCGAGTGCCGCCGGGCGGGCTCAGCTAATTGCAAGCCATGGATGAATTCGACCAACATCGCTCGCTGCTATTTGGCATTGTGTATCGCATGCTCGGTATCGTCGCGGAAGCCGAGGATGTCGTCCAGGAGACGGGCCTGCGCTGGCTTCGCCAAAGCAAAGACGAAGTTCGTTCGCCCAAGGCTTGGCAGGTGGCGACGACCACGCGCATGTGCATCGATCAATTGCGTTCTGCTCGCCGCCAGCGCGAGGAATATTACGGCGTGTGGTTGCCAGAGCCGCTGGTCGAGTCGAGCGCTCCTGCTGCGGACGAGAACGCAACCATGGCCGACTCAGTCACGATGGCGTTCATGGTCATGCTGGAAACGCTGTCGCCGGTGGAACGGGCAGCGTTTCTCCTGAGAGAAGTGTTCGATTACGATTGCGACGCCATATCCGAAATCGTCGGCAAATCGGAAGCGAATTGCCGGCAGATCGTGCGGCGAGCGAAAGCCGAATTGCACGAACGCCCCACGACGGAGCCCATCCCGGATTCGCGGGCGCGTTTGCTGGCGGAGAATTTTTTGACCGTAGCGGCCACGGGCGCGACAGAGGACCTGATGGCCTTGCTCACAGAAGATGCTGTATTGTACAGCGACGGTGGCGGCAAGGTAGTCGCGGCGGGGCGCCCCATCGAATCGCGCCATCATGTGGCGCGTTTTCTGGTGGGCATTCGCCGCAGGCGACCGGCGGATATGACAATGCAGGTCACGTGGATCAATGGAAGACCGGGCGCCATCACGATGAGCGAGGGACAGGTGACGAATGCGATCACATTTGATTTTGAGGGGGATCGCGTCCAAACGATTTATATCATTCGCAACCCGGACAAGCTGGCGGCCTTGACGCGAAATCTGGATTTGAAAGAACAACATGACACCCATTGAAAAAGCGAAACGATTTCGAGAATTGCACGAGCGGGCCGGAGTCTTACTGATTCCAAATCCATGGGATGGAGGCTCGGCGCGAATGCTACAGAGCCTGGGCTTCGAGGCGTTGGCGACGTCGAGTGGGGCGTGTGCGGGAACATACGGACGCGTGGACGGCCGCCTCAAACGCGAGGAATCGCTGGCGAGCGCGCGGCAGATCGTGTCGGCAACGGAATTACCGGTTTCGGCCGATCTTGAAGGGGGATTTGGCGCGGAGCCTGAGGCAGCGTTCGAGACGGTGCGGCAAGCACTCGCCAGCGGCTTGGCAGGGTGTTCTATTGAGGATTTTACGGGAGACACGACCCGCCCGATCTTTGAATTAACGCAGGCGCGCGCACGCATTGCGGCTGCGGCCGAAGCGGCTCGATCGACTGGATCTGCCTTCGTGTTGACGGCGCGTTCGGATAACTTTCTGCGGGGAGTGATTGATTTGAAGAACGCGATTGTGCGGTTGAACGCCTATTCCGATGCAGGGGCCGATGTGCTGTTCGCGCCTTGCCTGCCTGATATCGAAGCAGTGCGAGAGGTTTGCCGGTCTGTCAATAAGCCGGTAAACTTCATGGTAGGAATCAAGGGTAAGTCGTTTTCGGTGGAGGAGTTGTCTGAGGCGGGAGTGAAGCGGATTAGTTTTGCATCGTCGCTCTTCCGGGCAGCCATGACCGGGGCGCTTCAGGCAGCGCGAGAGATCAAGGAACACGGAACATTTCGCTATCTTGACACGGTCATCACGACGCCGGATTGGAATGCGATGATGACCAAAGGGTGACTTTTCGTCTGCGCTTGCGTTGTGGTGAATGTCCTTATCATCCTGATTTTGCTGCTGGGACCTTATTTTGGGTTGGCGCCTTTTTCTTTGTCGGAATCAGTCAAAGCGCGGGTTGGAATTACCTGCGTCTTTCTTTTCACCGGTCTCGGACATTTCCTAAAGCGCCAAGTGATGACAGAGATGGTGCCCAGAAAAGTGCCGGAATCGTGGAGAATTCCAATCATCTACCTCAGCGGCGTATTTGAGATCGCAATGGGAGTTCTTGTGCTGGTGAATGCATGGGCCCGAATCGTCGGGGCGGTGCTTTGTATTTTTCTGGTCCTCGTGCTGCCGGCCAACGTGGATTCCGCCATTCGCCGCGTGCCATTTGGCGGGCACGGGGCTGGCCCCATTTATTTACTCGTGCGCATTCCCCTGCAGATGTTCCTGATTGGATGGATTTGGCAGTTCGCCATTCATCAAATCCCATAGGGCTCTTCCGGATCTCTTGCCACGCAATTCCAGCTTGCATTTGACTTCATGCCATCCACAGCGGTGATATAATCCCACTGATGCCAATACCCGAAACAACGTCTGCCGAAGCCTTCGAACGCTACGTGGGCGGGAAATGCCTGCGGGCGAGCAGCGGGAAAGCTTGGCGAGACATCAAGGCTTGGATAATCGCTCCTGAACGAGACACCGTCACGGTGCCACTTCCTGCGGTGAGCGAGCCGTTTCTGGCGTGGTCCGTATCGGGCGTAGTCGATTTCCAGGAGCGCGAAGGCGATGGTCCTTGGAAAACCAACCGGATCAAAAAAGGTTCCTTCTTCCTCACTTCGGGAGGGGCTCCCTATGAATGCCGTTGGAAAGCAGTGACGGCTGAGCCGTTTATCAGCATGCATGTGTCCATCGAGCTGCCACTCTTACAGCGGGCCATGGAAGAAGTTTTTGGAGCCAATGCCGCGAAGGCGCGACTCAAGAACCTGTCTGCGTTCACGGATTCGACGTTGGACTGGTTGATGGAAAAGTTGCGCGAGGAGTTAATGCGTCGGCGGGCAAGCCCTCTTTTCGTTCAGGGTCTCGCCCAGGCTATCGCGGTCCATCTTGCCCGAAATTATGCCGAGGTTGTCGAAGAACCTCGCAGTGCGAGCCCATCCCTGCCCGGTTTCAAGCTCCATCAAATCACGGATTGGATGGCGGAACACCTCTCTGAAGAATTCCACCTAGATCAAGTGGCGGCACAATCAGGCTTGAGCAAGTTCCATTTCAATCGTTTATTCAAGAGCGCCACCAGCGTGTCGCCGTCGCGCTACTATATCAACCTGCGGATGGATGAGGCGAAACGCCAACTCCGCGAAACCAAGAAAAGCGTGGTGGAAATTGCCCTGGCCGTGGGCTACGCCACGCCCAGCCATTTTGCTCAATTGTTCCGCCGGGAAACCGGCCTTTCCCCCAGCGATTACCGCCGCCAGCGCTGAGGCAAACGCGCTGTTTGCCCAGTCCAAGCTGGATTTCAGCAATCTTGCGACAGTTGGAGCAATTCCCCGTAAGACAGTTGCGCCTATGCGGAGTAGATTCGTTCCAACGTGTGAATCAAAATACTGGATTCAAAGTGCAAAAGCGCAAACTTGGAAAGAGTGGATTAGTGGTGTCGGCGCTCGGGCTCGGTTGCATGGGTATGAGCTACCATCGCGGCCCTGCCCCCGACCGGAACGCAATGATGGCGCTCATCCGCCAAGCGGTGGAACTCGGCGTCACCTTTTTCGACACGGCAGAAGTCTACGGGCCATTTATTAACGAAGAGCTGGTAGGTGCAGCCCTTTCTCCATTTCGAAAGGACGTGGCCATTGCCACGAAGTTTGGATTCAATTTTGAAAATGGAGAATCAACCGGGCTGAACAGTCGGCCGGAGCGTATCCGCCGAGTTGCCGAAGAATCTCTCAAACGCCTCAGGTCCGAATGCATTGATCTTTTTTACCAACACCGCTCAGATCCCAACGTGCCCATCGAAGATGTGGCGGGAATCGTGAAAGATTTGATCCGGCAAGGGAAAGTGAATCACTTCGGACTTTGTGAAGTGAGCCCCGAGACAATCCGCCGCGCCCATGCCGTTCAGCCCCTTACAGCGGTTCAAAGTGAATACTCCTTGATGTGGAGAGAACCGGAAACGGAGATCCTCCCGACGCTTGAAGAACTGGGCATCGGTTTCGTCCCCTACAGCCCACTCGGCAGAGGCTTTCTCTCTGGCGCTTTGAACAAGAACACGAAATTCGATGGCAGCAACGACAACCGCGCCACGCTGCCCCGCTTTACCGCGGAGGCGATGAAAGCGAACCAGGTTCTCATCGATTTGCTGAACCGATTCGGCCAACGAAAAGGAGCGACCACTGCCCAAATCGCTTTGGCCTGGGTGCTGGCTCAAAAACCTTGGATCGTTCCCATTCCCGGCACAACCAAGTTGGCGCGTCTGGAAGAGAACCTGAATTCGGCAAATTTGGAGTTTACTCCCGAAGAATTGCGCGACCTTGATCGCGCTGTGTCACAAATCAAATTGCAGGGGGATCGTTACCCCAACGAGCAGACTAAGCTCGTCGGAAAATGAAAAGGTCAGCCTCATGCAAGTCGAAACATCCTCCACAAAATAATTCTAAAGAAAGAATCGCATATGGAAATCAAAAGAAATGGATCACAACCGTCTGCCAAAGGTCCGGCTGATTGGTTCACGGGCACAGTTCGCATTGATTCACCGTTTAAAGGAACTGATCCGGCGCGCGTTAGCGGCGCAATCGTCACGTTTGAACCTGGAGCCCGAACGGCGTGGCACACTCATCCGTTGGGTCAGACATTGATCGTGATTGCCGGCATGGGTTGGGTCCAACGCGAGGCAGGCCCGGTCGAGGAAATCCGGCCTGGCGACATCGTGTGGTTCTCACCCGGTGAAAAGCATTGGCACGGAGCTGCTCCATCCACAGCGATGACGCACATCGCGATCCAAGAAGCGCTCGGCGGCAAGGTGGTTGAGTGGATGGAAAAAGTCAGTGACGAGCAGTACCGCAAATGACACCAACCCTGGAAAAACAATGCCGCACGTCATCGTAAAACTTGCAACCGGAAAATCCGAAGAACAGAAAATTCGGCTCGCTGAAGCCATTGTCAAAGACGTGATGGAAGTCTTGCACTGCAGTGAAGAACCGGTGTCGTTGGCCATCGAAGAAATCGATCCATCCGATTGGGCCGAGAAAGTCTATAAGCCGCAAATCGTCAACGGCCCGGGCAAACTCTACAAGAAGCCGGGATACACAAACTGAAAGGAATGAGATGAACATATCGTTTGAAAACAAAGTGGCATTGGTGACTGGCGCCGGTTCCGGCTTGGGCCTGGCCACGGCGAAGTTATTTGCTCAATCAGGCGCGGCAGTGATATTGGCGGATTGGAATGAGAAATCGGTGCGCTCCGCCGCCGATGAACTGAAGACCCAAGGTCAGAAAGCACTCGCGATTTGTTGCGATGTTTCTGACGACTCCCAGGTTGAAGCGATGGTGGCGCAGACGGTCGCGGCTTTCGGCCGGCTCGACGCCGCCTATAACAATGCTGGCATTCAGAATGTTCTCGCGGAAGCTGCGGATCAGACTCGTGAAGATTTTGACCGCGTGACCGGCATCAACCTCCGTGGGGTTTGGAGTTGCATGAAATTCGAGCTGCAACAAATGCGCAAGCAAGGGAGTGGGGCCATCGTCAATTGTTCGTCGCTGGGAGGACTCGTGGGAGGTGCAGAGCGTGGAATTTACCATGCGGCCAAACATGGAGTGCTTGGCCTGACCAAAAGCGCCGCGCTCGAATATGCGGCACGAGGCATTCGGATTAATGCCGTGTGCCCGGGGTTGATTTGGACGCCGATGGCCGACCAGATGGTCGCCTCTGGCCAGGGCGAAGCACTCAACGCCATGTTAAAGAGTATCCCCATGGGGCGGCATGGCCGACCCGAAGAAATCGCTGAAGCGGTTCTTTGGCTTTGCAGTCAAGCGGCAAGCTACGTGACGGGGCAGTCCATCTCGGTGGACGGCGGGTTTACCATGCGTTGAAAACAAGGAGATAAATCATGAAAGCAACCATGTTGTACGGTCCGCGTGATGTGCGTTTCGAGGAGCGAGAAGATCCAAAGATCACCCAACCCACTGACGCCATCATCAGAATATCCGCGACATGCGTGTGCGGATCCGATTTGTGGCCGTATCGCGGCATCAATCCGGTCCCCAAACCGACTCCGATGGGGCACGAATACTGCGGCATCGTTGCAGAGGTCGGCAGCGAGGTCAAATTGGTCAAGCCGGGACAGTTCGTCATCGGCTCTTTTTTCGCCTCCGACAACACCTGCCCTCATTGCCAGGCTGGCTATCAAACCTCCTGTCAACACAAGGAGTTCATCGGCACTGCCCAAGCGCCAATGCTGCGCGTGCCACTTGCGGATGGCACGCTGGTGGCGACCCAAAATATTCCGCCCAGCGATTTAGTTCCAAGCTTGCTGGCAGTCTCTGATGTCATGGGCACTGGTTGGTTTGCCGCCGTTGCAGCCAACGTCAAGCCCGGCATGAAAGTCGCGGTAGTCGGTGACGGCGCCGTCGGTCTTCTCGGTGTGTTGTCCGCCAAACAGATGGGGGCAGAACGCATTATCGCGATGAGTCGTCACCCGTCGCGACAGAAGCTTGCCCGAGAGTTTGGCGCAAGCGACATCATCGCGGAGCGCGGCGATCAGGGCGTTGAACAGATCAAGGAGTTGACTAAAGGCATCGGTGTCGATTCGGTGCTTGAGTGCGTCGGCACTCAGGAATCGATGATGCAGGCGATCCATTCCACGCGTCCGGGTGGATTCGTGGGCTACGTCGGCGTCCCGCACGGAGTTGAGCTCAAAGGCGAGGAATTGTTTTTCACTCACGTTCACCTTCATGGCGGCCCTGCGCCAGTGCGCCGTTTCTTGCCCCAACTGATTGACCTCGTCTTGAACGGGAAGATCAACCCCGGGAAGGTCTTCGACCTGACACTGCCTCTCGCTCAGGTGGCAGAGGGCTACCGCGCTATGGACGATCGTCGCGCCATTAAAACGCTGCTTCGCCCATAATTTGTAGAACAAAATCAGATGAGAATGTGGAAAGCCGAACCTTGCCCCCGCTGCCAACAAAACTACTCCCACGCTCCGGCAGCGAGGTTTTCCTCCAGTCTGCGCATCTCGGTGCTGCCGGGGATCGCCACAGCTACGGATCAGAGAAATCGCTTCAACTCGGTAAGCGTGCGGATGTGGTGGGTTGCGGCCGGTGAAGGAGGAACCCCTGGACGCAATGTCTGAATCGTGACCATGCCGAGTTGATTGCCTGCTGCAATCTCGGAGTCGGGATTGTCGCCAACGACTAAAACCTCATCTGGCCGGAAGCCATGTTCTTGCAGAATTTTCGCGAACACCGGAAATTTTCCGATTCCGTTACCTTCATCAATGGCATCAATGTGAACAGCGGTGAACAGGTGAGCCATGCCGAGCGCGTTAACTTTGCTCTCCTGCAAAAGCCGAAAACCAGAAGTAACGAGAAAGAGCTTGGCTGGTAGCTGACCGAGTTGGGAAAGATCACCATAACCATGGAGCGTCTTGCGAACTTCAATTTTCTTAAACGCAGCGAATCCGGCCGCGCGCATGGCTTCAGAAAAGCCGTATTTGTCCGCGATGAAGTCAAAGGGAAATCGCCAGCAGTCTTTGAAGGCAGCGCGAAGCTGTTCGTCGGAAACTTCGCCTTGGTTGGCAGAGCGTATCGCCTGGAATGCGGGCTCAAAGAGATCCTCTCCAGCTTCATCGGCAGCGGCGAGGCAGCTATCCAAGTCAAAAATCAGCGCTTTGATCACCAGGCATATCGTATCGACATTTTGCCCGGGGAAAAGCAGATCTGAGGCGGGGCAAAGTTCTCTATTGCTCCAAGTCATTCCCCTGAAGAAGGTGGCCCCGCCGACCTTACTCATACGAAGAACACACTATGGTGCATGTAAAATCATTCGGCGCATAGTTCACAAATGACAACTAATGTCGCGTCGCATTCTGGGTCACACCGAGCGCTCCAAAGCGCACGCTGCATCCTCGCGAATCACCCACAATTGAATTACCAGTCCAAAGGAAGGAACTACCTATGAGCACCGTCAAGAATGCAATTACCGCCAAAAATCTGACCAAACAAGCTCCCACCAGTCCGCGAAAACGCACGGGTGGCTACGCTATTCTCTCGCGGCTGTCTGTGTACTTACGATCTGAACTGTTTGAATCTATTTTCATTATCTAATTTTCTGCCCGCCTTGGCGCCGGCTCTGCACCAGACAGGCGTTCGTTGTTTCTTTTCACCTTTCCCGGCTGAGCCATTGCCGGAAATCTTTTATGATTTGGCTTATTGTGATTTGTTTTGATTGCTGTGCAAAAAGAGCCGTTTATCGCAATTCCTGGCATCAAACATCCATTTGTTCCCCACCAATTGGCCGACAATAATGCCGCGAGCTTGCCAGTTCTCGATTGTACGGCACCCCACGAGGTAGCGGTCCGCGAGACTTGCCTTGTTCACGCGCCCTCTGACTTTTGCTTCTTCGATCAATCCAATTGTTTTCATAAAAATTTTCCTGTCGGATAAAATTGTAAGGCTTTTGTTTCCGTTTTCAGGAATATCGAGCAAAATCGCTTCCCTTTGGTGCGGAGTTGCCAAGATCTCAATGCCAAGCCTCGGTTGAGGCGGGCGGGAGAAAATGGAAGCCGGGGGAATCATAGGGAAAACCATTCCTCAGCCTGGGCCATGGAAACCGGCGCCCTGGACAAATAATTCTGCTTCAGCATTTCCACGCTGGTGCCTCCTTCCTCGGCGACAGCATTGATCTTGTCGGCGCCGAGGATGACCAAGCGATAGGTAAAATAGCTGTTGCGAAATGCGTTGTGGAGATAGGGCACGCCGGCCTTTTTGCACAATCGTTGCCAGGCGTGATACAGCGAATTCGCAGATTTCCACTTGACAGAAATTCTGTCATGTTTCACCGCCTCCGGAATGGCCTGCAGTCGCTTGGCCAACCCGGGCAAGATCGGAACTCTGCGCGCGTCAATTTTCCCGACGGCATCAGGCACGCGAATCAGATCTTCTTTTTCCGCGATCATCACCCACCACAACCGGACGATTTCTTCTGTCCGGACGCCGGAGAGCATCTTGAACTCAACCGTTGGCATGAGAAGCGGCTCATCTTTGACGGCGAGGAGCCTCCGGCCTTGCTCCGGCGTGTAAATATCGTCGGGTTGGAGGAGGGCGAGAGCCTCGGCTTCGGTGGTGATTTTTTGGCGGGGCTCAAAGAATTCCGTGGTGCCTTTGGCCGCCAGGCGCAGGCCATATGGCAGGAATCCCTTTTCCTCGGCGAATTTATAAAACGAAATTATGGCGTCGCGATGGTTGTTTTTATTGCGGGATTTACCGCCGAGGTCGGCGAGGAAGGCGTCGATTTCCGCAGTCTGAATCCGGCCGAATATGCCGGCAAACGCCTCCACAAAACCGCCAACGTAGCGCTTGACGTCACGAATGTAGTAATCGCCCACGCCGCGCTTGTCCAAATGCACCAGGTATTCCCGGAAAACTTCATCCGATGTGGCGCCGTGGCGAACTTGCTGGCCGTGGTCATTTTTGAAATCGACTGCCTGCTCCAAGGTGCCATCCTTGAGCCGGCCTTGTAGTTCTGCGTATCGGCGGCAAACCTCGTCTACTTCGAGACTCAGGGGTTTGCAAGCCTGCTTGGAGAGGAACAGGATACGCCGGTCCTTTTCCGTGATGAATTCTGCGCGGGAGCCGTCCTTATTTAGACGGGTGGCGATCTCTTTGGCGTGTTTTTTGGCGTCATCAAGCGTGCTACGGCGCGGTTGCGACCGGCGGGAACCTTCATAATAGGAAAGGATATACGAATCGTAGGTTTTGGTCGTCTCCTGCGGTGGGCCATTTCCATCCACCGCCGGCCGGAGGGACCTGATTGTCACGGGCGCGAAATAGATGGGAATGGTCACCGAACCGACGGTGACCTTTTCCGCCGGCTCTCCCTTCAAATCTTTTTCGACACCATTGTCCATATTTAGTTTTATGGCTTTTTGGTGCCGTTGCAACCTGGGCGCCGAGAAAAAATGGAGAAAAGATGCGGAAAGTCCGCATGAGCGGGCAGGAATGGGAGATGCCTCAGGGGCCGGGCGAAAAATGCGGGGCGTGGGCGGTTTTTAGCCCGCAGGGTGGGCGGAGCTGTTGCAAAACTGTTGCAAAACGGGATCCATCGACGTAAGTCGTTGATGGAGATGGAGCGAGCGAAGGGATTCGAACCCTCGACACTCACGTTGGCAACGTGATGCTCTACCAGGCTGAGCTACGCTCGCTTCCGTCAAACCCCGCAAAACTAAAGCAAATCCAATGGATTGCAAGCCAGAAAAAAAACGGCACTGGGAGAGGAATCAAAAAGTGAGCCTCCTCTCCCTGCCCTCTCCTCGACAAGTGTGTGGCGGAAAGGGAGATCGCCGTATCAGTGCGCAAAATCGAGACGCACGTCAGGATATCTTCTTCTTCGCCTCGTCCGGGACGATGACTTTGGTCGCGCCGACGTCATGCACTGACACGGTGGTCGTGCGGTCGATGTCCACATCCTCGCCGTTGCGATTGACGGTGCCCTGCACCTTGAATTGGTACTTGGTCACAACGCCGTCCTTGAGCCAAAACTTAACGGAGCCTTTGGCGTTGGTGACAGGGGCCGCCTGACGGCCGCCGCGTCTGCCGAAGGTCATTAGACTTTTGGCTCCTTCTTCGGTCAGATCACCTGAATAGACAGTATCAGCTTTGGCCAAGTCTTTCACCTTGCCGGCAAGATCCTCCGCCTCGACGGCGGGCACTTTGTAATTTTGCATGCGGCGCGATATCATCATGATCGGATTGAACCCGCCCTCTCCATTGTCCTTGGCGGCATCGGCCAGGGATTTCCAGCCGTCCTCGGTTTTGATCGCGCCCTTGCCCTCCTTGACGACGGCTTCGACGGTGTTGTCCTGCATGGAGAAATCAACGTAAGTATAGCCGCCCTTCTCCGTCTTGCCGTGGCTGGGGCCGGGGCTGAATTGCGCGCTCTCCATCGTTGTGGTCCAACTGTAATTGTCCGCCGCGGCGAGTTTTTGCGCGGCGTTTTTCACTTCATCCTTGGTGGTGGCATCGGCGGCCAGGAGCGTGCCGGTGGCCGCCAGTGTCGCTGCGAGCATCAGTAGAGATTTCATATCAGTCCTTTTAATAGTTAAAGTCATAACGTTTGTGTCAGGCGAAACCATCCGTCCAACCCGGCCCGGAGTCAAGCTCATATGCGGCCAATGCAAGCTTCCCCCGCCGGCGCCGCGGGAGCATGATGGTCCGGCCGGGTTTTGCCGCATGAGCAATAAATTCTATCAGCCGGGAGAGCAGCGGGCCGCCAAAGTGGGTGACCTCTTTGCCGCCATCGCCCCGCGCTACGATCTCATTAATGATGTGCAAAGCCTCGGTTTGCACAGGCGCTGGAAGCGCGCCCTGCTCAAAATGGCTGAAGTCAAGCCCGGCGATCGCGCGTTGGATCTTTGTTGCGGCACAGGTGACATCGCTTTTGCCTTGCATGCGGCAGGGGCGGAGGTGGTGGGGATCGACTTTAGCCCCGCCATGCTGGACGTGGCGCGGAAGCGCGCCAAAAACGCCGCGTGCGCCGCCGGCCCGGCGCGGCTGCAATTCCTTTGCGCCGACGCCCTCAACATCCCTTTTGCCGACGATTCATTCGACGTGGTGACCATTGGCTATGGGCTGCGCAATCTGGCCAGTTGGGAACGAGGGCTGGAGGAGATGGCGCGGGTGGCCCGCCCGAACGGCCGGGTGCTGGCGCTGGATTTCGGCAAACCCGAGAACAATGCATGGCGGATGATTTATTTTGCCTGGTTGAAATTTGCGTCGCCGCTTTTGGGAAAAATCTTCTGCAAAGACGCGGCGGCCTATGCCTACATTTTCGAATCACTGCGCGATTACCCGGCGCAACGCGGTGTCGCCGCGAAAATGGAGGCGCTTCATTTTTGTGCCATTCAAGCGCGCCAATTCCTCGGCGGCGCCATGAGCATTCACCTCGGACGGGTCAAAAAAGGCTGCTGACCATCGTGCCCATCACGCTCAACGGGCCGGTGTCTTCCAGGCTCTCCGTCGCCTTGTCCACTTTTTCCATGGAAAGCTTGAGATTCTTCAAAGTGCTGTCGTCGTTAATCAACTGGCCGACCGTGCCCTTGCCCTGGTTAATCTTGATCAAAATCTGGTGCAAATTGGTCATCGAGCCGGTCGTTTCGACGTAGAGCGTGTCGTCCTTGAGCAGCTTGCCAATGGTTCCCTGGCCCGAATTGATGCGGGTGACGGTTTGGTTAACGTTGGTCACAAGTAAACGCGCCTCGTCAGCCAGGCCCTGAATGTTGGTGGCGTCGCTTTGCACATTGCTGACGGTGTGCAGGGCGGAAACGTAAAGCGTGTCTTCGTTAATCAATTTGCCGACCGTCCCCTTGCCGTCGGCGATGCGTTGGGACACCGTTCTGACATTGGCAATGGTGGCGCTGAGGTTGGTCTGGTTGTTTTTGAGAAAATCGGTGATCGGACCGAGGAGATTGTCAATTCTTTCGCCGCTGAAACTGCGGGTCAAGTTCTCCACCCCTGTGGCCACATTGTCCAACTTCGTCATGAGCACGCTCAAATCCGGCTGCTCGATGCTCTGCAAATAGGCCCCTTCCTCCGCCCGCACCCCGCCCGGCGTGCCGATTTCAATCGCGATGTAGTTTTGCGACATCAGCCCGGTGAACTTGAGGCTGGCCTTGCTGTCGGTCTTTACGTCGGTGTTCCTCTGCAAGTTCATAGTCACGTCGGCCATGCCGTTGGTGAGGGTGATGAGTTCGACTTTTCCGACTTGAACCCCGGCCATCTTGACAAAGTCGCCCGCCTTAAGTTCCTGGACGTTTTTGAACAGGGCATGCAGATGATAGCCGCGCTTGAAGTAATCCAAGCCGCCGGCGAATTCCAAGATGACCAGCAAGGCGATTATGGCAATGGCAAAGAACATTCCCAATCTGCTTTCAACGGAGTCTTTCATGACATTTAGGATGGTTTGGAGGTTGGCATTTTGGCGTAGATGAATTCGTGGATGCGGGGTTCGGTCTGCCGTTTAACCTCTTCCGGCGTGCCGACAAAGACAATTTGGCCGTCAAAAATCATCGCCACCCGGTCGGCCAGGCTGAAGGCCAGCGTGCGGTCGTGGGTCACGATGATCGAGGTGGCGTGGGTGCGATTCTTCAACTTCAGAATTTCCTCGTCTATGGTCACGGCCATGGGCGGGTCCAGCTCGGCCGTCGGTTCGTCAAACAAAAACAATTGCGGCTCCATGACCAGGGCGCGGGCAATAGCCACCCGTTTTTGCATGCCGCCGGATAGTTCGCCGGGCGACCGGTCCTGCAAGCCAGCCAGGCCGACGGCCTCGAGCTTGGCGACCACGATGGTGGCGATTTCCGCGGGCGTCTTGGAAAAATGCTCTGTCAGATAAAGTCCGACATTCTCGCCCACGCTCAAAGAAGTGAGCAGGGCGGCGGACTGAAACACCAGGGCCATGCGGTATTTGTCGCGCACGCCGTTCGCCCCGACCGGCTCGCCTTGGATGAGGATTTGCCCTGCATCCGGCGTTTCCAACCCGATGATGTGCCGGAGCAAAACGCTCTTGCCGCTGCCGCTTGGCCCCATAATGACAAAAATCTCGCCCGGATTGACTTTGAAGTTGATGCCGTTCAAAACCTGCAATTTGCCGAAGCTCTTGCGCAGGCCGCTCACTTCGACACTCACATTTTCCAGTTGGTTGGGATTGGCGCTCATTTCTGGACGTAGAGCAGGATTCGCGTCAGGAAATAATCCAGGATCAAGATCACCACGATGGAGTTCACTACAGCCTTGGTCACGCTCCGCCCAATGGCGCGGGGGCCGCCCCGCGTGACCAGACCCTGATGGCAAGAGATGATGCCGATAGCCAGGGCGAAAATGAATGACTTGAATATCCCGTTAAAGATGTCCCCCGGATCAACTTCGTCGCGCAGGCTGTGGAAAAAAGCGTCAAAGCTGATGCCGATCCGCTGGTTCAGAGTGCAGACCAGCGCGCCGCCAAACCAGCCGACGGGGCTGGAAAACGTGACCAGGGCCGGCAGGGCCAGGGCAATGGCGACCATGCGCGGCAGGACCAGATAATGGACCGGATCGATATTCATGGTATGCAGCGCGTCAATCTCCTGATAAACCCGCATGGCGCCAATTTCCGCGGCCATGGCGGAGCCGATGCGCCCGGCAATCAGGATGGACATCATCACGGGGGCAAATTCCTTGCACATGGACAGACCAATCATCCCGCCGACCACGGAGCCCAAACCGTGCGAGACCATGACCGGCCCGGTTTGCAGGGCGACCACTCCCGCGATAAACAGCGAGAGGATGCACACCATCATAAGACTGACGTTGCCGATCTCGAAGAGCTGGGCAGCAATCTTGCCCCGCTGACGCCAGCACAGCGGCAGCGCCTGCAGCGTTCGCCAAAACAGCGTTATGATTTCTCCGATATGTTGGAACATCACGATCGAGGCACGGGGGCGCGCGCCGGTTTTTTCCCCACCGTTATGTGGCAGACGCGCCAGCGCCTGCCTTCCGGCCCTGATTGATACTGGAAAATGCCGAACAAGAGCGAGCATTTTTTCGACTGCGGCGTCTCGTCGCGGCGGTAAAGATTCCAAAGCAACGACTGGCTGGCGGCGCCGCTCTTGCGGTTGTTCTCCCAGCGCCAGACGGACCAGACTTGGGAATACTCGCGCGTGATGCTGCGACTGTTGGGGAAGAACGGCTCCAAAAGCGCGAAAACCTGACAGCGCCGGTTGCCCTCCCTGTCCTGCCGATAGGTGTAGAACGGCCAAAAATCCGTTCGATGAAACAGGGCGCCTGTCTCGGTGTTTTTTTCAGTCGTATCGGAGTAGAGGAAGAACATGATGCGCGTCCGCCGCCGTTCCAGAGGGGCGGATTCCAGCCGGTTGAACTTATAAACCGGCCAGAGATAAAAATCGCTTTCCAGATCGGATTTGCCCGGGGGTGGCGCGTTGGTGGCGTCGGTGATTGACATGCCGAACAAACCGGAGAGCGATGGACCGCGACCGCTGTAGTGGGCCTGGCTGTAAAATGGGAAGACGCGCGTCACCCTTTTCTCCCCCTGAGCGAAGACAAAGAGCGGCCAGAACAAATCGTGTTCCATGTACTTTCTTTCCCGGTCTTCAATCACGTTGTAGCCCAGCGGCCAGCCGAAGGACGTTTCGTCGCGCCCCGCGGACCTGATCTGGTTGTAAAACGGCACCACCGTCGTGCTCGTTTGCCGGTTCGTGGTGCCCAGCCCGTCCCTGTTGTGGAAATAGAACGGCCAGGCGGCAAAATAATGGTCATGGCCGCCCACGATTTCCGCTTCGTCCAGCGAGTTCGTCCGCAGGGTGGGCGCTTTGTGCTCGACGCCTGCCAGAGGCCAGACTTGCCAGCCGGTCAGTTGATCGCCGTGGCGCAAGGCAAAAATCGGGTAGAGATAATTATCCGTGACCACGTCCTTCTTGCGCGTCTCCGAATAAAGCGGAAACAGGAGGAATCGTATATCGTCGCGAAACAGCCGGTTCTTCAGATGGCCGTAAATTGGCACGAGCGCCGTATAATTGAGGTTCGTGTTCGTGGAACGTTGCTGGAAATAAAATGGGAATATTGTGCATCGCCTCGTCCCGATCTCCGACATGTTCCGCCCGCCGGCAAGACTCAAAAACTCCACAAATTGCAGCCGATACTCCCCGCCGAACCAGCGATAGGTCATGATTGGATAGAGGAATTCCACCTCAGTCCAATCCACCTCCGGCGTTCGCGTGTAGGAAAACAACGGCGGCAAGCCCCATTGCCATTGTGATTCGGCTTGCTGCGAATAATACAACGGGCCGGCAGCCTCGCGTCGATATCCGGAGGTCAGCGTCAACGGGAATTCCGAGAAAAGCGGCCCAGCCTCCACCTCGTCCTCTTCTTGACCGAACGCCGGTAGGGCAACTGCCAGGCAAAAAATAAGGAGGAGCCTATGGTTCATGAGCTTTCTGTTCACTTGCAACTGGATGCTAAAAGTTTATTTAAAGGCGCGTCAAGTACTCCAATATCCATACCTCGTTCAGGACCGAAATGGAGAGGACAGACGTTAACGTTAACGTTATCGAAATAGATCGGTAATCGCTCCTTTCCTGCCAACTTTAACAAGATTCCGGTTGACTTTGACTCATTAGTTCGTATCATTTGTATATCAATTGAGGTTTTTACCTCGGTTCCTCCGGACCCAGTGGTGACTTTGCATTGTCGCTACTGGGTCTTCTTCTTTGCCACGGTCCAACCGTAGCGCGCCAAAATATTCAGCAATGCCGGCAAAAAGGTCAGGGCGGCGACCATGCAAGCGGCGATTCCCATCGCCATCACCAGACCCAGGCTCTGAAGACCCTGATGTTTGGCCAGGGTCAGGCTCCCGAACCCGGTCAGGGCAGTGAGGCCAGAGACCAAAACTGCTTTGCCGGTGCTCTTGGCCAGGATGCGCGGGTTCTGTTCTTCGGCGACACGATTGAGTATCTGGATGCCGTTGGTGACGCCGATGCCGATGACCAGCGGCAGTATCATGATATTGGCGGGATTAAACGGAATGCCAAACCACCCCATCAATCCGAGGGTCCACGTGCTCCCAATGGCCACCGGCAGAAGCGAGAGGATCACGCATGTTGGGGACCTGAAGTGGATGAACACCATGAACGCGATCGCGACCAGGGCATAGAGGGCGGCTTGCTGATAGCTGTTTTTCAGCAGTGTCGTGTATTCGTAAAGTTGGACGGGTGTTCCGGTTACTTTGTCGCTGTGCGGAGCCATGGCCTCCCGCAATTGCGCGATGAAATCCCGCTGATTATCGTGCTGCCAGATGTCGTTTTTCGGAAACACCGCCACTTTGTACCTTCCCGTGCGGCCGATAAACTGATTGCGGGCGGCGGGTGGCAAATCTTCCGGCTTCAGGCGGCTGCTGGTGTCCTGGTTCTGGATCGTTTCGAACGTGTGGCGGATATCGTCGAATAAAGCCTCTTGAAATTTTTGCAACCGCTGCGGAATCGACGGATCGCCGCTGAGCATTTTGACACGCAGATCACTGATGGCCAGGCGCAGGGAGCGCAATTGTTTGGACAGGTCCGGCCGGTCCTTTTCCACCGCGTCAGCCGCCTGGCCCATGTAGCCCATGGTGCTGTACAATGTCGCGCTCAACTCATGAAGGCGGACGGGTTCCGGGTCCGCGTCGGCAAAATGCAAATCGCTGACTTCATTTTTAATCGAATTCACCAGCTTTATCAGGCCGGTCTGATCCCGGGTCAACAGGTCAAAGATGGGGTCGCCCCTGTCGTCATAATCCACGCTGGCCACCAACGGCAGCTTCCTCAACTTCGTCTCGATTTGACGGGCTTCCTGCAAACTGTCGGCCACCACCGCCGCGGAGAGCAGCGACTGCCCGGAATTGAGGAGCTTCATCTCATAGACGACCATGGGCATGCCCTTGCTTTGCATGTGCAGGAGGTTGTAATCGAAATAGACCTTCTTGAATTGAAGGGCCGCGGCCGCGCAGAAGAGCAGCGTCACAACAACTACCAGCGCCGGCCGTTGCAGCCAGAAGTCTTCGATCCGCGCCCGTTTTTCCGCCTCCCTCCCGTGTTCATGGTCAATAATATTCTGCCGGCCCTTCATCAGCAACACCGGCAGCAGCGTCATCATCGGGATGAGACACAGCACCAGGCCGCCCCCCGAGATAATGCCCATCTCCTGGATGCCCTTGAAGTCGGTCAAGCCCATGGCCAGAAAGGCCATGGCCGTGGTCAGCGCTCCGGTGACGATACCCTGCCCGGTGAAGACCATGGCTCGGTCCACGGACTGGACCGAAGTATGGCCATTGCGCATTTCCTCTTCATAGCGCGTGATCAAATGGATGCCGAAATCAATCGCCAGCCCGATCAATATCGGCGCAAAGGTGATGGTCAAAATATTCAAATGGCCGACGACCAGGAAGGTGAAGGCCATGGTGTAACCCAGGCCGATGATGAGGCAGGCCACGGCTTTTAAAGGACGTCCGGTTTGATGGTAGGCATAGATGAAAATGAGCGAGCAAATCACCAGCGCCACCACGGAAGCCTTCAGCGCATCCCGTTTTGCCTGCTGCATTTCGTCATAATCCAGCACCGGCTTGCCGGTCAGCCCGGCATTCAAACCGGGCACTTCGATTTCCGTTTGCCGCATCAATTCCCGCATTCGTTCAACCGCTTGCGCCTCCACATCCGGATTGCGGGCCCGGGCCGTCACGAGGTAAATCTGGCCGTGGGCGAAGGTTGTGTACATCCGCCTCTCCGCTTCCTCCGAATTGCCAAAGAGCGCCGTGACGCCCGGCGAAACCGGCGTCCCCAGACGGGACAAACTGTCCGAGGCCTGGTCCACGATGCGTTGCAAAGCGGGGATGGCACTGATCAGCGCGTTGTTTTGCGCGTTCTCCTCCTGTTTGGCGGTTCGAAATTGTTTGTTGATCAGCCCGAAAAACGAATCCAGGTTGGTTGCCTCGGTGAATTCCTCCACAAACGGCCGGTAATCCTTCAGGGCTTGCTGCAACTGCTTCAAATCGTCTTCCGGCGCGAACAACAGCGCCTTGCGCCCCAGCGCCACATAGTCCCCCTTGTAAAATACATCGGTGAACAAATTGGTTTCCGGCTCCAGGCGGGCCGCCAGCCTCTCCACGAACTGGCGGTTGCGTTCCATGTCGCCGCTCTGCACCACCACGGCCAGTTCGTCCTCCCCGGGAAATTCCTCGCGGAATTTCATATAGACATCGTGGGTGGCGCCTCCGACAAGATTGTCCTGGTCCATGTCTTCCTTCCAATGGCTCGTGGTATAGGACACGCTCAGGACAAAGAGCAGGATCTGCGGATAAATAAACCATTGCGGATAGCGGCACACCACCCGCGCCAGGTGGCGAAGCAGCCGCGCAAAGAGCGTATCACCAACCCATGTCATGCCGGGAAATCCGCGTTGGAATAAACATCTTTGACATCGTCGTGCTCCTCCAACAACTCAATCAAGCGGCTGACTTCTTCAGCCGCCTTTGCGTCGTTTAACGGCACCGTGCTGACAGGCAGCCACGTCACTTCAGCCCCGGCGGCCTTGATCCCCCCGGCTTCAACCGCCTTGTGGACCGATTCGAAGCGCGCCGGATCGGTCAGTATCTCGAAACCCTCCGCGTCGCTCTTGAAATCTTCCGCGCCGGCCTCCAGCGCCAGCTCCATCAATTGATCCTCGCCCGCCGCCTCGCGCAGCACAATGATCTGCCCTTTGCGCTGAAAAAGCCGGCTGACCGAGCCGGCGGTGGCGATGGTCCCGCCGTTTTTGGCCAGCAGGCTGCGGATTTCCGCGGCGGTGCGGTTTTTGTTGTCGGTGCTCAATTCCACCAGGATGGCCACGCCATGGGGGCCGAAAACTTCGTAATGGAGGTCGGTGTATTCGATGACTTCGCCGCCGCCGGTGCCGCGCTTGATGGCGCGCTCGATGTTGTCGTTGGGCATGTTGGCGGCGCGGCATTTCAACAACACCATGCGCAAACGCGGGTTCATCGCCGCATCCCCTCCCGCCAGCCGCGCCGCGATGCTGATTTCCTTGCTTAACTTCGCGAATATCTTCGAGCGCTTGGCGTCAATCCCGCCCTTGAAATGCTTCACCTTGGCCCATCGGCTGTGTCCTGACATAAAAAGGTGCTCCTTACGGAGGCGTGTGGCCGGGCGGCGCGGCCACGGGCGCGGCCGGTTCCACCTGAACCGCTGTGCCGTAGCACAACACTTCCGTGATGCCCGGGGCCAGTTCCGTGGCGTCATACCGCACTCCGATCACCGCGTTGGCGTTCAACTGGTTGGCGTGGGTGATCATGTCCCGAAAGGCGTCGTCCCGCGTCTGTTCGCACAGCTCGGTGTAAATGGTGATGTTCCCGCCGAAGAAGCTTTGGATGCTCGCGCCGAGGTTGCCCACCACCGACCGCGAACGCACCACGATCCCGCGCACCACACCAAAATTCTTGACTATCCGGTACCCGGCCACTTCGAAAGCCGTGGTAGTAAATGGATGCGTTGTATTCATCAGCCCGCTGATTCAACACTAATTCCCAATCCAACACAACCCCCCAATTCAGCAACCGCCAACCGCGAGCCTCCCCCCGAATTCTGAGCATCTATTGAATCTCTTCGCCCGTTGGCATCTGTCCCGGCACGAGAAAGGTTTTCACCAACTCGTTTTCACCACACACAACCATGCCAGGAAATCTTTTGAACCATTTCCCGTTTGGAACTTCCGGCTGCGTGTCCAGCCATTCGATCATCCAGGCAAGTTGCTTGCCCGATATGTGGCGTTGCCGGACGCGTTCAAGCAAATGCGCATACAACTTTCGGGGCAGGTTGCGGCGGAGGATTTTTGGCATGAATTACCCGCCGTAAAACCCCCGGGTCATGGCCGACTTCAACCGCATGATTTCCGCCGGATCGTTCGATGCGGCCAGTCTGTCGGCCAGTTCTCCCAATTCCTTGCCGGTGAGCTGGCGGCTTTGAGCCAATCCCACAGTGAATTGAATCACCTCGGCTTGTTCCGCAGGCGGCAACTGTTTGATTTCCTCGATGATCGCGGCTGACGTCACGCCACTACGCTAAATCATGCCGCCATTTTTAGCAAGCCGCCACGCTGATCTTGTGTTTTTTGGCCAGCGCCTCAATCAACTCCCGGTCCATCAGCAGCGTCTTGCCTGATTCGAAAGCGAGCGCCGCGATCCCCGCCTCCCGGCACGTTTCCAGCGTGCCAATTCCAATGCACGGAATGTCAAACCGCAAATCATGCTTGTCCCTGGCCACCTTGACGGCCACCGCCCCCCGGTTGCTCCCTGCCAGCGATCCGCCCCGCCGCAAACAATTATCCGTCCCTTCGAAAGCCTCCACCGCCAGCACCGTGCCCTCCTTGACCACCACCGTCTGCCCAATCTCAAGCCGGGAAATATCCTTGGCGATGCGCAAACCCAGCGCCACGTCCGCCTGTTGTTTCCCGCTCAATGCCGGTCCCAAACAAAAGCCGGTTTCAGGCATTAGCGGCCGCAGCCAGCGCACCGGCTCGATTAACTCGATCCCTTCCTTCTTCAATTCGTCCGCCACGGCGCCGAAAATCGACTGCGCATTTTTTTCCTTCAACTTCAGGAGCAGGGCCACGGCGCGAAAATCAGGGCGGAGATCAAACAAGTTCTTCGGCGCGATTTGCCCCAGCATCACACAGCGGGCGACCCCGCGCTCCTTCAAGGCTGAAATCATCTTCGCCAACTGGCCAACCCTGAGCCACACGATATCATCCACCAACGCCGCCAAATCGGGGTTGGTTTCGCTTTCGAAGGCCACAGCCACCAAGCGCTTCACGCCCAGGGCCTTCGCCTGCCGGGCAAAGACCAGCGGCAGCGAGCGGTTTCCCGCAATGATGCCAATCGTATCAAACTCCTGTGCCATAAGAGAACCTAGCCGGAGAATGGGTCCTGGAGCAACCGCGAAACATCGGCAACCCGGCATCGAGATTACGGGCTTTCCAATTGACTGTTGGTCATTGAAGATCTGCCATTGGCTATTGGCTGGAAAGTGAGCAACCCTTCCAACATGAAATCGGCGGGCGTGCCTCGCGCAGCGGGGGCCGGCGGTGATTGGTGCGCCCCGCGCCGCTTCCCCCTGCTGCTGGCCTTGTTTGTTTTCATCCCTTTCTGGAATGTGCTGCTCGGCTTGGACACTTTTGCCGTGCGGGATTTTGGCATCTTCAGTTATCCGGTCGCTTCATTCCAACGGCAGTGCTTCTGGCAGGGGCAATTACCGTGGTGGAATCCGCTCAATTGCTGCGGCCTCCCGTTTTTGGCCCAATTTAACACGCTCTCGCTCTATCCGCCTTCGCTCATTTACCTGCTGCTGCCACTGACGTGGTCGCTGCCGTTTTTCTGTCTGCTGCACCTTTTTCTGGGCGGCATGGGGGCGTATTTCCTGGCGGTGCGCTGGACCGGTTCGCGCGCGGGCGCGGCGCTGGCCGGGGCGGCCTTCGCCTTCAACGGTCTCACGCTCAATTTCCTGATGTGGCCCAGCCACATCGCCACCTTCGCCTGGATGCCCTGGGTCATCTTATTGACAGAGACGGGCTGGAAGGCGGGCGGGCGCAAACTGGTCCCGGCCGCGCTGGCGGCGGCCCTGCAGGTCCTGGCCGGCGGGCCGGAGTCGATTGTTTTCACATGGTCGATTTTGCTCGTGATGGGCCTGATGGAATGCGCCACCGGGGAAGTGCCCGCCCGGGTTTGGGCGCGGCGTGTTCTCATGATGGGCCTTCTGGCCGTCTGCCTGGCGGCTGCGCAATTGCTGCCCACCGCCGACTTTGCTCTGGATTGCAACCGGAACACCCATTACGGCACCTCGAAGTGGTCCATGCCGGCGTGGGGCTGGGCGAATTTTTTCGTGCCAATGTTCCAGACGACAGAATGGCAGGGCATGGCGGTGCAAGCGACCCAGTACTGGACCCAGTCGTATTACGCGGGAATCGGAATTCTGTTTTTGGCGGCGGCGGCTTTGTGGCGGCGGAGAGTGTGGCGGGTATGGGTGATCGGCGGGTTTGTTGCGGCCAGCCTGGTCCTGGCGCTGGGAGACCATGCTCGTGTTTATCCCTGGTTGCAACGTTTGCTCCCTTTCTTGGGACTTTTTCGTTTTCCAATCAAGTTCGTGATCATTCCATCTGCCCTCCTGCCCTTGCTGGCGGCGTTCGCAGTGGGCCATTATCAGAATCAGCCGGGCGGCGGGACGCGCGCGTGGCGTGCGGAAATGTGGTGCGGCGGCGGGATCGTCGTTCTGATTGGGACAATTCTGTGGATCGCCCGGCTCCATCCCGTGCCGGGCAGTTCATGGCCCGCCACGTTGGGCAACGCGCTGCTGCGCCTGGGTTTTTTGGCGGCGTCCCTATGGGCGGCTTATTCTTTTGCCACGCGGCCGGCCCAACGCCGTCGGAGTGTTCTGCTGCTGGCGGCGCTCTGCTGGCTTGATCTGCTCACCGCCATGCCCTGGCAGAACCCATCCGTGGACGCTTCGGTTTACGATCCGGGCTTCGGACAAATGTTTGACAAGCTCAACCCGGAGCCAAAACTGGGGGAATCCCGGCTGATGATTTCCCCTTTTGCGGCGCGCCACGTTTATTACCAACCCGCCGACGATGTGAAAACCACCTACCTGGTGGACAGGGCGGTGTTCTTGAGTGATTGCAATCTGCTGGATAACTTCCCCAAAGTGGACGGCTTTTTCTCCCTCTATCCGCGGGACACCGACAAAGTCCTCTGGCTGCTCGACTGGCACAACGGCGTGGATCTGGACAGGCTGGAAGATTTTCTGGGCGTTTCGCAAACCATCGCTCCGGGCAGGATTTTTGATTGGATGCCGCGCAAGACCTACCTGCCGGTTGTGACCGTCGGACAGGAGCCAGTTTTTGCCGACGATCAAACGGCGTTCAGCGCCATCGGAAAATCCAACGTGGATTTCCGCAAGGTCGTCTATCTGCCGCCCGAAGCCAGGTCGCGGGTGACGGCGAAACGGGAACCGGCCGCGCGGATCCTCGGCAAACAATTCGGCGCCAGCAAAGTCACCCTCCAGGTTGAGGCGCCCGGCCCGGCCATGGTCTTCGTTTCACAATCTTACTACCATGATTGGAGGGCACAGGTGGATGGAAAGCCTGTGCCATTGTGGCGCGCCAATTATGCATTCCAGGCTGTGGAAGTGCCTGCAGGGCAGCATGAAGTGATCGTGGTGTACCAAGACAAAATGTTCCGGATTGGGGCATTTCTGGCGGCAGGGGCGGCGCTGGCTTGTCTTGCCCTTTGGTTCATGCCCACCGACCCGGCAAAAACGGGAAATGTATAAGATGTTAAACATAAACAACTTACACCTACGCCCGCCCCCGGTGAAGCCGGGGAAAACATGCTTATTGTATTCATCCACCGACAGCTATACACTCGTGGCGTGGTCCCTGCTATCAATCGAGTCTTTACGGTTTTGCAGAAGGCAATTTGTGAACAACTATTGTCCTATTATAAAAGCGCCTTTTGCATGGTTCACAGCCGCCGGGACGGAAAGGCAGTACTATGCAAACCATGAAATGGGGCAGGAAGGGGTTTACATTGGTTGAGATTATGATTGTGGTGACAATAATTGGGCTTTTGGCGGCCATCGCCATTCCCAACTTCGTGCGCGCCCGCACAACGTCTCAAACCAATACGTGCATCGACAACCTGCGAATGATTGACGCCGCAAAACAGCAATGGGCCTTGGAGCAGGGGCGGTTGGGGACCGCCATCCCCGCAGGGACCGATATCCAACCCTATCTGGGACGGGGCAGTGGCGTGCTCCCAATCTGTCCGGTTGACCCGCAGCGGTCCTTTGCGACAAGCTACAATGTTCAAAACTGTGAAACACCTCCCGTTTGCCTGATTCTTTCGGCGACGCACCTCTTGCCGCCATAAAGCGGCGCGCGCCACGACGAGTTAGCGGCTGGCAAGCCGCCATGTGGCCAGCACCAAGGCCGCGAGCACGACGCCGCCGGCCAGGTTCGGCGCCAGCCGTTGCAGCGCGGCAGGAGGCGCCCAAGCCAGCGCCAAGCCTATGACCGCGCCGGCCAGGAAACCGCCAACATGCGCGGCAAGGTCCGTCCCCGGCGTGAAACCGATCAACACAAGGATCAGCACACCCCCCGCCAGGGCCCGCGGAAGGAACGAAGTGCCCCCCCCATCTTTCCTCCAAGACGCAAAGGATTGGACCGTGATCAACCCCAGGGCGCCCGTCACCATCCCCGAAGCGCCCAAGCTTTCGTGGGCGGCTGGGTCGAGCAGCACGCTCGCATAATTCCCGGCCACCCCGGCCAGGAACGCGGCCAGCACGCCCAAGCCGGGTCCGTAACGCGCCATCGCCAGCCCAAGCAACAAAATGCCGGTCGCGGCATTGCTGGCAAGGTGGGGGATGTTCTCGTGCAAAGTCACCGCGGTGAACAACCGCCACCATTGACCGTGAAACACCGCCTGGCTGTCCACCATCCCGGCGCTCTTCATCTGTGGAAACCGGACCGTGCTCCACCAATAAAACGCGGCAATCCCCAACGCCCACAGTACGCTGCCCCAGTGGAAAACAACGCCCGTCCCCCGCACTTCCCTCCGCCACCACCGGCCCCGGTTTTCAATCTGATACTGCAGGAGCACGGCCTGGGCGCGCTCGTATTCCGTGCTGTCAACTATCAATTCCCAGCTTCTCTCCCCGCGGTTGATGATGGCGGCGATGTCCTGACTGGCCAGGACCAGGCTCCAATCCATCGCCTGCCGTTTGGAGCGCGCCGGGATGGCCGGGCCAAGGCCGCCCATGTCTGGTGTGTCATCCATGTAACGCAGGTTTCACAGGTTATCAAGCGATCCCCAACATCATGCCCGCGCCGCCAGTTTTCGCCAAGCAACATAAGAACAGCGGCCATGGACGATCCAGACTGAAAGCTCTGTGGGACAGTATGGACGGTGCGTCTGGGAAGTGGGAAGACTGCTCGCCAGCAAATGCGGTTCCTCAATCTTCCACTCTTTGCAGAGAGTAGTTGGAGGCTTGGCCCTTCCCCTGCAGCGCCTCGCGCGTGTAGGTGATCAGGTGATGAGACACGATCGCGATTTGGAATATCGTCTCCACTTGTCCCCGCCAAATCAGGGACCAGAACATCTTCCAGAAATGACGGCGATAATCGCTGCGCAGGCCGACGTGCCAGAAAATCCGGCTGAAGATCCGCGCGCCGCGCCGGACGTTGCGCCAGGTCAATTGTTGGAGCAGCTTTTCCGGCGCGGGCCGGTTGACATAGGTGTTGCGGGCTTGCGTCAAAAAACGGGCATAGATATTGGCCGGCTCGTAGAGGTGCGCGATGACCCGCCTCCAGCCCGCCAGCACCGTTTCCTTCGGTTCGCGGAAGACGATATTGGAATCACCCTCCGGATCGCTCAGCAGTCTTCCCTCCCGTTCCAGCCGCTCATACAGCGCGGTCTTGGGCAATGCATAAAGCAGGTTGACGGTCATCAAGGGAATCTGCGATTCGTGCGCGAAGTCCAAAATCGCCCCGGGCGTCTCGGGTGTGTCGGTGTCCAATCCCAGTATGATGCCGGAGGCGACTTCGAGCCCGTAACGGTTGAGCGTCTGCACACTTTCCAAAATCGGCCGGCGCAGGTTCTGCGTCTTTTTCATCGCCCGCAACGCCGCCGGTTCGGGAGTTTCCGTGCCGCAAAAAACCGTAATGAAACCGGCTTGGCGCATCAGTTCCAGGATTTGCGGGTGGTCCGAGATGTTGAGGGAGGCCTCGCAGGCCAGGGACAGCGGGCGGCCGTTTCGCTTTTGCCATTCGACCAGATGGGGAAGCAGCTCCAGCGCCGCGTTCGGATTGGCGATAAAATTGTCATCCACAAAATAAACCGAATACATGCCCGCATCCCGCAGTTGGTCCAATTCACCTATCACCTGGGCGGGCGTTTTCGCTCTCGGCTTGCGTCCATACAGCCCCGGAATATCGCAAAATTCGCACGTGAACGGGCAGCCGCTGGAGAACTGGATGCTGCCCATCAGGTAATGGTCCACCTCCAGCCGTTCGTAAGCCGGCGCCGGAAATTCGCTCAGCGGCAGGCGCTCGCCGGTGCGAAATATCAGTTGTTTTGCCGGACGATCCACCGTCTCATCCAAGTGCTGGAACAGGCTCCGGGTGGCGTCTCCCGCTTCTCCACAGTGCAGCACGTCCACCTCTGGATAAAACTCCGGGGCGGCCGAAACCGAAGGCCCTCCCAGCACGGTCAGTTTGCCCGCCTCATGCGCCCGCTGGTTCAACTCATTGATGCGCGACCTCTGCACATGCATGCCGGAAAGAAACACCACATCGGCCCACTCCAGCTCGTCGGACCGGACAGGCCGGACGTTTTCATCGACGAACTTGATCTCCCATTGACGCGGCAGCAAAGCGGCGATCAGCAGGATGCCTTGTGGCGGCATGAACGCGCGCACCCCCAGCAGCGCGAAGGCATGGTTGAAAGTGCCGAACGATTTGGCGTAGCGCGGAAAAACCAGCAACACGCGCCGCCGGACTCCGGGTCTAAAATTGTTCCAATCTGACATAATTGCTCATGTTTTTTTACCCGTTAAATCACCCAAGTTAGCACTCGATTCATCCGGGGCAATGCCTGGCTCATCAGAAAGATTGGCGCCTTCCACAAGCTCAACTACTTTCATACACTGCGGCGGACTAGAATAATGGCAAAACATCTAGCCCACAATGGGGTGTTCACCCCATATCCAGATTGCGTCAAAAGTCTATGGACAGCGCTCGCTTTTCACCGCGAGTCGGGCAGACACGGCCCGAAGGACTGGATTTTTGTGTTTCAAAAGGGGAACCATGGTTGCATCCTAAAAGTCGGACCATTTACAAGAAGGACAAACCCTGAATTTTTCTCGCGCCCGCGGCGGCCGTTCGAGGCTTCCTGCTCCCGCCTGTGTCTTCCGTCGATTAGGAGTGTCGCAACGCCCGGGCGCTTGACGCGATTATTTTGCTGTCCGTTGCCATAAGGAGTTGCGCAGATGACCGCCCCCGGCCAGCCTTATAGCTCAACCTTATCCATGGCCGCCGTTGCGTTCTGCAACTCAAGCAAAGTGATTTCCCCTTTCAATTGGCGCAGCGTTTTCCGAACCTCTATGCCGCGCACCACTGCCTCACGCCTTGTGATAACCCCGGGCGGGGGCACGTCTATGAACGGCCTTCGAATCGGCGCCGCGGGCTCTTGAGGCGGCGGCGGCGGTTGGCCGGGGTCAACCTTCATCGGCTCGTTATCGGGCATTTTGTACCTCCACGGGATTTACGATGCTCACCTTCTGAGGCTCATCATGAAAAGCGCCTTTCAGGACGAAAAAGGGCAACGAAGTGGCCAGCAGCAACGCCAGTGACCACATGGCGAACTGCAAGCCGCGCAGAAATATTCTTTCTCGTTCCGCATTGGCATAAAAGTTGAGCGTGGCGCACACCTGGTACTGTCCGACCACCGTTTCGAGAAATTTCGAGCGCACTTGCTTCTCGACCGTCTCATCAACCGGCGCATTCTGAATTCTCATATCTTCCACATAATGGCCGAGGGTGCTTGAGTCAGAAACATAATGATAATCCCAGCCTTGCGCCACAGCCACGCCAAATTGCCAGAGTGAGATTGCCATGAGAACAATACCGCTCAATAGCGGAACGTAAAAAAACAAATGCGCGGAAGAAAATGGGGCCTGCTTGAACGACGACACGTAAAACGCTGCCAGTCCGCCAAGAATCGTGAGAATTGTGACGCCGAGATTTATCCGGTCGGAAAGCTTGTCCTTACGAGCGAACTCCGTTTCGTAAGCTGCTTTGAAAAAGCCAAATAATTCGTCGGTCAACGTCTCTTCCTTCACATGCCGGAATCCCCATTTGATTTCTTGCTCATGACCAGCGCGGGCCGTTTCCGTGATCTATCATAGCAACTACTTGAGAACATTATTCCCAGTACTCCGTTCTATTGCAACAAATTCTTTCAATAAATCTTCTAATCCACTTTAAGTGACATTCCCATTCCCTGTTCCCCCCCTCCCTCTTGCCTCCGCTTCCGTGAAGTTTTAGAACTTCATCTGGGATTTTCCACCCATTTGGTTTCTAGCCCACGATCCGCGGGGGCCCTCTTCGTGATTTTCTTCTTGCTCCACAGATTTGCATCTCCATGTCAGCCCATAGGAATCGGCGGGATCAAGGATCTGTGCCTGATTCAGCCAGTCGCGTCAGGGCTGCTTCGCGTTCGAGCAGAGTGGGATGGGAATAGTAAAAGCCGCTGTAGAGACGATGCGGTGTGAGGTTGCTCAGGTTCTTCTCGTTGAGTTTGCGGAGAGCAGTGATCAAGGGCTGATGCCGTTTGACGAGTCCGGCGGCGTAAGCGTCTGCCTCATATTCGTGCCGCCGGGACAGCAGATGGAAAAGCGGAGACAGCCAGAAAGCCAACAAGCCGGACAGAAGCGAGATCAGCAGCAAAGCAGGCACGATGTCCCCGGCTGCAAAGCCGAAACTGCCCAGGAACCATTCTTTCTTCGCCAATACCGCGACCAAGTAAAAGACCGGCAAAGAACTGCCCAGAGACAAGGCCATGGTCTTGAGGATATGGCCTTTCTTGTAGTGGCCGATCTCATGGGCCAAAACCGACTCAAGTTCAGCCTCGTCCAATTGCTGCAGCAGCGTATCAAACAGAACAATCTTGCGGAACCGGCCCAGCCCGGTGAAGAAAGCATTGGAGTGGCGGGACCGTTTGCTGCCATCCATCACTTGGATGTCACGGGCGCGAAAGCCGGCGCGTTCTCCCAAGGCCAGCAGGCAGTCGCGCAGGCCGCCAGCAGGCAGTGGCGTGAACTTGTTGAACAGCGGCAGGATCAAAACCGGCGCTACGACCATCATCATGAGTTGGAAAAAGGATAAACTCACCCACGCCCAGAACCACCAAGCCTCGCCCAGCCACCCCACCAATTTCAGAATCAAAACCAGGAGCGGATAACCCAACGCCAGCATCAGTGCCAGACCTTTTACCCTGTCCAACCACCAAATGGCGGCTGTCGTGGTATTGAAGCCAAACCGTTCTTCCAGGTGAAACTGGACGTGCCATTCAAACGGCAAGTCCATGGCGGACAAGATAATTCCCACCGCCAGAAGAAAAGCGGCCCCGGCCCAAACAGATGAGCCGGCAGCGTGTTGAAACACTCGATAAAACCACGGCAGCGCGCCGCTGAACAGGGTGGCGGCCAGAACCACGGCGCTCCAGGTCAAATCAGCCATTTCGAAGCGGCTTTTGGCCAGGGTATAGGCCAATGATTTGGCGTAAGTTTCGGGTGTAACTGTGCTGGCGAATGCAAGCGGGACTGCTCCAGCATGGGCTTGCACATGGCATTGGTTAAGCCATTCGAGCGCCATTTGCGCAGTCCACCTGGCCACAATCGAAAGGCCGCAGATGATCAGGAAAGTTGCGGTCATCCCAAGCCAGTTTATACGCCAAATGAATGTGGCGCATGATAAAAAACGAATCCGCCGACCCAGGCAAACCGTCTAGTGCGTCCTGGGTGGGAGCTTGCTGAAGCGTGGAGCGAATTCCGACACCACTTTAAGGGAGCGGTCGCCATATTCAACCGAAGGCTCAACTTCGCTCCCTTCGTGCCATTCGTTCCAGCTCGTGATGAGAATCCAATCAGGGTTGGCCGCCACCGCTTCCTCCAAGAGAACTCTGCAGGTTTCGCCATCGTAGCGGTCTGTAATGGGGCGGGGATCCGGCCGTCCCAATTTGCCATCATCGTAGCCGGGGATGACGGTTAGACAAGCGATGCGATCCTTTCCGGCGATTCTAACCCAATCAGGGTAGGCGGCATGTGCCCAGGCGCGGATTTGTTCAGGAGTTTTGCCTGCGATGTAACTGGTGGGATTGTAAGTGTGAACACCGTCAAATATTTTGGCCGCCTGTTGGGTGATTTGGTCTCCAACAAACAGCGCCCCGCCTCGATACTTTTTGTTGACCTCGTCGATGACCCGACGCCAGCCAGTCAGTTTAATTTGGTTAACGGCGCGTTCATATATAAAAACGACCGGTTTGCCGTCCACTTTCAACCACGCCGGATGTTTGCCGTAATGGGCCAGTATATAAAGCAGGTCTTTGACGGCGTTGTCCTGGTTTTGGGCGATTTCAAGATACACCGTGATGGACAGTCCGTGCTTTTCTGCCTCGTCGAGGAGCAGAGGCAGACCCCGATCATGAAAACCACCCGCTCTCCACCAAGTCGCGATGAACCCGGTGAGGCCGGCATTTTTAGCCCAAAGACAATGTTGCTGGATCAGCTTCCGGTCATGGCTGTCGTACGGGCCCAGCGCCGGATAATGGGTGACGCCCCCAATCTTCCTGGCTGGCGCATCCACCTCTTTCCAATGGACCCACTCGCCTGAGGTGGCGGGGTTGCCATACCAACCGTAGTAAAATGCCAGGACTTGTCGTGGAACATTCGTCCAATGCGCGCCAGCCCGCTCTTGCGGCAAACGATCCTGTGCATCAGTGGTGGTGGAAAGGAGCATGGCGGCGACAATGCCGGCAGTCGAACAACTGGAGATGATGAATCGTCGCAGGTTCATTGGGATTTGATCAATAATCATGGAGTTTTCACCGGGTCAATTATGCAGACGAACAACCCGCCAGGCCCTCGCCGCGTCCGATGCCCCAAGTCCGCTTAATCTCTCCAATCGTCTCAAAGCGGTCGTCGTCGGTCAAGCGCAGGGGTCTTCCTGTTCTTGCCTTTGATCCGTTCTCATCCTCCGATTCGGAAACCCAGCGCACTCCGTCGGGATTCTTTGCACGTGGAGGCGCTGATTACAAAAATAATTTAAAATAACAGTTGTCTTACTTACGATATATGCTAAGATATGTTTCGATGATTGGCCAAGTGAAGCCATGTTGAAAAGGTTGAAGACAGAATGGGCTTGCAATGCTTTATGGAATCGCCGCCTGGAGGTCAGATGGGCGTGCGCGGCTTCCCAGCCCGCCTTGCTCCCGGCGGCCTTTACCTGTGGTGGCGGTATCAAGATGCGCCTCGGGCAACCAATCAAACCTGCCTCAAACCGGGTCACACTCAGTCAAAGCAAATCACAGCGGTTTTTTTCCATCGCCACTTTGATGCAGCAGGCTTGCCGCGCCGGCTTGTCTATGGGGGGAGGGTCTTTGAATCTTAATCCCAATCCCAATCGTTTTGATCGGCAAAAAATCCGGCCTTTTCGCGCCTTTTCGCGCCTAATCCGACCTTTTCGCACCATTTTGAAACATTTTTTTATTACCAATTTGTAATACTCGGGAAAGATTCCCGTCACGATGCCGTGGCATGGTTGGGACAGTGAATGTCAATGAAACTTTCAACTGATTAAC
This sequence comes from Verrucomicrobiota bacterium, assembly GCA_050014435.1. Lineage (GTDB taxonomy): Bacteria > Verrucomicrobiota > Verrucomicrobiia > Limisphaerales > Palsa-1400 > DASRLE01. Next base: position 37,523 of record JBEKDI010000001.1, on the reverse strand, counting down.
AAATAATGATTATGAAACATCTTCCTGAAAAAATAGCCGCCGCCATATTGAGCGGTGCGCTCCTGGCCGGCGGCATCGCGGTGGTCTCCACCGTCCGCGCCGGCGAGCAATCCCCTGCCAAGGCGAAATCCATCAGCCTTGTTGTCGATGACCGCCCGCTGCCCACGGACCTGAAACTCAACAGCAGCCTCGCGCCCATCGTTAAAAAAGTTGCGCCCAGCGTCGTCAAAATCGAAATCAAAATTGGTGCGAAAGAGCCGCATCCCTTCGGCAACCAGTTTCCGAACGACCCGTTCTTTCGCCAGTTCTTCGGCGGACATCAAAGAATGTTCTCCCCTCCTGAACACGGCGTCGGCTCGGGCGTGATCGTGACCAAGGACGGCTATATCCTGACCAATAACCACGTGGTGGATGACGCCGACGAGGTGAAGGTTTCCTTGCAGGACGGACGCGTGTTTACCGCGAAGGTCATCGGCAAGGATCCGAAGTCGGACGTCGCGGTGGTGAAGATCGACGCCAATGACCTGCCGGCCATCACTTTTGCGGACAGCGACAAATGCGAGGTGGGCGATCTGGTTTTGGCCATTGGCAATCCTTTCGGGATTGATCAATCGGTGACGCGGGGCATTGTCAGCGCCAAGGACCGGTCGGCCATGAACCTGGATTATGAGGATTTCATCCAGACGGATGCCGCGATTAATCCGGGCAATTCGGGCGGCGCGCTGGTGGATGCGGATGGCCGGTTAATCGGCATCAACACGGCCATTTTCAGCCGTAGCGGCGGCAATCAGGGCATCGGTTTCGCCATTCCGACGGACCTGGCCAAGGGCGTGATGGAGAGTCTGATCAAATACGGCAAAGTCACCCGCGGCTATCTGGGCGTGATGATCCAGGACCTCAATCCGACGCTGGCCAAGGAATTTAAGCTGAAAAGCAACGAGGGCGCGCTGGTGGGTGACGTGGTGCCCGACGGACCCGCCGACAAAGCCGGTTTGAAGAGCGGCGACGTGATCGAGAAGTTCGATGGCAAACCGGTCGCCGACAGCCGTCATCTCAAGATGGAAGTGGCGCGCGAGGCTCCGGGCAGCATTGTGAAGTTGCAAGTGCTGCGAGATAACTCGACCAAAACGTTGGAGGTGCGCCTGAAAGAACTGCCCGGCTCGGACAAGCTGGCTCAAAATGACGGCGGAGACGAAGATAAATCCGCCACACTGCAAGGCGTCGGAGTGACGGACATCGATTCACAGGCGCGGCAGCAACTCAACATTCCCGCGCACGTCAAAGGCGTGCTGGTGACGCAAGTCGATCCGGACTCGGCCGCGGCGGAAGCGGGACTCAAGCAGGGCGATGTCATCATGGAAATCAATCGCCATGAAGTGACCAGCGCCGGGGACGCCGTCCGGCTGACGGAACATCCCAAGGACAGAACCACTTTGCTGCACGTGTGGAGTGAAAAGGGCAGCCGTTACATGGTGGTCGATGAGACCAAGGCAGGTTGAGGCCCTGCCACCGGGTTCGACTCTCCCGCAACCGCGCTCCGGCTGCGGGAGAGTCTGTTTTTAAAATGACTCGCCCGCGCGGTTGAACTACAATGAATGGCGACATGCGCATTCTGGTGGTTGAGGACGACAACAAGATCGCCTCCTTCGTTGTAAAGGGGCTGAAGCAGGCGGGTTTTGCCGTGGATCCTTGCGCGGACGGCGAGGAGGCCATGACCTTCGCCGAAACCACCGCCTACGACGCCGCGATAGTCGATATCATGCTCCCCAAGCTGGACGGCCTAAGCCTGGTGCAGCGCTGGCGCAGCCGGAAGATTCGCATCCCGGTGATTTTTCTCAGCGCCAAGGCCTCCGTGGACGACCGCGTCAGGGGTTTGCAAGCCGGCGGGGACGATTATCTGGCCAAGCCCTTCGCCTTTTCCGAATTGATCGCCCGTGTGCAGGCCCTGATCCGACGCGCCACGCAAACGGCCGAACCCAGCCGGTTGAGCGTGGGCGATCTTTCCCTGGATCTGCTGACGCGCGAAGCGGCGCGCGATGGGGAGAAGATCGAACTGCAATCGCGTGAATTCGCCCTGCTGGAATATCTCATGCGCAACGCGGGGCGAACGGTGACCAAAACGATGATCCTCGAACATATTTTCGATTACAGCTTTGATCCGCAAACCAACGTGGTCGATGTGCTGGTCCACCGCCTGCGGGCCAAAATAGACCCGGACAAAACACGTTTGCAAACCATCCGCGGGGTGGGCTATGTCCTCAAATCCGCCTAATCTCCTGCGCAGCTTCGCCGTCCGGCTGAGCCTGTGGTATGCGCTCATTTTCGCCCTGAGCACGGCCCTGCTGCTGGTGCTGGTCTATTGTTTGGTGGCGCACGAGTTCCACGGCAAGGACCAGGAAATCATACTGGCCAAATTAAAGCAATACGCCGCCGTTTATCAGGCGGGAGGAGCCGACGCGCTGACGGCGACGGCGTTGCAAGAGAATAATCCGGCCGACGAGAAATCGTTTTACGTCAACCTGGTCAGCCCGCATTTTTCCCGGCCCATCATCGTGCCGGACGAATGGCTGGGATTCCGGTTGCAGCCGGGCGGCCTGGAGTTGCGCCAGTTTGAAATCAACCGCGTGCCCAAAAACACGGAAAAAGATTTTGCCTTTGCCAAGGCGCAAATGCCCGGCGGAGCGGTGCTGGTGGTGGGTCGGAGCACCAACAACAGGGACCTGTTGTGGGAACCGGTGCGCAGGACGGTGCTTCCCATCATGGCCGCCGTGGCCTTGCTCGGCTTGATTTTTGGCGCTCTTTTTGCCCATCGCGCCCTCCTGCCGGTGCGACAGATCGTGGCCACGGCCCAAGACATCCTGCGCACGGGGAACTTGGACGCGCGCGTGCCGATGCGTCCTTCGCGCGACGAGTTGGATGAGATGGTGCGCTTGCTCAATGCCTTGCTCGATAAAAACCAGGCGCTCATCCGGGCCATGCGCGAATCCATGGACAATGTGGCCCACGATTTGCGCACGCCGCTCACGAGCCTGCGCGCTTCCGCCGAACTGGCTTTGCGCCAAAACACCGATCCCGCCGCCGCGCGCGAGGCGCTGGCGGATTGCGTGGAAGAATCCGAACGCGTTTTGAGCATGCTCGAAACGCTGATGGATATCGCCGAGGCCGAGGCCGGAACGATGCGCCTGGAGCGCCGGCCGTTTGACCTCTGCCAGCTCATCCGCGAAGTGGCGGACATGTACCAATATGTCGCGGAGGAGAAAAAGATACGGGTGGAGGCGGAATTGCCGGAGAGTTGCGAAGCATCCGTCGATCCCGACCGGATGCGCCAGGCGTTTGGAAATATACTTGACAACGCCCTCAAATACACGGCCGAGGGCGGGACCGTCACCATTTCGGCCGGGCAGACGGATGGCAAGGCCACCGTGCGGTTTCGGGACACGGGCATGGGAATTCCAGAGGCTGAGCAGGGCAAAATCTGGGACCGGCTTTATCGCGGCGACAAAAGCCGTTCGCAACGGGGTTTGGGTCTTGGCTTGAGCGTGGTGCGAGCGGTGGTCCAGGCGCACCATGGCACCGTCACGGTCGCCAGCAAGCCGGGCGAAGGTTCAGAGTTTGCCATCGTCCTGCCGGCGAATTGAAATCAGTAATCGTAAAGGCCGCTGTCATGGGTGTAAGCGCCGGAGCCGCCGGGGCCGCCCGGGCCGCCTTCCTCCCCGCCCATGAAGTCGCCGAAAATGTCGCCCATGTCGGCCTCAATTTTCTCCGGGTCGTCGCCCGCTTCCAACCGCTTGATGGCGATGTCGAGTTCCTTGGGCGCGCTGCCCGCCGGCATCAGGTCCTTCATTTTTTTCATCATGTGCGCCATGTGCTTGGGATTGTTTTCGTCCAAGTGTTCCATGTCGCGTTCCATTTCGGACATGGCCCGCATGACGCGCGGATCGTCCATGTCGGGCATGGGAGGCTGGTCGGGCGCGGTGTCTCCCGGGGCGGAAGGCTCCTGCGCGCCGCGGGGCATGGCGAAGGCACTGATTTGTTTGGTCATCTTGCGGTTGCCGCATTTCGGGCAGACCGGCGCTCGGTCCGGGCGGGATGTCTTGGCAAGGAAATTGAAAATCTTCCGGCACTTGGGACAGGCAAATTCGTAAATCGGCATAGGATATCGAGTCTCTGGTTGCCGATAAAATGCAGCCGCCGCGCCCGGTCGTCAAGATGGACTGGCTTTAATGCCTGCCGTGAATTTCGTTTCGCGGCAGACGACCGAGCCAGAAATTGCCGAAGCGGTTCCACTCCAGCGACGGCAGATCCGGATGCGTGGGGCCCTCGATGGCAAAACGGTCTTCCGGACGCATTTTCTCGATCCACGGCTCATAGGATTCGGGGGCATGGCCGCTGCCTTGGATGGCGCGGTAGGTTTTCAAATTCTCCGGCAGCATGAGCGCGGGCTCAAATCCCACCATGTAACGCCAGCCAGCAGCCGGGTTTTTGTAGAACGTATTGAAGAAAAACCGCATGTTGTCCGAGTAAAAAATCCCGTTCTTCTCTGGCAGCCAGCCCTTGAGTTTTGGATTGCTACCGTCCAGGAATGTTTCGTCCAGCGAGGAAGTGTAGCGGCGGCCCAAATCGTTGGTGGCATCCAGGAAGAGCGGCAGGGCGATCAGTCCGCACAGGAGCAACCGCTTGAGCGAGCCTGCGTCTGCGATGCCGGGCATGGCCTCATCGAATTGCATGGCCATCCAGACGAGGGCGGCCGGCATTCCCCAATCGGCCCAAAACCGGTCGGCCAAGAAGCCGAGGCTCCAGTTACCGGCAATCATCCAGAAAACCGGTTGAAGAAACAATGGGCGGGTCGCTCGATTTTGCAGCTTGAGCCAGAGATAAACCAACGCCAGCAAGGTCAAACTGGCGAACTCGCCTTCGCTGGCTTGCAACTCGCCGACCAGCATCCATTTCGGCAAGTGCTCCCGGTAAATCAAGCTCCCCTGAAAGATAGCCTCGTAAAGAAAGGAGAACGGTTTTCCCGTCAAACATGCGGCGAGCCAGGTTCCCGCAGCCCAGCACCCGGCCAGCCACAGGCCGTCCCGCCAGCGTTGCGCCAAAAAAAACGCGGTCAAGAGGACGACCCAGAGATACCAAATGCCATGCATCCAGATGGCCAGCGCGAACCCGGCGCAGGTCAGGACCAGTTTCCACAAGGGCGGATTTTTGGATTCTGGCTTTGACCAGGCAAAGAGCAAGGCAATGAGAACGCCCTCTGTCACCAGATAAGGCCGCGCCTGCACCCATCGCGTCATCAACTCCGGTATTGCGATCATTTGCGCCAGAATGGCGACCAGCCAGGCTTCGGGTCGGCGGAGCCAAAACAATGGCAGGCAAAAAATCCACAGCATCAGGCTCACGATGGAAAAGCTCATCAAGGCGTCTTCATTCCATCCCAACGTGCGATGCAAAGCGCCCAAGAGCCATTCCCAGCCCGGACTGTGGTCCACGACGTACTCCGGCCGTATGATGACAATCTGCGAGTAGGGCTTGCCGGCAAACGGTTTGGCCGCATGACGGCGGGCATCGCCCGGCGGCAGATAACCGTAGCCGATGATTTTCAGGGAAATAAAAAGGACGGTCAACAGGACACCGATCCAGCACGCCAAAGGCATGCAACGTTGCAACCATGCCGGGCCGTTGTTCATCATTAACGGCGAATAACGCCGCAAGCGGAGCGCCTTGGCAAGTTCTTTCTTCAGCCTTTCTTCAACCTTTTATCCAGCGGAACATTTCCACGATTTTTGGCGGCTGGCCGGTGCGCAAAATGCCGATGCGAAAAACTTTCCCGGCCATCCACAATGCGGCGGCGGTGGAAGCCAGAAGCAGGACCGTCGTGCCGATCAAATCGACCAACGGCGGGTCGGCGTTGACCCGGTTCATCATGGTGAAGGGAGTGTAGATGGGGATCCAGGAAAGGACCCGGGCAAGGGTGCCGTTGGGGTCCTTGGGGATAAAAGTCATGGTCAGCAGTGGGACCATCATGGCCATCGTGATCATGGCCATGTAATTCTGCGATTCCTTGATCGTGTTGCACACACTGCCGAGCGCCAGGATGAAGGCCGCATACATCACGTATCCCAGCAGGAAGTAAATCAGGAACATCGGGACCAAATTCGATGTTTTCAATGCCAGAAGAAACTGGCCGGCGATGTCCGGAGCGCCGCCGGAATTCCAGCTTAGAGCGCCGAACAGCGCCGCCATCCAAGCGCCTACCAGGGTCAGGCCGATGGCAGCGATGCCGAGCAATTTGCCCATCATCAATTCGCCGGGCGTCACCGACGAGAGAAGAACTTCAATGATGCGGTTGGATTTTTCCTCGATGATGTTGTTGAGCAGCATTTGAGAGATGGTGAAGATTGCCACCCACAGGAGGTAAACAAACCCGCTCGGCGCCCATTGCCGGATGATGTCCACCCCGCTGACCGCTTCACGGCCGGCTTCCTTTTTGGGGTTGAGGCTGGCAAAAGGCGCGTGGGTTTGCTCGACTTCACGGATGACGGCGCTGTCCAGGCCGCGCGCCAGGTATTCTCGGCGGCGGATTTCTCCATTGACGGCTTGCTCAATTTCGTCGCGCAACCTAGTGTCCGCCAGGTTGGCTGTCCAGTACTCTATGCCGTTGCTGGCGGCGGTTTTGCCGGCCAACTTCGCGCGCGGACGGACAATTTGTTTTTCAATGTCCCGCGGAATCAGAATGGCTGCGTCCAGTTTGACCTCGCGGCCATTCGCTTCGACGTTCTTATCGCCACGGAGCCAGGGTTTCAAATCGCGCGCCAGCGAGGCAAGATCCGCTTTCGTGTCAATCATTGCAGGCACCGTGGCGGGCTGGAAGGGGCGTTGGGGCGCCTTGGACGCGGGCGCACCCGGCAGCGCGGGCGGCGTGAGTTTTTCCAGGCGGGATTCGACCACGGACGCGAACTGGCCCGATTGATCCACCAGGACATAATGCCGGACGGGAGTGCCTTTGGTCTCCAGCAGGACCGAAACGCTAATGGAGAGGAAAATAATCACCGGGAACATAAACAATCCGATCCAAAATCCCCGTGTTTTGGCGTTCTCGGCGTACTCGCGCCAGGCAACCAGAAAGGCAAATCTCATCGAAACGCGGCCTCCCTTGCCTCCGGCCCCACCAGGCGCATGAAAACTTCGTGCAATGTGGGGTCGGTTTGGTTGAAACCGCGCAGCCGGATTCCCTTGGCGAAGCAAAGTTGCAGGATGGCCTGCGGGTCGGCGTTCTCGCCAATCTGCAATTCCCAATGCGTCAAATCGTTCAGGCCGGCCCCGCCGTTGGGCGTTTCGACCGGTTCCACTGAAATCACTCCGCTCAAATGGCGCAACGCCCCGATGTCGTCATCCGTTTCGATGCGCACGCGGCGGGGCAGGATGCGTTTGGCCTCGGCAATTGAGCCGTCGAAAATCTTTTTGCCTTTGGCGATGAGGACTATTCGTTCGCACAGACGTTCGGCATGTTGCATAACGTGGGTGGAAAAGAGAATAGTGCGCTTGCGCGCCGCCATGTCGCGCATGATTTCCTCCATCACCTGCTGGTTGACCGGGTCCAGCCCGGAGAACGGTTCGTCAAGGATGACAAGTTCCGGGTCGTGGGCGATGGAAGCGAGCATTTGCACCTTTTGCCCCATCCCCTTGGAAAGGGCCTCGGTGGGTTTGGCGGCGAAATCCTTCAAGCCGTAGCGTTCCAGCAACTCATAAGCGCGCAGCCGCGCCGCTTTCCGGGTCAGGCCCTTCAAAGTGGCAAAGTAGGCAATGACCGACCACGTCTTCATTTTCTTGTAGAGACCCTTTTCTTCCGGCAGATAACCGATGCGCTGCCGAACCTCCAGGGCGGAAGGCCGCCCAAGCACGGTGATGGAGCCGCGGGACGGTTTGATGATGTCCAGGATCATGCGCAGAGTGGTGGTCTTGCCCGCGCCGTTCGGCCCAAGAAAACCGCAGATCGAACCCGCCGCCAGGGTGAAGCTGACGTCGTCCACCGCCTTGAAGTCGCCGTAAAATTTGGTGACGTTGCGCAGTTCAAGCGGCGGCGCGTCATCCTTGGAGTTCGTATTCATCGACTTGTTATCACCCTGCCTCAAAGCCATGGCCGATGTCACGAATCCTTTCGCTCAGGAGGCGGCGTGCCCCGGAACAAACTCCTGTGCGAAATCCGCCGGTGAAGCAGGCGACACGACCACCGTCCGCCCGGCATATCGCAACACCACGGTCTGATGACGATCAGTCACAAAGGCGCGATAAGTTCCCAGGATTTTGTTGTGATAAAAACCCGAGAAGGAGAAAAAGCCGCCATTCCCGAAAGTGCGAATGCTCCGCCGCATGGCATCCGGCTCGAACTGCGCCGACTGCAAGCCCGCCAGCGGTAGCCGCGTCGTCCAGAGCAAACGATGCACCAGAATGTCCTCTGCCGTCATGGTGTAACCGCGAATGGCAAAGAGCGCGCAAGCGGCGACCAACGCCAGCAGCAACCACCCTACCCAGTGAAATATGCCGCTGTGCTTAAATGCAACGAAAGCCAGGCCCAGGCAAACGAAAGTGGAAAGTGATGACACGACGATGAGCGCAGTGTCCCAATGCGCTTTGTAATGTTTCATGGTTGTCCAATGTGTTCGTTCATCTCACCTGTTAAACAACCGCGCCCCGGAAAATCCGACAAAGTTTTAATTCCCGCGAACTTTCATCTTCGCGCGGAGGTCAGCCATCCCAGCCTGCTCTTCCGTGTGCTACAGGTTTCACTGATTGTATTCTGTTGGTCGAATGGCGTCCGGCAACAGTGGCAGCGCCGCTGGAAGGATATAACGCTGCAACATATCGAGTGGCTGGCCCATCAACTCATTATCATTCCAACCGGTAAACACAGCGACGATCTGCAAAATCGGTACAACAACAATGAACTGCCCGCCTCTCCCTCGTGCGCTAAAGGACCTGACATCCTGGCCGGGCAGATGAAACGAACCGAGCCACCATTGGTAACCGTATCCGTCGGCTGAAAACCATGCCGGCAGTTGACCCGGGTCCGCTTGCCGGCTAGTCGATGCTTCAACCCATTCCTTGCTCACGATTTGTTTTCCCCTCCACCGTCCACCATTCAAAAGGAGATAACCAATCTTCGCCATGTCACGCGGGCTCAAGGCAAGGCCTCCGAAAGTGTTGACGACGCCGTTGGGAGCTGTTTGCCAATAATAGTTTGTGATGCCCAGTGGCCGGAAAAGATTTCGCTCCGCAAATTCATCCGCCTTCAATCCAGATGCTTTGAATACGATCTCACCCAGCAGGAGAGAAATGCCGCTGTTATAGGTGAATTTCCTGCCAGCCGCCGCCGCCATTGGTCTTTCCAGAACATATCGGAAAAAATCAGCCCTGCCGGCCATCGTGGCGGCGTCATTGCGGGGGTCGGTATAGGGATATGTCCACTCGTCCCACGCAAAGCCTGCCTTCATGGAGAGTAAGTCTTTCAAGTTTATGCCGTTCTTTTGCCTGTTCGTAAAGAGGTCGGAATATTCCGGGAAGAAAGCGGAAATCTCTTTATCAACACCGCGAATCAAATGCTGATCAATCGCAATCCCGACCAAAATGGAGTTCACGCTTTTCGTGGCGGAATGCATCTCATGGAGCGCGTCGCGTGAGAATGCCTGCTGCCGGCCCTCGCCATTCTGGCCGGGATAATACTCCTCAACCGCGAGTTTGCCATTCTTGACAATCAGCACGCTGTGAATGTTTGTATAGGTCCGATCCTTGATTCGCCCGATCAAATCTGCAACCAAATTGGTGTCGAGGCCCACATCGCCGGGAGAGGCGGTCTCCCACTCGTTACTGGTCGCTTCTGGAACGGTATTTTGTGTCGCGCAGGAACACATTAGAACCAGGCAAACACAAACGGTAATGAAACAATTTTTTTCCATAAATCAGTCGTTGCGAACTTTCACTTTCGCGCGGAAGTCGACCAGCCCGGCCAGCGCTTCGGCACGGGACAAGTTCCCGGCGGCCAGGGCGGCATCGCTCCGGCTCAACAGCCGCTGATAAAATGCCGCGCCAAACTCAAGCAGTTCGGCGCCGGGCGGCTCGGCTGCCGCAATGGCGAACAGCGCATCTTCCGCTTTGCCGAATTCTCCCACCCGCTCATAATGGCGCATCAGCAGCGCGTTCGTCTGGGTGGGGAGGGGCGAGTCACTTAGGCCAGCCAGAAAGGCTTCGACCGCGGGCACGAATTCCGGACGCTCCGCGACTGCGCTGCGGTCCAAAGTGTCGAGCAGCAGATGCAAGCCTTTAAGGAAATACTGCCGGCTTTCTTCGGTCCGGCCCTGGCCGGCCATGACGTCGCCGATGGCCTTCAGCAGCGTGGCCGCCATGAAAGCCTTGTTCTCGGCAAGCTGGGTCGGCCCGTCTTGTATCAATCGGGCGAACAGTTCCGTATCGGTCATTCGCAGCGCCTGAGCTGCCTCCACGCCGGTCAGCCGTTGAAATGCCTCGGTCGCCGTTAGGGACGCGTTCCGCCAATCCTCCTCTTTGGTGAAGCCGAGAATCCTTGCCAGGACGCCGGCAAACTCTTCGATGGCATTCAAAATGTAGTCGCGGCGAATCATGCGGTTTTCAATTCTCCGTTCCGACGGCTTCCGACAATCGTGTCAAACCTTTTTCAGTGAGGCGGGACTGCAACCCGGTCACAATCTCCCGCACCACGCCCGGCCCTCTGTAAATCAGGCTGGTGTAAATCTGCAGCAGTGACGCGCCGGCGGTGATTTTTTCCCAGGCATCGGCCGCGTCGAAAATGCCGCCCACGCCGATAATCGGCAGCGCGCCCCCGGATTGACGGTAAAGATGCCGGATCACCTCCGTGCTCCGCTGGCACAACGGGCGTCCGCTCAACCCGCCCGGCTGCGCATAAGCCCGCCGCCCCGCCTCATCAGCCGCTGGCGGCCGGGTGATGGTCGTATTGGTCGCGACGATTCCGGCCAGCCGGCGCGGCATCGCCAACTCCAGCATTTCATCCAGCGCTTCGAAAGAAAGATCTGGAGCGACCTTGACGAGGATCGGCGCAGGGACGGGGCCGGTGTTGATTTGCTGAAGCGCGGCGAGGATTTCGTCCAGGGCATCCTTGTCCTGAAGCTGGCGCAAGTTGGGTGTGTTGGGCGAACTGACGTTGACCACAAAAAAATCGGCGAGCGGATGGAGAACGCGAAAGGAGCAGGCGTAATCCTCCGCCGCCTTGTCCAGCGGCGTGGCCTTGGCTTTGCCAAGATTGATGCCGACAGGATGGACAGGCCAGCGGCCACGTTGCTTCCATTCCGTCAATGCGCCGGCCAGGGCGGCGGCACCGTCATTATTGAAGCCCATGGAATTGACAATGGCCTCGTCTTTTATGGCGCGGAAAAGGCGCGGGGCGGGATTGCCCGGTTGCGCCTGCCGGGTGACGCCGCCCAATTCACTGAAACCAAAGCCCAACGCGGCCCATGCCGGCACAGCTTCGCCAAGCTTGTCCAGGCCGGCAGCCAGGCCAACCGGGTTGGGAAATTTTAGCCCGAACAATTCGACCGGCAGTTCGGGCGCGCCGTAAATCGACCGGACCAGACGGTGGAGGAGCGCACTACGGCTGACACAGCCCAGGGCGCGCAGAGTCCGATCATGAATTCTCTCCGCATCCTGCGCAAAAAGAACAGGCCGGAGGACGCCGTTGTAAAGCCAGCTCACGCGGGAAGTGGTAGTCGGGAACGTCCCGCCGCGAAAGGCAAAACTCAAATATTTTAAGGATTGGCCAGCCGGAAAAACCAAGTTCCCGTGGCCGGGTTGATGGTGACGCTGTTGGTGCCCGCGGGGGAGTTGGTGGTGACGGCATAACCGCTGGCTGTCCAGCCCGCCGATTGAGCCAGATTGTTGTTCTGTTGCAAGGTGTAACTGCCCGTATTCGGCCACTGGATTATGACGCTGGTGCCTGAGTGCGTGATGGACAGATTCGGCGTGCCGGCGGTTTGCACCAAGGCGATCAGGCTCCAGTAACCGCCGGTGAGCGAATAACCGTTGCCCGACATCGCCGTGCTCGCATCCTGCTGGCCGATGGTGCCGCTGAGCGAATAAACGGCGCTGCCGTTCGTGCCGGCGCTCGTGCCGCCGCCCCCGGCCACTTTATACCAGCTAATTGAATAAGATTGCGCCTGGCTGAATGCCGGAATTAGTGAAACCAGAAGAAGAATTAATTTTTTCATTTTCTCATTTTTTGATTTTAATTGCCGATTTTTGCCGTTCCGCCAACCGACCCGATGGTCATGGGCTTGGATATTATCATCGTTTCCGAGGACGAGCCTGGGCCTTTGATCATAATTCCCCCATTGGTTGGCACGCCGGCCACCCCCCGCGCCATCGTGTTGTAGGGGCTGGCCCAGGTGCCGTTGCCCGGGCTTGAATTGCCGAACTGGACATAAACAAGGCCGCCCCCGGTAAAAGCAAGGGCTTCGATCAAGCTTAACCCCTTGGGTGTGCCCCAGCCGGTGCAAAGGTCATAACCGGTACAGGCGATAAAAGCGTCCGGCGAGTATGAATCTTCATTGTTGCCGCTCGTGATGTCGTGAAAGCACTCGGTATAATTCGACCCTTTGCCAATGGCGTAGATGGACGGGTTGGCAAAGCCGACGGATGGCAGGCTCTCTTCCGCCGCCAGCTCATTGGCCAGCGCCATGAAGCCGGCCCATAACGGCGCCGCCACACTCGTGCCATATTCATACTGCGAGTTGGTGGTGCCCAAATCCGATTCCTCGAGATAAACAATAACCAGATCCGCAACGATGGCGACATCGGGCATGTTCCGCATCGTCGTCGATCCACCGTTGACCGACATGCTGATGCCCTCCTGCCACCAGGGAAGTGGGTAAGTGCCGCTGATTCCGCCGCCGCTTTCCTGGTTTATCCCGTTGTTCCAGACTGTTTCTCCGCTCCAGGCGCCGCCTGTGCCAGACATGCTCAACTCCGTCCCGCCCACCAGCGTGACATAGGGGTCGTCAAAAGGTGTTGACACATCGCTCCCTATCAGTCCCCCGAAGTCGCCGGAAGATTGGAAGAACGACTGTCCCTGCGCCGCAAGCTCCTGGAATATCTCATCCGTGTTCGCGCTTAATTCGTACGGCCAGGAAGAACTGAGCTGGCTGGCCAGATCGTCCGTTGCCATTTGATTCAAGGCATCGTCCGGGGGCGGTCCTTGGTCCGATGAAAATGGGGGAAGTTCGTAAACAATCACTTTGGACAGCCCCGGCGCCATGGCGATCGCCATGTCAATGTCCAACTCCACCTCCGCATACCCGCTGTAATTGCCGTCCGGTGTTCCGCTGAACCCGTCCAACGGCTTGGTCGTCGGGGTAAGGATTGGCAGGCTGTTGTTGCTCTCGTATAACCAGATCAGATTAGTGTAGTAGCCGTCATACTCCAGCAGACCAACCGATTGCCCGACGCCGGTCTGTCCAACGCCGGGCGCGTATGCGGTGCGAATGTCTTTGGCCGTATATTCCCCGAAGGGTCCCGATCCGCTCTCGCCACCCCGGTTCCCTTTCGCCGCCCTGCCTCCCGCAATGGACTGGTGTGTGCCGGGGCGCGGTACGATGTAATTATCCAGTCCGCTAACGTGCAGAACCGGAACTGTCAAGTCAAGAGACGGCTCGGCGTCCGGGGCAAAGAACGTGCGCGCTTCCTTCGGATGTTGATAGACCCGCATCGTCACATGGAAAACCCTTTCGATGTCGGCCACCGACGCCTTGATATCGAGCAGTTTCCGGTTCGGATGCGTGGCGGTCACCCTCAGGCCGTTGGCCCTGGCGAACTCGAGGAGAGCCTGATAATCCTGCTCCGTCGGCCCATATTTTTCCGTGAACTGCCGGGGCGAAAGATATTTCCGGAAACTTTTGCTGCCGGGCGTATAAAGGTCTTTCAGGAATTTATCAAGGCCCTGCTTGTCGCGCCATGGCAGGCCGATGTCCAACTGGAGTGTCGTGGTGGCGGGAAGGCGGCCCACGGCCGGCAACTTCATGTCAGTAACGGCTCTTGGCACATGGCCGCTCAGTAATTGTTTTCCCGCCGCCTGCGCCGACACAGCGCAGAGGAGGAGCAGCCCTAGGCCGGCCGCCATTGCGGAGAGTGCGTTCATAAACCATGCCTTCATTATTGCAAGGCGACCAGGACCAGCACCATGCCCCGGCCTTGTTTCAATCCGCTCATCGCTTTGCCCAGGATCGCCCCCTGGGCCTTGCCGTGTTTCTTTACTTTCATGGCGTGTCCGAGGGTGTCGGAGGTCGTCAACAAATCGCCTGGTTGAATGGGCCCGTAGGCCGCGTCAGCCAGCGCGTAAACCCGTCCGGAGAGGGCGACGTTCTGGCCTCCTTCGAGCAACCCCTGCTGCTGCATTTCAATGCCGGGATGGATGCCGTTGGCGCCGCTGAGAACGCCCGCCACGCGGGTGTCATAGGCTCGGCTGCTCACTTTTAAATGCCCCGTGTGTTCCTCGTCAATCACCACCACCGAACCCAGGGGAATATCGCGGGCAGGGCTTGAAACCTCAAACGGCTCGGCCAGGTCGGAACCTCCGGTAATAGCGAGGATGCTGCAATTGAAGGTCCCGGCAATATAGGCTTGGGTCTGTGTCCCCGGCGTGCCGATGCGGATGATGCCGCTTTCGCCATTCACGCCCACGTTGCCAATATATATGTCGTCGCTGCCGGAGGTAAGACTGCCGCCCGCCTCAAAGCCGATCGCGATGTTGTTTTCGCCGGAGGAGTTTTGCTGGAGGGCTGAAGTGCCGATGGCCGTGTTTTCGATGTCGACCGTATTGGCCTCGAGGGCTGAAGCGCCGATGGCCGTGTTGTAGTAGCCGGTGTTGGCCTGGAGGGCTGCAAAGCCAATCGCCACGTTGTCGAAGCCGGTTGCATTGTTGCTCAGCGCATAATCGCCCATGGCGGTGTTGTAGGAGCCGTAGGTGTCTTGGTTAAGGGCCTCATACCCGACGGCTGTGTTGCCGTAGCCGGAACCGACCTCATGAAGGCATTCATAGCCAATGGCCGTGTTCTCACCATTGCCGGAAACACTGCCTTGGTTGTAAGCGCTTTCATTCTGGAGGGCCTCATAGCCGATGGCCACGACTCCGTTGTCCACGGTGGTGTTCCCCATGGCCAACGCGCCCAGGATCACATTGTTGCTCCCGCTGGTGTTGTTTTCAAGCGCTCCCTGGCCAAGGGCGGTGTTGCTGCTGCCGTTCGTGTTATAGGCCATCGCATCCGCGCCCACCGCCGTGTTATTGTTGCCGGCGGTGTTTTTCCAGAGTGCAAAAACCCCCTCGGCGGTGTTGCCGCCGCCGCTTGTATTGGCCAATAGCGAACTATCGCCCACCGCCGTGTTGTAGTCGCCACCGGCGCTGCCTGCCAGCGCGTCATAACCCAGCCCCGTGTTGTGAGATCCCGTCAGCGTCTCGTTGCCAGCCAGCGGGCCGGCGAAAAAATTTTGCGTTCCGGGATCAAGGATCAGCGCGTTGGAACCGGCGATTTCGGCGTAAACCGCGTAGGGCGTCGGGGTCAATTCCTGGCGGGGCGTGAGCCCGGTGAACCCGCTCCCGCCGTTGGTGCGGATGCCAATCTGCAGCCAGTAGGCTGTGCCGCTGAAAACAGACCCGAAATCATTGGTGACGACGAACAGGCCGTTGGAAACGCCCACATCGAGGTTTGTGATAGTGCTTCCAACCTGGCTGCCGCCGCTGCCGGCGTTGTAAAGCGAGAAAGTCAGGTCATAGTTGCCGTTGGCGGGGTTGGTGCCGTTATCCAGCCGGCCTTGATAAGTAAACGCCGTGCCTTGGGCGAGCGCCGGTTGGATGAAAACGAGAAGACCGTTTAAAACGGCGGCGAGCGCGCATCTTGCAAACAGGTTTTTCATAAATTTTATTTTGGCCATGCGGTCGTCCGAAATAAAAATCAAAGCCTCACAGCCACAAAATCCGGAATTTTGACAACCCGCCAATCCTTGCACAAGGCGAGCTAATTGCAATCATTATTTTTCCATGTTTTCGCGTAAACTGATCCTCCGGCTTACGGAAGAAGCTGTTTCCGGTACACCACCTGGGTCTTGGTGGAGGCATAGCCCAGCGCCGGGTAAAAACTGTGACTTTCCACTCGCCTGGCATTGCTTCGCACGACAACGGCTTCTGCGGTTGCAGTCCTGGCCCAATGCTCCGCGTTGGCGACCAAAGAGCGGCCAACACCCTGACGCCGGAAGGCAGGAGACACAATCAGGCCCGTGATTTCGACACGAAAACCCGATTCGACGATGTGAGCAGCATGCGCCTGGAGCCAGCCCGCCACGCTGCCGGATGAATCCACCGCAACAATCAGCAAATCGGCAGTGGATGCAAGAATGGCTTGGATGTGACCCCGCATCTTTTCCGGCTCAACGGCATAGCCCAACTCGCCGGCAAGCCTCGCGATCGAGTCAGTATCGGCCCCTGTCGCGCGTCGAATTGATACGGAAGTGATCATGCGCCTGGCTTCTATTATGCGATGTCCGCGTTGTTTGTTGAAAGACAGAAATCCAGCTCAAGAACAAGGCTGCGCGCCGGAGCGGGAAAACGGCAGCCATTCGATTTGGAGCAACCCGCACACTGGCCGCAAGGAGTCCATTCCCCGCCGTAACGAAATCAAGAAACATCTCGCGCGCTCCATCTGCCGCAACCTTTCCGTTCCAGATCCGCCCGGCGATTAACAGAACTGAAAAGAGAGACGGCGATTTATCCGCCAACAGTGCCGGAGACTGAGATTGGGGAAACAGGGCATCCTGAATTTGCCAATCGCACATCAATCGTATTTTTTCTTGTTCGGCCTGACGATTGTTGAATAAATCGACGCTATGAGCGCAGAGAAAGGCAAACTTTCGAAGTTGGATATTGCTTTGCAGGGAATTGGTTTTCTGTCGTGTATAATGATTATCCGAGGTCTTACGATGTGGCGGTCTTGTTCCCCGGAGTCTCAAGCAGTGTGTTTGGTGGCGATATATCCAGCGTACCTTTTCATCCGGAATGCGCGTCGCTTAAATCTGGAGAGTCTTCAGTATATTCTTCTTTGGGTTGGGGTTGTGGCTCTTTTCCGAGGATTCCATTATATCAGCCTGGGATTTGTTCCGCTCACTGGCAAGCCTGTTTCGGATAGCATTCTCTCTCGTTGCTTCGGATTGGCACTTATCACCTTTTGCTGTGGTGGCATTTGCTTTTGGATACGGTCCAGCCAAAAGAAGTGATATGGTGGTACGTGGCAGCTTGGGCGTAATTCCGGGTTTTCTTCTTCGCCAAGGCTTCCACCTTCGTCCCGCTGGTGGCGAGGCTATGGACAAGTCGGCGGGACAGACAACACGGGAACGCGCATGAGGAAAAAACCAGCCTTTTGGGAATACGGAAACGACGGCAAAGCCCTGATTCTGAGTAGAGAGTGAGAGAACGGTTGCATTCCGGCTCGTTTGGTGGTTCCTTACAGGCATGAACGAGAGCGTCGTCATCCAGGACCCTGAAATCCTCAGTGGCACCCCGGTTTTCGCAGGGACTCGCGTGCCGGTGCGCAACCTGCTTGATTACCTCGAAGGCGGTTACACTCTCGACGAATTCCTCGACGACTTTCCCGCAGTGACCAAAGCCCAAGTGGTCGCGTTTCTGGAACAGGCCAGCGCCAAACTCCTCGTGCTGGCTTGATATGAGGGTCGTTCTCGACAATTGAAGACCTTCGCCCACTCTTGCCGGCTCTGCTGGCGACGCTGGCCGTCATCAAGCCGGGCGAATTGCGCGTCGTCGTCGACTAAAGATTTGTGCTTTCTTTTCGTTTGATCACCCTCATTGTTTTCAGGCCGAGTCCTTGCCGCGCAATCAATTAGGCCCCGATTCTTGAAAACGTCGGCTTGCCAGCAAAAAATAATTAAACAATGAATTTGACTATCAAATATATACTGCGTTATGTAGTCTAAGAGATGTATGAAGAAAGAAATGTTGAACAGGGTTCAGGGGCCGTGAGATCGAATACGGGAAATAGCCCCGAAAGCTTTCAGGGCCATTCCGTTGGCTCCAATCCCAGTCGGTTGGACTTCAGGCAGGCTCGCCGCGCCGACTTGTCCACCATAGCGCTTTGGCGACGGTGGAAGCCCTTCGGGTCGAAGGCGGATCATGCTCGCTCAAAGTGGATCACACCGCGTCGCAGCCAGTCGCAGCGATTTTTACGTGGCATCGCAGTCAGTCGCAGTCAAATCAGGGACCAATCGTGTTCACTTGGCCAAAGCTTTCGACGACGGCGGGAATCAAACCATGATTAGCTTAGTTAAAACAGCATCAAACCAGTGCTCTGGTGGCCAAATTGTACGCAAAGCTCTATGCGGGAACGTCTTACAAAACAACCAACGGCTGAGCCGGTCATACTACTCAAAGTGACTCACAGTGATTTTATGTCCATGATGTCCCTCTGCAAGGGTGATAAACGCAAGCAAAACCCCGCTTTCGTTCCTGCGTCTCGGTGTCTTTGCCCTTTGCGTTGTTCTTTCCTGCCGCAAATTGTATAGTTTCAACTCTGTGTCCGATACTTTGGTCATCAATGAAATCTACCTGAGCCTGCAGGGGGAAAGCTCGTTCGCGGGCTGGCCCTGCGTTTTTGTCCGGCTGACCGCCTGCAATTTGCGCTGCTCGTATTGCGACACGGCCTACGCCTTCACCGAAGGACGCAAGATGAGCCTGCCGGAGATCCTCGCCCGAATCGGGGAGTTGGCCAGCGGTTTTGCCAAAGGCCCGGAGGCCATGCGCCTGCCCCTGGTCGAACTGACCGGCGGCGAGCCGCTTTTGCAGAAGAACTCCCTGCCCTTGATGAAGTCTTTGTGCGATGCCGGCTTCACCGTGCTGCTCGAAACCAGCGGCGCGATGGATATTGCCCCGGTCGATGCCCGGGTCCGCCGCATCATGGATTTGAAATGCCCAAACAGCGGCGAATGCGAACGGAATCGATGGGAAAACCTGGCGCATCTCAAGGCTGGCGACGAAATCAAGTTCGTCATCGGCACCCTCCAGGATTATGACTGGGCCAGGGATACAATCGCGCAGCGCCATCTGGCCGGTATCTGTCCCATTCTTTTTTCGTGGGTTTCACCGCTGCTGCTGCGGCAGCAGGATCAATCCCTGCGCAAAGCGCCGGAAGGGCAGACGCCCATTTCGCGGCTCGAACTGGTGGAAAAAATCCTGGCCGACGCGCTGCCGGTCCGCTTTCAACTCCAGATGCACAAATTCATCTGGCCGCCGGACCAAAAGGGCGTGTGAAGTTGCCGCGCGTGAAAACCAAAACACAAAAGGTCCTCCGTTTGCTGCGCGCTTACGAGGCGGCCAACATGCTGTGGATCGCGCCCGACGGCTCGTGCCCCATCGTCTGGACGCGGGCCACGGGGGTGAACGTGTGGGACGTGGAGGGCCGGAGATATATAGACTTGACAGCGGCGTTCGGCGTGGCGGCGGCGGGACACGGGTCGGCGCCCGTCGTGGCGGCGGGACGGCGCCAAATGGGACGGCTGCTGCACGCCATGGGCGACGTCCACCCGCACCCTTTGAAGGCGCAGTTGGCCCGGGAACTAAGCCGCATCACCTTCGAGCGCTGGACTTCCGGCGCGACGTCGGGCAAGACCATCTTTTCCAATTCCGGTTTCGAAGCCGTCGAGACCGCGCTCAAGACCGCCATGCTGGCCACGGGCAAACGTCGCATTCTGGCCTTCACCGGCGCGTATCACGGCCTGGGCTACGGCGCGCTCAACGCCACGCACCGCGCTTATTTTCGCGACCCGTTCCGGTCGCAACTGGGGCGGTTCGGACGCTTCACGCCGTTTCCGAAGGAAGGGGATGATCTGGCCGAAACAGAGCGCCGCCTCGTCCGGCTTTTGCGGTGCGGGCAATTCGGCGCCGTCCTGGCCGAGCCGATCCAGGCGCGCGGCGGCATCAATGTTCCCCCGGCGGGTTTCCTGCCGCTGTTGCGGACCCTTTGCGATCGTTACGGCCTGTTGCTGATTCTGGACGAGATTTACACCGGCTTTGGCCGGACCGGAACGTGGTTCGCCTGCGAGCAGAGCCGGACCGTGCCGGATTTGATTTGCCTGGGAAAAGCGTTGACGGGCGGTTTCCCGCTCTCGGCGTGCGTCGGGCGGACGGAATTAATGGACGCCGCCTGGCCGCCCTCCGAGGGCGAGGCCCTCCACACCAGCACCTTTCAAGGACATCCCGTCGGATGCGCCATGGCCCTGGCCCAGATCAAGGAAATTGAAAGCCGCTCCCTGCCCGAACGGAGCGCTGCGCTGGGCGCGTATCTGCTGCATCTGCTACGGGCCAAAATCTCCGTGCCGGGTCATTCCATCGAAGTCCGGGGTTGCGGACTCATGGCGGGCTTGGAGATTCGAGAAACCGGCGGCAGGCCGGCCACGGCGTTCGTTCTGGAGGCAGTCAAGAAAATGTTGCGCCGCGGTTTTATTCTCCTGCCGGAAGGCGAATTTGGAAACGTGATCACTTTCACCCCGCCGTTGATCATCACCAAGGCCCAGCTCGCGGCGGCGGCGGCGGCTTTGCGGAAGGTCTTGCAGTGAAACTTTCCGAGATCAAACAAATCCTCTCCGAGCGGGGGTGGATGCTGACCAAGTCGCTCGGGCAGAATTTTTTGCACGACAGCATTCAACTGCGCCGAATCGTGGACGCGGCGGAACTGAACCCGGCGGACAAGGTGCTGGAAATTGGCCCGGGGCTTGGCCCGTTGACGGAATTGCTTTTGCAAAAGGCCGGCAAGGTTCTGGCGATTGAGATGGACGCGCGGCTGGTGGAATTCTTGCGCGAGCGGTGTTCCCAACCGCAGCTGGAGTTGCTGCACGCTGACGCGCTGGAATTGCTCCGCCGCGAAACGCGCGATTGGAGCGATTGGAAACTGGTCGCCAACCTCCCCTACTGCGTCGCCTCGCCCATTTTGGTCGAACTGGCCCAATCGCCTCAGCGCCCGGAGCGCATGGTCGTAACCCTGCAGCGCGAAGTCGCGCAAAGGTTGATGGCCGGGCCCGACGACGATGCTTACGGCGTGCTGACACTGCTCGTTCAGCTTGATTACGAACCGCGCGGCAGTCTCAAAATACCTGCCGACTGTTTTTTCCCCGTGCCGGACGTCGATTCGAGTTGTGTGATATTGCAACGTCGCCCCCGGCCGTTGCTGCCCACGGAACAGCGGGCCATATTCGTGAAAATCGTGAAGCGGGCGTTCTCGCAGCGGCGCAAGATGATGCTGAAACTGTTGAAACAGGATTGGGCGCCGGACAAACTGGCCGGCGCATTTGCGGCATTGAAAATCCCGGTGCAGGAACGCGCCGAGAAACTGGGCCTGGAACAATTTACGGCCCTGACCAAAATTCTGGCCGAAGAAAAATGAGCGAAGAAATATTTGACATCGTGAACGAACGGGATGAGGTCATCGGCCGGCTGCCGCGCAGCGTGGTCCACCGTGACGGACACAACCATCGCGCCGTGCATGTGCTGGTCTTCGGAACGGATGGCCGCATTTTCCTGCAAAGGCGTTCGATGACCAAGGACACTTTCCCTGGGGTCTGGGATTCCTCAGCCTCCGGTCACGTGGACAGCGGGGAGGATTACGACGCCTGCGCTGTGCGGGAATTGCGGGAGGAACTGGGCCTGGCCGTGCCCGCGCCGCCGCGCCGGCTTTTCAACATCGCCGCATGCGCCGAAACCGGCCATGAATTTGTCTGGGTGTATCAATTGGAATCGAACGGGCCCTTCACGCTTCATCCGGAGGAAATTGAACGCGGGGCATGGTTCGAGCGCGGCCAGGTGACGGATTGGGTGAAGGAGAGGCCGCAGGATTTTGCCGGCGGTTTTGTCAGGATTTGGAAGACATTTTTATGAAACAATCGATCGGGCAGGTCGCGCTTGTGGTGCGGGAATACGATGAAGCCATCGACTTCTATGTTCGAAAGCTTGGTTTCACTCTCATCGAAGACACTTTCATTGCACAGCAGGATAAGCGCTGGGTCGTGGTCGCTCCACCGGGCTCGCACGAGGCGCGCTTGCTTCTGGCAAGAGCCGTGGACACGGAGCAATCTTCCCGAATCGGGAATCAAACGGGTGGTCGCGTCTTTCTTTTTCTCTTCACGGACGACTTCTGGCGCGATTTCCGCTCATACCAGGCCAAAGGCGTTGTCTTTGTCCGCGAACCGAAGGAGGAGAGTTACGGCACAGTCGCCGTTTTCAAAGACCTTTACGGCAACCTCTGGGATCTTCTGCAACCCAAATCCTGAAGCATCATCGCATGATTGAAATGATTCGGAAGCGCTTGACGGCGGGCGGCTCATTCCCTAATCTAACCAACTCGCGTCCGGCCAATCCAACGACAAGGGGCGGTAATAATGGCGGTTTTGCTCCCGGCGCGAAGCGCCCACTTAATTGAAAGGCTGTTTGTGAATGTATCGGTGGAAATATTGGGTCCGTGCAAAAGATTGATGCGCGTGGAAATCGAGGCGGCGAAGGTCGAAGAAACCTTCGCGGAGATCACGCACCGATTCCAACGCGAGGCCCGGCTCCCCGGGTTCCGGCCCGGCAAGGCGCCCAAGGACATGGTGGCCAAACGCTACGAGACGGAGATTCGGGACGAGGCCAAACAGGATCTCATTTCCAAATCCTACCGCCAGGCCATCGCCGAACAGAAACTCGACGTGGTCGGGGCGCCTGACATTGGGGAGATTGAATTTGCCCCGGGCCAGAAATGCCAGTTCACCGCCACCCTGGAAATCGCGCCCCAATTCACGTTGCCCGAATACAAAGGGCTGACCGCGCGCCGCGAGACCGGGGCCGTCACGCCCGAGGACGTGGAGCGCGCCCTGCACCTGTTGGGCGAGCGCCAGACGCAATTCAACACCGTGGCGCGCGAATTAAAGGAGGGCGACGTCGCCGTTGTCAATTATACCGGATCCTGCGACGGCAAACCCATCACGGATACGGCGCCGACCGCCCGCGGCCTGGCGGAGAAGAAGGCGTTTTGGATCAACGTGGACAAGACCTCTTTTATTCCGGGGTTCGGCGAACAATTGATCGGCATGAAAGCGGGCGACAAGCGGACCATCACGGTCGATTTTCCGGCGGATTTCGTCACCCCGCAACTGGCCGGGAAGAAGGGCGTGTATGAAGTGGAGCTGGTCGAGGCCAAGGAGAAGGTGGCCCCGGCGCTGGACGAGGCCTTCGCCAAAACCTACGGGGCGGAGAGCATGGACAAACTGCGCGAGGGTGTGCGGGCCGATTTGCAAAACGAATGGAACTTGAAACAGAACCGCAGCATCCGCAAGCAGGTCGTGGACAATCTGCTTGGCAGAATCCAGTGCGACCTGCCCGAGTCCTTGCTCGAACAGGAGACGCGGGAGATTGTTTATTCGATTGTCAACGACAACCAGCAGCGCGGCATTTCCAAGGAGGCGCTCGATGCGCAAAAGGACGCGATTTACACCACGGCCAGCAGCACGGCCCGAGACCGGCTCAAAGCCTCCTTTGCCTTCCAGCGCGTGGCGGAGAAGGAGGGCGTGCGCGTGGAACAGGTTGAAATCGCGCGGCGCCTGCAGGACTTGGCGGCGCAATACAAAATGCCGGTGGAAAAACTGGTCAAGGAACTGGAGAAAGGCGGCGGGTTGTCGGGGGTTTATGCCCAACTTTTGAATGAGAAGGTGGTGGATCTCCTCGTGCAATACGCGCGACTGGAAGATATCGTCATCGCGCCCCCGGCCTGAGGCGGGAAGCGCAGGCGGTTAGTTTCGCCGTTCGGCCATGTGCAGCAGAAGGTTGTTCAACTCCTGCATGCGCGGCGGTTTGCTCAGCACGGCATCCACGTCCGGCGCGGTTTCCCCTTCCGTCTTCATGATTGTGCCCCACCCTGTCAACATGATGACCGGCGTGCGCGGCGAGGCCGCTTTGATGGCCCTGGCCACGTGGTGCCCGTCCATGTCCGGCATGCCCAAGTCCGTGATGACGATCTCATACGGCTCATTCCCCCGGAGATTGGATTGGAACATTTCCACCCCTTCCCTCCCACCCGGGGCGACGCTGACCTTGTGGTGATACACCTCCAGCAGATCATGCAGCAGTTCCCTCAACTCCGGTTCGTCGTCGATGCAGAGAATGCGCAGGGACCGGCAGGATTGCTTTGGTGCAGCCGGCGGCCGGCCCGATGAAATCGCCCGCTCCTTTATTGGGAAAATGAGGCGCACGCAGGTGCCGTGGTTCGGCGCGCTTTCGATCTCGATGCCGCCGTCGTGCCGCCGCACCATGCCATATACCATCGCCAGTCCCAACCCCGTGCCGCCAGTGTGAAGTTTGGTGGAGAAAAACGGTTCCAGACAGTGTTGGCGCACGCGGTCATCCATGCCGATGCCATTGTCCCGGATCTCCAGCTGAAGCTCCTGCTGCTCTCCGCCATTTTGCAAATCAGGCTTGGTCACCGAACGGGTAACGAAAATGATGACCCCGCCTTGCGGAAGCGCATCGACGGCATTGAAGACCACGTTGGTCAGTGCCTCACGCAGTTCACTCGGGTTGCAGACCAACACGGGCAGGTCCGCAGCCGGTTCAACATTGACGCGGATGGAAGCGCCTTGGCGCTGCGCCAGATCGCGCCAGCGCGGGCGGGTAAGTTCAACCACCTCCTCGATGGCTTGGTTGACGTTCACTTTCTCCAATCGATCGGAATCCAGGTCGCGCCGGTAGAATTCCCGCATGCGGGCCACAATTTGTGCCACGTCCTCCGCCGCCTGTTTGATCCGCTTGAGGCGCTCGCGCGGTTCGTTGGCCAAATCCGGCAGCGTATGGAGCAAAAGATCCGAGTAGGCGGTGATGGGGGACAAGGCGTTGTTAATATCGTGGGCCACGCCGCTGGCCATCTGTCCCAGGGCGCGGAGGCGTTCCTGCTGCACGACCGACTGCTGGGTCCGGCGCAATTCGTCGTAAGCTTTTTGCGCTCCCTCGGTCAGGCGCACCTTGTCATACAGACTCTGGCATTCTTCTTCCGTGGTGATGACCTTGACCTGCAATGCGTCCTTTTCTTGCCGGACGGCGGCGATTTCCTTCAGCACCTGTTCCGATTTGAAACGCACTTCTTCCAAAACCAGCACGATCATACTGACGGCGATGAAAAGTTGCAGCACGGCGGCGATGAAAAAGCCGGCGCTGTAAAGGTTCCCGTATTGCTGGGAGAAGGGATAGCTGCCGAGGTAAAGACCCCAAAGCAAAAAACCCAGCGCCAGCATGCCCGCGCCAACGAAGGCCTTTTGTTTGCGCAACCGGAGAAAACACACCCCGGCGAAGAGGCTGCTCAGGCCCAGTAGAATGAATACGGGCAGCTCCACCTGCAGCGTGCCGATGATGACTTCCGGACTGACAAAGGTCCAAACCACCAGGAACAACATGAACACGCCCAGCAGGCGTTGCGGAACCGGGAGACCGAGAAAGCGAAGGCTGCCCCACAACAGGAAAACCGCCGAAATGGACACACAGCATTGTTTGACGGCGAACATGACGCTGCCCGCGCCCGTATCCGACACGCGCAGGCTCAAGGTCAGCCACAGCGCGTAGAACAACCAGGCGGCTGTCCAGATTGTAAAATACTCGCGCCGCGTGTAGCGGTTGAGATAGAAGAAAAGTCCCACCAGCACCCACACGCTCAGCAAGGATACCATCAAGGCCGCCCGCATGTACTCCTGGGGAAACACCAATCCCATGTCCTCAAATTTCATTGTATTCAGTTGCAGTTTTCAGCCACCAAAACCACCATCAACATATCGGCGGAGAACCGGCTGAGCTTTAGCCATTGAATTTTGCAGTTGCACAATTGAAGTTTTGCCCCGAGAATAGGTCTGCCGATGACTTCCGACGCATTTTCAGGACAGGAAACTACCCTGCGTCGCCAGCTCAACGAAACGCTGATTGAAGGGATAAATCTGCGGCTGGCGATGACGGGATGTCCCACCTTTGGTGATGGCGCCATGAGCCGGTTCCCCAGCCTGGCCGCACCCATGTTTTCCCGCCAGCAGGAAACCATGCGCCTGCTGGCTGATTATCTGTGTCCGGCGGATTGGCGGATTGACCATTTTCTGCGCGATTATCTCTACGACACGGGCGTGGCCATCAAATGGCCGGCGCGCACTTTCATCCTGGACAGCCCCGGCCTGGCGCGCGAGTTGTCCCTGCCGCCGGACCGCGATGAGTTCCATTCCGATTTGGTCCGGTCTTATCGCCTGCGGCAGGGCGTGTTGCATAACCCGGTCAATGACCGTCGCACCACCCAGGGCGTTTTTCATGTCTCCGAAGGTGGATTGCCGATACCGGATGACAAGCTGGCCGTGCCCAAAATGGTTTTTGCCCGCTTGTTGGAGCAGGCCCTGCAACCTCCCGCGGAGTTGCTGCGCCTGCCCTTCACCTCCACCCAGGCGGCCCAGGCGGAATGTTTCGTTTCACTCCTGCTCAGGCCGGTGGTGTGTCCGGAGGTACCTGGGTTTATCTCGGAGAAATCCATGGAAATCCGATTCTTCGCCCCGGGCAGCCTGGTGTGCAACCTGGACTTCATCGAATCGATTTTTGGCAATGCTGGAGATCCGTTCCTGCCGCAGAATGACGCGGGTTTGGATACGGAGCATTGGACCGGGCACAGCGGCTGCGTCATCCTTGCCCCCCACTTGGTCAAGCTCTCCAAAAAGAGCCTGGGACTGCCCCAGTGGGACCAAGCCACTCCGCGCCAGCGCCGTGACGGGATGTGCTGGAAAGAGGAGAAGGATCTCTACAACAACGGCGCGGCCTTCAAGGTCACGGCGCGGGATGAGCGCGGCGTGATCCTGACCGTGATCGCCGACAATTACTTTGGCTATTGCAAAAAGGAGGTCAAGACCCAGATCAGTTACGCCGCCAATCTCTACGGCCTGTGCGAGGAAGAGCACGCCGGCGGCGCATTGGTCTATGCCAGCTACGATTTGGGCGAAGAATTCGATTCCGACAAGCACGTGCGTTTTCGCGGGCATTCCTTCGATGAAATGATCCAACTGGCGGGCGCAGCCATGGACTTGCAGCCGGAAGGCTATGCCATCGACAAACAACATCCGGACATCATCTACGTGCCGCGCGACGTTCACTTTGATTTGCAGAAACAAACCGTGAGCTGGCACGCTGCCGGGGTCCTGCAGACCCTCAAGTTTCTGGCTGACAAAACATACGTGCGGCCTTCCGGCTACAAGGTGCGCATGGCGCTGCCGTCCATCAATCGCGGCTGGCGGCTGATTGGCACCGTGGCCGAAGGCACCCTCTGCCACAAGCCCTGCACCGTTTCCGGCGGCGGCAAGTCAGAAATTTCCAAGTCCATCAGCGACGCTATTATTCACGGGTCGGTATTTACGGCGGATTTCAAAAAGGACTTCGACCAAGTGGAGGCCCTGCTTCACCGCGATTACTCGGATCGTTTCAAAGACCCCTCCAGGAGAGGCTCGGATCGGCGCCCGATCCTCAGCCCGGAACGGTCGATCGGGTCGGTCATCAAATTGTTCACCCCGTCGGACTGGGATTATTCGGGCGATTTCAACCAATGGCTCCTCTCCATCCCGCAATACATCCTCGAACTCGTTTTCGTGGTAAAACGATTCTACAAGACGGATTGGGGCGACACGTGGCGGGAACATTTCAGCGTGGACATCATCAACGGCATGCCCGCCAACGAGTTGAAATTCCGCAACCGGAAACTGGTCTCCAATTACCTCCGCGTCGGTTATGACGCGGACGGGTCCTGGCGGGTGTTCGGCCTGCGCAAAGACTACTTTCCGGCCGCCAAGGTGCAAATGGAGGACGATATTACGGCATCGGTCGTTGTCCCGGCCGAAAGGCTGCCCCATCTGAACCCGGACTACTTCAATCCATCGGTGAAGTTTGTCCATAATTGCGAGGCGCGCCTCTTTCAGCGGCCGGATGAGGCCATTCACCGCGGTTATGACAAACAGGCGGAACAGGATTTGTCCGAGCCGGGCAATTTCCTGTCCAATTTCGAGCCGTTGCGGCAGGCGGACGCGCTGGCCTTGACGGAGGATGCCATCGGTTTTGTCAAATATACCGAGCCGATGCGGCAGCTCATTCTGGCCGCGGCCAAAAACGGCGGGGTGGAGTACTTCGCGTCCTCCTGCCACCCGAGAATCGTCGATGGCCAGCCCTCCAAAAATCCGCGCTACCTGCAAAAGCGGCCGGATCTGGCCCATCCCCGCGAGACTTATCTGGCTGAAATGGCCACCCGTCTGCAGCGGCGTCTTCCCCTCAGCGCCCCGGTTTACACCCCGGTCAACGCCGTCATGCCCGGCCGCCGCAATAATCCGCCCGACCCCGTCTCGCGCATCCGCTCGCTCGCCGTTTTCAATCCCATCCATCATCTGGAACTGCCCGAACTGTTCATGGAGTTGATCTCGAGCATGACCGGCAAATCGCCCTCCACCACCGGAGCGGGTTCGGAAGGAGCCTTGACCAAAGGTCCGTTCAACGCGCTGCCTCCCATCATTGATTTGAATGCCGCGCTGGTCTCTTACGCCCTGACCGGCTACGACGCCTTCATATCCGCGGCGGGCCACATCGGGCCGAAGGTGCGCGTGGATCATGACATCAGCCTGCTCATTCCCGAAGTCTGGTGCCGCATGGCCCCGTCGGAGCGGCTGCCGGCATTTCTCATCGAGAACGGCTACCTGGAGCGATGCGCGGATTTTGAATTCGAGGGCAGGAAAGTGCTGGCCAGTCGCCTGGGCTGGCGCATGACCGCCAGCTTCGTCAGAACATTTTTCGGCCGCGTCTTCAACTATCCCCACGCCGTCTTCACGGAAGACATTCTGCGGCCTGAGAACCAGGACAAGGCCGTCTTTGCCGACGGCATGGACAATATCGTCAGCACGCACAAGGAAGCCGCGGCGCGGTATTTTGCCGATGGCAGCGTGGCTTGGGCATGCCCGCCGCTGCAGGCGTTGCTGCAGATCATGGCGCACGGGCAGCACGAGGGCCGCGACGCGAGCCATCCGGAGTTCCGCGCGCTGTTCACGCGCCAGAACGTCCTGGCGAGCGATTGGTATGCCGCGCGCCTGTCTGCCAAACAGGAGCACGACGTCCAGCTCTGGCAGAGGCATGCCGATTACCTGCAAAGCTTCCTCAAGAAAAAGAATTACGCGGAAGAGGCCAAACGCCTCGGCATCGCGGCCAGGCTGGAAGCCGCGTGGGACACTTATCACAAGGCCAAAACGCCCGCCTACCTGGCGGAATTAAAGGGCACCATCGGCCTGCAACCCCTTGAGGGAATTAAGAAGTAACAAGGCAGAATTAAGAAAACACTGACTCGATCCTTCCGACTTCTTAATTCTTAATTCTGCCTTCTTACTTTTCTTGCAGTCGGTAATAGCGGGTCGTGTTGCCGGCGGTGGACAATGTCACATACCATTGGTCCACCGACACAAACGGCGTGTTTGTGACGGGAGCCCACGGGGACGTCGGCGCCAGGTTCGTCGCCGTATAAAGGACATAAAAGGCCGCATCCGGCGTAGCCGCCAGTGCCAGGCTGCCGGCTGCGACGCTGCCGACGGTGAGCTCAGGCCGGGAATCCACCCCTGCGCTCCACGCCGGGCTGCCATATTCATAAGCCCCCAAATCGGGCGCGCTGCCAATGTAGCCGTCGGTAAACCCGGGGATGACCACCCCGGCGTTAATGGCAGGCGCATTGGACAACAGGGTGAAGTTGTTGTTCGTCCAGTTCACCAGTTGCGTTTGGGGTGAACTGGCCAGGTAAAGATTGTTCGAGGCCGAATACTGATAAATGTCGTTGGTCCAAAAGGCCGGATTCGGATTGCTGGCCGGGTATTGGTCATAGGTATAAGCGCCCACGTCGGCGCAGTTAAAAACTGTGTTGTTGTAAATCAAGTGCCCAAAGGCCGGGCCGTTAATCCGGATGCCCGCATCCCCGCCGCTGTTCCAGCAAACATTGTGGTCCACCACAAAATTCAAGTCGTAGTTGTCGAGGTAGATCAGCGGCGAAGGGATGGAATAGTCATTGTCGTGGAGCCAATTGTAAGCGATTCGGGTATTCACCCCGTTCGTCGCCTGGGCGTTGATCCCCCAGGCATAAATGAGGCCGAGATCCTTGCACAACAATCTCGGGTAGGAAAGATCATTGAAGCAGATGACGGACCCGGCGCCCTCGGGCCGAAGAATGTCCCGGCCTGAAGTATGCGCGGTGTTGAACGTGACGATGTCGCCGCTGCCGTGGAGGGCGATGGCGCAGGCATAGGTGCCCGAGTAATCGGTGTTGGAAATGACATTGCGGGAGATGAGATTGCTGCCGCCGCTGTACACGTACACGCCTGTCCCGGCCGTGTTGCACAGCGCGCAGCCGCGCACAACATTATCGCTGCCGACAATCGCCACCCCGCCGCCTTGTTGGGAGCCACCGTCCTCGTAGTAAGCTTGGGAAATGATCGTGTAATGGCTGAGGAATTGCGCCTGGCAATTCTGCAGCACGTTGCCGTTGCCCTGAAGTAACACCGCCCCGGCCCACAAGTTCAGATTACTGACCGAGATATAATTCCGATTGGTGAGATACACGCACCAGTCACGATGCTTCATCTCCACCGTGTGTGTGGAGGGATTGCCGCCACTCGTAATGCGCAGGTAAAGGGTGTTGCCGCCGCCGTTCGTTTGCACATACCACTCATTGTCGGCGTTCAGAAAACTGAAGTTGCCAAACAAATAACCGTTGCCGCCGCCGCTGAACCACCAGGCGCCGGTTTCCGTCGCTGGATTCACCGTGATGTTGCTGCCCGTGGAACTGAGCACCTCTGCGCTCTGCCATCCCCAGGAAAGACCCACGCCGCCGACAAACCACGCCCCCGCCCAGTAATTGTCGGGCTGCCCGCTAAAAGCCGCGCTGGTGATGACATTGGTTTTGCTGCTGCCAATCGTCACGCTGACCGTGCCGGCATGCATGACGTCGCCGCTACCGTAGTTCGGGTATTGCGCCTGATGAATCATCGCGCCATCCACAAACACCTCGTCGGACCCTTCCCCCAAGTCCCAACTGACGGAGGCCTGATAAATGCCGTTCGACAAATAGGTCCAGCCGGTCACAGCATCCGCCGCGTCCAGCGTGACGACCTCGTTGGAATAAGCGGTGAAGGTGATCGGGGCATTGGAGGCGCCGGAAGTCGATGGTTTGAGCCACTCATGATAAACGCCGCCTCGAATGTAGCAGATGTCGCCGGGCATCATGACTTGGGCGGCAAAGGAGACCGTTGGAAACGGAGCGGCCAGATTCGTGCCGGAATTGATTTCCGAGCCGTTGGTGGCGACATAGTAAGTAGTCGCGCCGGCGCGTAGCGAGGCAAGGCCCAGAACCAATCCAATCGCCGCCAACCAGCGGCCAGCGCCCATGCAAGATATATGCGGGACCATTACCCTTAAATTCGGCTCGTAACCGGATTTTATCAAGCCTGAAGACCCCTGGGGATGCGTCGAATTGACAGGTTCATGGATTGGCGTAGGCTGTCTGGCGATGAAAAACGGCAGAGAGATCGGCAGCGCCATGACCAAGCACCTTTTAACCAGGACCAAATGTTACCTGGCTGGGAGCATCGAGAACAGCAACTCAGCCCATCACTGGCGGGACTTGGTCAAGACCGAGTTAAAGGAAACCGGCATCATCTTTTTTGATCCTCTCAAAAAACCTTTTCTGGATTCGGTCAATGAAGACAAGGAGCACATGGCCCAGATGGTCAAATTGCGCGCCGAAGCCTGCTTCAAGGACTTGTCCAAACTCATGCGCAAAATCCGCGTGGAAGACCTGAGCCTGGTGGACCGGGCCGATTTTCTGATTGCCTCCATTTCCGCCAAGACCGCCTCCTGGGGCACGGCGGAGGAAGTCTTCTGGGCCAATCGC
This sequence comes from Verrucomicrobiota bacterium, assembly GCA_050014435.1. GTDB lineage: Bacteria > Verrucomicrobiota > Verrucomicrobiia > Limisphaerales > Palsa-1400 > DASRLE01. Next base: position 5,499 of record JBEKDI010000001.1, on the reverse strand, counting down.
ATGAAGAAACCGATTTTCCTGGTGGTGGCGGAAGGCCGGCGCGCCTGCCCCTTCTGGATTTTTGGCACTCTGCCCGAAGACCAAATCTACGACAGCCTCGAAGAAGCGGTGGCGGCCATTAAAAAACTGGATTCCGGGGAAAAAGCCATGGACCTGTCGCGCTGGAAAATTTTCCGGGAAGAATACCGGTGAGTTTCACGCCAGGTCCAGGATGCGGTTCAGTTCGCGGAAATCGCTGATGACATGTTTGGCCTTGCGCCCGACTTCCTCCTTTTTCGGGTTGAAGGCCACGGCCAAGCCGACACATTCAAAGCAGCCCAGGTCGTTCTCGTGATCGCCCACATGGCAAATCTCCTCGGGCACGATCTGATACGTTTTGCAAAGTTCGGCGATAAACAGATGCTTGTGCCAGACGGGCACGGCGTAGTCCATGGTTCCAGAGAAGACCCCGGCGTCCTCGTGCATTTTGTTGCAAAAACAAAAATCCAATTCCGTTTCCGCGGCGGCCCTTTTGCCGACAATATCCAGGCAGCCGGAAAGGAGGCCCCGCACCAGGCGGCCCTGGGACGCCTGCAAGAATTCCCTCGCCCCGTTGCAATAGGGGATGGGATAGAGAGTGGTCGCCGCCATGCTGACCAACCGTCCACGCAGGTCGGCGGCGTCCTCCTGCGCCCACAGCTCGCACTCGGTTTGGCGGCCGATGTATTTTTTGGCGCGAGCGTCCCAGGTTTCCTTCAAACCGTAGGCAAAAGCCACCGCGTCCCAGCTTGAATGAAAAGCGCTGCCGATCTTGGTGTAGGCAAAGAGGCAGCCGTCGCCATCAATGGAAACGAGTTTGATTTTGCGGCTCATCGTTTTCGCAGCGTCTGCCGGCGCTGGAATTCCGCCAGGATTAGGCGGTTGGTTTGTTCCGGCGTGTGGCCCGAGGTGTCAATGCACAGCGCGCCCAACCCGGCCATGAGCGGCGCAGCCGCGCGCTGGCTGTCGCGCTCATCGCGGGCGGCCAGGTTGTCCCGCACCCCCTCCGCCTGGCGGCGGCGTTTGCGCTCCGACAACGCGGCGTCGAGATAGAACTTAAAGTCCGTTTCTGGAAAGACGTTGGTGCCGATATCGCGTCCTTCCATGACGAGGTTGCCAAAGCGAATGCACTCGCGCTGTTTTTTCCTCATCCACTGCCGCACCTGGGGGACGGCGGCGACGTGGGACGCGGCCAGCGTAACTTCCGGCGAGCGGATTTCTTTCTCCGGAAAATAGCCGCCGACCAGGAAGCGGACCCGCGGCGCCGGCCCCTCCTCGCACACCAGGGTTGTTTTCCAGCGACGACAGGCGCGCGCCACGGCGGCGGGATCGGTGAAATCCACGCGGCTTTTGACGCAATACCAAGCCAGGGCGCGATACATGGCGCCGGTATCGACATACGTGTAATGGAGCGTTTTGGCCGCCAGCCGCGCCGCAGTGCTTTTGCCGCTGGCGCTGGTGCCGTCGATGGCGATGACAATAGGCTGGGTTTTCATGTCGAAGCTTCCGCGGACGCTGTACCGCCACCGCTGCCGCGGTTTACTTTGCCAAGGATGGTCAGCATCAGCACCCCGCCGATCAGACCAAAAGGAGCCATGAAATAAAAGTAATTTCCGAGATTTCGGTCCAGCACCCTGCCGAGAAAGACCCCGGCCACGCTGCCCCCGAAATACTGGAACGAATCAATCAACCCAAGGGCGAAACCCGCAAAGCGCCGTCCGCCAATGTCCATGGGCGCGGCGCTGCCCAGAATGGAGTGGGTGGAGTTGGCGGTTAACGAAATGAGGGCGAGAAACAGAATGGCCGACCCGACGCCATGAAACTGCGCCGCCAGCAAAATGATGGCCGTTTCCAGAAAATACAACATGGCGGCCACCGGCGCGCGACGCCCCTTGAAAATGATATCGGAAGCATAACCTGAGAGCAATGAGCCCAGGGACGCCACAATCGGGATCAGAACCGCAACGGTAAAAAAGCTCCTGGAATGAAGGTCCACATTGTAAACATCCTGCATGTAGCGCGGAAACCATTGGTCCACGGATTGCCGCACCGCGCCGGTGCAGGCGTAGGCGAAGGCGGTCACCCACACCACGGGGTTGCTGACGATGGCGCGGAAGACCTGGCCAAATTCCGCACGGACTCCCTCTGCGCCACGCGCCGAATCGTCGGCAATCACTCCAACCCAGCCCGCTTCCTCCGGGGTTTCCTTGACCGTCAGGGCCATGGCGGCGGCCATGACCAGGCAAATGATGGACGGCGCCCAAAACAGCCACCGCCAATGCATGGGCGGGATTTGCATCATGCCAAAAAACGTGAAGCCTGCCAGCAGCGCCGGACCCAGGGTAAAAATGCCAATGCGGCCCAGATTAATCATGAAACCAAATATGCCGGAAAATCGTCCGCGCTCCCGCCGGCCAAACCATGCGGCGTTGATCTTCACCATGCCGGGCGCGCCGAAGGCCTGGAGGTAGCCATCGACGCCGCGAATGGCGACAAACAGCCCCAGCATCCCCGCAAACGACGCGACACCGAAAAGAATGTTCATCACCACCGTTCCGGCGGCCCCGATGAGCATGGCCTTTTTGCCGCCGATTCGGTCCGTGATAAGCCCATTGATGATTTGGCCGAAGGCATAGGCCAGAAGCGCCGTCGTAATGATGTCCCCGATTTGGGAATGCGAAAAACCATACTCCTGGCTAATCGCCTTGTTGGCGACCGACAGATTATAGCGGCACATGTAGAACGAGGTGTATAACAGCCCGAGAAAACCCCAGTTCAAACCGCGCCGCGCGCGAAACCCTTTTGGATGATTTATTGGTTCGTCCGACACAATGGCGGTTTACAGCGAATTCAGAACATTGGCGACGCCTTATTGCACGACATGGCAGCTCAGGGTGAAGGTTCCGCCATGGCGGCCGGGACGCGCCGGCGGGCCGCCTTGACCCTCTTCTCCTCGACGTCGGCGATGTATCTTCGGGTCGCCGCCGGTAATTCATCCCAAATGCTGACCGCGAGAATGATCCCGATGATGGCAAACGGCATGAGAAACAACGGCCATCGAATCCAATGATGTCCCTCCGTCAGATAACCCACGCCGAATGATTGCACACTGCTGCCAACATAAACAAACCCATCGATGATTCCCGAACAAGTCGCGGTGGCTTTCCTTCCGCCGAAATCGGGCGCGGCTGTCCCGGCCATCAAGGAATGCACTCCGATCACAGCCATCGTAATAAGAACGGCCGACCATCCCACAATCAACGGCGAGGTGTAGAGGTTCAACGCCATCAGCCCTGCCAGCGCCAGCATGACCGCGCTGCAAATCGCCGCCGGCGGGCCGCGCCGCGAGCGGAAGAATTTGTCCGAGAGCCATCCCCCGGCGAAGCCGCCGATGATGCCAAAAACACAGACGAGCAAGCCCCAATGATTGGCGATGAACTCGGCGCCCGGCTGTTTAACATCGGCCGCAAAGATGAAATACCAATTCATGATGCCGTTGCGCAGCACGCCCACGGTCAAGCCGATGAAAGCGACGGTCAGCATGAGACGGCTGGCAAAGACTTTCCGGAACAGATCCATCGTGGTCAATTCGACGTGCATCACGCCGGACGAGGCGTCCGCAGTGTCGAAGGGCGGGAAGCTGGCTTCCTCGGGGGTGTCCTTGATCAGCCACCAGTCCATCAGCGCCCAGAAAAGCAGAATCGCCGCCGGGACATAAAACAGAGCCCAAGTGGCGTTCGCCGACGACGATTTGAGCGCGAAAAGCTGCTGAATGAGACTGTGAAACCAGCCCAATTCGCCCTGGGGATTGGCCTTGGCCATGTTGGCAATGGCCTGTCCCCAATCGAAGGCGAAATAGACGCCCAGGGAAATCAGCGTGCCAAAAACCGCGCCAAAAACGCCGCGCTCGCGCACATGGAACCAGTAAGCTTTGACCTTGATGATGGAAATGGCGCCGTAGCTCTGAAAGTACATGTTGACCGCATAGACAATGGAGAAGGCCAGGACCAGATTCATGCGCAACCGATGCATGACCAGCATGTAGGTCAGAATTCCCATGGCGACATTGGCGACCGATGCGCCGATGGCGCCGATCAACATCCCCTTTTTGCCGCCGATTTTGTCCACCAACGGACCGTTGATCAGGAAGGAGAAGCCATAAACGCCGGCGCCGACGCCAAAGATGATGCCAATGTCGCTGTTGGTCATCATGTCGCCCAGGGAGTTTTTGGCCACGTTCAGGTTGTAGCGGGCCATGTACATGAAGGCGTAAGTCATGCCCAGCGGGAACCAGTTGACAAACCGCCGCACGAGAAAGCCGCGGGTGTGCTGCAAGGGGTTATTGGCGAAGTAGATGGCAATCGCCGCAATCAAAGCTATTAAAACAATGCCGGCAGCCATATACGCTTGGCTCAACAATATGGCCCCGCCCAATGGAGTCAAGCCGCATCGGAGGCAAAGGGACCCCGTTTGGAGCAACCACGAAAGGCACGAAACGAAGATGGGCCAACTGAGCGCCAGCGAGAAGGAAAGTTTGATATTCCAAACTGGAATATCAAAGAAGCGGGGTGGCAACCGCCATTTTCCCCATGCGTTCACCCAGGAAGGCATCGCCATGGAGGTGCGCGTGGGAGGGCATGCCCGCGCATGCGCGGAGAGGACGGTAGCACACGGTGGGGTGAGACTCCGTCGAACCCTGACTGAATTCCCCATTGTCAATTATCAATTATCCATTGTCCATTGCCGCAGCCCATTTTCCATCGTCACTTTTCCCCACCTCTTCGTTCTGCCTTCATGATTCAGACTTTTCAACCACGGATGCAGATGGACACAGATTCGCAGACCCGGGCAATACAGCTCCCCGGCTTTTTGACAGATGAACGCCCCTGGACCCACAGGATTGCAGCCGGGACGGCTTTGGCCACAGATAAGCGCAGATGGCACAGATCCGAACTGGTAGGGCTGGGACTCAGATGCCAGCCGCGGCGCGCAACGGAGTGCGTGCCCTACCCATGGAGGCCTTTTGGACGGCAGATTGATAGATTGGTCCGGAAAACCCGCTACACCCGCTACACGGTTGATAGTCAACGCGTTAACCCGCTACACGGTCCGCTACAGAGGTGCAACATGTAGCGGGTCTAAGTCAGGTCGCGGCACTCTGGCGATAAATGACCAGGAGATTATCCATAAAACGAAGACAACTATGGGTTGCCCCCCGCCCCAAAAAACCAGTGGTGCCAAGCGCAAAAACATGCATATGTATGGTTTGACCCCTCGCATTTCCTGTTAAATGAGGGAATGGACTTATCACTTTGAAGTTGCCCTAACGAGTTGGCTGGGCGGATCGAAACACCGCACTCGGCCTGCTTGACCGAGAGTGTGAGCGTGTGATTCGATCGCATTACATGCTTGGTTTTGGGCGGCGGCGGGGACATTCTTGCTGGCCAGAGCGAGGTCAGAAGGCGCTCAAATTTATGCTCG